>NZ_LT607803.1:4992673-5677896 GCF_900090195.1 Variovorax sp. HW608
TCATCCGCACCTTCGCGCCTTTCGTGGCCGGCGTGGCCGAGATGACGCGCGGCAGGTTCACCTTGTTCAACGTCGTGGGCGGCTTGATCTGGGTGCTGGGCATCACGACCGCGGGCTACTTCTTCGGCAACCTGCCGCTGGTGCGCGAGCATCTGGAGAAGATCATCTGGGGCCTGATCCTCATCCCCGGATTGATCGCGATCTTCGGTGCATGGCGCGGCTCGCGCAGTGCTTCCGCAGCGCGCTGACGGACAAGCGATTCCCACAACAAGAAAGCGCGCCCGAAGGCGCGCTTTTTCGTTTGTCCGGGCCGCTCAGTAACGAGGTCCGTTGTTCGGGTAGTAGCTGTTGCTCGGGTAGTAGTCCCGGCCGTAGTAGTAGTTGCGTTGGTCGGCGCTGCGGCCGACCTGGTTGCCGATCAAGCCACCGACTGCCGCGCCGCCCACCGTCGATGCGGTGTTGCCGCCGATCGCGTGGCCGATCACCGCGCCGCCCACTGCGCCGCCTGCCGTGCCCAACTGCTCGTTCGGTCCTGCGGCGCAGCCTGCCAAGGTCAAGATCGCAGTGGCAGCCGCAGCCGTGATCCAAAGTCTCGTCTTCATGATGTTCACCTTTCAGTGATTGGTGAACTTCATTCTCCGGAGACGGCTGTGCGCACGTGTAGGAAATGACCCCGGTGTCTTGAACGAATGCGCTATCGGCACGTGAACGACAAATTGCGCGCAGGGCATCAGTGCAGGCGTTGCGCGTCGCGCTGCCTCGGTGCAAGGTGAATGCCCGCGATCATGCAGCGCACCGAGCCGCCGGCCATTTCCACCGTCGGCACCGCGAGCGGCACGAGTCGCGCGGAGCGCTCGATCAGCGCTTTCTGCGGCGCGGTGAGGCTCGCGCACGCGCGCTGCGAGAGCGCGAGGATGCGCCCATCGCGTCCCGACAACTCGATCGCATTGCCTGCGAAGTCGGCGATCTGTCCGGCGCTCAAGGCGATGACTTCGCGTCCCGATTCTTCGAGCCGTGCACGCACTTCGTCCGCGCGGCGGCGGTCCGGGATGAGGTCGAGGCCCACCATCGCGAACGCGGTCGCGACGCACATCAGCACGTTGGTGTGATAGACCGGCCGGCCCGTTGGATCGCAGGTGTCGAACGCAATCGGTTCGAAATTGAAGTGCGTGCTGAAGCGTTCGAGCGCGACCTGGTCGGCGCGGTTCGAGCGTGCGACGTAGGCCACGCGCGCCATGTGGTCGAGCACCATCGCGCCGGTGCCTTCGAGGAAGAGCCCGTCGTGCTCGAGGCCCGAGTAGTCGATCACCTCCTGCACGCGGTAATCGGCCTTGAGCGTCTCGATGATCTCCGGGCGGCGCTCGCGGCGGCGGTTCTCGCAGTACATCGGATAGAGCGCGACGTGGCCGCCCGGATGCGTGGAGAACCAGTTGTTCGGGAACACCGAGTCCGGCGTGTCGCGCTCGCCGCGGTCCTCGAAGAGGTGCACTCGCACGCCTTCGCTTTCGAGGCGCTCGGCAGCCGCGGTCACTTCGCGGTAGGCCGAACGCGCGAGGGCCTCCGCGGATTCCCGGCACGCGTCTGGAATGCGTTGTCCGCCGCGGTTTCGGGATTGGGGGTGAAGCCATGCGGGCGGATCATGACGATGGCAGAGGGGGCCTGGATGGAGCGGAGCGTGGACACGGGTGCGGTTCCTCTCTCTGGTGACGGGGAGTTCAGGCCACGCGGCGCATCACTGCGCGCGAAGCGCCGGGGCGGGTGTATCGAAACAGGTCCTTCGGGTCGTCGGCCGCCGGCACGAGTTCGACGTCGACGCCCATGTCGCGCGACATGGCCTGGTCGAACACGTAGCGCAAGGTGGAATAGTCCTCGAGCGCGAAGCCCACCGAGTCGAACACGGTGACCTGCGATGGATGCTGGCGGCCCGCTTCGATGCCGGCAAGCACGCGCCACAGGTCGATCACCGGGAAGTCCTTCGGCAACTGCTGGATGTCGCCTTCGATGCGCGTCTGCGGCTCGTACTCGACGAACACGCGCGCATGGCGCAGCACGTCCACGTGCAGTTCGGTCTTGCCGGGGCAGTCGCCGCCGATCGCGTTGATGTGCATGCCCGGCTCGATCATGTCGGGCGTGAGGATGGTGGCGTAGGTCTTGTCGGCGGTGACCGTGGTCACGATGTCGGCGCCGCGCACCGCTTCGGCGGTCGATGCAGAGCGGATCAGCTTCAGCTGCGGATAGACCGAGAGGTTGCGAACCAGCTTGTCCGTGGCGCGCGGATCGACGTCGTAGACCGCGATCTCGTCGATGCCCAGATGCGCATGGAAGGCGAGCGCCTGGAACTCGCTCTGCGCGCCGTTGCCGATCAGCGCCATGCGCCGCGCGTCGGGCCGTGCGAGCGCGCGCGCCGCCATCAGCGAGGTCGCGCAGGTGCGCAGCGCGGTCGCGACGGTGAGCTCGGACAGCAGCACCGGATAGCCGGTGTCCACTTCCGCCAGCACCCCGAAGGCCATCACCGTGTAGAGGCCCTTCGCGGTGTTGCTCGGGTGGCCGTTGACGTACTTGAAGGCATAGGTCTTGGCGCTGGAGACCGGCATCAGCTCGATCACGCCGATGTCGGAGTGGCTCGCCAGGCGGGCCGATTTGTCGAAGTCGGCCCAGCGGATGAAGTCCTCGCGGATCACGTCGGAGAGCTCGCCGATGAACGGGATCACGCCGACGTCCTGGATCAGGCGGGACATGGTGGGGACATCGATGAAGCGGGTCATGAGGCTCTCCTTGCGGGGCGCAGGGCATTGGTCGGATGAGCTCATTGTTCCGCCCGGCGGTGCCAGATTGAACCCCTCAACCTGTCAAATCCAGCGATTAAGCTTGCAATCTGCTAGATATGAATAGCAAAATGCCATGTCATGGACGACATCGACCGTCAGCTCATCGCGCTCCTCAGGGACAACGCCCGCCTGTCGGTGGTGGCGCTGGCGCAGAAGCTGCGCGTGGCGCGCGCGACAGTGCAGAACCGCATCGCGAAGCTGGAGGCCGAGGGCACCATCGTCGGCTACACGGTGCGCCTGCGGCCCGATGCGGAGGCCTACCGCATCCGCGCGATGATGAGCATCGAGGTCGACGGCCCCAACGGCGACGAGGTGCGCCGCGCGCTGCGGGGCCATCCGAACGTGATCACGCTGCATTCCACCAACGGCCGCTGGGACCTCTTGGCCGAGTTGCGCGCGGACACGCTCGAAGCCTTCGACCGCGTTCTGACCGCGATCCGCTCGATCCCCGGGATCTCGAACAGCGAGACCAGCATCCTGCTGTCGACCTACAAGCTCTGAACGAGGCGCGGCCGCAGCACCAGCGCGCCCGCGAGCGCGCAGGCCGCGAGGGTCCACACGATCACCGCGCCCGAAGGCAGGTCGAACAGCGCCGACAGCGCGAGCCCGAGCGCGTAGCCCAGCGCGCCCACGACGTAGGCGATGCGCAGCCGCCGCGCCCCGTCGTGCGCCCGGGTGCCGAGCGCCGGGATGATGAGGCTCGAGAACACGAGGTACACGCCGACGAGCTGCACCGAGGCCGTCACCGCGAGCGCGAAGGCCGCGTAGAAGCCGAAGCGGCCCAGCCGCGCGATCCATCCGAGCCGCATCGCGACCAGCAGCACGGCGGAGATGCCGCCGAGCCACAGCAGTTGCGTCTTGTTGACCCACAGGATCTGGCCGACCAGCAGGTCCTTCAGATGCTCGCCGCCGTGCGGATTGCTCGCCAGCAGCAGGATGCCGGCGCAGGCCGCGAGGATGAACATCACGCCGATCAGCGCCTCCTGCTGCTGCGGTGCGCGGCGTTCGGTCCACGTGAGCAGCCAGGCGCCGAGCAGCGCCGCGGTGACGGCCGCCGCCTGCACCGCGACGCCGCCCTCGGGCATGCCGAAGGCGTCGGCGGCGATCACGCCGAGGCCCGCGATCTGGGCGATCGCGAGGTCGATGAACACGATGCCCCGGTCCAGCACCTGCATGCCCAGCGGCACGTGCGTGGCGAGCACCAGCAGGCCGGCGATCAGCGCCGGGCCGAGGATGCCGGCGTCGAGCGAGCTCCAGTTCACGACTTCGTCCCGGCGCCGAGCAGCCGCGCGAGCGTGTCGTCGAAGAGGCCGAACAGGTCCTTCGCGCCGTCGGTGCCGCCCACGGTGAAGGGCAGCTTGACCGCCGGGGTGCCCGCGTTCTTGCTGAGCCAGTCCGAGGGCCGCGAGTCCTGGTAGGCGGCGTAGATCACCATCTTCGCGGGCGTGCCCTTGAGCGTCGCCTGCACCTCCTGCAGATGCGAGGCCGTGGGCTCGACGCCGGGCTTGGGCTCCAGCACCGCGACCTCCTTCATGCCGAGCCAGTCGTAGAGATAGACGAAGGCGTTGTGCTGCGAGACGACGGGCGCGCCCTTGAGCGGCGCGGCTTGCGTGCTCCAGCGCGCCATCGCCTGCTGCCAGCGCTGGCCGAAGTCGGCGCCGCGCTTCGCGTACTCGGCCGCGTTGCCCGGATCGACCTGCGCAAGCCGCTTGCCGAGCGCGGTCGCGACCAGCGCGATGTTGCGCGGATCGGTCTGGATGTGCGGGTTGCCCGCCGCGTGCACGTCGCCCTGCGAGCGGTCGACCTGCGTCGGCACTTCGAGCTTGCGCACGAAGTCGGCAGCGGCGAAGTTGCCTGGCTGGCCGGGCTGCACCTTCGCGTTGCCCGACTGCTGCAGCAGCACCGGCAGCCAGCCGATCTCCAGCTCGGCGCCGGTGCAGACCACGAGGTCGGCGCTGCGCGCGCGGGCGATCAGGCTCGGCTTGGCCTGGATCTGGTGCGGGTCCTGCAGCGCATTGGTCGCGACCGAGACGTCGACGAGATTGCCGCCGAGCTCCTGCGCGAGCGCGCCCCATTCGGGCTCGCAGGCGAAGACGCGCAGCGCAGCCTGCGCGGGCGCGGCCAGCAGCATCAGCGGTGCGGCCAGCAGGGCGATGAGGGGAAGGCGAGAGCGGTAGTTCATGGTGTGCTCCTTGTTCGTGGGTCGATCAGTAGTTGTGGGCGCCGTGGGCGCCGAGGCTCATCTGGTATTGCAGGGTGATCTGGTTGTCGGTGAAGCCTTCGCGCGCGCGGTCCTGCGCGAACTGCAGCCGGATGCGCGAGAACTCGCTCGGGCTGAAGTCGACCATGATCGAGTTCTTGCGCGGCCGGTAGTCGCTGAACAGTGCGGTGGAGGCGAGCCCGAAGCTCGGCGTGCCGGGGTCGAGCCTTTCGGTGCGCAGGCCGACGCGCCAGCGCGGCATGAACTGGTAGACGCCCTGCACGTACCAGCCCGATTGCGCCACGCGATAGTCGCCGAAGGCATCGGTGTTGCCGACGTCGTAGAGCAGGTTGCCGTTGCGCGTGCTGTGCAGGTATTCGCCCTGCAGCTTGAAGTTGGTCCGCGTGGCGTTGCCGTTGGGTGCCCACTTCCACACGCCATCGAGCACCCACACGCGGGTGTCGCCGTTGAAGATGTCGTTCACCGTCGCGCCCGCCGCGTTCGTCGAGACCAGGGCCTGGTTGTTCGCCTTGGCGTTGAGCACCGAGACGCCCGCGCGCCAGTTGCTGCTGTCGCCGATGTCGCCACCGGTATGCAAGGTCAGCGCGGTCATGCCGGCGCCGTTGCTGCTCGAATCGCTGCCCGGAAAGGTGCGGCCCCGGCCGATCTCGGCGCCGAGCTCGATGTAGTGGTCGATCGGCGCGATCCAGGTCAGCTGCAGGCCGTCGTCGCCGTACTGCGTGCCGAGCATCGCCTGGTAGGCAAGCGGGTTGTCGACGAAGTCCCAGGTGTGGGAATGCTGCGAATTGAGATAGCCGATGCCCGAGAAGAAGCGGCCCGCTTTGAGCGAGAACCCGTTGTCGAGCGAGGTCGTCTGGATGAAGGCTTCCTCGACCGACACGGAGTTGTCCGGATTGAGCGCGATGTTGGCCGCACCGCGCAGCCAGGGGTCGATGCTGGCCGAGAAGCCGAGCTCCGATTCCGAGAGGCTGAAGCCGCGGGTGCCGGGCCCGATCTCTGCGTTCGGCGGCAGCGGGAAGCCGGTGATCGCGTAGTTCGCCGGGTCCTGCGACGTGCGCGTGTAGGCACCCGAGAGGATCAGCGACAGCGCGGGATTGAAGGAGTTCGCGCCACCGCCACCGCCAGCCGTCGAAGCGACGGCCGCCGCGGCGGGTGGTGGGGGGGCGAGCGGTGCGGCCGCGGCGCTGGCGGTGCCGCCCGTACTGGCGCCGGCGGGCGGCTGCGCCGCGGCGGCCTCGGCCGCCTTGACGCGCTGTTCGAGCGCCTGCAGGCGCGCTTCGTAGTCGGCGCGCATGGATTGGATCTCCCGTCGAAGCGCGTCGACGTCGGAGGACGTGGGTTCGGCCAGTGCGCCGAGCGGCATGGCCAGGGCCAGCACGAGGCCGGCCCGGGAAAGGAATTGCATGAGCGGAGGCTCCTCGCAGGAACGTTGGAGAGCGCCCGCCCCGCGCGGGGCGCGGGCGGGCGTGGGACCGACGGATCAGAGCGAGGAAGCGGGCGGCGCGCGGCTGCGGTAGGGATGCGCGGGCGATCCCGGCCAGCCGGCGGCGAAAGCCGCGAGCGGCGCTTCGTGCCGTGCGGGCGGGTGCGGGAGCAGGATCGGCGCGCTGGGCAGCGCACCGCCGTGAATGGTGGCCGCCATGAGGCAGAGGTCGCAGTGGTCTGCCTGCGACAGCGGCCCGTCGGGTGTCGGCGCGCCCTGCTGGACTGCCTGGACCGCTGGCGCCACATGAGACACGCCGTGCCATAGGCTGGCGGCCTGCGCCACCGGAATGAGCAGCATGACCCACAGCAGCCACGTGAAGCGGCGCGTCGAAGGTCGTGGAATGCGTGGGGCTGCCATGGCGAACCCCGGATCTTAGCGAGTGGCGCTGCGGCTGGCTTCGGCGCGGCTTCCGCAGGCCGGGGTCTCATTGGCGTGCCGAAGGTACGCGATCAGGTCGGCGCGCTCGGCAGGGTCGGCGACCCCGGCATAGGTCATCGTGGTGCCGGGCACGGTGGCGGGCGGATTCGCGAGAAAGCGGTCCAGCGTCTTGTCGTTCCACACGATGCGCGAGTTCTTCATCGCATCCGAGTAGGGGTAGCCCGGGATGCTGCCCGCGCGCCGGCCGAAGAGTCCGCAATGCCGCGGGCCGACGCGGTCGCTGGCGAGTGCGTGGCAGGCCATGCATCGCGCGTAGATCTCTTCGCCGCGCGCCACGTCCGGTGCCGCGAACGCAGGCACGGCCGCGCCGGCGGCCAGCGCGACCGCCGTCGCCATGCGGCGCGCATTCACGACACGAAAGCCGCAGGAACGGGCGGCTCGCCCACGGCCTGGCGCAGCACGGCCCAGTGCATCGCCTCGTCGCCGAGGATGCTGGCGGCCGCCTTCGAGAGATCGCGCTCGTGGAACAGCGGCACCGCGCCCAGGTAGGCGCTGACCGCCCCCTGTTCGAGCTTCGCCGCGAAGCGCAGCACGTCGGCCTGCGACTTGAGCTGCTCGGCCGGAAAGTCGTATTTCGACTTGGCCGTGACGGGTTTGCCGCCCAGCTTCGAGATGGTCGCGGCGAGCAGTTCCGCATGCTGCCTGTGATGGCCCTGGAAGGTGGTCGCCAGGTCGAGCACCGGTTTCTCGAGCAGCTTGCTTTCGGCGCCGAGCTGATAGGCCGCGACGGCCTCGAGCTCCGCGCCCAGCGCGGTGTTGAGGATGCGCACGTCGTTGGCGCCGTCGCCACCGGCCTTGGCCGCGAGCGCATGGTCGCCGGCCAGCAGCGCGACTGCCGTGCCGGAGAGCACGAGCCCCGTCTGGCCGAGAAAGAGACGCCGCGCGGCGGCGGTCGTTGGCATCCGGAAGAACGACATGATGGCTCCCTTCAGTGGTGGGTCGGGTCAATTCTTGCGAGCACGCCGGCCACGATGCGGTCGCAGCGTGCGCCGGCGAACGAGAAGGCGTCGCCGAGCGCAAGGTCGATGTCGCGCGAAAGGTGCTCGCGCAGCATGCCGCGCGCACGCAGGAAGCGCGTACGCACCGTGGCCTCGTTGAGCTGGAGCGCCTCGGCGGTTTCCGAAACGCTCATCTCCTGGACCGCGCGCAGCATGAACACGGTGCGGTAGGCCTCGGGCAGCCGGTCGATGCGGCGCTCGATGAGGTTTCGGATTTCCTGCCGCATGGCCATGCGCTCCGGTTGAAGGTCGGGATCGGCTTCCTCCCATGGCTCGCCGGTATCGGCGGCGGCATCGATCGCGCTGTCGAGCGGGATCACCTGGGCGCCATGGCGGCGCAGGCGCGCGAGGGCTTCGTTGATGACGATGCGCGCGAGCCAGGTCGAGAGGCGGGCCTCCTCGCGGAAGCTGCCGATCGCGCGCCAGGCGCGCAGGTACGCTTCCTGCAGAGCGTCCTCCGCTTCGTCGTCGTTCCGCAGGATGCTGCGTGCGGTGCGGAACAGCAGCTGGTTGTGCCGCCGCATGATGAGCGCGAAGGCCTGCCCTTCGCCGCCGGCGGCGCGGACCGCGAGCCCGGCATCGGAGTCCTGCGGCGAGGGCGGGCATGAAGGTGTGGGAGTGGATGCGATGTGTGACATGCGTGCTTCTCTTGCCCATTGGATGGTCCGTCACGCCGTCACGTTTCAACTTTCGTGGAAGCCGCCATATACATCCGGCGCAAGACCCGGCAACATCGTCATCGTCGCCGCCGCGTGGCGGCTCCAGAGGAGAACGGATGAACGGGGCCTGGCGCGCGATATGCGCGATACGCGCGTTGCTGGTGGTGGCTGCGGCGCTGGCGTGCGCGCACGGTGCGGGCGCGGCGCCCGCGGCCAAGCTGGAGCGCGAGGTGCAGCGCTTCGCGGTCGCCTGCGCCAAGAACGAGGACTACCCCGAGCTCTACGACTGCCGCTGCCTCACCGAAGGCTACAGGGAGGCCGTGAAGGAAACCGGCTCCACCTTCCGTCGCCGGGCGCTCGTGCGCGACTACAAGCTGCTGCAGCAATGCCCGGCCGCGAAATCGAGCATCTATGCGTGGTTCCGGCAGGACTGCATCTCGAACGCCAGCCGGCAGCCGAGCCATGGCGACTTCTGCAGCTGCAGCGCCGAGGCCTTCGCGACCGCGTTCCGCGCTTCACCGCCCGCATCGAAGGGCGAGATCGACAACCTCAAGAAGGCCTCGATGCGCTCTTGCGGCGCCAAGGAACAGCTGCCGGTGCGGCACCCGCAGATCGAGCTCAAGTGAGCGGTCGCTGCACCGGGGCTACAACTGCCGGCTGCGTGCCAGGGGCGGGTTCTGCGCGAAGTAGCGCTGAATGCCGCGCATCAGCGCATCCGCGAGGTCTTCCTGGTAGGCCGTGCTGCGCAGCTTGCTTTCTTCCTCGGGGTTGCTGATGAAGGCGGTCTCGACCAGCACGCTCGGGATGTCCGGCGCCTTGAGCACCGCGAAACCGGCCTGTTCGACCTGCCCCTTGTGCAGGCGCGCCCCGATGCCGCGGATTTCCCCGAGCATCGCGCCGCCGAGACGCAGGCTGTCGTTGATCTGCGCCGTGGTGCTCATGTCGAGCAGCGCGCGCTGCACCTGCACCTCGTGGTCGCCCACGTTCACGCCGCCGACCTTGTCGGCCTGGTTTTCCTTGTTCGCGAGCCAGCGCGCGGCGCTGCTCGATGCGCCGCCCTGGCTCAGCGCGAACACGCTCGCGCCGCGTGCGTCGGGCGTGGTGAAGGCGTCCGCATGGATGCTCACGAAGAGGTCGGCCTGCACCCGGCGCGCCTTCTGGACGCGCGTGCCGAGCGGCACGAAGAAGTCCGCATCGCGCGTGAGGAAGGCGCGCATCGGATTGCCGTTGACGCTGCTCGCGTTGATCCGCTCGCGCAGGCGGTGCGCGATCTGCAGCACGATGTCCTTTTCGCGCGTGCCGTTCGAGCCGATCGCGCCCGGGTCCTCGCCGCCGTGGCCGGGGTCGAGTGCGACGATGATGATGCGGTCGGTCTGGTTCGGCATCGCGCCGCCGCGCGCGGGCGCGGGCGCGGGGGGCGGGGCGCTGGCCACCGGCGGGACCTGCAGCGGCAGGCCGCCGGCAGGCGCGCGCCCGGCCGCAGCAGCGGACGCGGCGGAAGAGGGCTGCTGCGACGCGCGCACCGACTGCTGCGCCATCAGGTCGCCGAGCGGATCGGGCGCTTCGCTGCCGGCGCTCGCTGCGGCAGGCGCCTCGGCGACCGGCGGTGCATTGCGCGATGCCTGCGTCTTTGGCACCTCGCGCATGCGCTCGGCGATGAAGGTCTCGAGCGGATCGATCGGCTTCTGCGGATAGAGGTCGAGCACCAGCCGGTCGCGATAGGCCGCCACCGGCGCGAGCGAGAAGACCTGCGGCGCGACCGCCTGCTTGAGATCGAACACGATCCGCACCACGCTCGGCGCGAACTGGCCGACGCGCAGGCCGTTGATGTAGGGGTCGTCGGGCTTGATCTTGCCGACCAGCTCGCGAAGCGCGGGGTTGAGGTCGATGCCCTCGATGTCCACCGCGAGCCGGGGCGGATTGCCGACGACGAGCTGCTGTGAATTCAATCGCCCGTCGGATTCGATGGTGACGCGCGTGTAATCCTCGGCGGGCCAGACGCGCACCGCGACGATGGTCGCGCCGCGCGCGATCTCGTGAATGCCGAGCAGGAGGGCGAGACTGCCGCCTTGCAGCAGTGCGCGGCGTTTGAATCCTTCGGCGTTCATGAAGCCCCCACGCTCGGCACTGACGTGTCCTCGCTGCCCCCCGAGGGGGCTGAATGCCGCGGCTCCAAGCCTGCCTGCGCAGGCTTGGACGGCATAAAGAGCCGCTGCGTCTCGCAGCGGCGCGGCCTGCAAGGCCGAGCTTGCTTGGGGCGGCCCGGCGCGGCGCTCATGCAGCGTTGAGCAACCGGCTGCCGCGCTCGGTATTGGCGCGCAGGGTCACGGTGCGGGTGTCGTCGGTCATTGCTTCGATTTTAATAGCAAGATCCGCAAGCGGGATGCGCCCTGCGGCGTTCTCGGGCCATTCGGCCAGCTTGACGCCGGGGCCCGCGAAGATGTCGCGGAAGCCCGCGTCTTCCCATTCGCGCGGATCGCTGAAGCGGTAGAAGTCGAAATGAAAGATCGCGAGTCCATCGGGTGCCTCGTGCGGTTCCACCACTGCATAGGTCGGGCTCTTGATGCGGCCCGTGATGCCGAGCGAACGCAGCAAGTGGCGCACGAAGGTGGTCTTGCCCGCGCCGAGATCGCCCTGCAGTGAGATGAACGCATCACGCAGCGCCGGCGATGACGCGAGCGCGCGAGCCAATGCTTGCGTGTCGGATTCAGTGCGCCAGACGCGCGTGACGCTGTGCGTTTCTACAATCGGCAGGTGATCGGCAGCCATCAACTCGTGAGTCGGATTCGGGCGCTGGCCCGGGAACTTGGATTCTCCCAAATCGGGGTTGCGGGTGTCGATCTGTCGAGTGCCGAGCCGGGCCTCAGGCAGTGGCTTGCAGAGGGCTTTCACGGCGAGATGCACTACATGGCCGCGCATGGCATGCGGCGCGCACGTCCGGCCGAGCTGGTGCCGGGCACGGTGTCGGTGATCACCGCGCGCATGGACTATCTGCCGCGCGGCACGCCCGACGGCTGGCAGGCCGTGGAGTTCGCGCGGCTCGAGCGGCGCGGCGAAGGCATCGTGTCGCTCTACGCGCGCGGAAGGGACTACCACAAGGTCCTGCGCTCGCGCCTCTCGAAGCTGGCGGAGCGCATCGCAGAGGAGGTCGGACCCTTCGGCCACCGCGCCTTCACCGACTCCGCACCGGTGCTCGAAGCCGAGCTCGCATCGCGCAGCGGCCAGGGCTGGCGCGGCAAGCACACGCTGGTGCTGGACCGCGAGGCCGGGTCGATGTTCTTCCTCGGCGAGATCTACGTCGACATGGCGCTGCCGCCGAGCGAGCCGGTCGGCGCGCATTGCGGCAGTTGCCGCGCCTGCATCGACGTCTGCCCGACGGGGGCCATCATCGCGCCCTACCGGCTCGACGCGCGGCGTTGCATTTCCTACCTCACCATCGAGCATGCGGGGCCGATCCCGGTGGAGTTGCGGCCGCTGATGGCGAACCGCGTCTACGGCTGCGACGACTGCCAGCTCATCTGCCCGTGGAACAAGTTCGCCAGGCAGAGCGCGCTGCCGGATTTCGATGCGCGCGAAGGGCTCACCGGCCGGCAGCTGGCCGAGCTCTTCGCCTGGAGCGAAGAAGAATTCCTGCGCCACACCGAGGGCAGTCCGATCCGCCGCATCGGCCATGAACGCTGGCTGCGCAACGTGGCGATCGCGCTCGGCAATGCGCTGCGTGCGGGCGATGAAAGCGCCCGCGCAGCGCTGGAAACGCGCCTGTCGCACCCGAGCGCGCTGGTGCGCGAGCATGTCGAATGGGCGCTCGGTCTCAGTGCCGGATGATGGCGGAGATCTGCGCGGTGCCGGTTTCGAGCGAGTGCGTGGAGCTCAGCCGGATCGAGGCGTATTTCAGCGCCGGATTGTTCAGCAGCTTGCCGCTGTAGCGGCCGTTGAAGCGCACGTCGTGACAGCCGCTCACGTCGAGGTCGATCGTCGCGTTGACCGGCGATACGTAGTCGGCGCTCGTGCCGGCCATCAGGCAGGCCGCATCGGGCACGCTGCCGTGCACGGTGCCGTCCTGCTCGATCTGGAGCGTGCCGGGGTAGACCATGGGCGGCCCCAGCGCACCGCCGTCCTGCTGCGCGAAGTAGAGCAGGAAAGAGCCGTTCCATGCGCCCTGATAGCGCGTGTAGTCCTGCGCCTGCGCGGCGCCCGCGAGCGACGCTGCAGCGACGGCGGCGAGGAAGTAGCGCATCGGCGCATCGTAGCCGCTGGCGCGCTTTCCGGCAGGGCCGGCCTCAGCGCGAGATCAGCGACAGCGCAAAGGGCAGGCTCGCCACGCCCAGCAGCGTCGAAAGCGTGACCAGCCCCGCGACGTAGGGCCCGTTGTAGCCCATGCGCGCCGCGAGCACGTAGGCGCTCGATGCGGTCGGCACCGCGGCGAAGGTCATCAGCACTGCTGCCTGCGCCGCGTCGAGCTTGAGCGCGACCGCGAGGCTCCAGCCGATGAGCGGCAGGGCCAGATGACGGATCGCGAGCAGCGAGACCGCGAGCAGCTTGCCGCGTGCGAGCGACGCGAACTGCATGCCAGCGCCGGCCGCCATCAGCCCCAGCGCGAGCGATGACGCCCCGATGCGCGCGAGCGTGGGTTCGAGCCACGTCGGCACCGCCAGCCCCAGCAGGTTGGCGATGAGCCCGGTGACCGTCGCGATGATGAGCGGATTGCGCGCGAGCTGGCGCGCGAAGCCGGCCCCAGCATGCCGCGCCATCGGCCACACCGCGGCGATGTTGAACATCGGCACGCACACGCCGATCAGCACCGCGATCATCAAGAGCCCCTCGGGTCCGCCCACGCGGCCCGCGAGCGCGAGGCAGATGAACGAGTTGAAGCGGAAGGCGATCTGCGCGCTCGCCGCGTGCTCGCGCCGGTCGATGCGCGCGCCGATCAGCGGCAGGAAGGGCAGGGCGTAAGCGAGCGCGATGCCCGAGAGCCCGACGCCGACGCCCGCTGTCAGCAGGTTCGAGGTGGCGTTGAAGTCGAGCGGGCTGCGCACGATCGAATGGAACAGCAGCACCGGGAAGAGGAAATAGTAGACGAGGCTTTCGACCTGGTCCCACACGAGGCGGTTGAGTGCGGTGTAGCGGCACAGGAGCCAGCCGCAGGCGATGAGTGAGAAGTCCGGGAAGAGAAGCTGCGCATAGTTCACCCGGTCGAGGATAAACGCTGGTCTCTTGTGGGTTATCCACGAGGTAGCGCGGCGAGCGAGCCGCTAGCATCCAGACTTTTCGTTTCTTCTTGGCTCAAGGAGGCCATTCAATGAACCGTCGTCAATGGAATGCGTTCGCCGGCGCAGCCGCGCTGTTCGCGGTCGCAGGGTCCAGCTGGGCGCAGAGCAGTTACCCGAACCGGTCCATCGAACTGCAGGTGCCGTTCGCGCCGGGCGGCACCACCGACATCGTCGCGCGCGTGATTGCCGAACCGCTGACCAAGGCGCTGGGGCAGAGCGTGGTGGTGATCAACAAGGCGGGCGGCGGCGGCATCGTCGGCGCGGCCGAGACCGCGCGCGCCGCGCCGGATGGCTACAAGCTCGGCATCGCGACGGTGTCGAGCACGGCGGCGAATCCGGCGATCAACCCGAAGACGCCGTACGACCCGATCAACGACTTCACGCCGATCATCAACATCGCGGCAACGCCGAACATCATCGCGGTGCATCCGGGCTTCCCGGCGAAGAACTACGCCGAGTTCCTCGCCGCGATCAAGAAGAACCCGGGCAAGTATTCGTACGCCTCGTCGGGCACGGGCGGCATCGGCCACCTGCTGATGGAGCTCTACAAGAGCCTCACCAACACCTACGTGACCCACATCCCGTATCGCGGCGCGGGCCCGGCGCTCAACGACGTGGTGGCGGGCCAGGTGCCGATCATGTTCGACAACATTCCTTCGGCGCTGCCCTTCATCAAGAGCGGCAGGCTGGTGCCGATCGTGGTCGCGGCGCCGCAGCGGCTCAAGGAACTGCCCGACGTGCCGACCTTCAAGGAAGTCGGCCTGGAGCCGGTGAACCGCATGGCCTACTACGGCATCCTCGGTCCGAAGGGGCTGCCCAAGGAAGTGGTCGACAAGATCAACGCCGCCGTCAAGAAGGCGGTCGAGGATCCGGCGGTGCGCAAGCGCATCGAGGACACCGGCTCGCTGATCGTCGCCAACACGCCCGAGCAGTTCGCCGCGCAGATCAAGGCCGAGTACCAGGTCTACAAGGAAGTCGTGACGAAGCAGAAGCTCCAGCTCGATTGAGCTTTCGCACCAGGCGTCTGCCGCCATCGAAACCGTGGCAGATGCCGGTGGCGACCAGGGCGGTCACCGCGAGCATCGCCGCCGTGTGAATCCCCACTGCCGCGAGCGCCAGCGCCAGCGCGCCCGACGCGGTGCTCGCCTGTCCCGGCGCGCTCCCCATGCACAGCGGGACCAGCGCCGGCACCAGCATCAAGCCCGCGCCGTGCGCGCTGGACATCATGAAGGACCAGAGCGCCAGGCCCGCATGCCCGACCGGGCCGTGCCCGTGCGCAGGCGGATCGGGGTGGCGCGACTTCCGGCCCGACAGATGCACGAGCGCCACGATCACGAGCAGCCCCGCGGCCATGGCCTGCAGCAGCGCGCGGTCCATCGACACGCCGAGCGCCACCGCCACGGCGACCAATGCGATCGATGCCGCATGCCCGCCGGCGATCGGCGTCAGCGCCCGCAGCGCCTGCGACCGGTCGCCCGAGCGCAGGCCCCAGACCGCAGCGAACATCCAGCCGGTGGCGGGGTTGAGCCCATGAAGGGCGCCGCTGCCCGCGACCACCAGCCAGGGCCAGAGCTGTGCCATGACGCTTGCCCCATCGCCCGCCGTGCGCCTGTCAGCCGTGCGAGCTGCAGCACGACCCGGCGGCCGCCGAGCTCTTCTTCGGCGCCGGCTCGTAGCGGTCGTGGTGGCGCACCCATCCCATGCCTGCATCGCCTTCATCTCGGCCCTTGGGCGTGAGGTCCACCATGTTGTAGGCGCCCATCATCACTTCCACGCCGCGGCCGTAGGTGGAGTAGGTGTGGAACACCTCGCCTGACTCGTCCTTGTAGAAGACGCTGATGCCGGGCGCTTCCTCGTGCGGAAAGGCCTGCATCGCATAGTTGTAGTAGACCTCGCCGCGCGCCGTCTCCTCGGGCGTGAAGCTGACGCCGAAGTCGTGGTTGAAGGGGCTGCCGTTCGACGACACCCAGTTGAACTTCCAGCCCATGCGGCGCTGGAAGCGTTCGATCTCCGCCAGTGGCGCGCGCGAGATCGCGACCCATGCGATGTCGCGGTGCTCGAGATGCACCGTCATGCCGTCGGTGTGGTCCGCCATGTAGGAGCAGCCCACGCAGCCCTGCTCCCATCCCGGGCCGAGCATGAAGTGCTGCACGATGAGCTGGCTGCGCCCTTCGAACAGGTCGGCCAGGGTGCGCGGCCCGTCGGGCGTGTCGAAGACGTAGCGCTTGTCGACGCGCACCCATGGCAGCGCGCGGCGTTCGCGGGCGATCTGGTCGTGCAGGTGCGAGAGTTCCTTCTCGCGCGCGAGCAGCGCCTTGCGCTCGGCGACCCAGCGGTCTCGCGAGACCACAGGATGGTTCGCGGTGCCCGTTTCAACGGCGGTCGATGTGGTCATGGTGTGCTCCTGGATGCAATTTGGGAGGTCATCAGGCGGCGGTCTTCGGCCGCCGCACGACGCGGACTTTTCCGCTCGTTCCGCCGCCGCAGTAGAAGAGGCCGTCGCCGTCGGACTCGAGCCCGCTCACGCCGGTGCCCTTGGGCATCTCCAGGCGTTCGAGCACCTCGCCGCTCTCGGGATCGATGCGGCGAAGCTCGCTTTGCTCGTCTTCCCAGGTGCCGTGCCAGAGCTGGCCGTCGACCCAGGTCACGCCGGTGACGAAGCGGTTGGACTCGATGGTGCGCTTGATCTTCCCGGTCTCGGGATCGATCTGGTGGATCTTGCGGTCGCGGTACTGCCCGACCCACAGGCTGCCCTCGGCCCAGGTGAGGCCCGAGTCGAAGCCGTTGCCCGGCGCGGGAATCGATGACAGCGTCTTGCCGGTGACCGGATCGATCTTGTCGATGCGCGATTCGGCGATCTGGTAGAGGTGCTTGCCGTCGAAGGCAGTGCCTGCGTCGCACGCATGGTCGAGCGTGCGCGTGGTGTCGCCGCTCTCGGGATCGAAGGCGAGCAGCCGGGGGCCGGTGGCGGCCCAGACGCGCTCGCCGTCGTAGCTCACGCCGTGGATGTGATCGGCGCCCGCGAAGGGGCCGTACTCGCGCACCACCTCGGCGGCGTGTGCGGTCGGCGTGGCGCTGCTGTCCTTGCTCGTCTTGCTGCTCATCAAGGGCTCCTGTTGGGCGCCGGAAGCGGCGCCGTTGGGAGCACTCTATTCAAACGGCAGCGACGCGGGGAGTAACAAGATCGTCGTGAATCCCGCCAGCGGCGGCGCCAGCCAGCGCTGCGCCCGCGCACGGCCGATCGAACGCACGCGCCCCGTGGCCTCCAGTTCGACCAGCGCCCGCTGCACGGTGCGCTGGCTCGCGCCCAGCGCCAGCGCGAGCGCGGAGGTGGACCATGCGGCGCCGTCCGACAGCAACGCCACGAGCGATGCCTGCTCGCCGTCGATCGGCGGGGCGAGCAGAACGACTTCGCGTTCATCGCGTGGCTTGAGTACGAAGCCCTGTGCGGTGGCCTCGACATCGGCCATCGGCTTGACGAGTGCACGCAGCCGGCCGATCTCGACCCGCAGGCGCGCGCGATGCGTCTCGTCGGGCTCGCGCATGCGAAACGCGGTCGCGATCAGGGCATCGCGATCGGCGTCGCCCGGCCATGCCTCGGCCAGGGACCGGGCCAGCGCGAACAACACCGGCCGGCGCGCAAGCGGCAGCCATGTGTCGCCCATGCGGACGCCATGGCGGCATGCGTCCACCACCAGCGCACCGCCGCTCACGAGCGCGGCGACTTCGCCCAGGCGCAGAGCCTGGACGCGGCCCGCGGACCGCCGCCGTGCCGCGGGGCGGTCGAGCGCGGCGCGTGCCTCCGCGACCTCGGCCATGAGCGCGGGAACGCCGCTTTGGCGCGCGGCATCCTCAGCACGGGCGAGCGCCGCATGCGCCGCTTCGATGCGCAGCGAGCGAAGCCCGAGCTCCGCCCCGGTCAGCTCGGCAATGGCGGCGGACAACGGCGGCAGGCCGTGCGCATCGAGCTGCGCCAGCGCAGTCCCGGCCTCGTCGAGCCGGCCCAGCAGCAGAAGTCGCCGCGCCGCGATCAGCCGCGCCTGCAGGGCATTCGCGCGGTCGGCGCGCGCTTCGAGCGTGGCCGATGCCGCCATGAGCGCGCGCGGCGAACCGCCGAGGTCGCGCATCGCGAGCGCCACTTCAGCTTCGGCGACCACGCAGCGCGCGCGCGCCAGTTCCTCGTGCGCGCCGAAGCCGCGCGCCGCGCGCCGCAGCAGCTCGCGGGCGCGCGGGTGCTCGCCGAGCTGGGCCATCGCGATGCCGCGCAGCGCCAGCGCGGGCGGGTCGTCGCGCAGCGCGACCCGCTTGAGCGCGCCGAGCGCATCGCCGGTGGCGAGCGCGCGTGCGGAGGCGGCGATCAGGGAATCCATTGCCGCGAGGCTACCAGCCCGCCTCCCGCAGTTGAAAATCCGGTCGATGCCGGCACGCGCGAGCTGAAGCCCGGCGAATGGATGTCCACCCCGCGCGGCTCGGTGCACGGCTTCAGGAACGGCGGGTCGCAGCCGGCGCGCGCGCTCGTGGTGCTCACGCCGGACATCGGCGCGCAGTACTTCCGCGACGTCGCGGCGGTGATCAACGCCGGCGGCCCGCCCGACAAAGCGAGGCTGGTCGAGGTGGTGTCGCGCTACGGGCTGACGCTCGCGGCGCCTTCGCGTTCCGCCGCGGCAGGGGGTGCGTAGCCGGTTTCGTCGCGTGCGCGCCAGACCATGTATTCGGCGAGCGTGTCGTAGAGCGGCCGGCTGATCATGCGCGAGACCAGGCTGGCCAGCATCGCGGCGGCCATCAGGCTCAGCACCATCGAGTGGCCGTCGACCATCTCCATCACGATGATGATGGCGGTGAGCGGCGCCTGCGTCACCGCCGCGAGGAAGGCCGCCATGCCCATCGCGATGAGCGCGGGCGCGAGGTCGGCATTGGCGATCGCCGAGATCGCATCGCCGATGCCCGCGCCGATCGACAGCGAAGGCGCGAAGATGCCGCCCGGCACGCCGCTCCAGGCCGTGAGCCAGGTGGCGACGAACTTGAGGAGCGTGTAGAGCGGCGTCAGCTCGTCATGGCCCCGGAGCATCTGCTTGACGGCTTCCGAACCCGCGCCGAAGGTGATGCCGCCCGTGGCGAGCCCGATGATGGCGACGCACAGTCCGAGCGCGGCCGCGAAGCGCACCGGATAGCGCGCCCGCCATGTATTGAAGCGTCCGCTTGCGCCGGTCAGCGAGGCGGTCATGAGCCGCGCGAACAGCCCGCCCGCGGCGCCGCTCGCCAGCGCCACCAGCAGCCCGGGCCCGAGCAAATCCCAGCCCAGCCGCGGCACGTGGATCACGCCGAAGTAGCTCACGTTGCCGAACACCGACACCGCCACCAGGCCGGCCAGGACGATCGCGGTGATGATCAGGCCGCTGGAGCGTGTCTCGAGCCGCCCCGTCAGTTCCTCGATCGCGAACACCACGCCCGCGAGCGGCGCATTGAACGCCGCCGCGATGCCGGCCGCCCCGCCGGCCACCAGCAGCGCGCGTCCGTCGATCGTGCTGCCCGGCGAAAGCCAGCGCCGCGCATGCTGCATCACGCCGGCGGCGACCTGCACCGAAGGGCCTTCGCGCCCGATCGACAACCCGGCCGCGAAGCCCGCCGCGCCGAGCCCGATCTTGGCGAGCGTGAGCCGCAGCGAGGCGAAGAAGAAGCGCTTCTCGTGCGGCAGGTCCTGATGCAGCGCCGCCTTGACCTGCGGAATGCCCGAGCCGCCCGCGCCGGGGAAGTAACGCCGGGTCAGCCACACGATGCCCGCGGTGATGAGCGGCGTGGTCAGAAGAATGGCCCAGGGCCAGCGGCCGTAGAGGCGCTGGAAGTGTCCGAACACCCAGTCGCTGATCAGGGTGAAGCCCACCACGAGCAATCCGGCGGCGATGGCATAGCAAAGCACGATGGCCCGGTCGATCCACATGCGGCCGCCCGATAGTTCGGCGCGCAGGTGCGCAAGAAAATCAGGCTCGCGATTCATGAGGCGGCCAGTTTAAGCACGACATGCGCCAGATCGGACGCGTGCGCCGCAAGTGAGTTGCCGCTTGCATCCCGTTGTGGAAAAGAATGGGGCACGATGCACCAACATGGCTTGCTGCAACGCCGTGCTCAACGCACGCAGGATGGGCTGCTTCCAATGGGAAAAGCGTGTTTGTGCAGTGCACCAAAACACGTAAGTCAAGGCCCTGTTTTCCCCTTGGGCGGTGGATGACTCTGTGGATAACGAAGTGGGCATCTCGCCGGACCCGCATTCCGCTTGGCTTCCATTGCGATGCCTATGGAACGGGCACAGCGCCGCTTCCCGATCGATTTTTTTTGCCGTGGCGCCGCGCGGCCGGCCCGTCCACGCCGGCCCTTTTGCTTTTTTGCTATCTTGCCCCGCATGACCGCGGTCACCGAATCCACTGAAATCGACGAGTTCATCGACGCCCTCTGGCTGGAGGACGGACTTTCCAGGAACACGCTGGCCGCATACCGCCGCGATCTGGAACTGTTCGCCAAGTGGCTCGCCGCCGAGCGCGCCAAGGCGCTCGATGGCGCGCACGAGATCGACCTGCAGGCCTACATGGGCGTGCGGCTGTCCGACAAGGGCAAGGCGACCTCGGCCAACCGGCGGCTGACCGTGTTCAAGCGCTACTACCGCTGGGCGCTGCGCGAGCGCCGCATCGCGGCCGATCCCAGCCTGCGGCTGATGCCGGCGCGGCAGATGCCGCGTGCGATCAAGACCCTCTCCGAAAAGCAGGTGGACGACCTGCTCGCCGCGCCGGATGTCGAAACGCCGCTCGGCCTGCGCGACCGCGCGATGCTGGAGCTGATGTACGCGAGCGGCCTTCGGGTGAGCGAGCTGGTCGCGCTCAAGGTGTTCGAGATGAGCCTGAACGACGGCGTGCTGCGGGTGCTCGGCAAGGGCAGCAAGGAGCGGCTGGTGCCCTTCGGCGGCGAGGCGCGGCGCTGGATCGAGCGCTACCTGCACGAGTCGCGCCCCGCGATCCTCGACGGCCAGCAGACGCAGGACCTGTTCGTGACGAACCGCGGCGCGGGCATGACGCGCGCGATGTTCTGGGTCATCGTCAAGAAGCAGGCGCAGGCTGCGGGCATCCATGTCCCGCTGTCGCCGCACACGCTGCGGCATGCGTTCGCGACGCACCTGCTCAACCACGGCGCGGACCTTCGGGCGGTGCAATTGCTGCTCGGGCACGCGGACATCTCGACCACCACCATCTACACGCACGTCGCGCGCGAGCGCCTCAAGCAGCTGCACGCGCATCACCACCCGAGAGGATGAGGAGTTGAATGATGTTCTTGAATAAACGCTTGCGAGCCGTCGTGGGCGCCATGGGGCTTGCCCTAGCCGCAGCGGCTGCGTACGGGCAAGCGGTGCCCAAGACCGTCCGGCTCATCGTGGCCTATCCCTCGGGCGGCGTCAGCGACGTGGTCGCGCGCGCGCTGGCCGACAAGCTCTCGGCGCAACTCGGCGTCACCTTCATCGTCGAGAACCGGGCCGGCGCGAGCGGCACCATCGGCATGGACGCGGTCGCGAAGGCCGCGCCCAACGGGGCGACGCTGGGCTTCTCGTCCGTCAGCCCGCTGGTGCTCAACCCGCACCTCACCAAGTCGCCCTTCGATCCGCTGAAGGACATCGCGCCGGTGGCCAGCGTGATGTATTCGCCGGTGCTGCTGCTCGCGACACCGGCCACCGGCACGCGCGATTTCAAGACCCTGCTCGACGATGCGCGCGCACGTCCCGGTGCGGTGCGCTGGGCCACGTCGGGGCAGGCCTCGCTCGGCCACATCGTGCTCGAGCAGGTGCGCGCAGCGGCGAATGTCGACATCACGCACATCCCTTACAAGGGGGGTGGCCAGCAGCTGAACGATGCGGTCGGCGGACAGTTCGAGATCCTCTCGACCAACGCCGGCCCGTCGGTCGCGGCGCAGATCCAGACCGGCAAGCTGCGCCCGCTGGCGGTAGCTGCGCCGAAGCGGCTCGAGAGCCTGCCCAAGGTGCCGACGCTGGCCGAACTGGGCTACGGGGACGCCAACCAGTCCTCGCTCTTCGGCGTCTTCGCGCCGGCGGGGACGTCGCCGATCCTGATCGAGAAGTACAACGTCGAGATCAACAAGGCGCTCGCGAGTCCCGATCTCCGCGCTCGGCTGCAATCGACCGACAACGTGCCGACCGGCGGCCGTGCCGAAGAGTTCGCGACCGAGATCGCGAGCGAGTTCGAGAGCAATGGGCGGATCGTGCGGGCGGCCGCGATCAAGCCCGAGTGAGCGCGGCGCCTAATACTAAGTTGCGTTCAAAGATATAGAAGTTATCCAATCGAAACCGGTCATCGATCGGGTTCTCTCGTGATCTGATTCGAGCGCCACCAGCCCTGTCGTGAGGGCGCGTTCGACGGCGTCGAGGTTGGCGAAGACATGGTTGGCAAAGCAGTCCTCGCGAATCGCCTCCCACAGATGCTCGGCCGGGTTGAGTTCGGGGCTGTACGGAGGCAGGTAGATCAGTCGCATGTGATCCGGGACCGCGAGTTGACCTGCCAGATGCCAGCCCGCCTGGTCCATGACCATCACGATGAATTCCTCGACATGGCGCTGGGCGACCTCGGCCAGGAATAGCGACATGGTCTCGGCGTTCACCCAGGGCAGCACGAGGCTGTCCATCACGCCGTCGTGTGGGCTGACGGCACTGAAGGCATAGATGTACTTGCGCTCCAGGCGAGCGCCGACGACAGGTCGAATGCGGTGTGGCGCCCAGCAGCGACGCGGCGTGCCCAGCAATCCGAATCGCCCCTCGTCCTGGAACATCAGCCGCACCGCGCGACCTTGTTCAGCCTGGCGCACGACCTCTTGGCGTACCTGGCGGCGGAGTTTTTTTAAAGGCGGCCTGTGCCGCGACGTCCGCCTTGGGATGCCGGGGCCGGGGCACGACCTTGCGCCAGCCGTGACGGTCGAGCAGCCGATAGATCGTCGAGGGCGCCACCGCCTTGCCGAGTTGCTTCTGGTAGGCCTGCTGGATCTCAGCTACCGTCAACATCCCGCCTGCCTGTGCGCGTTCGACGAAGGGTGCCAGCAACTCCTGCTCCTGTTCGGCGCTCAAATGCTGGTGGTGTCTGCCACCGCGGCCTCGAAGATCGAAGATGGCATCACCTTCCTTGGCCCATCGAGAGTGCATCACATGCACGGTGGTGGTTGACCAACCCAGCAACTGTGCAATCTGCGCGGCCGAGCTGCCCAGCGTGGCCCTGATCAGCACGCACTGGATGCGCTGGTACTGCGCATGGCTGTCGGCTTGCTTGAGCCGTTCTGCCAAGCGCATCACGGTCGCCTTATCCCCAACGATCAGACTCTTCATCCACGACTCCTTGAAGTACGTGGACAGACATGATATCTAATCTATTGAACGCAAATTGGTATAAAGCGTCTCCGACGGATCGAAATCCAGCTCCACCTTCGCACCGTTCGGGTCGTGGCAGAACAGTTGCCACGTCCCTGCGCCGGCGAGCCGGCGCAGGTCGTACTTCGTGCCGCTGTCATCGAACCGCGCCTTCATTTCGCGCAAGCCCCGCGCGGTGAAGGCAATGTGGTCGATCACGCCCGCGCGCTGGGCGGGCGCCGGGCGGTCGAAGAAGAGGTGCAGCACCGACTGCGGCGCATCGCCGTAGAGCCATGCGCCATCGAAGCCGAGGTCGGGCCGGTGGCCGACCCGCAGGCCGAGCAGGCCGGTGTAGAAGTCCAGCGTCGCCTTCGGGTCCTCCGCGATCACGGTGAAGTGGTTCATGCCGACGATCATGGGTTGTCTCCTGTGCGCCGGTCAAAACCGGCAAAGTGTTGTGAATGAAAGTTTCATACGTTGAAGGCTTAGCCAGCTACGGCGGCCCCGAGTCATGCGTGCACATCCGCGAGGGTGTGGGCGAAGCGTTGATAGGGGGACGAGCGGGCCGGGTATCGAGCCGCGTAATACATGCCCCGTGGCGACAGCTGCGGGTGGTCCGGGGTGCCGAGGCAGTAGGAGAATGCCGAAGGTCACACCGTCGCTGCCGCATTGGCGAGGCAGAGGCGGACCCCGCGCGGTCAAAGACCCCGAGCACGCACGCAAGCACTTTGTTCGGGAACCGGGAGATCCCGCGTCCTTCTGCGCAGCGCTGGGAAGCGCTGGCTGCAGAGCGCATCGTGAAGCCCAAGGGCGTACGACGATGAGCCACAGGCGCGGGAAGTCGGACTGCTGCGTAGTACCGAAGAAGCTGCCGAACAAGGCTGCGGGGGAAGCTCCTGCGGCGGCGGAGGTGGTGGAGGGAAGGCGGCAGGCCAAGGGAAATGCCATCGCGGCGCGCATGTCCCGCAGATCGGTGCGGGTCTATGACATGGGAACCGCGCTCGATGGCATACGACAGACGGCAAAGGGCCGTCGTGATGCGAGGTTCACGGGACTGCTGCATCACATCTACGCGGTCGAACGCCTGCGGGCGGCTTACCTCGCGCTCAAGCGCGACGCGGCCGCCGGGGTGGACGGCCAGACCTGGCAGACGTACGGACAGGACCTGGAGGGCAATCTCCTGGAGTTGTCCGAGCGGCTGGCCCGAGGGGGCTACCGGCCCCAGCCTGTGAAGAGGGTGTACATCGACAAGGCCGACGGCAGCAAGCGCCCGCTGGGCGTGCCGGCGCTGGAGGACAAGCTCGTCCAGCGTGCCACGGTCGAAGTGTTGAACGCCATCTACGAGCAGGACTTCCTCGGGTTCAGCTACGGCTTCAGGCCCGGGCGCAGCGCGCACAACGCGCTGGATGCCGTGGCGGTGGGTGTGGGCGCAAGGAAGGTGAACTGGATACTCGATGCGGACATCGCCAAGTTCTTCGACACGATCGAAAGGGACTGGCTGGTGAAGTTCATCGAACATCGCGTGGCTGACACGCGCGTGGTGCGGCTGATCAAGAAATGGCTGCACGCGGGCGTGCTGGAGGACGGCAGGCTCACGCAAGGTGAGTTGGGGACGGTTCAGGGCGGGAGCATCAGTCCGCTGCTGGCCAACATCTACCTGCACTATGCGTTGGACCTGTGGGTGAAGCAGTGGAGGGGGCGCCATGCCCGGGGTGACGTGATCGTCGTGCGCTACGCCGACGATTGGGTTGCGGGGTTCCAGTTCCGTGATGACGCCGAGCGCTTCCAGCGCGCGGTGGCCGAGCGGCTGGGCCAGTTCGGGTTGAAGCTGCATCCCGAGAAGACGCGGCTGATCGAGTTCGGGCGCTTCGCCCACGAGAACCGACGCCGCAAGGGACAAGGCAAGCCGCAGACCTTCGACTTCCTGGGGTTCACGCATTGCTGCGGGACGACCCGAAAGGGCAAGTTCATGGTCCTGCGACTCACCAGTGCCAAACGCCTGCGAGCCAAGCTGCAGGTGATCAAGCTCGAACTCAGAAGGCGCATGCACCAACCCATCCCGGAGCAGGGCCAGTACCTGCGGGCGGTGGTGACTGGGCATGCGCGCTACTTCGGCGTGCCGTGCAACGGCGCGCGGCTGAGGACATTCCGCCATCAGGTCGTCGGGCTGTGGCATCGCACGCTGTGCCGCCGCAGCCAGAGCCACGACCTGCCTTGGCGACGCATGTATCGCTTGATGGCGCACTGGCTGCCTGTCCCGAACATCTGCCACCCCTACCCGCACCAGCGTCTGATCGTCATGACCCAAGGCAGGAGCCGTATGCGGTAGCTCCGCACGTACGGATCTGTGGAGGGGGTGTTGGGTGACTGACATTCCTACTCTGACTGCGGGTTCGGTCAGGGTAGCAGCACCGGCGCGCCGATGGTGGGGCGCGGTCTGAAGTCGCGAGCAAAATCCCCTTGATCATTCATGTATAGACAAGTACAGTCATTTTGACTGCGGCACGCCCCGACACCCGGACGTTCGGCGGTCGACATCATTGGTCGAGGGGGAGCATATGAAAAGCAACGGTCTGTTCAGGGGCTGGTACATCGTGGGTGCGGTCCACGTTCTGCTGGCGTTGATCTTCGGCGCGGCGTATTCCTTCGGCGCGTTCTTTTCCAGCATCCAGGCGAACTTCGATGCGGGCCGTTTCTCCACCGCATCCATCTTCTCAGTGACCGCGTTGATCTACTACGCGGTGGGTGTGTTCTCGGGCGCGCTCAGCGACAGAAGCTCCGTTCGCGTCGTGACGGGCGCGGGCATCGTGCTGTTGTCCCTGGGCTTTCTGCTCAGCAGCCTTCTGTCGTCTTCGCTCGTGCTGTTCCTCGGCGCCTTTTGCGTGCTGGTCGGTCTTGGCGTGGGGCTTGTTTATGTGCCGGCTGTTTCGACCATCCAGCGCTGGTTCGTCGTGCGGCGCAGTTCGGCCTCGGGCATCGCGCTGGCCGGCACGGGGCTGGGAACGCTGGTCGGTCCGATGGTCGCAGGCCTGCTCATGCGCCACTTTTCCTGGCAGGTCACCATGCAGGTCTATGCCGGCGCGATCGCACTCCTGGGCTTGGCTGCCGCGATGAGCCTGAGGGGGCGACCTGAAGAACTTGGCTTGCACGCAGACGGCATCGCTGTGCGTGCCGGGCTGGCCGATCTGCAGGCGCAAGGAGGGCTTGCCTTGGGGGAGGCAGCATTGACGGTCCGGTTCTGGTGGTTCTTCGCCGCCATCTTCTTCGGCTCGATCGGCCTCTTTCTCGCGCTCGTCCACATCAATCCTTACGCGCAGCAGCAGGGGCTTTCGATGACGCAGGCGAACCTGCTCATCGGCCTGATCGGCGTCGGCAACATCCTGGGACGTCTGGTGCTGGGACGGATCGGCGACAAGATCGGCGCGCTGCGATTCCTGGTGTGGCTTACCGTCAGCCTGGCTGTGCTGTGCGCACTCTGGAGCGTGGCGTACGGCTTCGTCGGACTCGCGGTCTTCGCGCTGCTGTTCGGCGCCGCCAACGGCGGATGCATCGCGCTGTATCCGGCGGTGGCGGCAAGCTGGTTCGGCACCAAGAGCCTCGGAGCGATCCTCGGGGCGCTCTACATCGCGGTGGGCATCGCGGCCGTGGCGGGCGGCAGCCTCGCAGGCCTTCTGTTCGATCTCTACGAGAGCTACACGCTGTCGATCATGCTGGCCGGCGCGTGCGCACTGCTGTCGGCCGTGGCGGTGCTGATGGCAGACCGTGCCGACGGCAGCGGCCACCGGGCCTTCAGGGCTGTGCGAGGGCGCGCAGTTCCTCGTCAGTGAAGCCCGCCTGCGCCCGAGCGTCCAGATTGAACGGCGCCTTGAGGCGCGGCGCCTCGTGGCGGCGGTACAGCACGCGGTAGTGCGAGACCGGATCGAGCCCTTCGCGCTCGCAGAGCCAGCGATACCAGCGATTGCCGATCGCGACATGGCCGACCTCGTCGCAGAGGATGATGTCGAGGATCGCGCAGGCCGCGAGCGCATCCGGCGTGTTGACGCGGCGCAGCTTGGCCTGGATCAGCGGCGTCGCATCGAGTCCGCGCGCTTCGAGCGTGCGCGGCACCAGTGCCATGCGCGCGACGATGTCATCCTTGGTCTTCTCGCACATGGACCACAGGCCGTCGTGGCCGGTGAAGTCGCCGTAGCAGTGGCCCATGCCCTGCAGGTGCGCGTGCAGCAGCGTGAAGTGCTGCGCCTCTTCGTCCGCGGTGCGGAGCCAGTCGCGATAGAAATCCTCGGGCATGCCATCGAAGCGCCATGCGGCGTCCAGCGCGAGGTTGATCGCGTTGAACTCGATGTGGCAGATCGAATGGATCAGCGCCGCGCGGCCTTCGGGCGTGAAGGGCGAACGTTTCTCGACCGCGGTGGCCGAGACGCGCAGCGGGCGCTCCGGCCGGCCGGGCACGCCGGCATCGTCGCCGGGCGAGCGCACCGGTTGCAGTGACAGGGGCCGTCCGGCCAGTTGGGCGAACAGCGCGCGGGTGGCGGCGACCTTCTGTTCGGGGTCCGTGAGGCGCAGCGCAGCGAGGGCGCCAAGGCGGGGGTGCATCCCTACAATTCTAGTTTTTCGACCTTTGGAGACACCGCGATGGCCTTGTACGAACTCGATGGCGTGGCGCCGCAACTGGGAGAGGGCGCCTGGGTCGCCGACAGTGCACAGGTGATCGGCGATGTGGTGCTGGCCGAGAACGCCAGCGTCTGGTTCGGCGCGGTGCTGCGCGGCGACACCGACACGCTGCGCGTGGGGCGCAACAGCAACATCCAGGACCAGTCGGTGCTGCATGCCGACCGCGGCTGCCCGCTGACCATCGGCGAGAACGTCACGGTCGGCCATCAGGTGATGCTGCACGGCTGCACCGTCGGCGACAACTCGCTGATCGGCATCCAGGCGGTGGTCTTGAATAACGCGAGGATCGGCCGCAATTGCATCGTCGGCGCCGGCAGCGTCGTGACCGAGGGCAAGGAGTTTCCGGACAACTCGCTCATCATCGGGTCGCCCGCCAAGGTGGTCCGCACGCTGGACGAGGCGGCCGCCGCCAAGCTGCGCCAAAGCGCCGAACACTATGTCGAAAACGCCCATCGCTTCGCGAAGGGCCTCAAAAAGATCGCTTGAATGTCTGAACTCCACAAGTTCCTGTTCGAAGGCCTGCCGGTGCGCGGGATGATCGTGCGCCTGACGGAGTCCTGGCAGGAAGTGCTGGCGCGCCGCGCGTCCAATTCCGACACCGGCGCCTATCCGCAGCCGGTGGCCGAACTGCTCGGCGAGATCACCGCCGCGGCCACGCTGATGCAGGCCAACATCAAGTTCAACGGGTCGCTGATCCTGCAGATCTTCGGCGACGGGCCGGTCAAGGTCGCGGTGGCCGAGGTCAAGCCCGACCTGAGCCTGCGCTCGACGGCCAAGGCGATCGGGGAGATCGCGGCGGATGCGAAGCTGTCGGACATGGTCAATGCGCACGGCAAGGGCCGCTGCGCGATCACGCTCGATCCCAAGGACAAGCTGCCGGGCCAGCAGCCCTATCAGGGCGTGGTGCCGCTCATCGACGAGAACGGCCGCAAGCTCGAGCGCATGAGCGACATCCTCCAGCACTACATGCTGCAAAGCGAGCAGCTGGACACCACGCTGGTGCTGGCCGCCGACGACAAGATCGCGGCCGGGCTCCTGATCCAGCGCCTGCCGGTCAAGGGCGAGGCCAATCTGGAAGGCACCGCCGAGGGCGGCCGCGAGCAGGTGCAGCAGGACCAGATCGGGCACAACGAGGACTACAACCGCATCTCGATCCTGGCGTCGAGCCTCACGCGCGACGAGTTGCTGACGCTGGACGTCGACACGATCCTTCGCCGCCTGTTCTGGGAAGAGAAGCTGCTGCGCTTCGAGCCGCAGACGGGCATGCTCGGCCCGCACTTCGCGTGCACCTGCGGCCGCGCGCGCGTGGAGAACATGATCCGCGGCCTCGGCCGCGAAGAAGCCGAGAGCATCCTCGCGGAGCGCGACAACATCGAGGTCGGCTGCGATTTCTGCGGCAAGCAGTACCACTTCGATGCGGTGGACGCGGCGCAGATCTTCACTGCGCCCGGCAATCAGATGCCGGGCAGCGCGGTCGTCCAGTAGTCGCGCAGCGCGCGGCGATTCAGTTGCGCCGCGCGTTTTCGAAGTCGCTGAAGCGGATATCCGGCGCGCTGGTGTTGTGGCGCGATGGCGTGGTCCGTGCAAAGTGCACCTGCGCGGCCTCGATCGATGAAATCTCGGGCAGCGGCCTTGTCTCCGGCCCGGCGGAGCGGGCCGATTGCCAGGCGAGTTCGCTGACATCGGCGTTGTCCGCGGACACGTACATCGAACGAAGCACCGCGAAAGGCTGCGACTTCTGCGTGGCCGGATGAAGCGACACGTCGAGCGCGGTGCGTTCTTCGCTGATCTGCGCGACCTTGACCGAGGCGCTGCCGCCATTGGCGAAGCGCAGGCGCAGCGCGAGCGGCTGTGTCTGGATCGAGATCGACGCGATGTTGACCACCGGCCGGCCGGCATCCTCCACGGGGCCCATGAGGAACGACGAGCCGTACGCGCCATCGCCGAAGCGCGCCAGGGGCAATGGCTTGAGGCGCCAGTAGCCGTCAGCCGGGTAGAGCACCAGCGCTTCCATCGGCTTCTTGTCCTTTTCCTTGGCCTTGGCGAAGACCTGGACCAGATGGAAGTCGTTGCCGGACCGCGCGCCGACGCGCACCGGCACGCGGTTCGGCCGCCAGAAAGACGGCAGGGTCATGCCGACGATCATCCATTGCGGGCCGTCGTACAGCACCACGCGGCGCGGCTTGAACTTGTAGCTCGGGTCCGTGGGGTGCGCGCCACCGTCGAAGTTGCAGCCCGAGAAGTCGGGCGCGGTGACGTCCTTCTCGATCCTGTCGATGTAGGCGGGCTGGAGCGCCTCGACGCGGAAGCTCGTGATGCCCTGGCCGCGCAGCACCATCGAGACGTTGTCTTCCTCCGCGCAGGCGGTCGGCCGTGTCTTGTTCTCGACGATCACCGTCGCCGGTGCCGCCGACGCCGCAGCAGTGAACCAGAAGGCGAGGGCGGCCGCGCCGGATGCTGCGAGAAGCCTGGGGTGGGGCGATGCCATGGGGATCGTGCGCTGAATCGCCGGCGCTAGGGGCGCCGCGCGATGAGATCGCGAAAGAGCCTGTGCTCGCAGGCCGGGTCGGAGCACTTGTCGCAGGGCCAGAACCAGGCGCGTTCGCCGGAGGCGGTCCGGCCCGAGCTCGAACTGACGCCGGCATCCTCGGCCCGCGCGTTGATCGCGTTCCAGGCGCTGGCGAGCCGTTCCGGGCCGCGGCCGTGGATGACGGCGTAGGGCGATCCGGCGCGGGCGAGGGCGGCGCGCAGGAGCGCGTCGGCTTTTTCCGCCTGCGCCAGTGCATCGGGGGCGGTGCCGTCCGTGGGCAGCAGATCGAGCGCCATCAGCAGCGTGATCGCATGGCTGCGGTGCGCGGCCAGCGCGTGATCGTAGAGCGCGGTTTCGCCGAACCGCATGTCGGCATCGACTGCGGCCGCGAGTGCGGTCGAATCCGCGATCACCACGCCGCGCCGGGCTGCTTCGGCGATGCGATTCGTCTGCTCGAAGGCCGCTTCGGCCTGTTGCCGATACGTCGGCGATCGGGGCGCGGGATCGGTCACCAGCTCGGCGGCGATGCCGCGCTGCAAGAGCCGCGCAGCGAGCGCATTCGCGAGTTCGCTCTTGCCGGTGCCCCGGGCACCCAGCACTGCAATCACGCAACCGACGGGAAGAGCGGGCGTCATGGGGTCGCCGCGAACTCAGATCACCCGTCGCAGATCACTTCGTGATCTGGACGAAAACTTCATTGGGCTTGACCATCCCTAGCTCCTGCCGGGCCCGCTCCTCGACCATCTCGAGCCCTTCCTTCAGATCGTTGACCTCGGACTCCAGGCGCTCGTTCGCCAACGCGGCGCGCGCGTTGGACTGTTTTTGTTCGGCGAGCTTTTCCTGCAGTTGCGCCACGTCGGGCACGCTGCCGCGCCCGGTCCAGAGCTGCCACTGAACCAGCAGCAGCAGCAGGACCAGGATGATCGGGACGATGCGGGAGCGCATGGCGCCTGATCCGCCGGACGATCAGCGGAGGTTGTAGAAGGCGGAGCGGCCGGGATAGACGGCCACGTCGCCGAGGTCTTCCTCGATGCGCAGGAGCTGGTTGTACTTGGCCATGCGGTCCGAACGCGACAGCGAGCCGGTCTTGATCTGGCCGGCATTGGTGCCCACCGCGATGTCGGCGATGGTGCTGTCTTCGGTCTCGCCCGAACGGTGGCTGATCACGGCGGTGTAGCTCGCGCGCTTGGCCATCTCGATCGCGGCGAAGGTCTCGGTCAGCGTGCCGATCTGGTTGATCTTGATCAGGATCGAGTTGGCGATGCCCTTCTCGATGCCTTCCTGCAGGATCTTGGTGTTGGTGACGAACAGGTCGTCGCCCACCAGCTGCACGCGCTTGCCGAGGCGCTCGGTCAGGAGCTTCCAGCCGTCCCAGTCGCCTTCGTGCATGCCGTCCTCGATGCTGATGATCGGGTACTTGTCGACCCAGCTCGACAACATGTCGGTCCAGCTCTCGGCGGTGAGGCTGAGGTTTTCGCCCGACAGGACGTATTTGCCGTCCTTGTAGAACTCGCTCGCGGCGCAATCGAGGCCGAGCGCGATCTGCTCGCCGGCCGTGTAGCCGGCCTTGTCGATCGCTTCGAGGATGAGCTGGATCGCGGCTTCATGGCTTTCGACGCTCGGCGCGAAACCGCCTTCGTCGCCCACGGCGGTGCTGATGCCGCGGTCGCCCAGGATCTTCTTGAGCGCGTGGAACACTTCGGCGCCGTAGCGCAGCGACTCGCGGAAGCTCTTCGCACCCACCGGAATGATCATGAATTCCTGCAGGTCGAGGCTGTTGTTGGCGTGTGCGCCGCCGTTGATGACGTTCATCATCGGCACCGGCAGCTGCATGCCGCCCATGCCGCCGAAGTAGCGGTACAGCGGCAGGCCGGATTCTTCAGCGGCCGCGCGGGCCACAGCCATCGATACGGCGAGGGTCGCGTTCGCGCCCAGGCGGCCCTTGTTCTCGGTGCCGTCGAGGTCGAGCAGGGTGCGGTCCAGGAAGGCCTGCTCGCTGGCGTCGAGGCCCAGCACGGCTTCCGAGATTTCGGTGTTGATGTTCTCGACGGCCTTGAGCACGCCCTTGCCGAGATAGCGGCTCTTGTCGCCGTCGCGCAGTTCGATGGCTTCGCGCGAGCCGGTCGATGCGCCCGAGGGCACGGCCGCGCGGCCCATGGTGCCCGATTCGAGCAGCACGTCGCACTCGACGGTGGGGTTGCCGCGGCTGTCGAGGATTTCGCGCCCGACGATGTCTACGATTGCACTCATCTCTTTACTTTCTCCTGGGTCAAATACCTTCGACGACGATCATGCGCATGATCGCGGCGCCCTGGCGTGCTGCGCGCGCCTTGCCGTATTCCGGCGATGCACTGAATTTCTTGGCGGCCTCGACGTTCGGGAACTTGAGGATCACGATGCGTTCGGGGTGCCAGTCGCCCTCGAGCACCTCGACCTTGCCGCCGCGCACGCAGACCTCGGCACCATGCACCTTCATGGCCTCGGAGGACCACTTCTTGTATTCCTCGTACTGCGTCGGATTCGTGACCTCGACGTTGGCGATGATGTAAGCGCTGGTCATGCTTGGAAAGTGTCCTCGAGGAAAGCGTTTTTCTTGGTGACGGTGTCGAGCGCGAGCAGCGTCTCGAGCAGCGCCTTCATGTGCTTGAGCGGCACCGCATTGGGCCCATCGCTCAGCGCCTTGGCGGGATTCGGGTGCGTTTCCATGAACAGGCCCGCCACGCCCACCGCGACCGCGGCGCGCGACAGCACCGGCACCATCTCGCGCTGGCCGCCGGAGCTCGTGCCCTGGCCGCCGGGCAGCTGCACCGAGTGCGTGGCATCGAAGACCACCGGCGCGCCGGTCTCGCGCATGATCGCGAGCGAGCGCATGTCCGAGACGAGGTTGTTGTAGCCGAAGCTCGCGCCGCGCTCGCAGGCCATGAAGCTGTCTTCGGGCAGGCCCTTTTCCCTGGCGGCCGCACGCGCCTTGTCGATCACGTTCTTCATGTCGTGCGGCGCGAGGAACTGGCCCTTCTTGATGTTGACCGGCTTGCCCGACTGCGCCACGGCGCGAATGAAATCGGTCTGGCGGCAGAGGAAGGCCGGGGTCTGCAGCACATCGACCACCTTGGCGGCGGCGGCAATGTCGTCCTCGGTGTGCACGTCGGTCAGCACCGGCAGGCCAAGCTCGCGCTTGACCTTGGCGAGGACCTCCAGCCCGCGCTCGCGGCCCGGACCGCGGAAGCTGGTGCCGGACGAGCGGTTGGCCTTGTCGAAGCTGCTCTTGAAGATGAAGGGGATGCCGAGCGAGGAGGTGATTTCCTTCAGCGTGCCGGCCGTGTCCATCTGGAGCTGTTCGGACTCGACGACGCACGGACCCGCGATCAGAAAGAAGGGCTTGTGAAGCCCGATGTCGAATCCGCAAAGCTTCATAGTGCCCCCTCGCTTGCCACTTCGTGTGCTGCGCTGCCCCCCGAGGGGGTCTTCGCGTCTTGGAGCGGTCCTGCGACGCTCATGCGACCACCTTGAGCGCTTTCTTGTCGGCGCCCTGATGCTCGAGCGCTGCCTTGATGAACGCGTTGAACAACGGATGACCGCCCCACGGCGTGGACTTGAACTCGGGGTGGAACTGCACGCCCATGAACCAGGGATGCACGTCCTGCGGCAGTTCGACGATTTCGGTCAGGTGCTCGCGCTGGGTCAGCGCCGAGATCACGAGGCCGGCACGGCGCAGCTCGTCGAGGTAGTTGACGTTGGCTTCGTAGCGATGGCGGTGGCGCTCGGTGACCACGTCGCCGTAGATGCTGTGGGCCAGCGTGCCGGGCGCGACGTCGGAGCTTTGCGCGCCCAGGCGCATCGTGCCGCCGAGGTCGGACTTCTCGTCGCGCACCTTGACCGTGCCGTCGGCGTCCTTCCACTCGGTGATCAGCGCGATCACCGGGGTCGGCGTCTCGGCATCGAACTCGGTGCTGTTGGCGTTCTTGAGGCCGGCCACGTTGCGGGCGTACTCGATGGTCGCGACCTGCATGCCGAGGCAGATGCCCAGGTACGGCACCTTGGTTTCGCGGGCGAAGCGCGCCGCTGCGATCTTGCCTTCGACGCCGCGCTGGCCGAAGCCGCCGGGCACCAGGATGGCGTCGTACTTGCCGAGCCGGGCCACGTCCTCGCGCGTGATGGTCTCGGAGTCGACATAGTCGATCTTCACGCGCGCATGGTTCTTCATGCCGGCATGGCGCAGCGCCTCGTTCAGCGACTTGTAGCTGTCGGAGAGGTCGACGTACTTGCCGACCATTGCGATCGAGACTTCCTTCTGCGGGTGCTCGACTTCGTAGACCAGGTCGTCCCAGCGCTGGAGCTTGGCCGGCGGCGTGTTGATGCGCAGCTTGTCGCAGATGAGGCCGTCGAGCCCCTGCTCGTGCAGCATGCGCGGCACCTTGTAGATGGTGTCGACGTCCCACATCGAGATCACGCCCCATTCGGGCACGTTCGAGAAGAGGGAGATCTTGGCGCGCTCGTCGTCGGGGATCGGGCGGTCGGCGCGGCACAGCAGCGCATCGGCCTGGATGCCGATCTCGCGCAGCTTCTGCGCGGTGTGCTGGGTCGGCTTGGTCTTGAGCTCGCCGGCCGCGGCGATCCACGGCACATAGCTCAGATGCACGAAGGCCGAGTTGTTGGGGCCCGCGCGCAGGCTCATCTGGCGCACGGCCTCGAGGAAGGGCAGGGATTCGATGTCGCCCACCGTGCCGCCGATCTCGACGATCGCCACGTCGACCTCGTGCGCGGTGCCGATGCCGGCGCCACGCTTGATGTATTCCTGGATCTCGTTGGTGATGTGCGGGATCACCTGCACCGTCTTGCCGAGGTAGTCGCCGCGGCGTTCCTTCTCGAGCACCGACTTGTAGATCTGGCCCGTGGTGAAATTGTTGGCGCGGCGCATGCGCGTCGTGATGAAGCGCTCGTAGTGGCCGAGATCGAGGTCGGTCTCGGCGCCGTCGTCGGTGACGAAGACTTCGCCGTGCTGGAACGGCGACATGGTGCCCGGATCGACGTTGATGTACGGGTCGAGCTTGATGAGGGTGACTTGGAGGCCGCGCGATTCGAGCAGCGCGGCGAGAGAGGCGGAGGCGATTCCCTTGCCGAGGGAAGACACCACACCGCCGGTGACGAAGACGAATTTGGTCATGCCAGTTCCGGACGCATGTCCGGGAAGTGGGAAATGGGGATTGTAGAGGACGGCCAACCGGAGAGCCTGTTCAAAGGCCTTTCGCGACCCCGAAAAACGCTGTGAATAGGCTCTAAACTTTCCCGATGCAACAAGACCTCACGGGCAAACACATCGTTCTGGGACTGACGGGCGGCATCGCCTGCTACAAGTCGGCCGAGTTGTGCCGGCTGCTGGTGAAGGCCGGGGCCACGGTGCAGGTCGTGATGACCGAGGCGGCGGCGCAGTTCATCACGCCGGTCACGATGCAGGCGCTGTCGGGGCGCCCCGTCTATACCTCGCAGTGGGATGCGCGCGAGGCCAACAACATGCCGCACATCAACCTGAGCCGCGAGGCGGATGCGATCGTGCTGGCGCCGGCCAGCGCCGATTTCATCGCCCGGCTGGTCGAGGGGCGGTCCGACGAACTCCTGAGCCTGATGTGCCTGGCGCGGCCCATCGACCGGGTGCCGCTCCTGATCGCGCCGGCGATGAACCGCGAGATGTGGAGCCACCCGGCCACCCAGCGCAATCTGCGCCAGGTCGACGCCGACGGCGCCCGCGTGCTGGGCGTCGGCAACGGCTGGCAGGCCTGCGGCGAGACCGGCGACGGCCGGATGCTCGAGCCCGAGCAGCTCTTGGAGGAAATCGTCGCGCAGTTCCAGCCCAAGGTGCTGGCGGGCCAGCATGTGGTGGTGACGGCCGGGCCGACCTTCGAGGCGCTCGATCCGATCCGCGGCATCACCAATCATTCGTCCGGCAAGATGGGCTTTTCGATCGCCCGCGCGGCGCGCGACGCGGGCGCGGAAGTCACACTGATCGCCGGCCCGGTGCACCTGCCGACGCCGCGCGGCGTGCGCCGCGTCGACGTCAGGTCGGCAGCGGACATGCTCGCCGCGACGCTCCAGGCGGTGCAGGCCGCGTCGATCTTCGTCGCAACCGCCGCGGTGGCCGACTGGCGGCCGGCGGCCCATAGCGCGCAGAAGATCAAGAAGGACGGAAGCGGCCAGCCGCCGGTGCTGCATTTCGTCGAGAACGAGGACATTTTGCTCACCGTCGCGCAGGGCGCACGGGCCAAGGGCGGGGAGCTCTTCTGCGTCGGCTTTGCCGCCGAAAGCGAAAATCTGCTGGAGCACGCCAAGGCCAAGCGCGAGCGCAAGGGCATTCCGCTCCTGGTCGGCAACATCGGCCCGCTGACCTTCGGGCAGGACCACAACAGCCTGCTCCTGGTCGACGCCAAGGGCGTGCGCGAGCTGCCGCGCGCCCCCAAGCTCACGCTGGCGCGCGAGCTCGTCGCCGAGATCGCGGCCCGGCTGCCGGACTATGTGCGCGCGGCCAGGAAGCAATGAATTCAACACCCACCCAAGGACCCATTCAGTGAAAGTCGACGTTCGCATCCTCGATCCCCGCATGCAGGACCAGCTGCCTGCCTACGCCACACCCGGCAGCGCCGGGCTGGACCTGAGGGCCTGCCTCGACGCGCCGATCACGCTCGAGCCCAACGCTTGGCAACTGGTGGGCACCGGCATCGCGATCCACCTCGCGGACCCGGGCTACGCGGCGCTGATCCTTCCGCGGTCGGGGCTGGGGCACAAGCACGGCATCGTGCTCGGCAACCTGGTCGGCCTGATCGACAGCGACTACCAGGGCGAACTCAAGGTGAGCGCCTGGAACCGCAGCGACACGCCCTTCGTGCTGCAGCCGATGGAGCGGCTGGCCCAGCTGGTGATCGTGCCGGTGGTGCAGGCGCAGTTCCGCGTGGTGGCGGAGTTCCCGCCGAGCGAACGCGGCGAGGGCGGCTACGGGTCGACCGGCAAGCACTGAGCCGGCACGCACGGGATCGGCGCCAGACGTTTCGCGTGCGTAAAGACGGGAACCGTTCGCCTTGCCGGCGGCTCGAAAGTGTCAACATGTGACCGTCGTCATCGCCTGCGGCGTTCGCGCGTTGTCAGGTCCATGAGCGCGTATCGAACGCGCCATTTTTGAGAAAGCCATCCAACATGAAGATCTCGATCCGTCCCCTGGCCGCTGTCGCCTCGGTCCTGGCCCTGTCCACGCTCGCGGCCTGCGTGGCACCGCAACCGGTCTATCAGACCTCGCGCTACCCCTACCAGCCGCCGGTCCAGCAAGTGGCGCCCGGCCCCTACGTCGAATACGGCCGCGTCGCCAACATCGAGGTGATCCAGAGCCAGTCCTCGGGCGCTCCGACCACGGGCGGCGGTGCGGTCGCCGGCGGTGTGGTCGGCGGCGTGCTCGGCAACCAGATCGGCCACGGCAACGGCCGCGCGGCGGCGACGGCGCTGGGCGTGGTCGGCGGTGCGCTGCTCGGCAACAGCATCGAAGCCAACAGCAATGCCCCGCGGACCTACCAGACCTACCGCGTGTCGGTGCAGACGGACAACGGCGGCTATCGCGCGTTCGACGTGCCCTCGCCGGGCGATCTGCGGATCGGCGACCGCGTGGTCATCAACAACGGCCAGATCTCGCGCTACTGATCAAGGAAGAGCGGCTGGCGCCATCGAAAAAGCCGGGCGTGGCCCGGCTTTTTTGCGTCCGCCCGCCTCGGGGACGGCTCAGTGCAACAGGTCGTTGCCCGGCGCGGTCGGGGGGATCTTGAAGAAGCCGGTGCCGGCGGTTCCGCGGCCGACTTCCTCCTCCGTCGCTTCGCGCACCGACTTCACCGTGATGTCGAGCCGGATCGCGATGCCCGCGAGCGGATGGTTGCCATCCAGCACGAGGTGCTCCGGATAGATCTCGCTCACGGTGTAGAGAACATCCTTCGGCATGTCCGGATTCACGCCCGCGGGCAGCGCGGCGCCATCGAAGGTCATGCCTTCCTCGATGCCTTCGGGGAAGAGCGAACGCGGCTCGAGAAAGAGCAACTGGTCGTTGAAGTCGCCGAACGCCTGCTCGGGCTCGAGCTGGATCTGCACCCGGGCACCGGGCCCGTGGCCGAGCAGGGCGGCTTCGATGGCGTCGAAGAGGTCCTCGCCGCCGACGAGGAATTCAACCGGCTCGTCCAGCACGTCGAGCACGTCACCGAGCGTGTCCTTGAGGGTCCAGGTGAGGCCGACCACGCATTGTTCAGAGATTTCCATACGAGAATTCTCCATTCACTCTAAGATGACGCATTAAAAGTCCAAAAAAGCTAATGTTCATGCGGGTTTTCAGAGGTTTTTTATTCCGCGCTATACTTCATCATTCCGTACCATTCCACGCTTCAAATGTAGGTACGAATGTAGGTAAACATGTAGATAGGGTTCAGAAAGGACACCAAACAAATGCCCCGCTTCATGCACCGGCTCAGCGCAGCCATGGTCGCCAAGCAGGTCACGCCCGGAATGTACGCCGACGGGGGCAACCTGTGGCTTCAGGTCACCAGCCCCACCGCCCGCTCATGGGTGTTTCGCTACACGCTCAACGGCCGCGCCCGCACGCTCGGCCTCGGCCCGCTGCACACCGTCAGCCTCGCGCAAGCACGCCAGAAAGCGCAGGACAAGCGGGCTGCGCTGCTGGTTGAGCGCAGCGCCGGTTCGCCGCTTGCTGCGGCCCCGGCGGTCGCGCACGCATCGGCTGCGCCATCCGCAGCCGCCCCGGCCTCCCTTGCGCCGCTGGCCTCTCGGCGCACGCGCCAGCAGGTCGAGCTGTCACACGCGCGTACCAGCGCCGCCAGTGCGGCCACACTCGCCGAGGCTTATGACATGTACCTCGCGGCGAAGGGCAGCGAGTGGAAGGCGAACCGCGCCACGCTCGTGAAGCGCCGCTTCGAGCTGCACGCCAAGAAACGCATCGGCCACATGCAGCCGGACCAGATCACGCACCTCGACGTCCTGGCCGTGATCGAGCCGATCTGGAAGACCAAGCATCCGACTGCGAACGACCTGCGCGGTGAGCTGGAGGACGTACTGGCCTTCGCCACGATCCGCGGCATGCGCGCGGACACGCCGAACCCCGCTTCGTGGAAGGGCAAGCTCGAGCACGCGCTGGCCGCGCCCGACAAGGTGCACAAGACCAAGGGGCACGCCGCGCTCGAATGGAAGGACATGCCCGCGTTCATGGCGCAGTTGGCCGAGGCGGCACCCGACGCGGGCGACCGCGCCCGCGCGCTGCTGGTGGCTATCTACTGCCAGTCGCGCAGCAATGAGATTCGCGGCATGCGCTGGGCGGATCTCGTGGATATCGACGGCAAGCGCCCGCTGTGGGCGCTCGATGCCGAGGACATGAAGGGCGAGCGCAAGCACTTGGTGCCCATGCCGGCCGAGGCCGTGAAGATCATCCGTGCGCAAAAGCGCGGCAAGCCCTCGGATCTCGTCTTCATGGAGAACGGGGTCGAGTTGCACAAGGACGCAATGGGCAAGCTCGTGGCCAAGCTCGGCCATGCGGCCACGCCGCATGGGCTGGCGCGCGCGACGTTCAAGACGTGGTCGCTGGAGGCCACCGAGTTCGACCAGAAGATCGTCGAGATCGCGCTGGCACACAAGGTCGGGGACTCGACCGAGGGGGCCTATGTGCGCGGCGGCGCGGTCGATCGCCGCGCGGAGATCCTCAATGCATGGGCGGGCTTTCTGAACGGCCGGCAGTCCAAGGATGCGCGCGTGCGCACCTACAAGACGGCCGCGAGCGAGAAGGTCGTCAGCATCATTGAGGCACGTCGCAAGGCAGCCTGATCCTCTCAGGCCTCGGGCACAGCGCGCAGTGCGGGCGGCTGGCCCGCCTGTTGCGCCTGCTGCTGCTTTTCTATCTGCTGCAGGATCGGCCCGAGGATCGGCTGCACTTCGCGCCACGGGTGCGACGCCAGGTAGTTCAGCAGGTTCTGCAGCTGTTCGTTCGTGAATTCGAGCGTCATGCTTTGGCCTCCAAGGTTTCGACGCGCGCGATCAGTTCGGCGACGCCGGCATAGGTGAGCGCAATCATCGGCATGACGTCGAGCGTTCGCATCGCTTCGGGCGCGGCCACGGTGGCGACCTCGCCGCCACTCTCGGCAGCTTCGGCCAGTGCGGCGGCGAGCGCCGTCGAATCGAGAGCCGCCGAATAGCCGACTGCTACCGGGAAGACCGTCTCGACCTCCTGCGCAACGAAGCCCGCCGAGTGCGCGATCGAGCCGTCCAGCGGCTTCACGTCGTTGCGGTCGTAGGTGACGGCGCGCAGCTGCTTGATCTTTGCGCATGCGTCCGTGAGCGTGGCGACGTTGTCCTTCAGGCGCGCATCCGAAGCCTGCCGCCACCCGGCCGGCGCTTCGCCCCAACCATCGGTGCGAAAGGTGTAGCTGCCCGAGTTGTCGAATTGCATTTGCCAGCCGGCGACGTTGCCGGGCGTGTGGATCGACGACAGCCGCATGTAGCCGTAGCTACTCGCTGAATTGATCGTGTTGCAAAAATCGGTGCCCGCGTTGTTCGTGTAGCCGCTGGCCCAGAAGGGCGACGTCCCGGCACAAACGAACTGCTGCGCCGTCGTCGTCACGCCCGCATAACTGATGGTGAACGGGATGCCGGCCTGGGTGATCCAGTCAAGCCGGCCGTCCTGATCGTTCCAGCGCCAATAGTAGTTACCGGCGAATTGAAGGATGTAATACGGGGCGGAGCGATAGGTTGAGAAACCCGGCATGAACTGCACGCCGCTTTGAAAGCTCCCCCCCGCTCCCGTAATGTTCCCCGGTGTCGCGATGTTGCAGGAGACATCGATGGTCACGCTGCGCCCGCCTGCGGTGTTCCACACAAGGCTCCCGGTCGTGCCGTCGAACGCAAGGTAATAGTTCGTCCACATATTGAGCGTGGGCGTATTGGCGTTCAGCCAGGACGCATAAAAGCTCGTGCCCTGCGACGTCCCGAGAGTCAACGACCCCGGCACCGATGTATTGCCCGCCGAATTAACCACGATCTTGTCGTGATTCGGTATGCCAAGCGCGGCGAGTGTGGTCGCGGGATCGCCTGCGCTCGAGATCGCAGGCAACATCGATACCCACGAGCCGTTGGCCGCGTCGCGCAAGCGAAGGACGCCATTGGGCTGGTCCGCGACCGAGGTATCGAGCCAGATCTGCCCGGGGAACGTGCGAGGCGGCGAGGTCGGTCCTGCGTTCGAGGTGTTGATCGCCGAGTTTTGCCGGTTGAGGATATCGGCCAGGGCATCGCCCGAGGTCGTTGTCGGGTCTATCGGAAAGTCGGCGGCTAGGCTTTGAGACATAGCTCTTTCTCCTTCAGATCGAGGCCGGCCGTAGACGCCCGTACCCCTTTGCCATGATGTCGACCTGGCCCGCCTCGGGCGCGGCCGTGTTGAGATTCAGGAGCTGGATGTGCACGCCGATCGGGCTGCGGTCCGAGACGTGGGCTACCTGCGGATTCACCGAGCCGTCGATCGTCACCGCCACGGCCTCACACACACGAAACGCGGGGTCCCACAGGAAGTCGATGCCCGCAGGCGGGACGATCACATCGGGATACGAGTCGGTCCGATCTGGCATGTCCACATCAACCTGCCCCCACTTCACGACCGGCCGCACGCCCGGGTTTTTGCTTTGCAGGCGGATGCGGAATTGGAGGAGCTCGCCCGTGATATCGGCGACCTCGATCCAACGCCAGGCGGACCAGGAATCGGGCGAGCCCATCCCAATCGGGTCGACCTCGGAGAGCGTGGGCCACTCGCTCATGAACGAAGCCTGATTCGAAACGCGCATTTCGAGCCAGACGTTCCACAAGTCCGAGGTAGCGGAGACCATCGATACCACCGAGGAGAGCGCCGCCCAGTTGTGCATCAGGTCGCCCTGCGTGATGCCGAAGGCCTTGAGCTTGCTCGACACCCGGCATTCGTACACTGCGCCGAGATCGAATAGCGTGTCGAAGTAGTAGATCGCATCCTGTGGGATCGAGCCCCACGCGCCGGCCGTTTCGAGCACGCCGCCACCGCCCATCTCGGTGTTGTCGTGGATGCCAGTCCACGGGGGATCGAGAAGCATGTCGTTCACTGTCGCGATGACGTTGATATCGGGAAGCGTCGCCACCGTGGTGCGCCGCATCTCGACGGTCGAGACGTTGCCCGAGGTGTCGACCGTGCGAATCATGTAGGTGCCGGTGCGCGCCCCCGCGCTCGCCTTCGTCGTCGGCCAGGCCACCTGCGCGAGGAGCGTCGAGGCGTCCCACGAGGGGATATCTACCTCGGGCGTGTAGCGCAGCACGTAGTGCGCGATGTCAGGGTCGGCGGGGTGCTGCCAGAAGAGATCGATGGTCTCCTTCTGCACGTTCACTCCGTACTCGGCCGGCGGACCAGGCGGCGTACGGTCGGGTACCAGCGTGATCGAAACGTACCCCGCTATGCCGTTGAAGCCCGCCTCCGAGGTCGGCGTGACCTCGAACTGGAGCGGCATGTCGAAGTATCTGCGCCGCCGGATCGCGTCGACGATCCAGAGGAACGACATCGCGGCGACTTGCCCGAGTTGTTCGCGCACGCCCGAGGGCAGGATCAGCACGACCGTATGGTGGTGCAGCGCATAGCCTTGCGTGGTCCACACGAGTTGCACGTCGCACAGGGGCTCGCGCTCGACGTAGCGCAGCGACTGCGACGCCTGGACGTTGAAGGTGCGCAAGTCCGTGCCGTTCTGGAAGTCGATGCCGATGCCTGGGTCCCACCCCGGCAACGCGCCGATATCAGCGGTGTAGACGGCGGGGTCGTAGCGCACGAGCGTGAGCTCGGCCGTCAGGTCCGCCCCGGGCGTTATCTGCTGGACGAGATAGGGGTACGTCACGCGTGAGAACTCGCCCAAGACGATCAGGTCGTCCGCGCCGACGTTGGTGAGGTCGTCCACCTCGATGACGTGGCCCGACGCATCGACCGAGAGTACTCGCCCGGTCATCACGACACCGTCGGCACTCCGCCGGATCGCGTACCCGGTCGGCGCGGCGGCGAGCGTGATAGCGATCCTGACGAGCCCGCCTCCGTTCGCTCCGGCGGCCCAGCCATAGTCGACGATGCGCGTGGACGTTCCGCCCATGCGCGGCACGTCGTGCGCTACGTCGATGCGGTCGCCGCGCTGCGCGACGAGATTCTCCACGTCCATCGAGACGGTGAAGGTCTCGCTGCGCATGATCCCCTGCGCCATCATGTAGCGGCCATACGCCCACGCGTGCGGGTAGTCGGTGATCCCGAAGGTATCGAGGTCCTCGAAAACGGTCGCGTTCGAGCCGTCATAGCCGTCCGCGTATACCGGGACTGTATCGGTCTGGTAGTTGGTGTCCCGGTTGATGAACGACACGCGCAGGCAGTGCGGAATCTGCGAGAAGGTGCGCAGGCCCGAGAACCCCCACGAGTTGCTCGGCGTGAGGAGTTGCCTGGGCGTTGCCTTCTCCTCGTCGACGAGCACGCCCCACTTGCCGTTGGTCATGAGCATGAGCGACGCACGGCAGCCCGAGAGGATCGAGTCGACGAGCTCCTTGATGGTAGTGAAATCGACGATCACCGCATCGAAGAGAAAGCGCGCCGCGGTGAACGGCTGGCCGTTCACGATCCACGAGCGAAGCGCGTCGCAGACCGAGACGAGGTGCAGCCAGGAGGGCCAGTCGATCGCGTCGCGCGAAACCGGCCTCGGGTTCTTCTCGGAGGTTAGGACATCGAGCGCGATCCACGCGGGGTTACGCGTCTCCGCGTACCAGAAGGAGCCCGAGCCATCAGTCACGAGCACGACGCCGCGCCCCATCAGGCTCAGGTTCTGCACCACGCCCTGCAGCTTGTCGGTGGCGCGCACCTGCATTTCGAGCCATGTGTGGCGAAGTCGCGGCGCGACGACCGGCCCGGCCTTGTAGGAGCGCAGGATCGAGAGCACCGCTTTATTGACTCGGCCCGTCACCGCGCCGCCGCTGATGACGTTGATCGTCGAGTCGGTCCCGTCCTCTACCACGTCGGTGCGCCAGATCCGAAGGTCGTAGCGCCCTGGCGTCGGGAAGTTGAAGGCGATGCGCAGCCAGTACTGACCAAGGAAATTCGCGATCAGGCGCACGTCCAGATCGGCGTTCCCGTCGTAGGGGTTGCGACCTTCGAAAGCACCAAAGTTGGTGAAGTGCGTCCACGGGTCCATGCCCGCGGCCGCCACGTCCGGGTAACGGGCGAGATAACCGTCGCCGTCGAAGGCGCCCGTCGTCACGCGGAACTCGATCGGCGCGGCGCCGATCGCCTGCGAGGGCATGCCCTGCTGGATCCACTGCCAGCCACCGACGAGCGGGTCGTCCGATGCGTAGAGCATGTCGTACTGGTGCAGCGTCGAGGGCGAGGTTGCGGGGTCGTACCAGCCGATGTTGGGCACCGAGATATAGACGTTGGCCGCCGCGCCCATGATCCGGCCCTCACGCGAGCCGATCGACATGAAGTGGTCATAGGCATTGCGGGCGACCGGGTCCCAGCCGGCCGCGAGGATGTCGGGATAGCGGCCGAAGTAGTCTTCCGATGACCATGAGCCGACGACGATGTAGTTCGAGTCCGGCAGCGGCTTGAAATTCGGATAAGGGTTGTTTCTCGCCGCCTGCGCCCGATACGTCGCTTGGAGCTCCCTGAGCCTGGCCGGGGAGCTCGCGGGGTCGTAGTCGTACCACGTCGCCGCATAGTCCCCGTAGTTGAGCCTGAACTGGATCTGCGCCTGCGGCGGCTTCTGGTACTGGCGACCCATCGCGCCGAGATACCAGTCGATTGGCACGGCCTGCCACGCATCATTGGAGCCCGAGCGCCGCCACTGCGAGCGCATGTCGATCCAGTACGGTATCGAGCCGAACTGAGGCGCGATCTGCCCGATCCCGAGCGGAAAGCTGATGTCGAGCTCGGCCGAGTAGCTGTCCTCTTTGGTCGTCAAGGTCACTGGCACGTTCTGCTGAAGCTCGATCGCATACTGGTCATAGCCGATCTGCGAGAAGTTCAGCCGCATGTCCTGGCCGAGCGAATTCCAGTGCCCCATGAGCGCCGGCTGGTACTCCGAGATCTGCACGTCGCCGATGCGAATGTCATCGAAGTGGACATAGCCCAGGCCCAGGTCATACAGCGCCGTGAGCTTGCTTTCCTCGCCGAGGTTCTCCACGCGCGGATTGGTCGCCGTCACGGGATAGAGCCGGTGCTGCCCATAGACCACGATGCACGCGCCATAGGCCCGCGCCGCGTTCGATTGCCCGGTGAGCGAGTAGCTCTTGGCCGCACTGGTGGAGACGTTGCCGGTATTGACCGAGGGCGGGCGCACGAGCGCGGAGATCAGCAGGTTGCCCACGAGCGTGATGCCGACCATCGTTGCGGCATAGCTCACTGTCCCGACGCCGCCGATCACCCCCGCGCTTGCAAGCGCGCCGGCCGCATAGGGCGCAACGACCGCGACGGCGATCGCGAGCACCGCGCCGATGATCCCCTTCCTGCTGCCGCCGCCTCCCTGTGGCACGACGAGGAGAAGCAGCGCGTCGGAGGGCCGCACGCGAAAGGTGTCCCAGTCCTCGACGCGCCGGCCGTGGTTGAAGACCTCCACGAGCGGCCACAGCTGCGGCTCGACGGCGGCCTCGACGATCTCGCGCACCGACATACCCGCGACGACTGCGACAGCGCGCCGCTCGCCACCGGGCAGCACGACGCGGCCAGGCGCCGGCGTGAGCTCCGGCAGTTCGATCGCGATCTCGCAGTCGTTCACCTCGCGGGCCTCGATCTCGATCACTCCGCCGTCGATCACTTCGCGGTCCATCGATAGGCCCCCGTGCAGCGGTGCGCCCAGTTCGTGTGGTCGAGCGACTCGATGCACGAGGCGCGCCCGGCCAGCGAATGTAGGAAGTCCCGGCCGCCCACCGCGATTCCGCAGTGCGTCTCGAAGCCGCGGATGCGAAAGATGAGAACGTCGCCTGGGCGGATCGATCGGCGGGCGATAGGCGTCCAGTGCGGTGCCTTCGTCTCGCGCCCGATGTGCGCGCACGCGTGTTCGAGGATCGCCGCCTCATCGTAGTAGTACTCGGGCAGCTCCAGGCCGAGCTCCTCGCGGGCATAAGCCAGAACGATCCCCCAGCAATCCATCCCGGTGCGGTCGCGCCCCTTGGGCCGGTACGGGATGCCGACCCAGCGCGAGAGATCGATGGCAACGGGCGCGTTCATCGGAAAAGCCCCGGAAACTGTGGCGGCAGGTACGCCTCGGCCGGAAAGCGCTGCGCGAGGAAGTTGTCCACGTCGAGCGATCCCTGAATCGTGATCGCGTCGTACGTCACAGTCGTGAGCTTTAGGAAGTCAAGCGCGACCTCGACGGTATCGGGGTATGCCGAGGTCACGAGCTCGATCGTGATCGCGGGCGGCGTCAATTGCGAACGGATGTACTCGATGATCGAAGCGTCCACGTTCACGAGCGAGAGCGTCACCTTCGGCAGTGCCTCGGAGTCATCGGGCGGTAGCACCACCGTGAACGGAAACGGCGCGAAGGAATAGCCGCGCGAGACCACCGCCTCGTTGTTGTTGACGACCCGCAGCGGATCAAGCCCGGTCTGCGTGATCGTGAGCAGGAACAGCCACACCACCGAGCTCGACGATTCGAGCACCGCGCGGATGTTGGTCTGCGAGATCGGCACGGCGAAAGCTCCTACAGCGAGGCCCACTCGGGCATCTGTTCGAGCGTCATCGAGACGCGGAAGGCCCTCGCCCCCGCGTCGACGCCCCAGTCGAAGGCGGGCGGAGCCGTGAAGCGCATCACGACCTCCGCGCCCCATGGCGTCTTGAAGCGCGTGGGGAGTACCCCCGATTGGCAACTGACGCGGAACCAGTCGCGGAAGGTGAGGTAGAGCGAGGCATCGAGCGTCACGCTCGCGTCCACGAGCCAGACGACGGCCGTGAAGCGGCGGCGTACCTTGATCGCGCCGGTTTCCATCGACGAGCGCACGACCTGGACCTCGTCGTGGTCGGCCCACGATTGCAGGCAGCCGTCGATCTCGTTCGGGCGCGGGGCGACTTGAATGCTTGCCATGGTGCGTCACCCCGCGATCGGTTGGCGCGTGAGGCCGTAGCCCTGGCGCATGGTGCGATCCATCGAGCCGTTGGCGAACATCGTCTTGACCTTCTGCTCAACGTAGACCTCAATCTGGCGCGAGCCGTCCGCGTTGTCCTTGTTCTGTGTCGACACATCCACGGCTGCGTTGTTGTGGATGTTCACCGTCACGGGCGAGGCAGCGACACCGAGGTCGCCGCTCGTGCCTCGACGTAGGGGCACCACGGCCTCGGCCCCGGCCTCGCCCGCGACAGCGAGCCCGCCGCCGGTTGCGAAGAAGGTCGGCCGCGAGAGGATGCCACCGCGTGCCATGAACTCGACGCCGCTCGCGTCCCAGGCGCCTCCCTGTGCCGTGCCCGAGACGCTGCCCCAGCCCATCGTCCTGAAGAGGTTCGCGATCTGCTGATTCACGAGCAGCTTGGCGAGGTTCTTGAGCATGCTCTCGATCATGTCGCTGAACGCCTGATCGGTTTTTCCGAACCCGTCGATGAGCGTGCCGACGAAGTCCGTCACGAAGCGCGCCCCGGCCTCCTCGATCGCGTCGGCCAGGTCCTTCGTTTGTTTGACGCTCTTTTCCATCCCGTCCTGATAGGTCTGCATGTGCTTGCTCGCGCCCTCGGCGAACTCTTGCGTCGTGACGGCGCCATCGGCGAGGAGCCGAAACCACTCGGCCTCCATCTCGGCGTTGCGGCGCGTCTCGGCGCGCATCTTTTCGAGCTCGAGCGTGACAGCCGCGATCGGGTCCTTGGCCGCTTCGAGCTTGAGGATCTCTTCGCGCAGGAGCCTGAACTCCTCGGTGCCTCCCTTGCCGGCGGCCATGAGCTCGGTCATGCGCTCGGACAGGCCCGCGATGATCGCCGGCTGATCATCGAGCGCCTTCGCTGCCCTGGCGATCCGTTCGAGCGCATCGGCAACCGGGTCGGGCTGGAGCCTTCGAAGCTCGGCGGTCCATCGCTTGAAGGCCTCGCTTATCGTGTCGCCGTTGGCCGCGAGGACCGCGAGATGGCTCGTGAGCCATTCGATCTTTGCGCCCGCGTCGTCGCTCGCCGTGGCGAACTTGAGCATCGAGTCCATCCACTTCTCGAAGTCGCTCGTCTGGATCGCGGTGGGCGTCCTTCTGGACGTGCCGGCCTTCTTGGTGGTGCCATCGAGTTGCTTTTCGAGGCTTTCGAGCTGCTTGGTGTAGGACTTGAGCAGCAGCGCGTCCTTTTCGACCGCGGGGTCGAGGAACGAGATCGCCTCGCGCAGCGCCTTGACCTTCTGCGGTACCTGCGCGAACCCCTCGGCAGTGTCGCGGGCCTGCTCCTCGAACTTTTTGAGCCACCTCGGACCGGCCTCCTGCTCGGCCGCTTTCTGCAACGAGTCGGCGAAGGTGCCGACCGAATCGGCCATGGACTTCAGGCCCGGTGGCGGCCCCAACTGCGCGGAGGCGACCGAGAAGGCTTTCGCGGCGATGGCTCCGGCGCTGAAACTGGCGTTGAGCTCGTTGAGCCAGCTGATGGCCCGGGACACCGGACTGACCATCGACAGGCACCAGTCGAGGAACTTGTTCAGTCCCGGCAGCAGCTCGGCGACGATCGCCTTGCCGACGCTGATGCCGACCTCCTCGAGCCGGGTGAGCTTGTCGTTGAACTCCGAGGCCTGGCGGGCCGTCTCCTCGCTCACCTGACCATACTGGCTCTGCTCGGCGATCAGCTGCTCGACGGCGGCCGAGCCATCGTTGAGCGCGGGAATCATCTTCATGCCGAGGGTGCGGCCGAAGGTGTCCACCGCAATCGAGGTCTTCTCGGTGCCGTCGCTCATGCCCTGGAATGCGTCGGCCATCTTCAGGATTGCAGTGGACGCGTCGTCGCCGGCCGCAATCCCCATCGAACGGAGGCCGCGTGACGACTTGTTGGTCATGTCGTCGATGTCGGCGAGCTTGTCCGTGAGGCGCCCCAGCACCGTGACGGTCTCACTTCCCTTGAGGCCCGCGAAGCCGAATGCGTACTGCAGCTCCTGCACCTGCTCGACCGTGAGGCCCACCTGCTGGGCGCTTTTGCCCAGCTGGTCCATCTGGTCGATCATGCCCTTGACGGCGTCGGTGACCTGGCCGATCACCTCCTTGGCGATGTAGAACCCGGCGGCGATATCGAGCTTGGTGCCGATGGAGGCGAGCTGGCCGCCCACGTTGTCCATCTGCTCGGCGTTGCGCTGCGTGGCAGCGGTGAGCTTGTCCAGCTGCGCGATCGCCTGCGAGGTGTCCGCCTCGTATCGGACGATGCGCTCGATATTGTCAGTGGTGGCCATTCAGTTGCCCCCTGTGTGCGACGCCAGCGCGGCGCTCACCAGCGCCCGCGCCCGGAGGACGGCGTGATGACCAGCGTGCCCGTGCCCTGCCGCCTGTTGACTTCGCCCTCGATGGCATGCCGATGCGTGAAGCTGACCCGCACGTTGAAGCCGCGAAAGAGCGAGTGGCGCTTCGCGCGCCGCGCGGCGAACGCGAGGAAGCCCAGCCGCTGGTTCGCCTTCGTGGGTCGCTCGGCTCTCTGGCGCGTCTTGCGCAACGTGAGGGCGCGCGAGCCGTTCGCGACGCGCAGGTTCACGATGCTCGCGTACGGCACGCGCGGGCGCAGGACGATGAAGTCTCCGGGGCGCATGGTGATGCCGCTCGTCCCCATGATCGGCAGAGGCTGCCTGCGGCCGTCGCGCACGTAGACCCATTCCCAGTTGTTCATGTTGGCCAGGTCGCCGCTGCGCCGAATCGTGCTCTGCTCGATCGCGCGCTGGAGCTCGGCCTTCAGGACGTTGAGGGCCGCGGCCCTGACCGCGGATCCGAAGTTGACGGCCGTGCGCCGCACGGCCTGCAGGATGGGCTTGCCGCGCGTGTTGTCCACGACCGCAGCCTCCGGGGGATTCTCCAGTCGGATCTGCTGGGCCACGGTGTCCACGGTGTCCTTGCGCAGCGCGACGATGAGCTGATTGCGCGACCAGCCCTGTACGTCCTTGGTGATCGACTGCGTCATGCGCCCGTCGCCGCGCGCCCTGACGACCTGGCGCTTGATGACAGGGACGTAGGCCTCAACCATGGGACGGCGCTCCGGTGGACGGTGCTGCAGGCGCTGCTGTCTCCTTGGCCCTCGCCCGCGGCTTGCGCGCCGCTGCGCCGCTCGCCTTGAGCAGCGCCTGCACGGCGTTCGGGTCGTCGGTGCGGATCTCGCCCTTGGCGCGCGCCGCTGCCCGCGACCGGTCCTGCTCGCGATCATTGAAGTACTGGACCCAGTCCAAGAATTCAGCCCAGGACAACATGGCGGTGAGTTCTCCTACGGTCTTGCCCAGCTCCAGCGCGAGGTCATGCAGTTGCCTGCGAACCGGGCTCAGGCGTTTCCCTCGGCGCTGCCTTCCGGTTGCTTGCCTTCCGGCTGCGTCTCGTACCGCTTGCTCACTTCGGTATAGGCTTCCATCAGCTCGTTGAACAAGGCGGGCGGCAAATCCAGCACGGCATCGCGACCGATGGGCTCCCCGGTGCCGTTGCTCACCGCATGGCCGAGGTACCCCGCCGCGCGCTCGATGCCAGGCTCCGGGTAGTCCTTCATCACCTGCAGGTGCAGTCGCATCGACAGCTCGTGCACGACAAAGTCGCCCACGCGCTGGCTGCGAAAGACGACGCCCCCTTTGTCGCGCTCGGTCGTCATGCCGCGACCCCTTCGGTGAGCGGAATGAGCTCGCCCGTGCTTTCGGTGTCGTCCCACACGTGCTCGGGCCGCGACTTGAGGTTGGCGGTCGCGGTCCATGCCATGCCGCCATCTCCCATCGGGATGTCCCAAGTCATGCTCACGAAGTTGACGGCCTGGATGAGCTCGCCCTGACCCTGTCCGAGCAGGATCGAGAGCACCCGTGTCTTGCCGTCCTTGACGGCCCGGTAGACCGCCGGATAGGCCGAGTCCTGCACGTCGATGTAGCCGCCGAGGGTCATGGTTCCGGGCGCCCCGGCGGTGGCCGGGAGCGTCGCGCTCGGGTTGCAGTACGTGCCGACGTCCACCGTTCCCGGAGTCTCCAGTGCATAGGCGAACGATGACAGGCACAGCGGCGTGAGGTCCGTGTTGTCGTACACGAGAACCTCCGCACCTGCGCTCGACAGCGATCCGGTGCTGTCGGTGGTGTCGCTGCCGGTGGCTGTGAAAGAGTCCCCGGTTGAGCTTCCGATCGTGAAGAAGTGGTTGTCCAGCTCGGGGAACCCGGTGCCCTGGAACATCACCGGTGCGCCGAGCTGCCAGCCTCCGGCGGGCGAGGCGGCCGTGATGACCGCGGGCCTGGATTTCGAGACGCCCGTGACCTCGACCGAGATCGGGGCCGATCCGTCGCTCAGGTAGATGCGAACGTCTTTGCTGCTCTTGGCTTCTGCGACCATGGCTGACTCTCCTTTAGTGGTGCATGAACTGGTAATCGACGGCCGAGCTCAAGGTGAACCAGCGCGCCACAGCGGGTTGAAAGAAGTCCTCGAAGGGACTGGCGGTGATCAGGGCCAGCCGGCGGTCGCGCTGCGCCATGAACGTCTTGAGGTCAGCTTCGGCCTGCGCGAGCACCACGTCGCTCGTGTTGCCCTTCGTGAGCACGATGAGATCGAAGGTGCCGCGCTCCCACATGCCATTGCAGAAGTCGAGCTGCGAGTTGCTCGCGGTGACGAACTGCACCGTGAGCCAGGCCGGGTGAGGCGGATCGGGCTGATTGACGTTGACGGTGTCGTAGAACGGCAGCGTGAGGCCCGCGCACCAGTCGCGTACCTTCGTGCGCACGTACAGGCTGCTCATACCGTGCGCCCTCGCACATAGGCCGTGAATGCGATGACGGTGTCGTCGAGCATGCGCGCGAGCACGGTGTCCAGCGCATAGGTGGGCTGCTCGGGCGTGCCCACGAGCACCAGGTCGTACTTGGCGGGCGGCTTGGCCAGGAGCTCCGCGATCGGCGGCAGGGTCAGGATCAGCGCGTTGATGCCGAAGGCGTTGACGATCTGCTCGTCGCGTCGTTGCGGGTGCGTGCGGAGGAACCGCAGCGGCAGCGGCGACGCGTCGGGATCGGAAGCGCGCACGAGCTGGCCGCTCACCCCCAGCATGCGAATGGACACATGCAGCGACTGGATCGCGGCGGTGGCGGCGCGGCTTGTCATCATCCGATCCCGATGACCGTCTCTGCCCGGTAGGGGTGCAGCAGCGACGTGGCCGACAGCGGCAGGAACGGCCCGAAGGAGCCCACATCGCCGCCGGCCTGGCTCGCGGCCTTGTCGCCGCTACCCGTGTCGAAGGCCAGCGCCATGCCGTCGATGTTGAAGGACTTGACGGCACCGCCTGCGCCCGCGCCGGCTTGCGACCCGGCGTCCGCTCCCCATCCGGGCGTCGCGAACCAGACGGCGTCGAAGACCAGCCACAGCGCCTGTTCGAGATCTGCGGGCAACGGGTCATAGCCGCCGGTGTAGTTCAGCACGAAGCCGGCGCTCTCGCGGCCGTAGAACGGGCTCGGCGCCGCGGCGTCCACCCCTCCTGCAACCCATGGCGGCGCTCCGACGACGAAGACGATGCCGCGCTTCTTGTCCATGCGCCAGGCCGCCGAAACGTCATAGGGCTCGGGCGGCGGGTCGGGCTGCGGATCGATCGGCTCGATGGTTTCGAGCGAGACGAGGGGATAGCGACGCACGAGCAGGTTCGGCCCGCACGGCAGCGTGAACTCCTGCCTGTCTTCCTGCTTGAGAAAGCGACGGTCGCAGTAGCTTTCGGCCACGGCGAGCGCGAAGTTCATCGCGGACTCGATGACCTCGTCCTGTTCGCCGCCCTCGATGCCCAGGCGCTTCCTGGCGGTGTCGAGATCCCAGCTCATTTGAAGACCGCTCCCCAGTTGGCGATGACGAGGGAAAGATCCGCGAGCGCGAGACCGACAGCCATGAAGTTGAACGGCTGCTTAACCGCGGGAATGCAGGCCAGCACGAAGAACACTTCGGCCAGCACGAGAATCGCGTCAGAGAGCATGACCGTCTCCTTGCGGTGGGGTGGTAGGGGCGCGCGTGAAGCGCGCGATCAGGCGCTGTTCGATGGCCTCGCCCAGCGTTTCGAGCATCGGAACCAGATCGACGGCGAAGTCCTGTAGCTGGCCCGAGGCGTTGCGCGCTAGCACCGCGAGCATGCCGCCCTTGAGCTGCATGTCCTCGATACCGTAGCCGTCGCGACCGTTGTTGCCGTCCTTGCCGTTGGTGCCGTCGCGGCCCTTGCCGTCGCGCCCCTTCTCGCCGGCGGGTCCGCGCGCAGCGAACAGGTGCAGCTCGCCGCTCGCATCGATCACGAAGGTGCTGAAGTCGTGCATGACGAGATCGCCCAGCGCGTACTGGGCGCCCTCGGCGTAGGGCTTGGCCAGGTGCAGGCCCAGGGTGCCCACGCGCTGCCAGTCGCGGCTGCCGTAGGGCTCGTCAGTTGTGTCGCGCAGCGCCCGATAGAACTGGCCCATGTAGGCCTGCACCAGCGCGCCTTCGCGGTGGATGCCCGGCGCCCATGCCGGGGTGTCGATGCCGGCGCCGTCCTGGCCATCCTTGCCGTTTGTGCCGTCCTTGCCCTCGGTACCGGGCCGCCCTTCGAGCGCGCCCGCGTGCGTGAGCATCAGCGCCTCGGCCACCTCGTGCGCTGCAGGCGCCTCGGCCTTCAGGCTCGCAAGCCACTCGGCCTGGCTGCCGTCAAAGCCTTCGGCCCGCGCGATGTCGTAGGCCGAGCGCGGCTTCGCGTCCAGCAACTGCGCGTGCAGCGCGCGCACCTCGGCTGCCAGGTCGTCCGCCGCCTGCAGGCGGCGCAAGAGAAGATCCTGGCTGCCGGCGAGCTCGCGGGCGGCCGCCTCCTTCACCAGCTGGCACAGCCGGTCCTCGGCCGCCGACACTTGCTCGCGGATCTCGGCCGCATCTGCCTTGGGGCTCGCCTGCTGCAATTGCACGTGCAGCGCGCGCACCTCGGCTGCCAGGTCGTCCACCATCTGCAGACGGCGCAACAGAAGATCCTGGCTGCGCGCCACCTCGGCGGCGGCCGCCTGCCGCATCGTGCTCACCGCGTCCCCCGTACGGTCCTTGACCAGTTCGCGCAACCGGTCCTCGGCCGCCGTCACTTGCTCGCGGATCTCGGCGGCATCCGACTTGGAGCTCGCTTGCTGCAACTGCGCGTGCAGCCCTCGCACCTCGCTAGCCAGGTCGTCCACCATCTGCAGGCGACGCAAGAGAAGGTCATGGCTTCGCGCGACCTCGGCGGCGGCGGCCTGCCGCATCGTGCTCACCGCGTCCACCGTGCGGTGCTCGACCAGCTCGCGCAACCGGTCCTCGGCGGCCGTCACCTGCTCGTGGATCTCGGTGGCATCCGACTTCGGGCTCGCCTGCTGGAGTTGCACGTGCAGCGCGCGCACCTCGGCTGCCAGGTCGTCCACCATCTGCAGGCGGCGCAACAGGAGATCCTGGCTGCGCGCGACCTCGGCGGCGGCCGCCTGCCGCATCGTGCTCACCGCGTCCACCGTGCGGTCCTCGACCAGGTCGCGCAGCCGGTCCTCGGCCGCGGTCACTTGCTCGTGGATCTCGACCGCATCCGACTTCGGGCTCGCCTGCTGCAACTGCGCGCACAGATTGCGCACCTCGGCATCCAAGGCCTCGGCCGTCTGCATACGGCGCATCAGCAGGTCCTGGCTGCGCGCGAGCTCGGCGGCCGCGGCCTGTTGCATGGCGAGCGCGGCATCGGTGGTGCTGCGCTGGAGAAACTCGCGCAGCCGATCCTCGGCGGCGCTCACCTGCTCGCGCGCGACCTCGCTGGCCTGTGCGGCGTCCATGCATTCAGCCCGTCGCAGCTCGATGAGCGCCTCCAGCGTCTGGCGCTGGTCGGCCAGCGCGAGCTCGATCACCTGCGCGATGCGGTCCACGTCCTGCGCATTCATGACTGCGGCTCCCGCACGCCCAAGCGCTTCATCAAGGCGCGTGCAACCTGCTCTGAACTCATGGTCTCGCCGACGGCCAGCGAGAGCTCCACGGGCCCGCCCTGGCCGTCCCCGGGGCCGTCATTGGCGGCCGGCTCGGCGGGGGAGGGCGGGGCGGCGATGGGGGTCGTGGACTGGCCCGTCGTGCCCAGTGGCACCATCTGCTGCTGCACGTAGACCGTGTCGCCACCGGGCACGCGTCCGAGCCCTTCGCGCGCACGCGCCTCGTCGGGCTTGTACAGGCCGCCCTGAATGCCCTTGCACAGCGCCTCGATGCGCCCTGCGAAGTCCGTGCGCAGCAGCGCCGTGGTGTCGAAGTCGCAGTACTCCGTCACGTTGTCGAAACCGAACATCTCGTCGAAGGCGCGCTCCACCAGTTCGAGGAGCGACCCCAGGCCCGTCGAGAGCCAGAAGCTGATCAGCGATTCGACGTTAGTGAGGGTGGCGTGCGTGAGGTCGCCGATGACCGGCAGCGGCACGCGGTAGACCCGCGCGATGTCCTCGATGCTCAAGCGCTGTGCCTCGATGAGCTGTGAGTCCTCGCTGGTGATGGTCATGGGGATCCACTTCATGCCGTTGCCCAGCACCGGAACGCCCCCCTGTGCGAGGAGCGTGGCCTGGCTTTCCCAGTTCTCCCGCGCGCGCGTGATCTGTACCGCAGTGAGCTGCTGATCGGACACCAGCACGCCCGAAGGGCGAGACATGCGCGAGAAGAACACGGCCTGCGAGCGCGACAGCGCCACGTTGATGCCCATGGCCAGCGCCGCCGCGGTGGCCGGCGACTCGCCCCGCAGCGGATGGCGCGGGCAGTACTGGCGCAGCGCCATGACATCGCGCGCTGCCACCACGTAAGCCAGGCCCTCGATGCTGCCCGTGAAGTCCGGAGTCAGCTCGTTGTGCCCGATGCTGTAGTAGACCGAGCCGTCGACGGGGCTGATGAAAGGCGCGGCGCCTCCGGTTGGCACGCGGTGCAGCGATGTGATCGCGCCCTTGTCATCGCGCAGTGCAATCGCATAGCCGGTGCCGTCGAACTGCATGGCCGCCACCAGGTTGAGCATGAAGACGGGCCATGTCTCGTAGGCGTTGGGCTTGCGGAAGATGCGAAAGGCCGGGCTCGTGGTCACGCGCGCGAACTCGGCCGCGGCTCCGGTCTCGCGCAGGTGCCGCGGCCAGCACTGCGCAACGGCGGCGGCGTTCGCCATCACGGCCGCATAGGCGGCCGGGATGCGCCGCACGCCGAAGGTGGGCACTTCGAGGTTTCGCTGCCAGCCGTCGCCGGTGGGCTCGACCCGGAAGCTGCCGCCGAGTTCCCCGATGGCCATGAACGGTCCGCGCCACGACCCTTCGGTCGAAAAGAACCCCTTGACGGCATGGGCCAGGCGCGGCATCAGGCTCGGCACCAGCTCGCGCAGCTTCATGGCTTCAGCCCTCGAACGGCGCCGGCGCAGGCGCGGCGTCCGTTTCCTCGACTGGTGGTGCGGCCGGTGCCGCAGGCGCAGGCGGCGGTGCTGGTGGCCTGGGGAACCCGGTTGGCTCGGTACCGGCTCGGAACGGGTACTTCGTGCGCCCATCGGCCTTGACCGCCACGCCCTCTGCGATGAGTGCTTCGCCTTCCTCCTTCGTCACCATGCGCAGGCCCAGCTTCGGCAGCGGCAGTCCATCGAACTGCCAGATGGCGAAGTTCCTGCGCACCGGGGCGGCGGCTGCCGCAGCCGCGCCTGCCGCTTGGGTCTTCGCTGCAGTTTTCGTTCTCGTGGCCATGTCCTGTACTCCTTCAATCAAAGAGGGGCCGGCCCCCCGAGACGGGATGCCGGCCCCCCTGTGCTTCGCGTCGAGGCGGAGACTTACCAGGCTGCCCCGGTGATCACTTGCACCGAGTGGTCGCGCATGCGCGCCCAGCTCACGTTCCACAGGGCACGGATGCCGCCGCTATTGGTCTGCCAGAGGCTTCGAGCCGGCGTGCCCGCATCCAAGGTTTCGACCTCTGACTGCACGCCATCCGTGATGGGCAGGCCGTCCTGCTCGACGATCGAGGCCTCGGTGCTGTAGTCGAAGCGCGGCGTTCCGCCCGCGAAGGCGATCTCGGCCGTGTCGATCAGGAACACGAGGTCTTTCGGTACCGTGATCGAGCTGATGACCGGATAGCCCATCAGCGTGCCGTTGGCTTCCATCGATGGAAACGCCGGCAGCCCCACGCTGTTCCACATCGTGCTCAGGCCCGTGGCGCGATTGGGGTGCATCAGCCACACGGGCCGGCGCCCGATGAGTGCGTCGGTCATGGCGGAGATGGCATCGCGCAGGTCCTGCTGCACCTGCGCCGGATCGACACCGCTCGATGCATGGATGTCGCCCGCATCCAGGCCGTAGCGCAGCCCGGCCGGTCGCGTGTCGGCAACCTCGGGCCGGTCGTCGAGGAACACGGTGTCCAGCACCTTGGCGGTGTCCTCCACCATCCAGCGCTGCACGGCTTGCTCGAAGTTGAGCAGGCTGGCCTCCAGCATCTCCATGGTGAAGGTGCCGATGACGCCCATGCTGTAGGAGCGCAGCGACTTGGTGCCCATGCGCGCGGCGCCGATGCGGATCGGGTCGCCTTCCTTGCGGAATGCGCCTGAGAGATCATTGCCGCCCGTTGCAGTGGGCAGGCGGTACGGCACCTTGATGATCGCCGAGCCGCCGAAGTCCAGCGGTGCGAGGCCCAGGCGCGGGATCACCGACTCGGGCTGCAGCAGATCCATGAAGGCGGCGAGCGTCTCGCGCACCAGAGCGCCGGCCCATTCGGGCACGTCGGTCATGGCAGGGTTCTGCACGCCCTTGAGCCGGTAGCCCGTGATGAGGCGCGAGACTTCCAGGAGGTCCTGCTGGCCCGGCCAGCGCGCTTGGATGATCTCCTGCACCGGGTAGTGCGTATGGTGCGACTCGAACGCAGCGATGGCCGAGCGAACGAACAGGTTGATGTTGGGTTTGCGCGTGACGATGCCGCCGCCGCGCGTGGCCACGCCTGGCGCGGCGAGGGTGGCCAGCTGCCCACCGCCGCCACGCAGGCTGGCGATGGTGTCCTCGGTGGACGCGCCGCCGTTGGTGCCGCTGGCCGGACGCGCATTGCGCGCGAGCGTGAGCTGGTGGCGCTCGGCCTTCTCGATGTCGTCGATGAGCTTGTTGATGCTCTGGCTCAATTCCTCGGCCGCGGCGTCCTCGTCATCGCTGAGCGACTCGTCCACGGTGAGCGCCGCCATCTTGTCTTGGACGGCCTGCAGGGCATTCTTCTTTTCCAGCAGCGCGGCCTTCATGGCCGCAATCTTTTCGGAGAGGGTCATTTGACGGCCCCCCTTTCCAGACATGCGGTGGCCCTCTGCAGCGCGGCTGCGCCTCGGACCGTCAGGTCATGCACCCGCACCCCGCGCAGCAGCTGCTGCGATGCGTCGGCCGTGACAAAACTGCGCAGGCGCTGGCCGACGCGATCCGCGTCCATGCCCAGGCGCTTTGCGAACTCCGCCGAGCGCAGCGACAGCGCGCCCGGGTTTGCCGGCACGACGACGACACTCGTCTCGACCAGCAGCGAACGAAGGAACCGGTATCCGGTGATGAATTCGTTTTTCTCGTCGCGGATGTATTCGAACCCGCCTTCCGTCATGTCGGGCACGAAGCCGATCGAAGAGGCCATGGGCATGTCGGCCTCGTGCATCGCGCGCACGAGGTCCGCGTTTCGCGACAGGCCTTCCGGGAACAGGTTGAGCGTGGCGAAGGTCTTGTGGCCCTTGAGCTCGATGTCGGTCCAGTAGCCGATCTGGTCGCGGATCTTGCCGCTGTGGTCGACCTGGGCGGGGATGCGATCGGCGACGGCCTTCAGACCCTCCTGCACGACGATGTCGCCCATGAGGTCGACCTGGTCGGTGCTGATGACGTAGCGATAGCGGCCTTCGCGCTTGCCGCTCGCGGACTTGATGACCTCGACCTCGGCCGGCGCGGCAGGCTGCGCGAACTGGGTGGTGAACTCGTCGATGTCGCGCAGCTCTCGGCGCGACGGGGCGAGAAGCGCCGCGGTGATGTCAGCGCCGGACATACACCGCTCCAGCCCCGATCGATTCGGGGCCGGCCGGTGGTCCGTTGCCGGGAGTAGGGGAGGGGTCGCGCCGATCGCGTGCGCCAGGCGGCGGACGGTGACGCGTGCTCAGGATGATCTGGCTAAGGGCGCAATACATGGCCGGGCCTCTGTGAGGCCGGCCGGTGGTCCGTCGCCGGAATGTAGAAGATGGCGTTCATTTGCGGGGCGATTATTTCCCTTTCCGAGAACCGATGCAATGCGCGAAACGTATCTTCGCCTTGCCGGCCATGGACCTTCGCGCCGTGCCAGACATCCGCAACCGCTCTGCGCTCGAAGCCAACTTCCGCGCAAGTTCGAGGCGCTCAATCGGGTCAGCCTGACCGACAGCGAGTTTCAGCGCCTGCTCGACAGCATCATCACGCCTGATGTCTACAACGCGGCCCAGACGCAACGCAGCATCAATAGCTTCGAGCGCGACAATGGCATGGGCGCGGAGTTTTCCCTCCATGGCTCGAATGGGCGAACCTACAGGGGGTTTCTCACTCCCCAACGACAATCGGACCCCTCCGCGAGGTCGGCGCTCTTTTTCGTTGCGAGCGCGCGCAGCCGATTCCGGCTCGTGCGACCCGACCAGAGGCAGAATTCGACCATCTGCTGACGTTGGACTGGGCCGGGCGGAGCGCAGCGTGAGCGGTCTTTCCTCAAGCCACGTTCCGATGGCCGCTCAGAACTCTTTTTGCAGTCCTTCGATGAATAGAGCAGTTCGGCAGCGAGTCGCCGCGCGCGCGCTTTGTGCAAACAAGAGATCGAAGTGAATGATCCAGGCCGATCGGCCCTCCGCTCACCGAGGGGGCACTTCACGGCGCCGCCGGACGCGTTTCATGTTTGGCGTGGAACCGCCCAGTGCGATGAGCCTCTTGGCGGCTTGCACTTGAATGAACGTCTTGAAGACCTCTCGGCAGAGTTCTGACCGGGCCGTATTGGGATCGGCCATCTCCTATGCCCTGTTGAACAGCTCGCCGTGAATGCTGCCGACGCGCCTGCGTAGGTGCCGTCGGGCATCGCATCAGGCCCGAAGACGAAAACCTGGCAGTTCACCTGCCTCGCCAGGCATGCAAAACGCCCGCTCTTCGGTAGATGCGAAAGACTGCATACTGCCGCGCTGCGGTCTCCTCAGTCATTGACAGCCAAGCGTAATTAGGAAATCTGGCCGCTCTAGGGCAAACAGATGATTTCTCTCAAATCCGAGGCCGACAGAAGGAAGTGGCAGCGAGCCATAAATTAGGTTTTGACACAACTGAATAAAGGCCAGCGGCTGCGGAAAAAAATTCGCGGGAATTCTGAGATCTTGTATCGCTCCCAGTTGCAGGTGCGATTTGCAGTGTGCCTCGACGTCGCGGTCGTAGTCAAAACGAACGTGCGAGGTATTTGATGGCATCAGCCTCCCCTCTAACTCCATCAATTCAACCCAATTCAGCAGATATTGCAGAATCTCCTCGTCACCCCGATCAAGCGCCTCCTCGGCTGCTTGGCTCAACGAAGATGGGTCGTCCTTGAGCGGCAACGGCCTTGGATAAAAAGCGAGCCTTGCCGAATTAAGCTCGTCGGCTTCAAAGGAGAAGTAAAACTGAAAGAACGAACCATCCTTTAGCAGAATTGAGTACTGATGGTTGTCAAGCAAGAACTGATACTCGATCGGATAAGCTGTGTTTCTTATTATGCCGGCTTGATAACCAGCCCAAGAAATCTCTCGTAATTGCGTATTAATTGCAATATTGTCAACTTGCGTCAGACTGTTTCTTGAGAAGTACGATCTCGCGCTGCCGAGTCCTTGGCATGTTCGAGCGAAATTCATTCACCCCCTCCCCGCTCACGCTCTTGTATCAATCTACGGATTTCGGGATTCTTGTCGTACAATTCCAACAGCTTAGCAATCTCGTCGAGCTCCTTATCTGATTTCTGTAAAAATGACTTGCTACTTTGAACCTCAGAAGGGTCGGGGCAGACGAAGCGAAAAAGCGGCAAATCTTTCTTAAGTCCGTCAATCTCTTCTGCAAGCCTCGGGATACCTTTCCCGTAGCCGCTGATATAGCACCAGCCCCGGGACCGAGTGACGGCAACAAAAAAAGCATTTCGCATCCGCAGCGTGAAATCGCTTGCAACACTTTGCGCATTGAGGACGAAAACAATGTTCGCCTCATTTCCTTTGGCTCTAAAGGGCGTCGTAATTGTCACGAATCCCTTCGGCTTGAAAATATCCGAGCTTTCAACGTAACCAGGCAACACTGACTTAACCCCTACGCCTGTCAGACTTCGTTGAATCTGAAGCATTTCCTCCTTATTGTTTCCCGACCGAAGATTGATTGCAATTATTTCTTCAGGTGCAACCCCTTGCTCACTAATCAATTCTTGAATCTTATTGGCGACGAAGGCCAATTGATCGTCGGCGTCCGCGCACTCTTCTATTTGAACAAGATGGCGTGCTGACTTGCCGTTACCACGAAGCAAGCTCTCCAGAAGATTCTTACTGTTCTCGTCAGGGCGTTCAATTTCTACATGGTCGCCTGCTGCAATACTTAGCTTGCGCGGTTGGTTAACTTTGTAGCCGATAGCACCCCATTCGTCGGGATAATAAAACATCTCTGTTGGCTTACCCGAATACAAACCCATCGCCACTCCGTGGGCGGTCATCAAGACAGGGCGCGGCGTACGATAACAATTTGGAAGGACAAAATCCTTCGGTATTCCGCCTGCATAGGCACCGCTTAGAATCGCTTTCGGCAAGTTCGGTTCGCCCTTTGCGTTGACTCCAAAAAGTTCATCCGGCTCCTTGATCTGTGTATCGCGAAGCGACTGAAATTCATCATACGCCCAGATGATGCGCTTATCCGCCCCAACCCCTTTTGCAAGAAGATAGGCCACTTCAAAAACCTCTTTAGGGAAATCCTGAGCCTCATCGATTAGCACCAAGTCGTATTCGGCCTTAATTGCCTTTTTGGCCTTTGACAGCAAATCTTTGTAGATGAAGGCCAAGGAGTCGCTCGCACCTCTGACGTCCGATAGGGTCAACGGTCGGAGCCCGTATTTCTGGCAAAGCGTGGAATAAAGTCCTGGCCGCTGGCGACCACCCCAAGCGTGAAAGACATGCAGGTGATCATCGAAATCAGGGGTTCTTTTTGCTTCTAAAGTGTAATATTTGGCGATCAACCCCTGAACATGTTGGTAGAGGCTCTGCGTGTTGAAGAGATAAAGAATCTTATATTGAGGAAATCGCTTGTGGGTTATTGCGGCCTTAATCGATAGAACGATCGTTTTTCCAGTTCCTGCAAGCCCACGAATTCTCTGAGGGCCCGGAGGCAATTGCAGCGAAGCTAGTCGCTGAGCATCATCCTGTTGAAACGTTGTTTGAAGTGATCGCTGGATGTAGTCATTGACAGTGATCAACGGTTCATCGTGCAACGGACCGCGTTTCGTTTCATAGACGAACGTACCCTCAAGCAAAGACAGAATTCTTCCAACCGACTCCTCGGTCCCAGCGTAAGCCGGAACAGCAGTTTTCTCCGCTAGCCAAGTACCTAGATCGTCAATGGTAATGGCCGAACATCTACTTGAGTCAAGATCAACGATTTGCTCAATTTCGGCGGAGGTATTTCTGCAGAATACCACTACGCTCGCGACCGGAATTTTCGGGCGCTTAGTCTTGCGATCGTATAGAGATAAGTCATTCTTTAAACGACTCTCTACCTCGTCTTCGTATATTTCTAGGATTAGATCTCGGCTAACGATGGACGGGCCGGGGTCGACTTTCCAATATATCAACTCGTCAGAAGGAACCGTTTCTTCCACACGCTCCTCGATAATGTCGAGCAGCAGTATTCCAAGTTCTTGAGTGACAATAAGAAACGACGGCACCTCGTCGTCCGATGCTCTGCCTAAAGTAGTCAGCTTGTAAGCAAGATAACCGTGCGTCTCTTTCAGTGCATTCCTAATCCCTGCTGCAGCCTGAATGTGGAACGGCCGGTTCTCCAGCATTAGAGATCCGGAAAGGTACTTGAGCGTCTCGGGCATACGTAAAGAAGGAATGGACTTGTTCGACGATCACAGCGCAGCGGAACGCAGGCAAGTGAGTGAGTGAGGCGAGCGTATCGCAAGTCGAAGCGACAGCGGACCATGCGGCCCCTCGATCTGAGCCGGTCTGCCGGTGCCAGATGCGTTGGTGGGGGTCAGGGAGCTGCCGCTTTGCGGAAAGCACTGTTCTCCTGTGCCATCCAGTCTGCAGTAGGCCTCCGGTCGAACCCCGAGACCTACTTCCTCAATCGAGCTCGAAGCGGTCCTCAGGGCTCAGGACGTCGAACGGCTGCTCAGGGGCTGTGCGGCAGCAATGGGCGCAGTGCCGCCGCAGTCGACAGGCAGCAGACCGCCATGGACGGGCGTTCAGTTCGCGCAGGCCGACGACAGCAAGGCGCCCAGAGGAGCGGTTGCCGGGAGCTGTGGCAGGATTGCGCCCAAGAGCGAATCAAGCCTCGCCTCGTTGCCCCACGACAGCTTGATCGGTAACTGGTCGTTCGGCTCGACGCAGCTCACCGCTGCGAAGCGGACATTCGCGGGCATCGTGAACTCATTCGGTAACCCCGGCGTGGACGATGGGCTTGATGCTGATCGCTTCACGGTTCTTCAAACTTGGCCTCAATCCGGTGACCAGCAGGGCGGGGCGCGCGCCGAACCAGACGCGGCACACACCACCACGCCTGTGGGTAGTAGTCCGCCTTGATGTTCTTGATGCCCATGCCGCGGAGCACAACCTCGACGCCCTCGATCAGGATGCCCTTGGCGCCGATCTTCACAAACGACACATGCGCCAAGAAATCTCGGAGGTGCGAGCATGCGCCGCTGACGCCCGTGCAGCAAGGTCGATTGGACCAAGTCATCGTGCGCCAAGTTGCATGGAAGGCTAGAAGGCCAGTCGGCCCACCGCCGCATCGCCGCAGGGAGGCCCCTATAGCGCCCTGGATAGCGGCGCCTGCGGGGCACCGGCCCTCGGTGAAGGTTGTCAGAGAGGTCTTGCCTACATGCTTGATGATTTGCAGGTCCCATCCGCGCAGTAGCATTTTCCACTCATACCGCAATCGCGATGGCCCTTGCACGAGCCGCTGCAGTTTTCACAGAACGCCGAGCTACTCATCACGAGAGTTGCGCCCAATATGAGCCCGCCAGGAATCATCAAGCGAAACAGCTTTCGGAACATTGCCTTCTCCTCGACGAAAAACACCGCCCGAACTTTAAAGCGGCATCTCGGATTCTGTAGCGAAGGTCCTACACGCGATAGCGTGCGTCTCAAAAGTGTGACGACCAGCGCCAAGGCGATAAGAAGATGAGCAGTGGGCCCGATGCACTCAAGTTTCGGCGGCCGGCGAATCTCGCGCGAGCTGCCACGGCTACAAGCGCATTTGGCGTAGCGGCGAAGGAGCTCTTCACGGCTACCCAAATAAGGGGTCCAATGTGCTTGGGCAACATAAGCCTTGGGACTCGAAGCCGTTACTGTCATAGAGGAGCTTTGCGATGCAACACGCGCTTCCCTTGCTGACCTGCATGGTGGTGGCCGGCATGCTCCTCGTGTCCGAACCAGTAGAAGCCAAGAAACTCCGATGGCCGAAGAAGTTGCGGGTCCAATTGCATAGTCCAGGCGAGCTTCTTCCGCCGTGTTGGGGACGACCGCAGGCATGCTCTGACAAGGGGGAGGTAACGCCAAACAAATCCGTTCCAGATTTCGGACCTCCTCCGAAGCCTTACTACATCGTTGCTCAGTTTCAATGTGCGAGTAAGAGGACGAGGATGCCTACGGGCGGCGATTGTGTCCGCACGGTCTTTTCCGACCAGTCTTGTAGCGTCGCGCTCAATGAAATAGAGCGAATAGCGAGAGGGCCGGACGTTTGCCGCAAATGCACCGATGTCGTGGATGAAGACCTGTATTGGACCGGCAAAAAGGACCACGTGCAGGGGGGGCCTTGCTCGGGAATGTAGCTCGTAGGAAGCACATCCGTTCCTGCTGCGCCAGCAAGCGCACACGGTCTCTCGCGCTTATCTGGATGTCGCTCTCAGTCTGAGCATGTGACCGCGTTTCCGCTGTCCATTCTGCTTCTTCGATGGGGCGTAGGAGGCACCCAAGGTGCCTAGTTGAACGGCTGCTTTACCGCGTTGCATATAGCCGCAACGGGCGCATCTCCGCCGCAATCGGCCGGCCGCAGGCGGCCACAACCCGAGATTCGTCGGCGGCTCAATTAGCCGGCAGCCGACGTTCGGGGAATGCTGCCCCGTATGGCGCGACGATCTGGGTGATAGGCGCGCGACAAACAAGATGAGAAGAACTGTCGCGGCCGAGGGATGATGCCGGCGTTGATTGACGCTGGCAAGGTCAATCGGCGGTTTGTTTGTCGCGCGCTGCTGGGATGCCGACATTCCTCGGGGTGGCGAAGCTTGCGGGGCGTCCTGGTCCGTGCTGCTTGCGCTGCATGGCCGTGCGCCTGCGGTAGCTCTCGACGTTGAGCTCGAAGATCGTCGAGTGGTGCACGAGGCGGTCGACGGCGGCCAAGGTCATCGCAGGATCGGGGAAGACCTTGTTCCATTCCCCGAAGGGCTGGTTGGCGGTGATGAGCATCGAGCGGCGGCGGAATGAGGAGGGGCGGGCTGGCCCCACGGCTAGGCCAACGGTCTGTGTACCCTCTTCCGGTCGTCCGGCCGGCACGATGTAGCGTAGCAGGAGGCGGGGTGGATGCTTTGATTTGTCGCGAACACCCCTCGACACTGCCAACCACTGCAAAGGATACTTGGGCAAACCCTCACTCAATCCGGAGGACCATATGCGCAATTTGAGACAGATGTTCACAGCCCTTGCCGTTGCCTTACTGGCCAACGTCGCGACTTCGGCGGACTGCAACTCACTGCTGCGCCAAGGTATCTTTGAATTTAGTTCTCTGAACAGCGAGCTTGACAAAGCCGAGGCGGTTCGCAACTGGTACCGGAATCAAAGCAGTTCATCGGACAAATCGTCCGGCTCACATGGCGGCAACCTGGGGTACGACGGCTTCTCACTCGCATATAAGGACGACGCGAAGGCCGCCAAGGAAGCCAAGCAAGATGTCGAAAGCTATAACGAGAATAACTCGTCCTTGCGGAGTCGTGTTGTTGAAATTGGCACACGCGTCAATGTCGCGCTTGCCCAAGAGTTCAACAAGTGCTTGTCAACTCCAGGACTTCATGCATGGGTGGAAACCTCCAGCGACCCGTTCGTTTTCACCATCGCAATGAAGTACGTGTCCGATGAGGACCGATTCGTGGCGCCAACGCTTAAGAGAATTAAGGTGTATCCGTCGACCGTCACACTGCTGGATGGCGATAAAGTTCCAGTCACCATTGGCGGCAACATACCGCGGTGGAGCTATAAACGTGCGAACTGCCAAGAGGCCGTCACTGTTTTCACCCAAGCCTCCAAGGCGATAAATGGCGCAAGCTCGTTATCCTTGCCATCCTTCTGCCCTCCAAAAATAGAAGCTTGCAACTTGAAGGACCAGAGAATCCTGCTTCATTTCACCGCCGACCATCCTCTAAACTTCAACAATGTTGCCTCCCAAATACTTAGAGAAGCCGGAGCTAAGGTTGATGAGGTGCCAAAACCGCCGAAGGCGCAGGAGCCCGGCATGCCTAATTTTTACCGAATCTATACATCGATGGGTAGCAATGTTCCATTGATGAAGGAGATTTCGAAGTGCTTCAAGCGCGCAGATATCTTCAATGGCATGTTCAAGGAAGAAGGCTTGCCGATTAGTCCCGACCAGGACACGAATGGTCCGAACTCAGGTCTGCTTCCGGTCTGGCTGCAAACGCATGGTGCCGTCATCTACCTTGTTGACCAATGAATTCCGGCGGTAGCGCGGCCCAATTCGGATCGAAACGGGGTTCCTAACTCAACGTGTCAGATCGATTCGGCAAACGACCGCTGTCGCGGTAACCCTGAAGACCGATTCGCGCGCATAGCGGCCGACGGGGTACGAATTCATTCACGGGACGATGCTGGTCGAAGGTCAGTGGCATCGGCGAACCGAAGCGGGCCGCCGGCTGCCGGTCGAGGGCGGGCCCGCCGGCTGATCAGGCGCGGTCCGTCCCTGGCGCGGATCGCGGTCGCGCGGCTCGTCTTCAATGCACGCGCCACGCTTGGCCCGCTGTGAGCCGCTGGCGCACGTCGTGAGCATGGGCCTCGGTCAGGGCTCGCGGCCCGCTCCAGCGTCCTCCCATCCGCCTTGGCGCGTCGCGCCAGCCCGCTACGGGTGCGTTCGACCAGGAGGTCGCGCTCGAACTCGGCGACGGCCGCGATCAGGCCCGTGGTCATCTTGACGAATTTCGGGCACCCGGGCGGGGCCGGGATCGGCGGGCCTTCGATTCGCGCAGGTCCGTGCGATAGTTCGCGGCCGGCGCGATGGCGCCGTTGAGCCCGCAGTCGACAATTCCCAAGCAATGAATCAACAAAACCTAGCCGACTTCATCTGGAACGTCGCCGACGCCTTGCGCGGCCCGTTCAAACCTTCGTTGTACGGCCGCATCATCCTGCCCTTTACGGTGCTGCGCCGCCTGGAGTGCGTGTTGGAGCCCACCCGCGAGGCCGTTCTTGAACGTCACGCGGCTCTGATCGGCTCTGGTGTCGAGCTAGACCTCGTGTTGCCCGCCGTCGCGGCCGCGCCCTTCTACAACACCAGCCAGTACACGCTGGCCACGCTCGGCTCGACGAGCACGCGCGCCAACCTGGAGGAGTACCTTTCGCGCTTCTCGGCCAATGCGCGCCAAGTCTTTGACTACTTCGGCTTCGACAATTGGCTGGTCAAGCTGGAGGAGGCGAACCTGCTGTACCTGGTCACGCAGAAGTTCGCCGCCATCGACCTGCATCCGACGCGCCTGTCCAACGCTGAGATGGGCTTGGCCTTCGAACACCTGATCCGCAAGTTCGCCGAGGCCGCCAATGATGATGCCGGGGAGTACTTCACCCCGCGCGACGTGGTGCGTCTAGTCACCACGCTGGTCTTCGCCACCGACCACGAGGCGCTGAACGGCGAGGGGGTGGTCCGTACCGTGTACGACTGCGCTGCCGGCACGGGCGGCTTTCTGTCCTCGGCCATTGAACAGGTGGCCGAATGGAATCCGGCTGCGCGCATCGTTCCGTACGCTCAAGAGCTGAACCCTGAGACGTATGCCATCTGCGTGGCCGACAAGCTGATCCAGGGTTACGACGTGCGAAACCTGAAGCGCGGCAACACCCTGGACGACGATCAACTGCCCGGGGAGCGTTTCGACTATTGCCTCGCCAATCCGCCCTTTGGCGTGAAGTGGGAGATGGTGCAGAAGGCCGTTAGCGACGAGCGGAAAAATCTCGGCTACGCCGGCCGCTTTGGCCCCGGCCTGCCGCGCGTCGGCGACGGCTCGCTGCTGTTCCTCATGCACTTGCTTTCCAAGCGCAAGCCGGTGGAACAAGGCGGCACGCGCATCGGCATCGTGTTGTCGGGTTCGCCGCTGTTCAACGGAGGTGCCGGCTCGGGCGAATCAGAGGTCCGACGCTGGATACTCGAAAGCGACTGGCTGGAAGCCATCGTCGCGCTGCCAAGCGACCTTTTCTATAACACCGGCATCGGCACCTACGTATGGGTGCTGTCGAACCACAAGGCGCCGGCGCGCAAGGGCAAGGTGCAGCTGATCGATGCGACCGGGCTGCACACCCCGATGCGCAAGAGCCTGGGCAGCAAGCGCAAGTTCATCGCTCACGCGCAGATCGACGAAATCGCCGGCGCGCAGGACACGTTTGCCGAAAGCGAAATCAGTAAGTTGTTCGACACCGCCGACTTCGGGCACCGGCGCATCACGATCGAGCGGCCACTGCGGATGCGTTTCGCGGTGACCGAAGCAGCGCTCAAGGCATATGCTGAGACCAAGGGCGCAGACCATGTTGATCGCTTTGCCGCGCTGAGTGGCACCAGCTTCGACAGCCTAGACGTCTTCCTTGCCGCAGCCAAGATCAAGAAGCTCGCCAAGGGCACCCGCAAGGCGGTGCTCGACTGCTTTGGCACGCGCGACCCAGCGGCCGAATTGGTAACCGATGCCGATGGCGCTCTGGTGCCCGACGCCGAGCTGCGCGAGTTTGAAAACGTGCCGTTGAAGCAGGACATATGTGACTACTTCGCGCGCGAGGTGCTCCCTCATGTGCCCGACGCTTGGATTGACGACAGCAAGACCGACGAGAAGGATGGGCTGGTCGGTGTGGTCGGCTATGAGATCAACTTCAACCGCCATTTCTATAGGTACGTGCCGCCCCGGCCACTTGAAGAAATCGATGCGGAGTTGAAGGCTGTGGAGGCGGAGATCGCAGCCTTGCTCGGCGAGGTCACCGCATGATCGACATCACACGATCGTTGCCAGCCAATTGGCGCGCCGTGCGCCTCAGATTCGTTGCAGATCTAAATCCGGCGGCTCCGCCACGGAATGTGCTCCCTGATGACGAAGAAGTCTCGTTCCTACCGATGGAGGCTATCGGCGAGGACGGCGGCCTGCAATTGGACCTGGTAAGACCCGCTTCAGAGGTGCGGGCCAGCTACTCCTACTTTGCGGATGGTGATGTTGCCTTTGCCAAAGTCACGCCTTGCTTCGAGAACGGCAAGGGCGCGCTCATGCGCGGACTCGTCGGCGGCGTCGGATTCGGTACAACAGAACTAACCGTGCTGCGCCCGCGACCGGGGCTTCATGCCGACTACTTGCGCTATTACTTGTCTAGTTCGCGCTTCCGTGGGCCTGGTGCTGGCGCAATGACCGGTGCAGGGGGGTTGAAGCGCGTCCCTGATGAATTCACCCGCAACGATCTGATCCTGTTGCCGCCGATAGCGGTCCAACGCTTCATCGCCTCGTACCTCGACAAGGAAATCGCTCGCATCGACGCCTTGACCGAGAAGAAGACCCGCTTCATCGAACTGCTTCACGAAAAACGGGGAGCACTGATCACGCAGGCAGTGACGAGGGGGCTCGATCCACACGCGCCGATGAAGGACTCGGGAGTGGAACTGCTTGGCTATGTGCCGGCTTCATATACGGTCACTCGCTTGATGCACCTTACCGAATATGGCAGGGACATCATGTACGGCATCGTGCTCCCGGGACCCGATGTAGAGGAAGGAGTACCGATTGTGAAGGGCGGGAATGTCAAGAGAGAGCAGCTCAACCGCGTCAAGCTGTGTCGAACTACGCCCGAAATTGAAGCTCCTTTTGCGCGGGCCCGCCTGCGACCGAACGATATTGTCTACTCGATACGAGGATCGATTGGTGATGCCGAACTGGTGCCGGAAGAGTTGCTTGACGCGAACATAACCCAGGATGTTGCGCGAGTTTCTCCCGGACCGCGGGTCAACCCGCGATGGTTGTTGTACTTCTTGAAGTCGAGAGCGCTTTTCGCTCAGCTTGATCGCGAGGCCACCGGAGCAACCATCCGAGGGATCAACATTTTTTCCTTGAAGCGTGCGGTGGTTGCGGTGCCTGAGCTTGCTGAGCAAAACCAGATACTGAGGTACCTAGATTCGCATTGCGCGAGGATTGATCGGCTTTCGAGCGCTGCCAAGAAAAGTATCGAGCTCCTTCGCGAACGCCGCGCTGCCCTTATCAGCGCCGCCGTCACGGGTCAAATTGATTTGCGCGCAGAGCAACCCACCCTCGAAGAATTGGAGCCCGCGTGAGCAAGACTCATCACGAGTGCGAACTCGAGCGCCACATCGTCGAGCAGCTGGCCGCTGCGGGCTGGCTTGTCGGCGAATCGGGGGCGTACGACCGCGCGCGGGCGCTTTACCCCGAGGACGTCACCGGGTGGCTGCAGGACAGCCAACCTCAAGCCTGGGAAAAGCTGATGAAGCTCAATGGCGGCAATACCGAGGCCTTGGTGCTGGACCGCTTGGTCAAGACACTGGATGCGCCCGAGGGCGGCACCGTCAACGTGCTGCGCCGTGGTTTCGCAGTCGCCGGTGGTGGCCCGCTCGCGATGAGTCAAGCGCTGCCCGAAGATGACCGCAATGCCAGCGTGATCCAGCGCTACGCCGCCAACCGCCTGCGCGTGGTGCCCCAGCTCGTCTACTCGCTCGATACGGCCGATCGCATCGACCTCGTGTTCTTCGTCAATGGCCTGCCTGTGGCCACCTTCGAACTGAAGACCGACTTCACGCAAAGTGTCGAAGCGGCCATGGCGCAGTACCGCGACGATCGCCCGCCGAAGAGCGTCAAGACCGGCCGCGTCGAGCCGTTGCTTGCTTTCCGTCGTGGCGCGGTGGTGCACTTCGCGATGAGCGACACCGACATTCGCATGGCCACCAAGCTGTCTGGGTCAAGCACGTTCTTCCTGCCGTTCAATCGCGGCAACGACGGCGCCGCTGGCAACCCACCCGGCGGTGAGGGCAATTACCCGGTGTCATACCTGTGGCAGCGCGTGCTGACGCGGGATAACTGGCTGCGCATCTTTCACCGATTTGTGCTGTTGGAGCGGCTGCAAGTCGAGGACGCCCAGGGCAAGCCGCACTGGCGCGAGACGATGATCTTCCCGCGCTTCCACCAGTGGGAAGGCGTGGCCGCGATGGTCGATGCAGTGCGCGTTGAAGGCGCCGGTCAGCCCTACCTGATTCAGCACAGCGCGGGTTCGGGCAAGACAAATACGATCTCTTGGACGGCGCACGAACTGATCCGCGTGCGCCGGCCCGATGGCGAGCCGTACTTTCATAGCGTGATCGTCGTCACCGATCGCACTGTGCTCGACAAGCAACTGCAGGATGCGATCGCGCAGATCGAGCACCAGACCGGCGTGGTCAGGGCGATTGACGGGGAGGCCTCTAGTCTGCCCAAGAGCCAGCAGCTGGCGCAGGCCATGCTCGACGGCACGCCGATCATCGTGTGCACCTTGCAGACCTTTCCGCACGCGCAGAAGCTGATCCTGTCGGAACAAAGTTTGCGCGATCGCCGTTTCGCCGTCGTGATCGACGAAGCCCACAGCAGTACCGGTGGGAGCACAGCCGACGACCTGCGCTACGTGCTGACCGGGCAAAGTGAGGACGAGTGGCAGAAGATGAGCGCGAACGAACGGCTGTCGGTTTGGCAGTCGTCGCGCCAGCGGCCGGGCAACGCGAGCTACTTCGCCTTTACAGCTACGCCCAAGCACAGCACGTTGAGCCTGTTTGGCCGGCCGCAGGATCCGAAGCAGCCTGCCAGCGTGGACAACCCGCCGGTACCGTTCCACACGTACACGATGCAGCAGGCCATCGAGGAGGGATTCATCCTTGACGTTCTGCGCAACTACACCAGCTACTCCACCGCCTTGCGCGTTGGAACGAAATTCACCGAGGAAGGTGATCGCCGGGTGGACAAGAAGGGCGCAAGCCGCGCATTGGCGCGCTGGCTGAGCCTGCATCCCACCAACATCGGGCAGAAGGTGCAGTTGATCGTGGAGCACTTCCGGGCGAACGTGGCGCCGCTGCTGAACGGTCAGGCCAAGGCGATGATCGTCACGCCCTCGCGCGCGGCGGCGGTGAAGTACCACCTGGAACTGCAACGTTACTGCCGGGCGCGCGGCTATGACGACGTACACCCGATGGTGGCCTTCTCGGGCGACGTGTCCAACGCCGATGCCAAGGAAGAAGGATTCGCTGACGACCACGGCTTCAACGAGATCAACCTGAACCAGGGGCTGAGGGGTCGCGAAATGCGCAAGGCCTTCGACACTTCCGACTATCGGGTGATGATCGTCGCCAACAAGTTTCAGACCGGCTTCGACCAGCCCAAGCTGGTGGCGATGTACCTGGACAAGAAGGTGTCGGGCGTTGAAGCGGTGCAGACCCTGTCGCGCCTGAACCGCACCTATGCGGGCAAGGACAGGACCTACGTGATCGACTTCACCAACGAGGCCAAGGAGATTCTAGATGCCTTCAAGACGTTCTACCGCGACGCCAAGGTCTCTGACGTGCAGGACGCGAATATCGTCTATGACCTGAAGCAAAGGCTAGACGCGACGCTTTTGTACGAGACTTCCGAGGTGCGCGCGTTCGCCGAAGCGGTAGTGGACCCGCAGGTCACGCACCAAAAGCTGTTCAACCTCACGCAGGCGCCGGCGGATCGCTTCAACGCCAAGTTGAAGCAGCTGAACGGTGCCATTGACGCGTGGGAACAGGCGTGGCGTCAGGCCGATGAAGCCGGGGACGAGAAGGGCAAGATCAACGCCGATGCGCAGCGCGCCGAGTTGTCCAAGGAGCGCGACAAGCTGCTCATCTTCAGTGAGGGGCTAGGCAAGTTTGTGCGCACCTATGAGTACGTCGCACAACTGGTCGACTTCGGCGATCCGGATTTGGAAGGTTTTGGCAGCTTCGCGCGGCTACTGCGCAAGCGGCTGAAGGGCTTGTCGGCCGAGCAAGTGGACCTGGGCGACCTGCGTTTGACCCACTTCAAGCTCAAGGCCAAAGACGGCCTCATAGGGGTCGGTGGCGAAGGCAAAGTACCCATGCTGGACCCGATCACCGACAACGGCCTGCGCGACGCGAAGGACCGCGAGAAGGCGTTCCTGTCGGAACTGGTGAAGCGCCTGAACGACGCCTTCGGCAAGGAAATCAGCGACACCGATCAGGTGGCGTTCGCGGTGCACGTTTCGGAAAAACTGCGCGGCAACGACGTGGTGATGGCGCAGATCCAAAACAACCCGAAGGACCGGGCGATGAAAGCCAACCTGCCGGGGGCTGCCGTCGATGCGATCGTTTCGGCGATGCATACGCACAAAGACCTCGCGACGAAACTGCTCAGCGATCAGGGGACCCGGACGGTGTTCCTCGACGTGGTCTACGAGATGCTGAAGCGACAAGACTCTGCGGAGATGTTCAAGGCCGGAGCGGCGTAGCGGGAGCAAGCGCGGGCAACTATCCGTCTGTTGGGGAGACGCTGTTCAAAGCATCCAGCGTGCACGCGCCTGCGACCCTGTTATGGGCTCGCCGCGCCACCGGTGCATCGCCCACCGCGGGCCAGGCTCTCTACCCCACACAGGCCTCGGGGGCAACGCTTACCTCAACGATCGGACATGGACACCTGAACCACCGCAGATCGCCGCTACGCCGTGCCGCTGCTCTACTGGACTGGGTTCAGTCTGAGATCTGCCCCTGAAAATGCCCCGCGGGTCAGATCTTCTGCCACTCCTCGAAGCCCAAGTAGGGCGCAAATCGTTGCCGCATCTTGTCGACCTCCGTCATGAACCAGCTGTAATGCTCGGTCAGGTCGTTGTTGGCCTTGCTCACGGCTTCCGCTGTTCCGAAGCCTTTTGAGACGCGCGTGGCGGTGTCCTGGTAAATGCCCTTGCTTAGCGCCTCCCGGGCGAAGTCGCCGATCGAGTCGCCGAAGAGGAAATAGAACTGCGGGATGCTGTTCTGCAACGCGCGTGACTTCTCCTTGATGTCGGCATGATCGCCAACTCTCGCCGAAAGGTGGGCCCAAAGGATCTCGTAGAGCGCATAGCGCTTTTCGAAAAGATCGAGTCTGAGCTTGGCTCGGGCGACCTTCCACTGCTCGGCGGCGAGGAGGGCGGCGACGAGACCGACGAGTAGAGCAACGATCGCGGTGTCGGTCATGGGATCAAGGTGATTTCTCGGGCGTCCGCGGCGCCTCGGGGCCGAACAACGTGCCGTCCTGCTCGGCCTGGGCCAGCTGCGCCAAGCCGCCGGCATGCTCGATACCGGTGGTCAAGATCTCGGTGAAAGTCTTCGTCGGCTCGTAGGCCGGATCAAGCAGATCCGCGATCAGGTCCGCCGATTCGTTGTCGGTGGGCTGGTCCATGGTCTCCTACAAATCCAAGTTGGCAAACGTTCCCACCACTGTCTCTGTCCGAACACGAATGAACAGGTGCGCTTGCGATGGGTCCGCGCTCGGATCCAGCAGAACATCTGTCTTCACGTCGAGTTCAGTGATCAGGGTGTCCTCTTGCAATAGGCAAAAGAAGGGGTCTTCATCCGTAGCGGGCGAGTCTCCCTTCGGGATCTCGGATTCCACGCGCGGCATACGGAGTGCGTCGAACAGGGTTTTGAGACGGTTGTCGATGTCGCCGCCCCTGGAGATCAGGCTACCTGGCGGCTCAGGACGCAGAAAGAGCAACTCGAGCGTGGCGACCAGGTGGTATTTTGTCGTCACCACCGGCGCGAATCGAAACAGTCCTACTTTCTCAACGATGCTGGGTCGATGCGCGCTCTCCACCGCCGGGTCCGCAAGCATTGTGTCGACTCTGCTTTTGAGAGGGGGATAGGTGAAGAGATGCTTGAGCTGCGGGTGTAGTTGGCGGCGGATCACCTGCTTGTCCCTCGGGTTGCCGTTTGCAGGAAGGGGGCCGCGGTACGTGAGCGTGAATCGCATCGGAGTGGTGGGTCAGAGCTGTGCTGTTCCGTCAGCGGCAGGCCGCGATCCGGATCTCGCTGCGGAGGCCAGCTCATCGTAGCGTCGGATTGCTTCCTGCAGGCCAGAGGCGAAGTCTCGCATGCCCTGCAACCGAAGCTCCGGAACTGGCATCGCAAGCGATTGCGCCGTCAGAGATTCGACCAGGCCATTGAAGTGCCGGGCAAGTTCGGCGCGATCGGGATACGCGCCGATGAGTGCGAGGCAGAAGGCGTTGAGGGCAGCGACCTCGCCCGTCAGCTTCTCGATTCGTTCAGCTTCGTTCATGGCTCCCTAGCTCCTGGGGCAGAGTTTCGAGGTGCGCATTGTGGCGCACGCCGCGACGGGGGCCACGCGCCGCGGCCTGCAAATCCCGAGGCGTTGGTCTGGTACCCTGCCGCCAGATGACGCCGACCCCGCCCGAATACTGCCTCTTCTGGATCAATCACTGGTCCACCTGCATGCAGAAGGGCGAGTGGTCCGGCTGGGCCCAAGCCTTCGGCACATTCGTCGCGATGGGGGTCGCGATCGGGGCGGCCTATCTCCAGGCGCACTTCGCATCACTTCTTGAGGCACGTCGCGGCGCAGAGCGTGTGCGGGCGCTTGCGAGAACCCTGGACCACTGGCGCGAAACGTGCGAAGAGTTGTTCGCGATCCCGATAGCACTGAAGCCCGTGGAGGTAATCTTCGCTCTCGAAAGCGGCCTTCGTTAGCGAAGTCCTTCCTTCTACTTTTTTCAACTCGCAGCCGCCGGGGTGCGACGGCGGGCAGGTGGGATCATGGCGTCGATGTCGATGACTATGTTGGGCGCCCGAAGGGCTCCCACATCCATCGTAAGCGCGACCAGCCCGTCGATTCGGCCCGTGCTTTTGCGTTTGTTGAAGATGCGCGAGCCCTGATCGTCGATGTTGCACACGGCAGAGGCGGCGCACCAGGTCAGCACGGGGTTGCGCAGGACGTACAGGCGCCGTTGCAGGATCGCGCGCTCGATCTCGTTGATGCTCTGCGGCATCCACAGCACGGGGCGCTCCAGGCCCAAGGGGTCGGGCTTGGGCTGGATCTTCACCCAGCCCTGCGGGTGCTCGATCAGCTGCAGCTCGACGCCGGCCTGCTCGAGCGCCTTCTTCAGGTACGGCATGCGGTACCGGTCGAAGACCAGCGCGCGAACATAGATGCGCTCGGTGATCTGCTTGATTCGCTTGGCCAGGTGGTCGTAGTCCACCGTGGGACCCGGCGAAAGATTGAGGTACCCCTGCTTGGCCCAGAGCTGATAGGGCACCGCATCGCGGATCTCGCGCGCGGCCACGCCGTCCCCCGGCGCCCAGAATTCGACGGCCGCCTCGATCATCGGCGGCGGCTCCACCGGTCCCAGCTCGTCGGCGTCATCGGCCGTAGCTGACGGCTCGGTACCGGGCTCGAACGGCCGGCCCTGTGCGTCGGTCTGGTCGGTGGCGATCGCAAGCGCCGTAAGGTCGGTGGTAGTGGACAGGTCCACGGCCAGCATACACGAGCGCCCCTCGAAGCGTTCGAGCACATCGGCCGGCGGATCGAACTCGCAGACCCGCCAAGCATCGCCGCTGATCCACGGCGTGCTCGCGTCGGTCCACTGGCAGAAGTTCAGCCGCCGCACGAGGCTTTCCTTGGCCGGCATCGCGCGCGCGTCGTTGACCTGATCGCGGATGTACTCGCGGCGAATCGACACGCCCAGGTTTGGGTTCGCCTTGATCCAGCAGGATTCGTCCCCCATGGGCTCGTCGGCGTCATCGACCGCGCAGACATAGGAGAAAAATCGATCGTCCTCCAATGCGCGATCCGCGACGTGCACCGCATGCTGGTGGTAGCGCCAGCACACTGACTGGCGATCGACGCCCGCGTTGGTGATGAGCAGCATGAAGGGCTGGCGCCTGAACTTGAAGCCCGCGCGCAGCATTTCGATGACGATGTCGTCCTTGTGCTCGTGCACTTCGTCGACGAGCGCGCCATGCGGGCGCGGGCCGCTTTGCCCTTCGTCGGAGCTGATGGGCCGGAAGAACGAATCCTTGAAGATCATGTTCCACGGGCTCACTCCGCCGACGATGCGGACGTGGCGCGTGAGCGCGAGCGACTGCTGCACCATCGCGACCGCATCGCGGTACAGGATCATGGCCTGGTCCTTCTTGGAGGCGGCCGCGTAGATCTCGGCGCGCGCCTCATGGTCTCCCACCATCAGGTACAGGCCCACCCCTGCGGCCATCGGCGACTTGCCGCTGCCCTTGCCAGCCTCGACGAACGCCGTGCGAAAGCGCCGCCAGCCGTTCGCATCGACCCAGCCGAAGATCGATCCGATGATGAATGCCTGCCACGGCTGCAGCTCGAAGGGCAGGCCCTCGAACTCGCCCGCGTTCAGCTGCAGGATGTCGGCGAAGAAGTCGAACGCGTGCTGCGCCCGGGCGAGATTGAACGTATAGCCGCGCGCTGGCGCGTGTACGAGGTCATCGAGGTGGCGCGCGCACGCCGCGCGCACGTGCGGCCCTGCGACTGTGGCGCCCGATTCGACCGAGCGTGCGTACTCGGTGACGCGATCGATCTGGGGCGGGTCTCGCCCGCGCTTGCTTGGCATGAGGAGAACAGCTTAGGCCCCCCGGCGTGGCACGAGCCGGTACCGGGGGTGCTGGTCCGTGCGCAGCTGGAAGAGAAGCCAGCGCGACGCGGCCATGCGCCGGTTTCCCGATTCGTAGGCCGCCCAGGTCGGCTGATGGGCGACGTCTGAAAGGTCGCAGGCCTCCTGCATCGTGAGGCCGCAGGCCAAACGCCCCGCGCGGATCTCCTGGGGGCTGGGGATTGGTAAATCCATGTGTTCGATCATGCGGCTCAGTATATACGCATTGATTATTTACTCGAACGCACCCCAACGCACCCCCGCCCCACCTAATTACGCACCCCCTAGTTCGGCAAAAAAGAATTACAAAGTATTTGCGCACCCCCAACGCACCCAATACGCACCCCTGTCTAAAACCCCATGTAATCGACTATTCAAAGAATATAATTTCCACATCGGAAGACGAAAAGATTCCGATAAATAGGAAAGCGAAATTAGTCACTCTGAAAGGAAACCGAAATGGCCAAGCAAATGAACACCGTCCGCAAGGCTCCCCAATTCGTCCCCGCGATCCTGACGCTGGGCGCGATGAAGGCGCACGAAACCCGTGCCGCACTGGCGATCCTGAACGGCGAGACGACCCCCGATGCGCTCGCAAAGTATGTCGAGCTCGCCACGCAAGCCGCCGAATTCGCCCGCGCGGTGCATGGCTGATAGCAGGCGACCGAAAGGAAAGCGAAATGCTGACCCACGAAGTCGCCCAGCGCGCCGAGCACCTGCTGAGCCAATACACCTGCGCGCGGCAATCGCAAGCGAATTTGTGCGAGCGAGCAGAGCGCGCACGCAAGCCGGGCACCCGCGACGAATTGAACCGGGCCGCGGTCCTGCAATACGAGCGCGCTGTCGGATTCCGCGCGGCGCTGTTCGAACTGACCGGAATTACGGTTGGTTTCTGATCCTTGCCACCTTGCCCCCGCGCGTCGGGGGTAATAGGCAGCGATTCGACTGCGACAGAAAGGACTTTTGAAAATGGCGAAGAAACCCAGCGCAAAACCTGCGCTCAAGAATGCCGCGAGCCCGAAGGCCGCGGGCGTGAAGCCGGCAAGCTCGAAGCCCGCCAGCGTCAAGCCCGTGAGCGTGAAGCCGGCGACCAAGCCCACCGGCGTGAAGGCATCGCCCCCGGTGAGGCCCCTGCAGGACGTGGCCGGCCCCGCGGCCGTGCGCATGCCTGACGGCGGCGTAAAGATGGTCGACAAGGAAATGGCCGAGGCCGTCGCCGCCCGCGTCGCCGAGGTCGCCGCCGAGGCCGACAAGCCGGCCGCGAAAGTGGCGAACCTGCCCGCGACCACCAAGCAGCAGCCAGCCGACAAAAAGACGCCGGTCGAGAAGCTGGGCGACCGCGAGTCGGTGCAGATCGAGGCCAGCATCCTGGCCGCCGCGCTGCACTGCGCTGCAAAAAACGATGTGCGCTACTACCTGAACGGCGTGCACCTGTTCGAGCATCGCGAGGGCGTGCTTCGCATCGAGGCGGCCAATGGCCACGTGCTGTTCGTGCACGACTATCCGGTCGAGAAAGTGCCGGCGTGGGCGAAGGCCGGCGGCGTTGTCGTCAATCGCGAGAACCTCGGCCGCGCCGTGAGCGCGGCGGGCAAGAACGACGGCGTGGTGCTGGAGTTGTCGACGGGCATCGGCCACCCGCATATGACCGTGGGCACATGGCCCGACCAGTGGGCGACGTTCCGCCTCGAGATGTTCGACAACGTGAAGTTTCCGGACACCGAGAAGATCGCCGAGGGCGCGGCCGGCACGCTGTCGCACTCAGGCGAGCGCACCCCGCTAGACACGACCGCAATCGACGCCAACTATTTCAAGCTGGCGACGCTGGTCGCGCAGTCGCTCAACATCCCCGGCGTACAGGCGTACATGGGCGACGGCAAGAGCGCGGCGGTGTTCACGTTCGGCGTGCGGCGTGCGGCGCTGTACGTGATGCCGATTCGCGACGGCGGCGCGATGTCGGTTCAAGCGGCATCCGTGCTCGCGCCGGCCGTGCGGGGCAGCGTGGGTGCACTCAAGGCGCACCAGACGCGCAACGAACAGGCCGCGAAGGAAGCGAAGGACCCTGAAGAGGCGAAGGCGCTGCGCGAGAAAGCGGCCGGCTTCGCCAAGCGCATCAAGGAATTGATGGGCGCGGCCAACGAAGCAAAGGCGCTGCCCGCACCGGAGAAGAAGGCCGCTTGAGACCCCGACGCCCCGGCCGGCGAGCCGGGGCCATTGACTGACGACAAGAAAGGAAGCGACCCATGCAAAGACAGATCATCCCGATTCACGACGACGGCAGCGGTCAGGCGATCAGCTCGGCCAAGACGATCTACGCACCTGCGGGACAGGCTGGCGAGTACTCGCCGCTGGCGACGAACCCCTACAGGGGATGCGGCCACGGCTGCGCGTACTGCTATGTGCCAAAGGTGCTGCGCATGGACCGGGCCGAGTTCGATCAGGGCGCGACGTTGCGTCCCGGCTACCTCGACAGCCTGCGCCGCGAGGCGAAGCGCTATCAGGCCGCGGGCCTGCATGGGCAGGTGATGCTCAGCTTCACGACCGATCCCTACCACCCAGGCGACACGAGCGCCACGCGCGAGACGCTGCAGATCCTGGCCGAGCACGACCTCGGATTCTGCACGCTCACGAAGGGCGGCACGCGCGCGCTGCGCGACCTCTCGCTGTTCCGGCGCGATCGTGATGCGTTCGCGTCGACGCTCACCAGTTTGGACGATGCGTTCTCGTTGAAGTGGGAGAGGGGCGCTGCGCCGCCCGCCGATCGACTGGCCGCGCTCAAGCGCTTTCACGAGAAGGGGATCTTCACGTGGGTGAGCCTTGAGCCGACCTTGGATGTCGAGTCATCGCTGGCGATCGTGCGCGAGGCCCACGCGTACGTGGACCTCTGGAAGATCGGCCGCGCCAACTACCTGCCCATGACCGGGCGCACTGACTGGGAAAGCTACACGCATCGAATGATCGAGCTGTGCGAGCAGCTGGGCGTGGCGCACTACGTCAAGAAGGACCTGCAGAAGTATCTGCCGGATGGGTACGTGAACCTCATGCGCGTGCCCCAGCACCACTAGGCGGCGAACTGCCGCACCGCATGCGCATGTACAGTGCGCATGCGGGGCGATGTTGCCCCACGGTTCTGCGCGGGACGGTCTCACCACAGCTCCTGGGCCAACAGCGGTGGGTCGGCACCGAGGCACAAGCCGTCATTCAACGGATTTCCTAAGACCGATAAGTCTCGTCCGTTTGCGCCCTCGGTCGAAAATTGGGCGTCGGCTTTGCTGTATCAATTCATTCTTATGAACAAAATCAACACTAGGACCGAACTAATGGCGAGGGCCATCGAAGAACTAAAAAAATGTGATGCATACCCGAAAGTTGGAGTGGTGATAGCAAAAGATGGCGAAATCCTGGCCACCGGGTTTCGCGGAGAAGTCCAGAAGTTGCATGCCGAGCGTGTAGCCATCGGCAAGCTGCAGGCGAATCAGCTGGATGGCGCAATGATCGTTACGACGTTAGAACCGTGCGTGGAATTTCATGCAGAACAACCTGAGCGACCTTGCAACAACCTGAGCGACCTTGCGCCGAACTCATCACGCAACATGGCGTGAGGGAAGTCGTCATTGGCGTTCTAGATCCGAACGGAAAGGTATACAGCCAAGGGTACCGCACCCTCCTCAATGCCGGTATCCAAGTAAGCTTCTTCGATACACCTTTAAGGGCGCAGGTAGAGGAAAGCACATTCAAGGAAGGGGACGTTGGTCGAGGCTATGGGCCGGAGGGAACCCGTCGAGTCGGAGTCGTTGGTACGGCCGGGAGAAAATTTACGGTTCAACGATCCCGTACAGACCTGTCCAGCATTGATATTCGATGGCGATTGATTCAGTACTCATCAGGGATAGTCGATCTTCATGCAGATTACGACGGCAATGATGCAGTGCGCGAAGCGCTGGGTGCCCGCGACTTTAACGATATTTCTGATCCACTAATATTTCGCGAGACAGCTCATGCTGCCAGGATGCAGGTCGGGCAGATTGCAGTTGTTTATCCAAAGAATTCGACGTTTGCGATTCTCATCCAACTGAAGGAACTGACCGAATGTGACCTCACATTCAAGTGGCAAGTCCGAGAGGTGATCAGCAAGTGAGAGTGCACTCCCATGGCTGCAAGTGCCCACGCCGGCCACAAAGCAGACGGCGTCGAGCGCGACAGCGGCCCGCCCTGTCAGCGCTGCGATCACCTGCCGGATGACGGCCGTAGGCCAGAGCGCTGACCCGCAAGGCCGGCGGCCGGATCTAGGAGTCTGGGCGGCAGAAGGATTCAAAAATGACTGCTCGAAATTCGACCGCTCAGAACCGCGCAGGAGCGTTTTTTTTGAAGGCCCCAAGGGGTCAACGACCCCTGAAATCAAGACTCTTCGAGCCTCTGGTCTTCTGCCGCCCAGACTCCTAGGAGGTACGATCCCCGATCGCCGTGAGGATGTATGGGAGGCGGGTGATCTGCTTAGCGGTCGCCTCCCGGGCCAGGCAGAGGCTGAAGCTGCTACGCGAATGCAAAGCTGCGGGCAATGATGGGACGCTCCAAACGACTTTATAAGAATCAAGATGGCCGTTGAAAAAAAAGCATTGAAGCCGAAGAGGCTCACGCCCAAACCCGACGTACTGCGTGAGCTCTACCTGCTTTCAGGCAACAACTGCGCGATGCCTCAATGCAATCACGTGATCATTGATCATGCAGGTGTGGTGGTGGGACACGTTTGCCATATCGAGGCTGCGATGCCGGACGGCCCGCGCTTCAATCCGCATCAAACCAATGAGCAGCGACGTGCCTTCTCGAATCTCGTGCTCATGTGCGCCATGCACCACGCGCAAATCGACAGCATGCAGCACGAGGCCACGTATACGGTCCAGAAACTAAGGAAGATCAAGGCCGATCACGAAAAGAAGTTCAAAGGCCTCGCTCACTCGCTCGAACAAGCCTTCGAAAGTAGCTATGTTGATTTGACGGATAGCCTGGCGCCGACGAACCCTGAGTCATTCGCCCAGCTGGAGCAGGTGGTACCCCATTGCAAGGTCGATGAATCGGACCAGTCGGCCCGCCTCAAGCAGGTCAGGTCTTTTGTGAAAAAGCTCAGCAAGGTTCCGGCAGACGAGCGTGAATTTATGACGTCCGTGATCAAACGATGGATTAAGCTGGAGGCACACACCGCCTGCGTGCAAGTACATGTCGAGGACATTAAAGGCGCAATGGGCATTTCGCACAGGCGAATCAAGATGCTCGGGGAGGCGATGGAACGATATGAGGTAGGTTCTATTGGCCTCGCTGGTTCGTTCAGCAGTGACAAAGACGAATGGCACGTCATCGTCGACGACCCCTCTGATTTTGTAACCTGGGCGGATATAGCGCGACTCTGCAAAAAGACAGGTCGAGAAATTGACGACTTTTCTGTCCGGCTCGATTTTGGCCTCCTCGACGCCACGTAAGCAGTCCTTGCGTAGTACTCGGACTCGCGGTTAGCGCAGCCGCTTTTAGCGGCTGCACATCCTTTGACTAGAGTGCCGCGGACTGGCTCGCATGACCGCCTAGTGTGACCGCTTTCGAGCGCACCGGATGTCCGCTTAAGCGCAAACCGGCTCATAAACACTCAGACGAGTGTCGGCTGGACCAACTCAGTCGGGCCCGCATCGAAAGCATCCGCAGGCGCCAGCTTCAGGAGCTGCATCGCCTCTTCCACCGACCCAATCAGCCACTGATCGACGTCGCCCGGCTCGATCGGAATGACGGACCGCTTGTCCTGCCTTTCGAGCGACAACGGCTTCTTCGTCGCTGGGTCCAATTCGTTCTTGTGCATCTTGCCCATGATCGGATGTTCATCGGCATTCACGGTGAGCATCGTGTACGACTCGTGAATCTCCCCTGTCGCTTTGTCGACCCAGGTGTTCCACAGGCCCGCCAGGCCCCACGGCTGCCCGTCGGCACGCCGGAAGCTCCACCACTGGCATTTCTTGAACTGCTCTTCGTATGGGCCCCAGTAGGGTTCGTCAAAGCTCGATGCCGGGATGATGCAGCGCTGACCGCGCTTCCACGGATCTTTGAACGTGGGCTTTGACGCCAGCTCCTCAGAGCGCGCGTTGTTGGTCGAAAAAGTGAGCTTCGGCGTCTTCGCGAACCATGGAATCAGGCCCCACTGCCCGACAACAAGCTCGCGCTCATAGCCGGTGGCATGCCGCGCGCGGCGAATGAAAGGCCCGGGCGAACGCGGAAAGACCGCCTTTACCCAACGCGGGGGGCCGTCCTCACGGCCGACATGCCAGTAGCGCTCAATTTCCCACACGTCTGGGGTTTCATATCGATTGCACATCAGCGCATTCTGCTGGAGTCGTGCTCACCGGCCACCGGAGCAAGCCACTCGCGTGCTGCGCGTGCCGGCGGCATCGATCGCAACCGCTCGTCTCGCCACAGATCCGCGGCCACCTCGTCAAGTTGGTCGGGGTCGATGGTGCGCCACTGACGCTGCAGTTGGTGGGCGCAAACAGCAATCCAGTCGTCTCGGTCCATCGGGTTAGGATAGTCGAATACTGGATGTTTATCCAGTACCATTCAGGGCTTACCGGTCGCCTAGCCCCATGCAAGTCAAAGTCTCTCTCATGCGTAATGCCGGCCGCTGGCGCGCCTGGAACGAGAAGCCAAGGGAGTTCACCGGCGAGCTCATGACATCGCGGGTGACGAAGGACGATGCCGTAATGGCAGCCATTAGCATCCTGCATGGCCCGGAGCTCTACGACCCGAAGATCAAGGCCGTCGGAGGAAATGAGTTCACCATCGTGGGCCTCGAGAAGGTCGATTTCTGCTGGTGCCTGCAGGAGTGGAAGTGCGAGATCTTGAAGCTTTAGAGGAGGTGTGCGTCGGTAAGGCTCATCCGTCACCCTGACGCGCAAAAGGCCTGCGTGGCTTCCTTGGAACGGCGGGAAAACTATCTCTAGGGCCCAGCTCGCCCCTATGGAGACAGACATGCCAGACGACCCAAAGAAGACCGGCCATGACCGGAAACTGATTTCCCTTGAAGAGCCGCACGAGGTCCGCAGCTGGACCGAGGCTCTCCGCGTGACCGAGCAGCGACTGCGTGAGGCAGTCAAGGCAGTCGGCAACTCAGCGGAGAAGGTGCGAGAGTATCTTCGGAAGAAATGAACCGCGCCGCGCCAAGCGGGCCGCGCGTCGTTTCCAGCAAACTCGCATCGCTAGCCAGCCTCCCAAGGAAACCAGCTAAGCTTACGACCGCGATCAGTAATTGCGCCTGAGCTTGACCAGTCGCTGCGCGCACCAGTGAAACATAGGGCTTGTTGCCGGCCATCCGCTCGTATAGATCCGATAAGGCGCCTACCAACTCGACCGTCCGTAACGCGCTGGCGATCTTCAAGTAAGGATTGATGTCCGCAACTGTTGCAACACACGAGCAAGTGGTGGCAAAGTTGCGTTCCCTAACATTGGAGGGCAGGTCATGGAGCTAAATGGCAACACGATATTTGTCATGCAGGGCGCGGATCGAATCGATTTCATCCTGGCTACCCCGGACGACACTAACCTGGCTGGGCGGGCGCAGGCACCCGGCGGCGGCGGCGGAAATTTCACCGGTACGCGGAACGGAGGCGTTTTCAGCATCAGTGTTAGGTGGGACGCGGGGCCGACTGGCAAGTACCAATGGACCGTCAACAGCCACAACGTGATCCAGGGAACAGTGACGGACCCTGGCGACAACTCGAGCGCGAGCCTGACCGGGACAGCCGACTACTTGAGCTGACAAGAAAAATGAAGGCCCGCTGAGCGCGGGCTTTTCCTTTTGAGCACTCTCTCGCGCCCCCTACCATCTCCATCCAACAGGGCTTTGCTGAGAAGGTATTGCAGAAGGTCTGCGTGGCGCTTGCGCAGCTCCAATTCCTCGTTGTCGCGGGCTTCTTGGGCCTCCCACCTCTGTCGGTCAAAATCACCCGACCGCTTCGCGAAAAACTTGTTCGTTCGAGCCTGCACGGTCGACTGGCATTGTCTCCTCCGGCAACTTTTGGCCAAGGCATCTTTGCGGCGTAGTTACCTCGTCGCATCCTTAAAAGAGGGGATGCGGCGGAGAGAGCCCCGGCGCTTTGGTGGTCCGGACATGGAGAAGCGACCTGGTTTCGATAGCTGGGCGCGAGAAGGCGGCTTGAGGATCGGCTTCGGATGCCAAGAGCAGGTGCCTTCGAGTCGCGGGCTGCCGATGCGTTCCACAGGGCCGAGATGCCCAAGGCTCGGGAATTCCCATACTGTGTACTGCCGCAGCAGGTCTTCGTCGACCAGCCGCCTGAGCACGTCGTCCGAGTGTCCGAGGGGCGCGGCAGCAGCGCTGAAGCGCTGAAAGCTCCTGTTGGTGGTCGGTCGTTCCGAGGGCACCGAAGCCGAGGGCTAGCTAGGGGGACATGCTCGCGCTTGCGGCACGCGGAATAGATTACCAACGGTACGCGATTGCCCTCGCAATAAAGAAGGCGCCTCCGAAGCCACGGTGAGTACGCTCACCTCTTGCGTTTCTTCATCTCGGCCAGAACCGCCTCGAGATGCTCCGCGGTGAAGACACCATCGAGCCTCACAGTCTTCTTCGAGAATTCGACTGTGTTGGCCTCGCCGTAGGGGTCGAAGGTCACCGGTGCCAAGGGCTCCAAGGCATCTTCGATCACGTCGGCATCAGGGCTTGCCGTCTGGTTGCGCACGGTGCTGTCCGCCGAGGCGTAGGTCTTTGCGGATGTCTTGGCCAGTAGCAGGCCCCGAGTGAAGAAGCGAAACGTGGCACCCACCGGGAGATCGCGGAACTTCATGGGGGCGAGAATACTTCCTACTTCGCTACGCCCCTGACCTTTTCGAAGAAGGCCGCCAAGTCCAAGCATGCCGAGCAGCTGTTGTCAAAGGTTGTCGTTACGCTGGGCGTGCGCGGCATCGGATGCCCTCAAGCGCAAGGCCCGAGCCCGCTATACTGGCGACTCCTTTCTGTAGTCATTACTGCATTTACAACCCGGCCCTAGTGCCGGGTTTTTTTCTTTTCAGGCGCGACCCTGCGCGAGAAAATTCATGAGCTCGTCGCCGTCGCCTTCGCCGTTGGCGAGGATGCTGGCAAGGCGAGCGCGCGAGGCGGGCGAAAAGCCCAGCTCGGAGCTGAGTGCGCGAAGCTGCTCGGTCATGCGCCGGTACTCGCGCATGAGCGGATTGAGCACCAGCTGGTTGTGGTTGTTGTCGCGCACGAGCACATGCCCGCCGCTGCGGTTGAACAGCTGCAGCGTCTGCGCCCGCAGAACCGCAGTCACCACGAAGCCGGCAAAGACCTCGCGGTCGGCGCTCGTGAGCAGACCCACTGGTGCCAGCTTGGCAATCGCCACCCATGCCGCGCGCTGCGCGTCCGTGAAGTCCTCGGGCGGATCGCCGAGCGCGTCCAGCACCTGCGCCTCATGCTTCGCACGGCGGCGCGCAGCCGTGCTCAGCTTGCCGCCCGAATCCACCAGCGCCAGCGCGGTCGCCTTCGGCGCTGGCCCGCTCACCGCCGCCCCCGCCGCAGGCAGATCCGGCCCGCCAAACCGTCGCCCACGCCGTCAAACCGTGCCGGCCCACACGACCCTACGCCAGTGCCGCCCAAAGGCTCCCACGACCCGCCACCGCCGCCCACCGTTGCCCGTCCGCTTACGATCCCCCGGCCATTGCCCGCCATACAACCCTCCATTTCCAGCCTCAAACCGGAGGCTCACCAAGGCCCCAATCCGGCCCTACACGCCGTTTTTCCGAGCCAGCCCACACTACCCTACGCTGAGCGGCAAAAAGCGCTCAAAAATTTTCCGCGCTGTGCCGCACTGTGCCCCGGCAGGCCCCACGCGCGCGCCGCCCTCAAAACTCGCCCAACCCTTCGAGGTGCACACGACGAAGCAAGCTCCGGTCGAGCGGTCGCGCCCGAGCTCGCGCAGTTCCCCCCCGAGGAGGTGGCCCCGGCCCCCGTCGCGCGCGCACGGCGCGCAAAGCGTGTGCGGTTCCAAGAGTGAGCCGGTGATGTCGGCCAGCCGTTCGCATCCGCGCCGCGCAGCTGCGCGTCGGCCGCGCGTGCCTTGTCGCTCGCGTGCCTGCGGTTGTCGCAGGCGGGGCACAGCGTGCGCAGGTTCGACAGCACCATGGCCAGGTCCGGCCGGGCCTTTCGGGACTGGATGTGGTCGACGCGTGACATGCCGCGTGCGGCAACGCTCGCACCGCACAGCACGCAGCGCCAGCGGTCGCGGCGCAGTGCCTTGAGGCGCAGCGCCTTCCATGCAGCGGACTGGTAGAACGGATCGCCGGGCATGGTGGGGCAGGGGGGTTACGTGAGGGGGGTGCTTTCGATGCGCGCGGCGTAGTGCGTCATGTTGTTGCCATGGCCGCAGTAGTAGCCATCGAACCACGCGACGCGCTGCCCGCTTGCCTGCGCGTGCTCGGTGAGCAGCAGGTGCACCACCGGCAGGTACCGGTGATAGAAGTCTGACGCTGCGCCGAGCCGTGCGGCCAGGTCCTGCAGGACCTCGATGCGCCATGCCTGCTTCAGGCCCAGCGTGTGCCGCAGCCCGCAGTTGGCGACGAGCCACCAGACCGCAGGTCGCGCTCGGTGCGCATCGAACAGCGGCGCGAAGTACGTGAGCGTCGATCCGTAGGGATCGAGGTCGACGATGTCGAAGGCGCGCGATGCGAACAGGCCCGCCTGCAGGGCCGCGAGCGAATCGCCTTCGTAGACCGCCCAGCTCGAGCGTTGGCGTGCCAGGTGTTCGACCTTGACGCTGTCGCGCTCGATGACGGCGCCGCGCTCGGCCCGGTACCAGGTGCGCTCGAAGATCCGGCCGAACCCGCCGTGCGTTTCGAGGACATCCACGCGGGTGCCCGACTGCGCGAGCACGTGGTTGCGCAGTCGCGTCTTCTGCACGAACGTGGAGTTGTCGAGTTGGGTGGTCATGCGGGGGATTCCGCCGCCGGATCAGCGTCGGTCTCATTCCGATATCCGCGCGCAGCGGCTTGCACACCCATCCTGCGACATTGCGCACGTCGTTGGAAACGTGCTCGAGCAGGATGTTGTCGTAGACCCGGCCGTGTCTGTTGGCGAACCTCGCTTTCTCGTCGATGAGAATCTGCTTGCTGTTGGCGCACGTGAGGCTGCGGTCGATGCCCGCACGCTGGTGCTCGCCGTCTTGCCGGTGGTCACAGCATGCGATGAGATCGGGGTAGGCCTTGCGGTAGATCTCGAGCCAGATCGGCAGGTCGGACACGCTATGGCTGCGGGCAAGCGATTCGCTGAAAACGTGATGCCCGCTCCAGGTCATGCGCGTCCCCTCTCAGCCTGATTGCCCCATGCACCCCAGCCGGTGCGAGGGCTGCGGCTGAACATTTCGAGCTTGGGCAACTCGGGGTACATGGCCTCGATGAACTCGTAGACCTCCACCGGCTTCACGCTATGCTCGCCGCGCTCGAACGCGAACACCGAGGATGGTCGGTTTTCTGGCAGCGGCGTTGGCGGCTCACCTCTGGTGGCGACGAGCAGCAACTCGTGTTGCTGGCGAAAGTAGTAGCCCATGCCGAGCTTGCGCTTGTCCCACACGGCGCACGTCCGGTAGGTGAACCCCCACGCGGGCAACACCTCCATCGCATCGGCGAGCTTCGGGGAGGTCGCCCACATGTACAGGACGCAGTCGTCGAACGCGATCTCCTGCACCGGAAGCGACATGATGTCCTGCAGGTCCAGTGTCGGGTACTGGTTCTCGATGGCGCGGCTTTCCGTCTCGACGTAGTCGTAGCGCCAAGGCGGATCGCAGTAGATGACGGGGTATCGCTCGGCCAGCTGCAGCAACGGCGCATCGCCGCGACTGATCTGCGCGATCTTTTCCATGCGCTGCGTGCGACGCCGCCGTGCTCGCGCAGCTCGCACCTCTTTCGCCGCGGTGAGCCATGCACCGCGCCCCTGCACCATGACTTCGACCTGCTTGTCCTGCGACAGCGTCGCTATGTCGGCGGCTGCATTGATCGACACCTCACCCGCACGCACCGCGCTCAGTAGATTGCTGCTCGGCTGCTCGGCCAGGATCGTCTCTACCTTGCCGATGGTGTCGTGCGAAACGCCGGCGCGTGCAGCAAGCTCACGGTCCGTCTTACCCTGACCAGAATTCTGGTCAGGGTCTGCCCTGACTCCAGCAAGCATCCGCGACCGTGCCCGCGCTTCGATGATGGGCTTGGCAACGAGGGCCAGCTCGGCACGCTGGAAGTCGGTGAGGTTTCGCCGGCCTGCTTGGTTGGCGATGATCCACAGCTTGGCGCTGTCGCGGTCGGCGAGTTCGAGATACTCGATGCGGTACTCGATTCCAAGGCGCTCGCAGATCTCGCGGCGGTTGTGGCCGTCCAGCAAGACAGGATCTGCATCGCGACGCCACGCCACCAGTGCATCGCGACAACCTTCTTGCACGAGGTTGCGTTCCAGCTGTTCGCGTTCCTCGCTCCGTAGCGGCGGAATGATCGCGCGAAACTCATCGTCTACAACAAGCAGCATGTCGGCGCTCGCGCTACCGTTGATCGACGGCTGGCGGGTGGCGGCCATGACGCATCAGGCCGCCGCGAGGGCAGTCGGTCGCGATTTGTTGAAGTGCTCGAGCGCGCGCTCGCCGATCACCTTGAGGCTGTCGGCCGATGCGACCAGCGCATCCTCCAGCGCCTTGTGGGCCTCGCGACTTTCGTGGAACTCGGACAGCGTGAGGCCCATGGCCTCGGCCGCACGCATGCGCACGAGCGCCGCGATCACGCGATCGCGCGTGACGGGATTGAGCGGATCAGGCCAATTTCGAATAGCCGCATCGACCACGCCCACGCAATTCGCGGTGCTGCGCACTGTGCCGCCCAAGATCTCAATGGCCCGTTGCTTTCGCATAACGAGCCGCAAGTTAGAACAGTTGTCCAGGGGATGCAACGCGCCGAATTGCAATCAGAAAATTCGTGTCCACTCAAGTCCACTCAAGTCCACAAGAGTCACATGCAAAAAGGGCAAAGCCCCTGCTTGCTACTCGGGATGCGTCAGCGCATTCGGTGCGCTTCGTTCGACTTCATCGAGCCGGTTTTCTCCCGGTCCAACCTATGCACGGCTGAACATACGTTGCCGACCCAATGTGAAGTTTTCACACTTTTCAGGCGCATAGGTCGAAGGTTTTCAACTTCGATGTGTGCGCGCCCACTCGTGAACTCAAGTAGTAACGAAGGGTGATTCAGCCTTCTTTGACAACTGACCAGATAAATGTCCGAAGGAGTCCACTCAAGTCCACTCAAGTCCACACGTTTGGCCGAACAAATATTTGCGAAACCAGCGTTTTGACGTTTCGTCTCTTTACCCCAGGTCCCGTGGTCGCTGATTAGAACAATGCTTTCGTGACTGGAAAGTGATGACCTGTACACGACCTTACCGAAAGCGAGACATCGACATGGAGACCCCATTGCAGCAGCAACGCAAGGTGTGTAGCGACATCGGCTCGGAGCTGATCGCTGCACTGTTGCGCACGACCTGGGCGTCTTGGCAGGTGCAAGCACACGAGCGAGAGGAGAGGATTGACGAGCTGGTGCGGCCGCTCGCCAACGGCAGGGCAATCGAATGATCGCGCCCGTCCAGGTCGAGCACCACCGGGCGCGGCGTAGGGCTCGCGCGCTCTCCTGGTCCGTCGCGTTCATCCTCGGCGTGCTCGTCGGCTTCATCGGTGCCTTCGTCGCTGCCTTTCTCTGGATCCCGACATGAGCGCCGCCGTCATGCGCGAGCCGGCGCGCACCGGCCTTGTCTGCGATCTGCCCATCGAGCAGTACCACGCTGACACGGGCTCGATCAGCAAGAGCGGTCTGGACGACATGGCGCGCAGTCCCGCGCACTACTACGCCCGGCACTTGGACCCGAAGCGGCCCGCGCCGCGCGAGAAGGCGGGGCAGCTGGAAGGAACGCTCGCGCACTGCGCGACGCTCGAACCCGATCAGTTCGCGCGCCGCTATCGCGTCGGTGCCAACGTCAATCGCAACACGAAGGTCTGGAAGGCGTTCGCCGAGAAGGCGCAGGCCGATGGCCTGGAGCCGATCCAGCTGTACCAGTACGAAGCGGCGAGGCTGCAGGCCGAGAGCGTTCGATCGTTGCCCGAGGTCAAGGAAGCCCTGGCCGAGGGCCATGCCGAGGTCTCCGCGTACTGGCGCGACGAAGCCACGCAGGTGCTATGCCGCTGCCGGCCCGACTGGACGAGCCCGACCGGCATGTCGGGCTGCATCCTGGTGGATGTGAAGACCTATGCCGATGCATCGGCCAGCCAGTTCGTGCGCCAGATCGCGCGCAAGTCCTATGCGGCGCAGGCCGCGTACTACTCGGACGGCTTCGCGGCTGCCTCGGGACTGACCGTGCATGGCTTTGTGTTCGTGGCCGTGGAGAGCGAGTGGCCGCATGCGGCGGCTTGCTACATGCTGGACGACGAATCTCTCGAAGCGGGCCGCCGCTGGTACCAGCGGCACCTGGCCACCTATGCCGAGTGCCTTCGCATCGGCGAGTGGCCGGGCTATTCCGCGCGCATCGAGCTGCTCTCTCTGCCGCGTTGGGCCACCGTGGAAACCACCACCATCGACGAGGATTGACATGCCCTCCACCACCATCAACGAACTGCGCCGCGGCGACAAGCCCGAGGCACCGCCGAACAGCTACGAGGGCCTCAAGCGCCAGCTCGAAGGCAGCAAGCACGAATTCCTGCCGCTCCTGGGGAGCCAGGCGAACGTGGATGCCTTCGTGCGCGTGGTGCTCAACGCGGTGCTGGCCAATCCAGCCCTGACCACGTGCAACAGGCGCTCGCTGATTGCCGCGTGCATGAAGTCCGCGATGGATGGCCTGATGCCCGACGCGCGGGAAGCGGTTCTGAACGTCTACAACACGAAGGTGAAGGACCCGCAGACCGGCAGAGAGAACTGGGTGCCGATGGCGCAGTACCTGCCGATGGTCGGAGGCATGATCAAGGGCCTGTACGAAAGCGGGCTCGTGAGCATGGTCGATGCGGCCGCGGTGTTCGAGAAGGACCGCTTTCTCTTTCGGCGCGGCGACGCTCCGGTGCTTGAGCACGAGCCGACCTCGGAGGACGATCCGGGCCGCGTGAAGGCCGCCTACGTGGTGGTTCGCATGACCAGCGGCGAACTCAAGCGCGAGGTCATGTTCCGGCGCGACATCGAGGCCGTGCGCGCCGTGAGCAAGTCCGGCACCGGCGAGGCTTCGCCCTGGGTCAAGTGGTACGACCAGCAGGCGATCAAGAGCGTGATCAAGCGAGCGGCCAAGCAGCTGCCGCGCATGGACCGGCTCGACCGCCTCATTGCGCATGACAACGAGGCGATCGGAATTGCGGGGCAGACCGGACTGGGCGACATCGTGGCGCCTGCTGCACCGGGCGTCGAATCGCTCGCGTTCGATCCGAGCCCGACCGTGGCCGACCTCACGGGCGCCGAGGTCGTGAAGGAGAAGGAACCGGTCGCGGCGCGGACCTCGCGGCCGCGGCCGAAGCAGTCAACGTCGCCCGCAGCCGAAGGGCCAGCGCCGCCACCGCCGCCCATGGGCGTCACCTATGCGCAGCTCGAAGAAGCGATGAACGCTGCGCCCGATCGGGATGTGGCCGACCAGGTGCTCGATCGCGGGCGGGAACTGCCCGACGTTGAGCGCGAGGATCTCGCGCGCCTGTACGAAACCCGCTTCTCTGACTGACCTAACCAACCCTGGCGAGTGGGTGTTCTGACCGAAGGAAGGATTGCGATGATATTCGAGATCAAGACGATGTCGACGGTGCGCATCATTCACGTCAACCCGTGCGCTGAAAAGCACGGCGGCGAGAACGTGCCGGCTGTCGACCTGAAGCTGCGCATGGAGACATCCAACGTAGCGCTGTCGATGTTCCACCCGGAACTGATGCAGGCCCTGTACTACTCAAGCGAAAGCACACGGGCGCAGAACCACATCGAGGGGGTCGAACCGGTCGCAGCGCCGAACCGGGTCTTCGAGAAGCTGCTGCCACTGCGCTGGAAGGACGAGGGCACCGGCTACACCCTGCGCATCGATCACGGCCTGGGCGGGAAATCCGATCTTGTCCTTGGCGACTGCACGATCAACGACTTTGCGATCGATCCCAAGGAAGGCGGCACGGTCGGTCTGACCTGGCGGCTGCAATGCACGAGCGCGGGTGAACGCGAGCTTGGAAAGTTGGCCATGCTGACCGAGTGCGACGTTAAGGCCACGCTCACCCTGTCCGAGGACGACGGCGTTCTGTGGCCGTTCCCCGGCACCCGATCGGCCGAAGACCAGGTGCAGCGCTCCAGCGCCGCCGCCACCGCGCCGGCACCACCGCCGACGGTCACCACACGCAAGCGCAGGACCGTGGCGAAGGACGGCGCGAAGGATGCATCGCAGGTTTTCGTAGATCAGCATGCCCAGCCCGTTAAAGGCCCTCGCCATGACCATCGATGACATGCTCGCCGTGCCCGGCTTCTATGCCATGTCCACCCTGTCCAGGGCGGCGGTGGTCTATACGACCGTGGAGGTCGATGCCGATGGCACGGTCTATCAGCTCACCCGCGCCGGCCGGCGCGATCGCGTGCTGCACCCCGAGACGTGGGTAGCGGATGCGATCGTGCTCGGCCGCATCGATGACCCCAAGCGAAAGGCTCACTGATGACCGAACCGCTCACCCTCACCGATCAGGAACGCGTCGAGCACGTCGCGCGCATGATGCGCGAGCTGCTCACCGAGCATCGCCTGGCGGGCTGCTTTTTCCTGAGCGCCCCGACGCACTGTGCCGACGCGATCATGTTCGACACGGCGCCGTGGCTGCGCCTGAAGCTTGAAACCGACGACGAGGGCGTGACGATCGGCGCGCGCATGCGCTCCAAGCTCGACGAGTACCGCGCGCGGGGCCTGGCCGAGGCCGAGGCCCGTGCGGCGCAGGGCGCCGATATCTCGGCGACGATCAACACGCTCGATTTCCTGGCCGTGCACATGGCGCAATTCTCAATGGTGGTCCTGCAGCTCGCGAGCCAGACGCAGCAGCACTTCGGCTCGGTGACCACCAGCGAGCGCGTTGGAGACGCATGGGGAAGGAAGCCCTCATGACGCGCCAGTCCTTCATGCCGCATACCGAGGCCTTCGCCAAGATCTTCACGAACGCGAGCGAGCGCGAGCGCACGATGCTCGGCGAGATGCATCTGCACTACGAGGGCCAGGTGCGGAAGATGGTCGAGCAGGGCCACGAGCCTCACAACATCGCGCACACGCTGAACGGCCTGGTCGACGACAGCGTGGCCGAGACGCTCAAGACTCGCAACGGCCGCCAGGTGCAGTGCAAGCGTGGCTGCGCGGCGTGCTGCAAGATCCATGTGAGCATCACTCTCGCGGAGGCGAGCCTGCTGCTGATCGCGGCCGAGCAGAAGCGCATCGAACTCGACTGGGACAAGGTGGAGCGCCAGGCCGAGCATGGCCTCGCGACATGGAAGGAGCTGCCCCCGGGCGACCGGCGCTGCGTGTTTCTGAACGAGAAGGACGAGTGTCGGGCCTACGAGCATCGCCCTGCGGCGTGCCGCAAGTACCTCGTTGCGAGCGACCCGAAGAACTGCAACACGTACAAGTACCCCGACGCCGAGGTGAGGATCGTGGCGCCCATCGTCGGGGAGGCCGTTGTGAGCTCGATGCTCGGCGTGCTCGACTGGGGCTCGATGCCGCGGATGTTGAAGGAGATCCACCATGGCCGTTGACGCATCCACCTTTCACCTCGCCGCGGTTCTCTGCGACCTGAGCCTTGACCGGCTCTATCACATGACCGGTCTCTTTGGGATGCCGGATCACGCTGCAGAGATCCGCTCGGTCGACAAGGGCCGGCTGGTCGCGCGCATCGTCACGCAGGGCATCGGCGCGATCGAGTCGTTCAGCTCTGGCGAGGTCAGCGTGGTCTTGTTCGCCTGCCTCGTCGGAATGAAGAGGGACGGGGCCAGCGATGCGGACCTGCGCGGCGTGCTGCAAACGCTGCAAAGCGCAGCAAAGACCAACGAGGTCCTGCGTCGTGCGATGGGAGCCGCGTCATGATGAAGCTGGAAGACCATCAATTCGCGAGCGCCTGCCCCTACTGCGCGCGCCGGCACCAGTTCGCCAGCAACGCGACCGATGGCCCGCGGCCCAAGGACGGCGACTACTCGCTTTGCATCGGCTGCGGCCACTTCGGCATCTTCGATCACGCCGCGCCGGACGGCATCCGCCGCACCACGGCCGGGGAAGCCGCCGAGATCTCGATGAACCCGGACGCCTCGCGGGTGCAGCTCGCCTGGCGCATGGCGGACCAGAGACGCCGCGCTGCGGCGCAGGGGCGCGGCCATGCGTGAGAAGCTGCCCTTCACTCCTTTCCGATGCGTGATCCGCACCGACGGGCGCATCGAACGCCTGGACAAGCCGGTCACGTTCGCCGAGATCGAGAAGCTCATCGGCGCGGCGATGACCGATAGCGTCGTGCTGCGCCAGTTCGGTGAGCATCCGATCCACGTGATGATCGTCGATGACCTCGGCTACGAGACGACGCTGATCGACCACGGCGGCGGGCGCTTCGAGCAGCGCTGCACCAAGGCGCGCAAGCCCGTGAACGCCGAGGCCACGCGCCTGTACCACACAACCTGCGTGCCCGGCGCCACGCACCAGATCGTGGGCGACGTCGTCGTCGTTCCTGACTACGACTACGAGACGCCGGCGAGGTCCCTCTGATGCGTCCCGCGCTCGCCTGTCATCCTCCCGATTGATGACGCCGACCTCTTCACCGCAGCCATAAGGTAAAGGAATGTCATGCACACCGAACCGATCACCCTGGACCGCGAGCGCGCCCGCGTGCTGTGGCGCGACTACCGCAAGCACCAGCACTGGAGCCAGCCGATCGACGATGAGGTCTCGCGCACGTATCACGCGCTCGCGCAGGGCAAGGTGGTGATCCGGGCGCTGGAGAGCATGAAGGTCGCGGGTCTCGATGCAGGGGGGTTGCCCCGGCTGGCGCTCGTGCGCGCCGATGCAGAGCACTGCTGGCTGCAGGCCGAGTCCGATGGCAGCGCCGTCTTCACGATGAACCAGTCTGCGCTGCACGCGTGGCGAGACTCCGCCTATGCGCGCCAGCGCATCAACATGCCGCGGGGCAGCTTCGCCTTCACGCAGCGCAAGCGCGCATGCGCGATCGTGCCCACGGTGCCACTGCCGCTGCGGCCCAAGCGCGGGCTTGAGAACTACCACATCCTGTTCGAGGCCGAGTGGATGCCAGTGCCGCCGAAGGACCCGATGCTGCTGCGGCGCGTCGGGAAGGCGGACCTGTGGATCGTGTGCGCAGCGTGGGACTTGACCGAGGTCGAGCAGGCCGCCCTGGCCGCTCGCATCATGAGCGCGTGAAGCCATGCCGAACTACTGGATGTACGAGACGAGCGGCGTGCTGCGTCCGGCCGTGGAGGCCTACCTGCGGGACGAACCCATGACGCCGGAGCACATCGCCGCGCTGCGCGCGTACCTGCGCCAATGGATCGCGTATCCGTGGGCCGGCAGCGAGGCGGTGCACGTGCTGCGCAAGGCCGTGGACCAGCTCTACAGCCGCGAGGCAATCGATGACTGGCTGGAGCTGGCCATCGAGCAGTGCATCGACCCGCTCTGAAAAGGAGCCCCGATTCATGCAAGAAAAGGAAGACGAAGAGTCGATGACCGAAGACGATGCCATGACACGCAGCGCCTGGCGCCGCGCCGATATCGATCGCGAGCAGCGCCAGGAGGTGCTGTATCGGAGCTTGCTGCTGCTCGCCATCGTTGCGTGCGTGGCGGTCTTCATGTGGATGTCATCGACCATGTGAACGCATGTCAGAAAGGAGGCACCCTTTCATGAAAGAAGAAGAAGCTGATCCGGAAGACGATGACCTGGGTAGCAAGCAGTTTCTTCGCAAGAGCGAGCAGGCGAGGTGGCTCGGTGTCAACCCGCGCACCATCACGCGCATCGCCGAGAGGGACCCGACGTTCCCGCCCGAGATCCGACTGTCCGAGACTCTGCTGGTACGCAGCCGCCAGAAGCTCGAGATCTGGCTGCAAGCCCAGACGCAGGAATCGTCCGCACCCGAGGGGCGGGTGGTGCTCTTCAAGCGCGGCCGTGGACGGCCCCGCAAGGAATAACCAGGAGGGCGCTCGCCATGATTGAATCCGTGCCGATGACAGTAGCCACCCCAACGCGCCGCCTAATCAAGCTCGATCAGGTCATGTCCCTCACGGGTCTTGGCCATTCCTACATTTACGACAAGATGAGCAAAGGCGAATTTCCGGCAGCTGTGCGCCTCGGGCGCGGCATTGCCGTCGCGTGGTATGAGGACGAGATCCAGGCCTGGATCAACTCGCGCCCCCGTGCCACCCGGCCGGGTGCGCCGGTGTGGCAGCCACCCGCCGCAGACGCGGCAGCAGCAGACCCACCTGCAGAGCCAGCTGTTCAGCCAGCCGCCGTGGACGGCCCGCGCATGTCCAAGTACGGCCGGCATCTCGGCCGGCCCGCGCGCAAGTCCTGATAGCGCCACAAAGGTGCGGCCCCAAACGGCCCGCGCCAAGGCCGCTATCCGGTCCCCCACGCGGCTCACGGCCGCAACCGCCCTACGCTGAGCAGCTCCAGCGCTCATTCCGTAGGCGCGGTGCTACGCTCGCACGGTGCCCTCAGAGATTCCGCCGGAGAATTCCAAAATGCCGGAGAAAAAACAAGAAAACTGCTTATTTCTTAGGCATTTTTCAATGTGGGCACAAATGTAGGTAGAACGCACCACCCCTCTGGAAACCCGCATGAATAAAGGCTCTCGGCAATCCATACGAGAATTCTCCCATGGAGATTGATCAACCCCTGCCTCTGCTCGGCGGTCTGAGCGCCCAGCAATTCATGCGACGCCATTGGCAGAAGAAGCCGCTGCTGATCCGGCAGGCGGTATCCGGGATGGTGCCACCAATCGCGCGCGGCGAGTTGTTCGACCTGGCCGCGCGTGAGGATGTCGAGTCGCGCCTGATCCGGCACGCAAGCAAGGGATGGACCCTGCGGCACGGCCCGTTCTCGCGCCGCGCCTTGCCGTCGTTGCGCCAGGCCCAATGGACGCTGCTGGTGCAGGGCGTGGACCTGCATCACCAGGGCGTGCACGAGCTGCTTTCGCGTTTCCGCTTCGTGCCCGATGCGCGGCTCGACGATCTGATGATCAGCTACGCCAGCGACGGCGGCGGCGTGGGCCCGCACTTCGACAGCTACGACGTGTTCCTGCTGCAGGTGCACGGAAGACGCCGCTGGTCCATCGGGCGGCAGCGCGATCTGCGCCTGCAGCCGAACGTGCCGCTCAAGATCCTCGCGCAGTTCGAGCCCGAAGAGACTTTCGTCCTCGAGCCGGGGGACATGCTGTATCTGCCGCCTCGCTACGCGCACGACGGCGTGGCGGTCGGCGGCGACTGCATGACCTATTCGATCGGCCTGCGTTCGCCCGCCGCCGCGCCGCTCGGCGCGGATCTTCTGGCGCGCATCGCCGAGGCACGGGCCGAGGAACTGCAGGATGCCGTGGGGCAGGCGGCCATCCATTACCGCGATCCTTCACAGCCTGCCTTGCAGAACCCCGCGCAGATGCCGCCCGCCTTGCAGGCCTTCGCGCGCGACGCGGTGCTGGCCCTCATGCGCGACGGCGAGGGGATCGAGCGCGCGCTCGGCGAATCCATGACCGAGCCGAAGCCCACGGTGTGGTTCGACCAGGGCGAGCCGCTTTCGGCTTTGAATGGCGTGGTGCTCGACCGCCGCACGCGCATGCTGTATGACGCACGCCATCTCTACATCAACGGAGAGAGCTTTCGCGCATCGGGCCGCGATGCCAAACTGATGCGCCGGCTGGCGGATCAGCGCATGCTCGGTCCGCGCGATCTGGCGGGTGCAAGCGAGGATGCGCTGGCGCTTCTCGGCGACTGGTGCGAAGCGGGGTGGCTGCATGCAGACTGAAGACGATTCACATTCACGCATCGAATTGCCCGAAGGCTCGTTCGACGGACGCCATGCCTTCGACGCGCACTTGCGCAGCGCGTTCGCCGCGGCTTGCCAACAGAACTGGCGCGAGTTCGTCTGGAGCGATCCGGACTTCAGCGACTGGCCGCTCGGTGAACGCAGCGTCATCGATGCGCTGCAGGCATGGGCGTCCTCCGGACGCCAACTGATCATGGTCGCGGAGCGCTTCGACGTGTTCGAGCGCGAGCATGCGCGCTTCGTCCATTGGCGCAGGATGTGGGGACACATCATCGATTGCCGCGTCTGTCACGGACCGGGCATGCCGCAGGTTCCGAGCGCCATCTGGACGCCGACATGGTTTCTTCATCGCATCGACATCGAACACGTGCGAGGCGTCTGCGGCCGCAGTCCCGACAGCCGGCGCGCGGTGCGCGAGCGCATCGACGAGTGCCTTCGCCATGCGAAAAGCGGGTTTCCGACTTCGACATTGGGCTTGTAAGCCAATGCCGCGAATCGCACCTTGAAACAGTTGCGCGCGAGGATGCGGGTCTAGAATTTTTTGATCGTGACCCTCACCCAAAGGAGCCGTTGAAATGAACAAGCACGTACTGCTCGCGTCGCTGGTTGCCGCTGCCGCGTTGACCGCATGCGGAAAGAAGGAAGAACCCGCAGCGGCCGTCGTGGCGCCACCTGCCGCGCCTGCGCCCGCCCCGGCACCCGCTGCGCCGGCATCGCCTTCGTCGGATGCGACCCCCGCGACACCGTCGCCCAACGCGCAGTCCGCGCTCGATGCGGCGAATGCGGCGACCGAGGCTGCGAAGAAGCAGGCGGAGACGCCACCGGCCAAGCCCTGAGTGCGTCGACCGGATGAACGAAGGCCGCCCATGGGCGGCCTTCGTTCATCTGCGCTTCCTGGTTACAGGTCGAGCCAGGGCGAGCCCTCCGCCGCGTTGGCGGTGAGCATCTCGTCCTCGCGCGCGCCGAGCGCCTCGGCCATGACGCGGCGAACGATCTCCGGCCTGTTGTTCTGCTCGCTCAGATGCGCGGCGAGCACATGGCGAAGTCCGGCGTGCATCACGGCGCTCGCGATCGCTGCGGCTGCCGTGTTCGACAGATGGCCGTAGTTGCCGCCGACTCGCTGCTTGAGAAAGGGCGGATAGCGCGAACCCGCGAGCATGTCGCTGTCGTGATTGAACTCGAGCAGCAGTGCATCGAGTTGCATGAGCCGGCCCAGCACATGCGGCGTCGCGTGTCCCAGATCGGTCAGGACGCCGAGGCTGCGGGCACCATCGGTGCAGCGCAGCTGAAGCGGCTCGCGCGCATCGTGCGGCACGGTGAAGGGCTGGACGAGCATGTCGCCGACCACGATGTCGGCGCCGTCATGCGCGAGGTGAAGGTGCCCCCCGAAATCGCGGCCGCCGGTGGCGAGCCACGTGCCTTCGCTCATCCACACGGGAACGCCTTCGCGGCGCGACAGCGTATGCGCGCAGCCGATGTGATCGGCGTGCTCGTGCGTGATGAAGACGGCGTCGATGTCGGCGGCCGAAAGACCGGCGCGTGCGAGCCGGACTTCGAGATGGCGCAGCGTGAAGCCGCAGTCGATCAGGAGCCGGGAGGTCCTGCCGCCGCTGGTCGCCTCGACCAGCGTGGCATTGCCCGAGCTGCCGCTGCCAAGGCTCCGAAAGCGCAGCATCGGGCAGCAAGCCGGGGTGGCTGGGCTACTTCAGGTCGTCGGCGATGACCTGAACGATCCGCTTGGCATTGGCCGAGCTGTCAGGCGCACCCGAACCGTCGAGCACCGACACCGTGCTCGCATTGCCCGAGCCCTTGACCTGGATGCGGAACTTGAGCGGCGCCTCGGTCTTGCTCGAGCCGAAGGTGAACAGCTTGCCGAAGAAGCCCGGCTCGCTCTTGTTCGGATTCGGCGGCACGTAGCGCACGAAGTAGGTGCCGGCGGTGCGGTCGCGGTCTTCCACGGTGAAGCCGGTGCGGTCGAGTGCCAGGCCGACGCGGCGCCATGCGCGCTCGAAGCCTTCGCTGATCTGGACCACGGGCTGGCCGTTGACGTCGGCGATCTTGGCGGTCTGGATGGGCGCGCCGGCCGCGACGATGGCCTTGGACTGCTCTTGCGACACGCCGAGCTTGACCATCAGGCGACGAAGGAACTCGGCCTCGAGCTCGGGGTCGCTCGGTCGCGGCTGCCACATCGTGGCGTCCTGGCGGGCGGTGCTGTAGACCTCCTGCATGCCGCGATGGCTGATGAAGATCTCGGTGCCGTTGGAGGTGCGCTCCATGCGCGTGCGGAAGCGGTCGAGTTCGCCGGTCGAGTAGAGCGAATCCATGAACTTGCCGAGCGTGCTGCGGATGACGTCCTGCGGCAGCTTGGCGCGGTTTTCGGCCCAGTCGGTTTCCATGATGCCGAGGTTGCGCTGCTCGGTGGTGATCAGGAAGCCGCTCTCCTGCCAGAAGTCCTTGACCGGATCCCAGAGCTGCTCGGCGGGGCGATTGATCACCAGCCAGCGCTGCGAGCCCGCGCGTTCCATGCGGACGTCCCCGATCGAAGCGGCGGCCGTCGGCACGCCCGGCGAATTGGCCAGGCCGGCCTGGTAGGTGTTGGCCGACACCGCGCCGCCGGGGATGGCGTAGCGGTTGTCGCGCGAGAGCTGCGACAGGTCGGGCGGCACTTCGAGCGTGGGCGCCTTGCCGGCGCTCTTGTAGTCGATCTTGTCGCTTTCGAAGACCGAGCAGGCCGCAAGACTGGCGACCACGGCCAGCAGCGCGAATCGCGAAATGGTGTTCAACGTCATCATCTTTCTGGGAATGTCCGGCTCAATGGAATGGGCTGCATCGCCCGCAGTTTCAAAAGAGCGCAGTCCGAGCAAAAGTTGCCCGCATTCGCGAACTGCGCGGTAAAGATGGATCAACCCTTGAGGAGGCCGCTCGCCCGCAGCGCGGCCTCGACGGCCGGGCGGCTGGCTTCGGAAAGCTCGGTGAGGGGCAGGCGCAACGCCCCGCCGCACAGGCCGAGCCGTGCCATGGCCCACTTGACGGGGATGGGATTGGGTTCCACGAAGAGATTGCGATGCAGCGGCATGAGCTCGAACTGGATCTGCATGGCGCGCTTCACGTCGCCGGCGATGGCGGCCACGCACAGCTCGTGCATCTTGCGCGGCGCCACGTTGGCCGTGACGCTGATGTTGCCTTGGCCGCCGCACAGCATGAGCGCAACGGCCGTCGGGTCATCGCCCGAATAGATGGCGAAATTCTTCGGCACCTCGCGGATCAGCCATTGGGCCCGCTCGATGTTGCCGGTGGCTTCCTTGATGCCGATGATGCCCGGCACCTTCGCGAGCCGAAGCACGGTGTCGTGCGCCATATCGGCGACCGAGCGGCCGGGCACGTTGTAGAGCACGATGGGAAGGTCGCCCACCGCTTCGGCGATCGCCTTGAAGTGCTGGTACTGGCCTTCCTGCGTCGGCTTGTTGTAGTAGGGGACCACCTGGAGCTGGCAATCGGCGCCGACGCTCTTGGCGAACCGGGCGAGCTCGATGGCCTCCTTGGTGGAATTGGCGCCGCAGCCGGCCATGACGGGCACGCGGCCCCGCGCCTGCTCGACCGAGACGCGGATGATCTCGCAATGCTCCTCGACGTCGACCGTCGGCGACTCGCCGGTGGTGCCGACCACGCCGAGGCAATCCGTGCCTTCGTCGATGTGCCAGTCGATCAGCCGGCGCAGGGCGGGATAGTCGACGCTGCCGTCGTCGTGCATCGGCGTGACGAGTGCGACGATGCTGCCAGTCAGTTGCTCCAAGGGGAATCTCTTCTGTCGGTGGACGAAAGCGAACATTCTACTGATCCGCCGTTGCCCGCGGCTCAGGGCCGCCCCGGGGCCTACCGGGGGATCAGCAGGTGGCGGGGCGCGGAGGCGGCCGCTAGCGCCGCCGGGCGGACGGCGGCGATGCGCTGGACGAAGCGCTCCGGCTCGGCGAGAAAGCCGTTCTCGTAAGCGACCACTCGCAGGCCGGCGCAGGCGGTCAGCAATTCACCGGGCTGCAAGAGGAAATCGGGCCGGGAGGGTTTTCCGACCGTTTCGTTGCCCGCCGCGAAGGTCTCGTAGAGCAGAATGCCGCCCGGCGCCACCGCCGCCACGATGTCGGGGAGCCGTGGGCGCCACAGGTAGTTGGTGACGATCACGCCGCCGAATGTCCGGTCTGGAAACGGCCACGGACCGTTCTCGATATCCGCCAGAAGCGTCTGGCCGTACGGCGCGGCCGCGTCCAGCGCCTCCTGCGAGCGGTCGACGCCGGTGGCCGCATGGCCCCGTTCGGCCGCGAAACGCATGTGCCGCCCGGACCCGCAGGCGACGTCCAGGACCGTGGCGCCCGGCGCCAGCAGGTGCCACCAGCGCTCGATCCAGGGCGAGGGCGCGAGGGAAGCGTGGTTCAAAAGCAGGCCCAGAGCTGGTCGATCATCGTCACGAGGAAGGCCGGTTGCGCGTAAAGCGCGAACACCCCCGCGAGTACGACACTCCCCACGGCCAGCCAGCCGGTGCGCACGAGTCGAACGCGGGTCGTTTGTGACACGGATGCCTCAGGCCGGTTGCGGGGCGGGCCGCGCGATCGCGCTTTCCTTGACCGGCAGGTTGATCAGCGCCGCGAACACGCCGAGCGCGATCGCGATGTACCAGACGATGTCGTAGCTGCCGGTGCGGTCGTAGAGGTAGCCGCCGAGCCAGACGCCCAGGAACGAGCCGACCTGGTGGCTGAAGAACACGATCCCGCCCAGCATCGACAGATGCGCCACGCCGAAGATCTGCGCCACGATGCCGCTGGTCAGCGGGACCGTGGACAGCCACAGGAAGCCCATCACGGCGGCGAAGACGTAGACCGTGAGCGGCGAGATCGGCACGACGAGGAACAGCGCGATCGCCACCGCCCGGGTGATGTAGATGGCCGCGAGCAGCTTGCGCTTGGCCAGCCGCGCGCCCAGCGAGCCGGCGACGTAGGTGCCGAAGACGTTGAACAGCCCGATCAGCGCCAGCGCGTAGCTCGCCACTTCGGGCGCGAGGCCCTGGTCGCGCAGGTAGCTGGGCATGTGCACGCCGATGAACACCACCTGGAAGCCGCAGACGAAGTAGCCGGCCGTCAGCAGCATGAAGCTCGGATAGCCAAAAGCTTCGCGGATCGCGTGCCCGATAGTCTGGTGGCGGCGCACCGCGACCGAATCGTGGCGCGGCTCGCGCAGCCCGAAAGCCAGCGGAACGATCATGAGCACCATCGCGGCCAGCACGACCAGCGAGCTGTGCGCACCGAGGCGCGCGATGAGCTGGCCCTCCACCGGCACCATCAGGAACTGGCCGAAAGAGCCCGCCGCGGCCGCCACGCCCATGGCCCAGGACCGCCTTTCTGGCGAAATCTGCCGGCCGATGACGCCATAGATCACCGCATAGGTGGTTCCGGCCTGCGCCGCGCCGATCAGCACGCCGGCCGTCAGCGCAAACATCAGGGGCGTGGGCGAGAACGCCATCCCGACCAGGCCCAGCGCATACAGGACCGCGCCCGCCACCAGCACCCGGAACGCGCCCAGTTTGTCGGCCAGCATGCCGGCGAACACGCCGATCAGGCCCCACGACAGGTTCTGCACCGCGATCGCGAACGAGAACGCCTGCCGCGACCAGCCCTGTTCCTGCGTGATCGGCTGCAGCCAGAGCCCGAATCCATGCCGGATGCCCATCGACAGCGTGACGATCATGGCTCCGCAGAGGAGCACTTGCTTGAGGCTGAGAGGCTGGCTGGCGGTGCGATGCATCGCGGGCAATGTACCGAAAAGCCGATGCCGGCGCCGGCCTGAGGCCAAAAGCGATTATTGATATTTACGCATCGCATTGATGAGGCGTAGGCAGGGGTCCGTCGCGGCTTCCCGGGCTGCCGCCCTAGAATCCCGCGCCATGGCAAGCAAGGAACCAGGCAGTTACGGGGAAGCGTCGATTCGCGTCCTCAAGGGGCTCGAGCCCGTCAAGCAGCGGCCGGGCATGTACACCCGCACCGACAACCCGCTGCACATCATCCAGGAAGTGCTGGACAACGCCGCCGACGAGGCGCTCGCGGGGTTCGGCAAGAAGATCAAGGTCGTCCTCCACGCCGATGGCTCGGTGAGCGTGGAAGACGACGGCCGCGGCATTCCGTTCGGCCTCCATCCGGAAGAAAAGGCGCCGGTCATCGAACTGGTGTACACGCGGCTGCACGCGGGCGGCAAGTTCGACAAGGGCGCGGGCGGCGCCTACAGCTTCTCGGGCGGCCTGCATGGCGTGGGGGTCTCGGTGACCAATGCGCTGTCGAAGCGCCTCGAAGTGACCTCGTACCGCGAAGGCTCGGTCGCGCAGATCGCCTTTGCCGCCGGCGACGTCGTCGACAAGCTCAAGGTGCGCCCGCAGGAGAGCGCCGCGGCCGGGAATGGCGACGGCCCGCGCGACCGCCGGCAGGGCACCACGGTGCGTGCCTGGCCCGACGCGAAGTACTTCGAGTCCGCGGCGCTGCCGGTCCACGAACTCACGCACCTGCTGCGCAGCAAGGCGGTGCTGATGCCCGGCGTCTCGGTCACGCTGGCGGTCGAGAAAACCAAGGAATCCCAGACCTGGCTCTACAAGGGCGGCCTGCGCGACTACCTGATGCAGACGCTCAGCGGCGACCCGGTGATCCCGCTCTTCGAGGGCTCGGGCCATGCCGACAAGAACGCCGACAACTTCGCCGAGGGCGAAGGCGCCGACTGGTGCGTGGCCTTCACCGAAGAAGGCCAGCCGGTGCGCGAGAGCTACGTCAACCTGATTCCGACCAGCGCGGGCGGCACCCACGACAGCGGCCTGCGCGATGGGCTCTTCACCGCGGTCAAGAGTTTCATCGACCTGCATTCGCTGCTGCCCAAGGGCGTGAAGCTGCTGCCGGAAGATGTGTTCGCGCGGGCTTCGTACGTGCTGTCGGCGAAGGTGCTCGACCCGCAGTTCCAGGGCCAGATCAAGGAGCGCCTCAACTCCCGTGACGCGGTGCGTCTGGTTTCCAGCTTCGTGCGCCCGGCGATGGAGCTGTGGCTCAACCAGCATGTGGACTACGGCAAGCGGCTTGCCGAACTCGCCATCAAGGCCGCGCAGACGCGCCAGCGCGCCGGGCAGAAGGTCGAGAAGCGCAAGGGCTCGGGCGTGGCCGTGCTGCCCGGCAAGCTGACCGACTGCGAAAGCCGCGATACCGCGCACAACGAGGTCTTCCTGGTCGAGGGCGATTCGGCCGGCGGCAGCGCCAAGATGGGCCGCGACAAGGAATGCCAGGCGATCCTGCCCCTGCGCGGCAAGGTGCTCAACACCTGGGAAGTCGAGCGCGACCGGCTGTTCGCCAACACCGAGATCCACGACATCTCGGTCGCGATCGGCGTCGACCCGCATGGTCCGGACGACACGCCCGACCTCTCGGGCCTGCGCTACGGAAAGATCTGCATCCTGAGCGATGCCGACGTCGACGGCTCGCACATCCAGGTGCTGTTGCTCACGCTGTTCTTCCGCCACTTCCCGAAGCTCATCGAGGCCGGGAATGTGTACGTGGCCAAGCCGCCGCTCTTCCGCGTCGATGCGCCCGCGCGCGGCAAGAAGCCGGCGTCGAAGGTCTATGCGCTCGACGAAGGCGAACTCACGGCGATCCTCGACAAGCTGCGCAAGGACGGCGTGCGCGAGAACGCCTGGAGCATCAGCCGCTTCAAGGGCCTGGGTGAGATGAGCGCGGAACAGTTGTGGGAAACCACGCTGAATCCCGACACGCGGCGTCTGCTGCAGGTCCGGCTCGGCCGCTTCGACGTGCAGGGCACGCAGGGCGAGATCACCAAGCTGATGGGCAAGGGCGAGGCTGCCGCGCGGCGCGAGCTCATGGAACTGCGCGCCGACGAGGTCGAAGTGGACATCTGACGCACTGCCCGGCGGCGCCGAACATTTTGTGACGGTGCGGACGATGTGCGTTTACCGGGCGCGGGCATAGTGCCGCATGGCGAAATCGATGAGGTTTTCTGGATGGATCGTTGCGTTGCTGTCGGCACTCGTGCTGGCGGTTTCGCCGCAGGCTGCGCGGGCGACGGACATCTTCGGCTACGTCGACGACAAGGGCGTGGCGCATTTCGCGTCGGAAAAGGTCGACGAACGCTACCAATTGTTCTTCCGTGGCGGTCAGAGCTTCGATACCGCGAACGGCCTCGGTCGCGGGCGCGGCGGCCTGGCAGGCGGCAAGGTGCCGCGCGCCTCGCAGGCGCTGATCTCGATGTTCGAGGCCTCGCCGAGCTACAAGCCCGCCCAGGGCGCGATGCGCGAGGCGGCCCGCCGCCACTCGATCGACTACGAGCTGCTGCAGGCGCTGGTCGCGACCGAATCGGGCTTCGACGCGCAGGCCGTCTCGCCCAAGGGCGCGCTGGGGCTCATGCAAGTGATGCCGGCGACGGCGGAGCGCTACGGCGTGGCGGCCGACAAGCGCGCGTCGATCGAGAAAAAGCTCTTCGATCCGCGCATCAACATCGCCACCGGTTCGCGCTATCTGCGCGACCTGATCGCGATGTTCCCCGGCGACCTCGAACTCGCGCTGGCGGCCTACAACGCGGGCGAGGGCGCGGTGCAGCGCGCCGGCAACAAGGTCCCCAACTACCGCGAGACGCAGAATTACGTGAGCACGGTGCTCCAGCTCTACGCCTACCTCAAGCCTTCATCCGCGATCGGCCGCGGCCAGGCGCCGGCACGCATCCGCATGGAGATGGGCGTGCCGGTCGGCGGTGCCCTCGGTCGTGGCAATATGCCGCCCGACGTGCGCGGCCGTCCCGCGATGCCGGAACTGCCGGCGGCGCCGAAGACCGAATCCGCGGAGCCGGCTTCGTGATTTCGCGGATTTCTTTTTTCACTTCCTTGTTCCCATGGACCAACCCACGCTCGATTTCCAGAGCCCTGAAGACGACGGCGCGCTGACGCTGGCCGACTACGCGCAGACCGCGTACCTCGAATATGCGTTGAGCGTCGTCAAGGGCCGCGCCCTGCCCGATGTCAGCGACGGCCAGAAGCCGGTGCAGCGGCGCATCCTCTATTCGATGTCGCGCATGGGCCTGGGCTTCGGCGGCGCCAACGGCACCGTCGGCGCCAAGCCCGTGAAGAGCGCGCGCGTGGTCGGCGACGTGCTCGGCCGCTTCCATCCGCACGGCGACCAGGCCGCCTACGATGCGCTGGTGCGCATGGCGCAGGACTTCTCGCAGCGCTATCCGCTGGTCGACGGCCAGGGCAACTTCGGCAGCCGCGACGGCGACGGCGCCGCGGCGATGCGCTACACCGAAGCGCGCCTGTCGCGCATCACCAGCCTGCTGCTCGACGAGATCGACGAAGGCACGGTCGATTTCATCCCGAACTACGACGGCTCGACCGACGAGCCGCGCCTGCTGCCGGCGCGGCTGCCCTTCGTGCTGCTCAATGGCGCGAGCGGCATCGCGGTCGGTCTCGCGACCGAGATCCCGAGCCACAACCTGCGCGAAGTGGCCGATGCCTGCGTGGCGATGATCAAGTCCAACGGCAAGCTGAGCGACGAGGAGCTGTTCTCGCTGGTGCCGGGTCCGGACTATCCGGGCGGCGCGCAGATCATCAGCAGCGCGGCCGAGATCGCCGAGGCCTATCGCACCGGCCGCGGCTCGCTCAAGGTGCGCGCGCGCTGGAAGATCGAGGAACTTGCACGCGGCCAATGGCAGCTGGTGGTCAACGAACTGCCGCCGGGCGTCAGCACGCAGAAGGTGCTCGAAGAGATCGAGGAACTCACCAACCCGAAGGTGCGCGCCGGCAAGAAGGCGCTGACCACCGAACAGACGCAGCTCAAGGCCGCGGTGCTCGCGGTGCTCGACGGCGTGCGCGACGAGTCCAGCAAGGATGCGCCGGTGCGCCTCGTGTTCGAGCCGAAGACCTCGCGCATCAGCCAGGACGAGTTCATCGGCACCTTGCTGTCGCAGACCTCGCTGGAAAGCTCGTCGCCGGTCAACCTCACGATGGTCGGCATCGACGGCAAGCCGACGCAGAAGTCGCTGCGGCAGATGCTGAACGAGTGGATCGCGTTCCGCGAGGTCACGGTCGAGAAGCGCTCGCGGCATCGCCTCGGCAAGGTGCAGGACCGCATCCACATCCTCGAAGGCCGGCAGCTCGTGCTGCTGAACATCGACGAGGTGATCGCGATCATCCGCGCCTCCGACGAGCCCAAGGCGGCGCTCATCGCGCGCTTCAACCTCAGCGAGCGCCAGGCCGAGGACATCCTGGAGATCCGGCTGCGCCAGCTCGCGCGCCTCGAGGCGATCAAGATCGAGCAGGAACTCAAGAGCCTGCGCGAAGAGCAGAAGAAGCTCGAGGACATCCTCGCGAGCCCGGCGGCGCTGCGCCGCCTGGTGGTGAAGGAAATCGAAGCCGACGCCAAGAACTTCGAGGACCCGCGCCGCACGCTGATCCAGGCGGAGAAGCGCGCCGTCGCCGAAGTGCGCGTGGTCGACGAACCGGTGACCGTGATCGTGTCGCAGAAGGGCTGGGTCCGCACGCAGAAGGGCTGGGCCAGCGAGCGCGCCGCGGGGTCGGCGCCGCCCGAGTACAGCTTCAAGTCCGGCGACGCGCTCTACGGGGCCTTCGAATGCCGCACCGTGGATACGCTGCTGGTCTTCGGCACCGCCAAGGACAAGAGCGTGCGCGTCTACAGCGTGCCGGTGGCTTCGTTGCCGGGCGGCCGGGGCGACGGGCAACCGGTCACGACGCTGATCGATCTCGAAAGCGGCACGCATGTCGCGCACTACTTCGCGGGCCCACTGGGCGCGAACCTGCTGCTGTCGAGCAGTGGGGGCTATGGCTTCATCGCGGCGGTCGAGAACATGGTCTCGCGCCAGAAGGGCGGCAAGGCCTTCGTCGATGTGGGCGAGGGCGAGCAGCTCTGCGCTCCGTCGCTGGTCGGCGGCGCAGGCGGCGCCGAGCCGCTGCCCGCGGCCACGCATGTGTGCTGCGCATCGACGGGCGGCCGCATCCTGACCTTCGAGATCGGCGAACTCAAGGCGCTGCCGAAGGGCGGCCGCGGGCTGACCTTGATCGACCTGGAGGCCAAGGACACGCTCGCGGGCGCGGCCGCGTACACGCGCAGCGTGAGCATCGCGGGCGTGGGCCGCGGCGGCAAGGAGCGCGAGGAAACGCTGGAGATCCGCTCGCTCAACAACGCCCGCGGCGCGCGGGCGCGCAAGGGCAAGGCGGCCGATCTCGGCTTCAAGCCGGCAAGCGTCACGCGCGTGCAATAGCATGCATTAGCGCGCACGACGGAGACAACGCATGGAAGTCGGCATCCTCGGCCTCGTCATCGCGATCGTGAGCGGGATCGGAAGCTTCGCGCTCGGCCGCTGGTTGTCGAAGCGGCGGCGCGAGAACAAGGCGCACCAGGCCCGCGCGGCCGAACAGGCATCGCAGAGCCGCCAGGTGCGGCGTGCGCGCGAGCGGCAGCAGCAGCGGCGGCGCTGAAAGAGCGAACGCCCAACGATCACCCAACCCATCGCCCGTCCGAAGCCATAGGCCTTTCGCTCCATTGCTGCGCCGCGCAAGGCATGAAATATTGCGGCGCAGAACGACGAGGAGCGGCATGGACGAAACCATCCAGCAGCTGGTAGGCGAGCGCCGCCGCGCGCTCCACGGCGTCGACGATGGTCATCGCCCCTGGGGGCTCGCGCTGTCCGGCGGAGGCATCCGCAGCGCCACCTTCTGTCTCGGCCTGCTCAAGTCGCTGGCGGAGCATCGGCAGCTGCTCAAGTTCGACCTCGTCTCGACCGTCTCGGGCGGCGGCTACATCGGCGCCACGATCGGCCGCCTGTGCACCGATGCCAAGTCGCCGGACGACGTGCGCGAGATCGAACGCGCGCTCGGCGACGTGGACCGCGCGCGCTTCGGCTGGTGGCTGCGCGCCAACGGCCGGTATCTCATCCCGGGCGGGGTGCGCGACACGCTCTTCGCGGCGGCGCTCTACCTGCGCAATCTGCTGGGCACGCACATCGAGCTCGCGATTGCCGCCAGCCTCATCGGCATGGTGCTCGCGGCAACCAACCTGCTGCTCTGGGATACGGTGTTCCGCGCGGTGGACCTCAACAGCCTGCCGCCCGACACGGCCAGCAGCGTCATCGACCTGGATGCGACGCAGTACGTGCGGCTGCTCGTGGAGTGGGCCACGCAATGGCCCACCTTGTGGTTCACGCTGGTGGGGCCTTTCATCGCCTCGGTCGTGCTGGCGTGTGCGTACTGGTCGGTGCGCGACAAGCCGTCCACCGCGTCGATGCTGCTGCAGATCGGGATGTGGCTCGCGCTCGGCATCGGCGCGAGCCTGATCGGCGGGCCGCTGGTGCAGCGCTACAGCGGGCCGGTGTGGATCACGCCGGCCTTCGTCGGCTTCTCGATGTGCTGGGTGGTCGCGCTGGTCTGGGTGTTGTTCCAGAGCCGCCGCAAGGCGCCGGCTGCAATGCGCAACGAGCTCACCGACCGGCTGGCGTCGATCATCAGCACCGCCTTGCTGATCGTCATGCTGGGCCTGCTCGACCAGAGCGCGTGGTGGCTCGCCGCGGAAGACTCGCAGCTGCGCGTGTCCTACGGCGCGGTGCTGCTGGTGGTGGCGGCGGCACTGCGCGGGGTGCTGCCGATGCTGCTGTCGCACCGGCAGGAGATGCCCGGCATCGGCAAGTCGCTGATGCTGACCCTCGCGAGCCTGCTCGGGCTGCTGCTGGCCTTCTGCCTCGCGGCGTGGTGGATCGGCGTGGTCTACACCGTGGTGCTGCTGCCGGTGTTCACACCCGCGGGGCTCGACTTCACGCGCGGCTGGGCCTGGCTCGGAACCATCGCGGTGATCATCGGCAGCTACGCGATCGTGACGGGGCGCAACTTCGGCTTCCTCAACGTCTCGTCGCTGCACATGTTCTACAAGGCGCGCATCGTGCGTGGCTACCTCGGCGCGGCCAATGCGCGGCGCCTCGGCGCGAGCCCGGTGGACCAGGTCTCGGGGCTGGAGCCGCCCCAGGTGCCCGTGGGCGAGGTGGATCCGCACGACGACATCTCGCAGCTGCGCTACGCGCCGCACCTGCACGGCGGCCCGGTGCACCTGGCGAACATCTGCATCAACCAGACGCACAGCACCAAGGACAAGCTCTTCAACCGCGACCGCAAGAGCCAGCCGCTCACCGTCGGTCCGCTGGGCTGGATGCAGGCCGGCGGTGCGCAGTGGACGCAGGCGCATGGCGACGGCGCACTCTCGCTCGGCGCCTGGACCGCCATCTCGGGCGCGGCCTTCGCGCCGGGCCTCGGGCGGCTGACCAAGCGCGGGCTCGCGACGCTGTCGGTCTTCGCCGGATTGCGGCTCGGCTACTGGTGGAACAGCGCGGATGCCGGCATCGTGCAGCGCGGGGCGGTGGTGCATGCGAGTCCGCTGCTGATGAAGACGCGCTTCCTGCTGCTCGAATGCTTCGGCGCCTTTCCGGGCAGCAGTTCCGCCAACTGGTATCTGAGCGACGGCGGGCATTTCGAGAACACCGCCGCCTATGCGCTGCTGCGCCAGGAGGCAGCGCTGATCGTGATCGCGGACTGCGGCGCCGATCCCGACTACCGCTTCTGCGATCTGGAGATCCTGATCCGGCGTGCGCGCATCGACCTCAATGCCGAGATCACCTTCATGAAGCCGAGGCCGGGCGCGGACTGGAAGCACCTCGAGGCCTTCGGTTCGCTCAACGACCTGGCGTCGCCGAGCAGCCAGGCCTGCCTCGCGCTCGCGCAGGTGCGCTATGCGAGCGGCGCCACGGGGCAGATCGTGCTGGTCAAGCCGAACGTCTCGGCCTCGCTGCCGGTGGACCTGGTGAACTTCAAGGCCGCCAACCCGCTGTTCCCGCAGCAGCCGACCACCGACCAGTTCTTCGACGAAGCCCAGTGGGAGAGCTACTTCCGCCTCGGCGCGGAGATCGGCAACCGCCTGGAAGACGAGATGCTCTCGCACGTCGCGATGGGCGCCGTGGGCCTCTTCGTGCCCGATGACGGCCAGCCGGATTCGACGCCGCACGCGGCCAGGGGGGGCGACAAGGACAGCGCGACCGCCGCGGCGGTGGGCTCGATGAGCCGGCTGCAGGCGCGCGTGCTGAAGGCCGGCGCAGTGACCGCCTCGATCGGCATCGGCACCGCCGCGACCTTCGGCGTGGCGGCCTGGCAGGGCATCGACAGCTGGCGTGCGCAAAGGGCGGACCAGGAGCGCTCGGAGAACAGCGCCTTCAAGGACCTGACCGAACGCTGGGCCCACCTGCACAGCAGCAACGCCGGCGGCGACGCGCCCGCGCTGCTGGCCGCGGAGCTGCTGCGCACCGGCGACCTGCTGTGCCGCGAGGGCAGCGACAACTTCATGGCGAGGTTCCGCCTCTCGGTGCGCATCGTCGACGATGCGAAGCAGGCCTGCGGCAACGAGGCGCCGGGCCAGCGCTCGCCCGCGTGCGCGCGGCTGCTCGATCCGGGCAACGGCATCGACTGCCTGCAACCCGCGCAGGCGCCGCCGTGCGCGCCGCGCTATTGGGCGCGCGACTACACCGGCCAGACCGGCTCGAAGCAGAACTGCAGCGGCACCTTGCCCGAACCCTGGCCGGTGGCCGTCTGGATGCGCGACGTGCTGACCGGGCGGGGCGGCGAGGAAACCACGGTGGCGGCGGCGCCACCGCCGCCAGTGGCACTCCCTGGTACCGCCGTGCCGCCGACCTATGCGCCTGCGGCGGCCGACGGCAACGGCTCGCCGGCGGGATCGCCTGCGCCCGCGATGCCGCCGCCCGACGCCTGCCAGGGCGCGGTGGTCTATATCCAGACCTACGGGACCGCATTGCGCGACAAGGCGCGCAACTGGCGCGGGCCCTGGCGTGCGCTCGGCGCATCGGTGCCGCCGATCGAAGACGTGCTCAGCACCTCGCGCCGCGCGGGCCGCGCACCGCCGGTCGGCCATCCCGATCCGACGGTGGTCATCCGCGACGAATCCTCGCGTGCCTGCGCAGAGGCGCTCATCCAGACCGCGAATTCGCCCACCGGCCAGCCCTGGGTCATCAAGCTGCTGCCGCGGTCGATCAAGGCCGAACCGGGCGCGATCGAAGTCTGGCTGCCGCGGACCAGGGACTCGGCCGCCGGCTGAGCTGCGGGCGCGCGATCTTCACCTGCCAGGGTGATGACGGCGCACCGAACGAAGCGTCCAATGTCGCAAGTGACCAGGAGGACGGCCATGGACACATCACCGATCGCGGGCCTTGTGGCCGCTTGCGTCTTGATCGCCGCGTGCGAATCGCAACCGGCGGTGACCTTCGTCGCGAACGGCAGCGACTTCAACGTGCTCAGCCTCACCGATGCCCAGGACACTTGCGATGCGCCGGCCCATCTCGGCTACCTGACGTGGTGGGACGGCGCCACGCTGCGCGGCTGCTGGGTGCGCGACGGCGGGTACATCCGTATGCGGATCACGAACCTCGACGACCTTCGCGTTCCGGTCGGCGACTTCCGCCCCACCGAGGTCGCGGACTATCGCAACCGCACGCTGGACTGAGTTGCCGCTAGTCGCCGCCCGGCCGCCACACCCGCGCGAGGATGCCGAGCTTGCTGCGGAGGGTGGCCCGCTCGTCGGACAGGACGTCGATGAAGTCCGACAGCCGCTTCGACTTGACCATCGTGTAGACCGTGAGCCAGGTGGTGAGCACGAACACGACGCCGAACCACACCAGCTTGCGCCACATCGGCGAGTCCGCCTCGGCGAGCAGGTTCATGCCGAGGAAGCCGGTGGTGATGGTGCCGATCAGGCCGAAGAGCGTGACCACGGTGAGCCGCACCACGGTGTTGGCCTGGCGCCGCAGGCTGTCGGCTTCGAGGTAGGTGTTCATGTCGGCGATGCGCTCCTTGACTTCCTCGTAGAGCGGATCGAGGCCGAGGTGCGTGGTGCACAGGTGCGACAGCGCGCGCACCTGCGCCTGTTCCGAGATCTCGTGGAACCAGTAGCGGTGCGTGAAGCGCAGGAAGCCCTCGAAGCATGCGCGGATCGCGCGCTTGAAGCGCTTGACGCTCGCAACGTCGTGGATGTCGAGCCGGCGCAGCGCTTCGACCAGCCGGTCCGAGTACATCAGGAGCGCCGCCTTCTGGAAGTGCGCGATCAGGAACAAGAGGAAATGCTGGTGGCGGAACTGCGCGAGCACGCCGCGGTCGCGGCAGCAGAAGAATTCCGAATCGGCCTGGCCCAGCACGATCAGCGCGCGGCCGTTGCACAGGTAGCGCGTGTTGGGCGCGGCGCCCGCGTTGACCCAGAAGCGGTCGTAGCAGTAGCGCTGCTCGAAGTCGGTCATCAGGTCCTCGCCGAAGGGCAGGGGGCCGGTGCCCGACACGGCCGGCTCGGCCGCGCCGGAGACGAGCGCGAGGCGCAGGAAATCCGCGCGCGCGAGGCGGCGCGGATCGTCGAGCGCTAGATAGGCCATCACCGGCATGCGGTAGTACTCGATCTGCCGGTAGCGCAGCAGGCCGGGTTCCTCGGATTGATCGAGCACGAGCGGCTGCATCAGCCACGCCCAGTGCGCCGCGATGCGCGGCGCGCGGTGCTCGGCCACGTGCGAGAGAAAGGCCTCGCGCTGCTGCGCGTCGGAGGCGGCCAGCACGCGGCCATCCGCGCCGAGCCACTCGACGCTGTGCATGCAATGCAGCGCCTGGCCCCGCGCATCCCACCCGCCGGGGTAGGCGCGACCGAAGCGGTAGAGGATCTCCTGCGCCTGCGGCAGGCTCAGCATGTCGGCGCCGACCTCGACGTTGAGCATCACCACATCGACGTCGAAGAAGAAGTAGAGGTCGATGTGCACCACCTGCAGCGTGACCGGCGCTTCACCGGCGCGCGTCGTCACGCGCACCGCGGTCACGTCGCTGCGGCGGAACACGCGCATCGGCGATTCGCTGCCCACCTCCGCGCCGGCCGCACGACCCCGGCGTCCGTCGCCGTAGAGGAAGCGCTGCACGTAGGGCAGGAAGCTCACGAACTCGTTGTAGTGGCGCTCGTGAAAGCGATCGCTGCTGCCGGTGTATTCGTCGATCTCCTCGCGCCAGGGCGATGCATCGCCCATGTCGCGCAGCACCTGCCACGGGCCCCGCCGTGAAGGCTGGGGCTCGCGTGTCGTCATCAGGCGCACAGGCCACAGCAGGTTCTGGCGCAGGTGCTGCACCTTGGGGGCGCTCTCGGTGCCTGCTTGCTGTGTTCTTGCTTCTGTTGTTGTGTTGACCAGCATCGCGCCAGTGTAGGCAGGCGCACGACCTGGGGGAATCCCTAGGTCGGTGCTGAAACCGGTTTCACATATACTGGCGCCGCCCGCGACGACGTGCGTTCGTCGCGCAATTGCACCAATTGCGAGCACGCACCCCAGCCCCCTCATTCCGTGAACTACCAATTCCAGTTCGACGCCGTTTTCGCCGCCTGGCCGCTGCTGCTCAAGGGCACCTGGATCACGATCCAGCTCTCGCTCGTGGCGACGCTGCTCGGGCTGGTGGTGGCCATCTTCTGCGCCTGGGGCAAGGTCTCGGGGCCGAAGTGGCTGCGCTTCGTCGTCAATGCGTACATCGAGGTGATCCGCAATACGCCGTTCCTGGTGCAGCTGTTCTTCTTTTTCTTCGCGCTGCCGGCGGTGGGCCTGCGCTGGTCGCCCTACACGGCCGCGCTGACCGCGATGGTGGTGAACCTCGGCGCCTACGCGGCAGAGATCGTGCGCGCGGGCATCGAATCCATTCCGAAGGGCCAGATCGAGGCGGGGCGGGCGCTCAACCTCAAGGGCTGGGAGATCTTCCGCTTCGTCATCATCAAGCCCGCGCTCAAGGCCATCTACCCGGCGCTCACCAGCCAGTTCATCCTCTTGATGCTGAGCTCGGCGGTGGTGTCGGTGATCTCGGCGGACGACCTCACCTCGGTCGCGGCCAACCTGCAGTCGCAGACCTTCCGCAGCTTCGAGATCTACATCGTGGTCGCGGGCATCTACCTCGCGCTGGCGCTGGCGTTCTCGGCGCTGTTCAAGCTGATCTACCGGCGCACCCTCAACTACCCCGACCGGCGCTGAACACCATGCGTACCTTCGGCTATCCCGAATTCCTGTTCATCCTCCAGGCGGCCCAGTGGACGCTGGCGCTGTCGGCGATCGCCTTCATCGGCGGCGCGGTCCTCGGGCTCGTCATCGCCCTGGCGCGCACCTCGGAGAACAAGACGGCGCGCGTGCTCGCCACCGGCTTCATCCAGATCTTCCAGGGCACGCCGCTCCTGCTGCAGCTCTTCCTGATCTTCTTCGGCGCACCGGTGCTGGGCTTCGACATCAATCCGTGGATCGCGGCCGGCGTGGCGCTCGTCCTCAACAGCGCGGCCTTCCTGGGCGAGATCTGGCGCGGCTGCATCGAGGCGATCCCGCGCGGCCAGTGGGAGGCGGCGCATGCGCTCAACCTCGGCTACGCCTCGCTCATGCGCGACGTGGTGCTGCCGCAGGCCTTCAAGATCGCGCTGCCGCCGACCGTGGGCTACGTGGTGCAGATCATCAAGGGCACCTCGCTGGCGGCCATCATCGGCTTCACCGAAGTCACGCGCGCCGGGCAGATCATCAACAACGCGACCTTCCAGCCGCTGCATGTGTTCACGACCGTGGCGGCGATCTACTTCGTCATCTGCTGGCCGCTGTCGCTGCTGGCGGCGCGCATGGAGCGCCAGCGCGCTCGTGCGTTGGCCCGCTGAATCTCTCTTTCCATCTCACCCGTTCTCAATCAAGGAGACCCGACATGTTCCGTTCCACCACCCGCCGCGCTGCCATCGCGGCCCTGGGCCTGGGCGCCGTACTCACCGCCTTCGCACCGCTCGCTTCCGCACAGAGCGTCGCGGACATCAAGAAGAAGGGCGAGATCACCATCGGCATGCTGGTCGACTTCCCGCCCTACGGCACGACCAATGCGCAGAACCAGCCCGACGGCTACGACGCCGACGTCGCCAAGCTGCTGGCCAAGGAATGGGGCGTGAAGGCCAACATCGTGCCGGTCACCGGGCCGAACCGCATTCCCTTCTTGCTGACCAACAAGGTCGACCTGCTGGTGGCCTCGCTCGCGATCACGCCCGAGCGCGCGAAGCAGGTGCAGTTCTCGCAGCCCTACGCGGCCGCGACCATCGTGCTCTACGGCAAGAAGGGCCTGCCGATCAAGAGCGCAGCCGACCTCAAGGGCGTGCGCGTGGGCGTGGCCCGTGCCAGCACGCAGGACGTGGCCGTGACCAAGGCCGCGCCCGAAGGCACCGAGATCCGCCGCTTCGACGACGACGCCTCGGCCATGCAGGCGCTGATGTCGGGCCAGGTCGATGCGATCGGCGCCTCGACCACCGTTGCCGCGCAGATCGCCAAGCGCGTGCCGGCCGACACCTTCGAAAACAAGTTCACGCTGGTGCAGCAGAACATGGGCATCGCGATGCGCCCGGGCCAGGACGACCTGCTGAAGAACGTGAACGAGTTCGTGCAGAAGAACTCGGCCAACGGCGAGCTGAACAAGCTCTACAACAAGTGGCTCCAGACCGACCTGCCGAAGATGCAGTAAGCGGTCAAGTCAACGCAGGGAACATCCATGACCGACGCAGTCGCGACCCACGCGGGCGCGGACACCATCATCCGGCTCGAAGCGGTGAACAAGTGGTACGGCAGCTTCCAGGTGCTGACCGACATCGAGCTCTCGGTGCGCACCGGCGAACGCATCGTGATCTGCGGCCCCTCGGGCTCGGGCAAGTCGACGCTGATCCGCTGCATCAACCGCCTGGAGACGGTGCAGAAGGGCCGCATCGTGGTCGACGGCATCGAGCTCACGGCAGGCGGCAAGAACGTCGATGCGGTGCGCGCCGAGGTCGGCATGGTGTTCCAGCAGTTCAACCTGTTCCCGCACCTCACCATCCTGCAGAACTGCACGCTGGCGCCGATGCGCTCGCGCGGCATGTCGAAGGAGCAGGCGGAAGAGGTCGCGATGAAGTACCTCACCCGCGTGCGCATTCCCGACCAGGCGCACAAGTACCCGAGCCAGCTCTCCGGCGGCCAGCAGCAGCGCGTGGCGATCGCGCGGGCGCTGTGCATGTCGCCCAAGATCATGCTGTTCGACGAGCCCACTTCCGCGCTCGATCCGGAGATGGTCAAGGAAGTGCTCGACACCATGATCGGCCTCGCCGAGGACGGCATGACCATGCTGTGCGTGACGCACGAGATGGGCTTCGCGCGCAGCGTGGCCGATCGCGTGATCTTCATGGCCGACGGCAAGATCATCGAGCAGGGTGCGCCGAGCGAATTCTTCGGCAATCCGAAGCACGAGAAGACGCGCCAGTTCCTGGGCCAGATCCTGAGTTCGCATCACTGATGGCCACGCCGGTCCTGATCTCTCTCTCATCCTTCGGCGCCGCCGAGATCGGCCGCCACGGGCAGCTCTGGTGCGCGCAGCTTGCGAGGGCCGCGGGTGCCGACAGCGTCGAAGTGCGCGGCGAGTTGCTGCGCGACCCCGAAGCCGAACTGCCGGCGCTGGCCGGCCTCGCAGCGGTCTATTCGAGCCCTGAAGGCCTCTTCGCGCAGGGCGGCGATCTCGACGAAGCCGCGCTCGGTCGCGGCATTGCGGCAGCGACCACGCTGGGCGCCGCACGGCTCAAGATGGCGATCGGCGACTTCGGCCCCTCGTCGCACGGCGCGCTGAATAGCCTCAAGTCCAGCCTGGCCGCAACCTCCATCGAGCTCGTCATCGAGAACGACCAGACGGTTTCAGCCGGCACGCTGCCCGCGTTGCAGGCCTTCTTCGATGCCGCCGACCGCGCCGGCCTCGACCTCGGCATGACCTTCGACATGGGCAACTGGCACTGGCTCGGCGAATGCCCGTTGCAGGCCGCGCAGGCACTGGGCCGGCGCGTGCGCTACGTGCATTGCAAGGGCGTGCAGCGCCTGCCCGCCAAGTGGATCGCGGTGCCGCTCGCCGATTCGATCGCGCCGTGGCGCTCGGTGCTGCGCGCGTTGCCCGCCGACGTGCCGCGCGCCATCGAATACCCGCTGGTCGGCGACGATCTGCCCGCTGTCACGCGCGACCAGGTCGCGCATATCCGATCACTGCGAACCACCCCATGACTTCATCATCTGCCTTCGATGTCGCGCTGTTCGGCGAGGCCATGCTGCTGCTGGTCGCCGACCAGCCGGGCCCGATCGAGAACGCCACCGCCTTCCACAAGCGCACCGCCGGTGCCGAAACCAACGTGGCCATCGGCCTCTCGCGCCTCGGCCTGAAGGTCGGCTGGGCGAGCCGGCTCGGCACCGATTCGATGGGGCGCGCGCTGCTCGCCACCATGAAGAGCGAGGGCATCGACTGTTCGCACGTCGTCTGCGACCCGACGCAGCGTACCGGCATGCAGTTCAAGGGCCGCGTGACCGATGGCAGCGATCCGCCGGTCGAATCCCACCGCAAGGGTTCGGCCGCGAGCTACATGGGCCCGGCCGATGTGGACGAAGAGTGGCTGCGCTCGGCGCGCCATCTGCACGCCACCGGCGTGTTCGCCGCCATCTCCGACACCAGCCTGCAGGCCGCGATCAAGTCGATGGAGGTGATGCGCGCCGCCGGCCGCACCATCTCCTTCGACCCCAACCTGCGTCCGACGCTCTGGTCCTCGCCCGAGACGATGCGGCACTGGATCAACGAACTCGCCGCGCGCGCCGACTGGGTGCTGCCCGGCGTCGAGGAAGGCCTCATCCTCACCGGCAACGACACCCCCGAAGGCATCGCGCGCTTCTACCGCGCGCGCGGCGCGAAGCTGGTGGTCGTCAAGCTCGGTGCGAAGGGGGCCTACTACGACAGCGATGTCGCGGGCACCGGCACCATCGAAGGCTTCCCGGTCAAGGAGGTGATCGACACCGTCGGGGCCGGCGACGGCTTCGCGGCCGGCGTGGTCAGCGCCTTGCTCGAAGGCAAGCCGGTGCCTCAAGCCGTGCGCCGTGGCGCATGGATCGGCGCGCGCGCGGTGCAGGTGCTCGGCGATACCGAGGGCCTGCCGACGCGCGCCCAACTCGACGAGGCCCGCCTGTGACACGCAAGAACATCCTCGTCTTCCGTGAGTTGCCGGGTGACCAGCTCGCGCGGCTGAAGGCCGAACATGAGGTCACGGTCGCCAACCCGCGCATCGATGCGCAACAGGCGGCCTTCGATGCCGCGCTGCCGCTCGCGCACGGGCTGATCGGTTCCAGCTTTCCGATCGACGACGCGCTGCTCGCGCGCGCGCCGCAGCTCCAGGTGGTCTCCAGCGTGTCGGTCGGCGTCGACAACTACGCGCTGGCGGCGCTGCATGCGCGCGGCATCCTGCTGTGCCACACGCCGGGCGTGCTCGACGAGACGGTGGCCGACACGGTCTTTGCGCTCTTGATGGCGACCAGCCGCCGGGTGGTCGAGCTCTCGAACCTCGTGCGCGAGGGCAAATGGACCCAGAACATTGGCGAAGACCTGTTCGGCTTCGATGTGCACGGCAAGACGCTGGGGCTGCTGGGCTTCGGCCGCATCGGGCAGGCGATTGCGCGCCGCGCCTTGCTCGGCTTCGGCATGCCGGTGCTCTATCACACGCGCCGGCCGGTGGATCTCGCCGCGCAGGCGCCCGAGCTGCAGGGACGCGCGCTGTACACGCCGCGGGATGAACTTCTAGTGCGCGCCGACTTCGTGGTCGCGATGCTGCCGCTGTCGGACAGCACGCGCGGCATGATCGACGCCAGCGTGTTCGATGCGATGAAGCCCGGCGCGATCTTCATCAACGGCGGACGCGGCGCCACGGTGCGCGAGGACGCCCTGCTCGCCGCGCTCGACAGCGGCCGGCTGCGCGCCGCCGGCCTCGACGTGTTCGCCACCGAACCCTTGCCCAAGGAATCCCCGCTCTGCACCCATCCGCGCGTGACGCCGCTGCCGCACATCGGCTCGGCCACGCACGAGACCCGCCATGCGATGGCGGAAATGGCGACCACGAACCTGCTGCGTGCGCTCGGAGGCGAGCGTCCGCTGGCGGTCTACGACACGGCCGCCGCTTGAACGCGAAGACGCCCATGCAGCGCCCGGCCCGCGCGACCATCGCCGACGTCGCCAGGGCGGCGGGCGTGTCCAAGGCCACCGTCTCGCGCTTTCTCAATCACCGTGAGCGGCTGCTGAGCCCGGACATCGCGGCGCGCGTCGAAGCCGCGATCGCCCAGCTCGACTACAGCCCGAGCCCGATGGCGCAAGCGCTGAGCCATGGCCGCTCGCGCCTGATCGGCCTGATCGTGGCCGACATCACCAATCCTTATTCGGTGGCCGTGCTGCGCGGCGCGGAAAAGGCCTGCCAGGACGCCGGCTACCTCGTGATGCTGTTCAACCTCGGCAACGACATCGACCGCGAGCGCGAGGCCATCGATGCGCTCGCCGGCTACCAGGTGGACGGCTTCATCCTCAACACGCTCGGCCGGGGCGTGGGGCTCGTCGATGCCGAGGCGCTGCATGGCAAGCCGGCGGTGCTGGTGGACCGCCACCATGCCGGCATGCACACCGATTTCGTTTCGCTCGACAACCCGCTTGCGATGAAGGCGGCCTGCAGCCATCTGGTCGAAAGCGGCTTCCGCGAGCTGCTCTACATCACCGAACCGCTCAAGGGCGTGAGCTCGCGGCGCGAACGGGCGAGCGCCTTCGACGCCTGCATGACGGCGCACGAAGCGCGCGTGAAAGGCGAGGTGTTCGAGTGCACGGGCGAGGACAGCGACAGCCTCGATGCCGCCTTGCGCGCGCTGCAAAAGCGCGCCAGGCGCGGACGCCGCGCCGCGGTGCTCGCCGGCAACGCGGTCGTGACGCTGCGCGTGGCCAGCGCGATGGCGCGGCTGGGTTTGCGCTTCGGCGCCGACATCGGCTTCGTGGGCTTCGACGATCCGGAGTGGGCGCCGCTGATCGGCCCCGGTCTCAGCGCGATTGCGCAGCCTACCGACGCGATCGGCCGCACTGCGGCGACCTGCCTGATCGAGCGCCTTCAGGGCCTCGAAGGGCCGCCGCGGCAGCTGCTGCTGCCCGGCGAGCTGATCGTCCGGGGATCGTCAGGCCCGGCCTGAGCCGCCCGCCGAGTCTTCCACCAAGGCCAGTACCCGCAACGGACTGCCGGATCCTTCCTGGATCTTCAGCGGCGCCGAGACGATGAGCGCGCCGGTCGGCGGCAATTGGTCGAGGTTCTTCAGGCATTGCAGCCCGTAGCGGTTGGCGCCGTGCATCAGCGTGTGGCACGGGTACGCCAGCGGCCAGGCGTAGGACTGGCCCGCGTCGGTGTTGATCGTTTCCACGCCGAAGCCGTGCACCTTGCGTTGGTGGATCAGCCACTCGACCGCGGCCTGCGTCGGCCCCGGCGTGTGCGCGCCGTCCTCCTGCATGTTGACGAACGCGGCCGGGTCGTGAAGGCGCTTGGACCAGTCGGTACGCAGCAGCACCCACGCACCTTCTGGGATGCGGCCGTGCGCGGCCTCCCAGACTTCGAGGAACTCGACCGTCAGCAGCCAGTCGGCGTTCCGTGCCACCTCCGCGCTGGCATCGACCACGACGGCGGGCGCGATGAAGTCGTGCGGCGCGATGGTGTCGACGGTGTTGCGCGGATGGTCCTTGCCGGTGACCCAGTGCGCAGGCGCGTCGAAGTGCGTGCCGGTGTGCTCGCCGCAGGAGAAGTTGTTCCAGTACCAGCCGGGGCCGGCTTCGTCGTAGCGGGAGATCCGCTCCATCCTGAACGCCGACACCTGCCCGAACTGGGGCGGCAGCTGCAGGGCGGGGAAGTCCTCGCTCAGGGTGTGGGTGAGGTCGATGGTGCGAATGGTGCTGTTGCGCATGGCCTGCGCGAGCTGGGTCAGGAGGCTCATCGATGGGGTCCAGTCGGAAAGGAACAGACAAGGGGATGGCTCATGCGGTGCGCCGCGCGGTCACTTCGATCTCGACCTTGGCGCCTTCCACGGCGAGCGGGCTGCACACGGTGGTGTTGGCGGGGCGATGGGCGCCGAGGCGTCGCCGCAGCACCTGGCTGACCGCGATCACGTCGTTGCGGTCGGGCACGTAGACCCGCACGCGCACCACGTCGGCGAGGCCGGATCCGGCCTGTGCCAGTGCGCGCTCGATGGTGTCGAGCGCAAGTTCACTCTGGCCTTCGGCGGTGTCGGGAAAGGCGCCGGACTTGAAGTCCTGGCCGATCGTGCCGGAGACGAAGACCCATTCGCCATCGATCACCGCGCGCGAATAGCCCGCCAGTTCTTCCCAGCGCGAGCCGCTCTGGATGAATTGCCGCGCTGCGCTCATTGCGCCTTGAAGCCCGATTCGCGGATGACCTTGCTCCAGGTGGCGTTCGTGTCCACCACCCATTGCCCGACTTCCTTGCCCGAGGCCGGCGTCACTTCGTTGCCCATCTTGGCCAGGCGCTCCTGCACGTCCGGTTGCGCGAGCACGGTCTTCACCGCGCGCTCGAAAGGCTCGATGAAATCCGAGGACACGCCTTTCGGGCCGAAGAATGCGAGCCACGGGTTCTTGTCGATGCCGTTGAAGCCGAGCTCGTGGAAAGTCGGGATCTCCGGCGCGGTCTTGCTGCGCTCCTCGCCGGAACTCGCGAGGATGCGCACCTTGCCCGCGCGGTGGTATTCGATCAGCTCGGTCATCGTCGTAGAAGCTGGCATGCGACACCGACACCAGCGCCGTATGCCCATCGATCGCGCGCACCAGTTTGTCCGTGGTGTCGCTCGCACCGGGCTGCGCCTGCACGAAGCGCACCTGCGCGCCGCGCGGCCGCTGCGCGAGCCACACATGGCAGATCGACGGAAAGTCCAGGCTGCCGGTCACGATGCCCGGCCGCTCGCCGCCGAAGCGCAGCGCGGACGCAATGCTCGATGCCGCATCCGACACGCTGCCGAGCACCGCGATGTCATTCGCGTCGGCGTGGACCATGCGGGCGAACTCGGCGCGTGCGAGCGCCACCTGCTCCATCCAGTAGCCCCAGTCGGCACCGCGCCGTGTCCATACGTCGAGGTAGTCGCCGATCGCGCGCTTGACCGGCAGACTGAGCGCGCTCTGCGAGCAACTGGACAACTGGATGGTGTTCTCCAGGATGGGGAAGAGCTTTCGCAACGAAGAGAATGGATGGGTCATGAACTTGCCTTGTCCGCGTGATGGCGACGGCTTGCGGGCCAGTCTAGGAACGCGGCGGCGCGCCGTATGTCAACGGCTTTACAACGGCCGGGCTTTCGTCTGCGGGTTTGCCCGCGGTGCCGTCCCATGACGATCCCGTCGGAACTTCAATGCCGGCGGGCACGTCGAATTCTTCTTCGCGTGCGCCTTTTTGATCGCCTGCGAGTGCTCGGGATGCAGAAGGCGCCCCGGCCCGTTGTAACCAAGGAGAGATCGCATGGAAAAGATGCTTCATCTGCTCGACACCTTCACGGCGCGCGGCAGCGACGGCCAGACCTACCGTGTCCAGGCCTATGAACACCTCGCCCGCCTCGATGCGGTGCCCGACATAGAGGGGCAGTGGGAGCCGACGGGCCTCGCCGAATACAAGCTGGCGGATGGTCGCCACGTCAACGTCGACAAGGACGGCGCAATGATCCTGGCCGGCACGGATGTGAGGCTGGTGCGCGAATCTTCCGGCGGCGACTGAGAGCGGTGCCCGGATGCTGGGTGACCCCAACCGAGGAGAGAGCCATGGCAAGCGAAAAAAAACACCCGATCGCCCACTTCGGGCCCGGCAGCTACCAGGCGAGCCCGCCCAAGAATGCGAAGGAGGTGATCGAGCTCGTGCGGGAGCACGGCATCCAGATCGTTGACCTCAAGTTCACCGATCTGCCGGGCCTCTGGCAGCACTTCTCGATCGGGCTGCCGGAACTCAACAACGAGCTGTTCGACGACGGCATCGGCTTCGACGGTTCGTCGATCCGCGGCTTCCAGGAGATTCACGAGTCGGACATGCTGCTGCAACCGGATCCGGCCACGGCGTTCATCGATCCGATGTGCGAGACCCCGACCCTTTCACTGATCTGCGACGTGGTCGACCCGGTACTCAAGCAGCCCTATTCGCGCGACCCGCGGTACGTGGCGCGCAAGGCCGAGCGTCATCTGAAGAGCACCGGGATCGCCCAGACCTGCTACTTCGGTCCGGAACTCGAGTTCTTCATCTTCGACTCGATCCGCTTCGATCAGAACGAGCATTGCGGCTATTACTACGTGGATTCGGTCGAGGGCGCGTGGAACTCGGGCCGCGACGAAGGCGCGTTCGGCGGCGGCAACCTCGGCTACAAGCCGCGCTACAAGGAGGGCTATTTCCCGGTCCCTCCGCACGACACGCTGCAGGAGATCCGCTCGCAGATCGTGCTGGCGCTGATGAACGCGGGCGTGCAGGTCGAGATCCACCACCACGAGGTGTCGACCGCGGGCCAGAACGAGATCGACATGAAGTACGCGTCACTCCTGCGGATGGCCGACAACGTGATGATCTACAAGTACTTCGTCAAGAACATCGCGCGCCGGCACGGCAAGGTCGCCACCTTCATGCCCAAGCCGCTGTTCGCGGACAACGCCAGCGGCATGCACTGCCACCAGAGCCTGTGGGACCACAAGACCAACCTGTTCTACGACGCCAGCGGCTGGGCGCTGACCTCCGACCTGTGCCGCTGGTACATCGGCGGACTGCTTCAGCATGCGCACGCCCTGATGGCGTTCTGTGCGCCGACCACCAACTCGTATCGCCGGCTCGTACCGGGCTACGAGGCGCCGGTGAACCTCGCGATGTCGCAGCGCAATCGCTCTGCCGCCGCTCGCATTCCGATGTACTCGGATTCGCCGAACGCCAGGCGCGTCGAGTTCCGTTGCCCGGACCCGACCGCGAATGCCTACCTCGCGTTCGCGGCCATGCTGATGGCGGGCCTCGACGGCATCGACGGCAAGATCGACCCGGGCGCGCCGCTGGACAAGAACATCTACGAGCTTCCGCCCGAAGAAGCCCGGAACATCCCGAAAGTCCCCGGATCGCTCGACGAGGCGCTTCGCGCACTGGAGAAGGATCACGCCTTCCTGATGCGCGGAGACGTGTTCACCCAGGACCTGATCGACACCTGGCTCGAGTACAAATGGAAGCACGAGGTCGACCCCGTGCGGCTGCGCCCGCATCCTTGGGAGTTCCAGCTCTACTTCGACGTTTGAGCCTGTCCGACCCGCGTGGATCGGGTGCGGCTGAGCGCCAAGCTACGCCGCCAGCCGCACCGGAATCCGCCGCCGGCCGAAGCCGCCCCTGAACGCCCCGAAGCGGCCGGCGACCGGCGTGCCGCAATGCGGGCAGGTGCCGCTTGCGTCGAGTTCGCAATCCAGCACGAGGTACCAGTCGCGCTGCACCAGCGCGGCGTGGCATCCGGGGCAGAAGGTGGTGCCGCCTTCGACGTCGTGCACGTTGCCGGTGTAGACGTGATGCAGCCCATTGGCGAGCGCGATGGCGCGGGCGCGCTTCAGCGTCGCGGGCGGCGTGGGCGGCACGTCCAGCATCTTGTAGTCCGGATGGAAGGCCGTGAGGTGCAATGGGACATCGGGGCCGAGGTGGTCCGCGATCCAGCGCGTCATGGCTTCGATCTCGGCGTTCTCGTCGTTGTGGCTCGGAATCAAGAGCGTCGTGATCTCGAACCAGCAGCGTGTTTCGTGCTTCAGGTACTGCAGCGTATCGAGCACCGGCGCGAGATGCGCGCCGGTCTGCTGGAAGTAGAAGCGCTCGCTGAAGCCCTTGAGGTCGACGTTCGCCGCATCCATCCGCTCGTAGAAGGCGCGGCGCGGTTCCGCGTGCATGTAGCCCGCGGTCACCGCCACGCTGTACAGCCCGAGCGCATGGCAGGCGTCGGCGGTATCCATCGCGTACTCGGCGAAGATCACCGGGTCGTTGTAGGTGAAGGCCACGCTGTCGGCGCCGCTCTGCCTGGCGGCTTCTGCGATCCGTTCGGGCGAGGCCGCGTCCATGAGGCGGTCGAGCTCGCGGCTCTTCGAGATGTCCCAGTTCTGGCAGAACTTGCAGGCGAGGTTGCAGCCCGCGGTGCCGAAGCTCAGCACGCTGCTGCCGGGAAGGAAATGGTTGAGCGGCTTCTTCTCGATCGGGTCGATGCAGAAGCCCGAGCTGCGCCCGTAGGTGGTGAGCACCATCGCATCGCCGACGCGCTGCCGCACGAAGCACATCCCGCGCTGGCCTTCGTGCAGGCGGCAGTCGCGCGGGCAGAGGTCGCACTGGATGCGCCCGTCGTCGAGGCGGTGCCACCAGCGGGCGGGCGAGTCCATCGCGATCACGCCTCGAAGGCGATCGCGCTGTACCCGACGACGCGATCGAGGTCGCCCGCGGTGTCGCCGGAATTGCGCAGATCGAGCAGGCGCGGCTTCAGGCCATGGTGACCTGCAGCCAGCAAGGCGCCGTTGATCGCCTCCGATCCACAGGCCTCGTGCGGCGTGAGTCCGGCATCCAGGTGCAGGATGCGCTGCACGGTCGCCTTGTCGGCGAGCCTGGCCTTCGCATAGGGCAGGTAGTGCGAGAGGTCCGAGCTGATGACGATCAGCGTTTCGTCGCCGCCCCAGAGGCGTTCGAGCACCTCGGCGACCGCCGCGCCGCCGGTGTCGCCGACGACCAGCGGCACCAGTGTGAATTCGCCGAGCGCCGCCTGCAGGAAGGGCAGGTGCACCTCGATGGAATGCTCCTGGGCATGCGCCCGGTCGCTGCGGATCACCTGCGGCAGGTCGGCGATGCGGTCGAGCATCTCGCGATCGATGGCAACGCGGCCGAGCGGCGTCTGGAAGGCATCCGCTTGCGGTGCGGCGAGGCCGTTCACCCACACGCGATGTGCAGGCCCCAGCAGCACCACGCGGCGGATCGGCGGTGCGTCCGGATGCCGCAGCAGGGCATAGGCGCTCGCGGCAATGGGCCCGGAATAGGCGTAGCCGGCGTGCGGCGCGATCAGCAGCTTGGGCCGCGGATGCGCTTGCACGTCCTCGTCGGCGCCATCACGCAGAAAGCCCTCGACCTGTTCCCGCAACTCGCGCGGGGCGGACGGATAGAACAGGCCGCACACGGCGGCATGGCGCACGGCAGGCATGAAGGCGGCTCCTGGCGTTGAATTTGAACCCTTCGGATTCGAAAATCAATCCCATCGGCGATGTCCTCACCCGGAGCGTGCCATGAACGAAGAGAGCTTCAACATCAGCATCCGCAAGTTCCTCAAGATGGTCGGCGTGAGCTCGCAGCGCGAGATCGAGCAGGCCGTCGCCAAGGCGCTGCAGGCCGGATCGATCGCCGGCAATGCCGCGCTGCCGGCCAGGATGACGCTCGAGATCCCCGGCGTCCAGCTCAAGGTCGGGTTCGACGGCGAGATCCATCTGGATTGAGCTTCCCGGCGGGCTGGCGGTGCCGGTTCTCGGGTAACCGTTCCAGTGCGCGCATGACGGCGGCGCCCATCTTTGGTGCAACGCTCAGGCCGCAGCAGGCGCGCACCGCGCCTTCCTCCAGGCGCTTGCCCAGGCCGCACGCCGTAGCCGGCGATCACGCCTTCGCGCGCGAGCCGCGCGGCCGATTCGCGCGCGTTGGCTTGCAGCAGGCTCAGCAGGTGCCGGTCGGTGTCGTCCAACGCCTTGTCAACGCCTCACTCGACTTCGGCGATCAGCTCGATCTCGACGCAGGCGCCGAACGGAATCTGGGCCACGCCGAAGGCGCTGCGCGCATGCGCGCCCTTTTCGGGGCCGAACACCTCGGCGAAGAACTCGCTCGCGCCGTTGGTCACGAGGTGCTGTTCGGTGAAGCTGCCGGTCGAGTTGACGAGGCTCATCACCTTCACGATGCGCTTGACCTTGTCCAGGCTGCCGACGGCCGCGTTGAGCGTGCCCAGCAGGTCGATCGCGATCGCGCGGGCGGCCTCTTTGCCTTCCTCGGTCGTCATGTTGGCGCCGAGCTGGCCCACCCAGGGCTTGCCGTCCTTCTTGGCGATGTGGCCGGAGAGGAAGACCAGCTTGCCGGTCTGCACGAAAGGCACGTAGGCGGCGGCGGGCACGGAGACGGGAGGCAGCGTGATGCCGAGGCTCTTGAGTTTGTCCTGGATGCTCATGGAATGTCCTTGTTCTCGGGTGGCAGTAAGGCGGATGGCGGATTGTCCGCCACCGGGCCGGCTTCGGCGCGCGCAGCGAGCACGGCTTCGCCCAGCCGTTCCTCGATCGGCTGCACCGTCACGCCGACATGCAGCGAATGGCGCGCGCCGCCGTGCAGCACGCCGCGCATCGGCGACACGTCGGAATAGTCGCGGCCGATCGCGAGCGTCACGTAGTCCTCGCCGGGCTGGCGGCCGTTGGTCGGATCGAAGTCGACCCAGTCGCCCGGTCCGCTGGCGCCGGGCAGGTAGACCGACACCCACGCATGCGATGCATCGGCGCCGACGAGACGCGGCTGTCCGGGCGACGGCTGCGTGAGCAGGTAGCCGCTCACGTAGCGCGCCGGCAGGCCCATCGTGCGCATGCACGCGATCATGATGTGCGCGAAGTCCTGGCACACGCCGCGGCGCTGCGCGAGCGCCTCGATCGCGGGCGTGCTGATCTCGGTGCTCTCGGCGTCGTAGCCGAAGTCCTTGAACATGCGCAATGCCAGGTCCATCGCCACGTCGAAGGTCGGCCGGCCGGCGGCGAAGCTGGGCCGTGCATAGGCCGCGAAGTCGCCATGGCGCGGCACGTAGCGCGACGGGAACAGGAACTCGGCCGCGGGGTCGTAGTGCGAATCCTTGACGTAGCGGAAGCGCTCGCGCACCTCTTCCCACGGCAGCTCGCGCGCCACCGAGGCGGGCAGTTGCGGCACCGAGGTCTCGACCACGCTCTCGGCGGTGACGAGGAGTTCCTCGTGCGTCGAATCGAGCGCGAAGAAGGTGCGCGTGTTGCCGAAGACATCCGGCGATTCGCTCTTCTGCACCGGCGGCGGCGTGATCCTGAGCGCATGGCTCACCAGCCGCTGCGATGCGGTGGTCATCGGCTTCAGGTGCGCGAGATGCTGCGCGGTATCGACCGGCGGCGTGTAGTCGTAGCGCGTGGAGTGGGTGACGTGGAGCAGCATGGTCAGGCTAGGCTCCCACCGAGCGCAGGGATTCGGAGGTCAACGTGAAATAGCGCGTGCCGATCGCGTCCGACACATGGTAGGCCGCGGTCTCGCATGCGCTGCAGAGATCGAGCAGCGCGCCATATTGCGACTCGGGGCCGGCATCGCAGAGGCGCTCCAGCGTCCAGCCGTCGGGGTCGGGCAGTTCGTAGGACAGCGCGGAGAGCTTGCCCGGCGCGCTGCCCGCGAGCTTGGCGATGCGCTTGCGCAGCGTGTGCGTGACCCAGGCGAGCGAGCGCGGGTTGTCGCCGTCGAGCACCAGCAGGTCGACCAGGGGCGCGACGTCGCGCCGCTGCTGGTAGCGCGCATGGAAGGTGATGGTGCTGTCGAACAGCGCCACCATCGCCTCGAAGCCGGCCACCTCGTGCACCGCGCCGGTCTCGAAGCCGGCCGTGAGCGCGCTCGAAAGGAAGGCCAGCCGCTCGATGTGCCGCCCGATGGACAGCAGGCGCCATGCGTCGTCGCGCGTCATGCGGTCGGTCTGCGCGCCGGTCATCGCGGCCAGCGCGGCGCTGGCGGATTCGAGCAGGCGCAGCGCCGCGCCGCACTCGTAGCCGGCTTCGCCTTTCTCGCCGGCCTGTTCGGCGCTGCGGCGCAGGAAGTCGGCCTCGGCGCGCACGATCTGGTTCCAGTGGTCCTGCGACAGCCGTTCGCGCACCGCGGCGGCGGAGCGCCGCACGCAGCTGAGGCTGAAGCCGACGCTGCCGCCGCGCTCGACGTCGCCGAGTTCGGCGATCAGCGTGCGTTCGAACACGCGGCGCGACTTCGGCAGGCTCGGCACCTCGCGGGGCACGAGCGCGTTGCGCTCGGCAAGCTGATGCAGCCAGTTGAGCAGTGCACGCGAGGAGACTTCCTCGCCGCCGAGCAGGTCGAGCGTGACGCGCGCGAGGCGCACCGCGTTCTCGGCGCGCTCGGTGTAGCGGCCGAGCCAGAACATGTTCTCCGCCGCGCGGCTGGTGACCGGTGCGCGGTGCCGTGCGAGCGAGGCCGGCGTCGTGTGCGAGTGCAGCAGCGTGGTCATGTCGACCTCGCCGAGCGTCTGCACCCAGACGTCGGCGCTGCTGCCTCCGCGCTGCATGGAGGCGATCTGCGCGTCCGGGCCGGCCAGCCGCGCTAGACCGCCGGGCAGCACGCGCCACGAGCGCGGGCCGTCGCTGATCGCGAAGACGCGCAGCACCACCGCGCGCGGCGCGATGTGGCCGCGGCCGAGGTCCTCTGTCCAGGTCGGCATCTGCGACAGCGGCAGGTAGCTCTGCACCGTGTGCTCGTCGCCCTGGCGCAGGATGCGGCCGGCCCACTCGTCGAGCTCTCGGCGGTCCATGCGGGTGCCGAGCACCGCAGGGAAGCTGGTGTGCGAATCGTCGCCGGGGTAGGTGGCCTTGATCGCGGAGTCGGAGATGAGCGGCAGCACCGCTTCCATCGCGGCGCGCTCGCCGCACCACCAGGTCGGCAGCGCAGGAAGTTGCAGTTTTTCGTCCAGCAGCCGGCGCGCCAGCGCGGGCAGGAAACCCAGCAGCGCCGGCGATTCGAGGAAGGCCGAGCCCGGCATGTTGGCCACCAGCACGTTGCCGGCGCGGATCGCCTGCAGCAGCCCGGGCACGCCCAGCGTGGAATCGGGGCGCAGTTCCAGCGGGTCGAGGAACTGGTCGTCCAGCCGCTTGATGAGGCCGTGCACAGGCCTGAGGCCCTGCAGCGTCTTCAGGTAGAGGCGCTGGTCGCGCACCGTGAGGTCGCTGCCCTCGACCAGCGTGATGCCGAGGTAGCGCGACAGGTAGGCGTGCTCGAAGTAGGTTTCGTTGTACGGCCCCGGCGTCAGCAGCGCGATGTGCGGCGGCTGGCCGGCGGGGCACATCTGCTGCAGGCCTTCCATCATCGCGTGGTAGGTCGCGGCGAGCCGCTGCACGTGCAGGTTCTCGAAGGCCTGCGGGAACTGGCGCGCGATCGCCAGGCGGTTCTCCAGCAGGTAGCCGAGGCCCGAAGGGGCCTGCGTGCGCTGCGAGACCACCCACCAGTTGCCGTCCGGGCCGCGCGCGAGGTCGAAGGCGGTGATGTGCAGCCAGGTGTCGCCGGGCGGCTTCACGCCGTGCATGGCGCGCAGGTAGCCCGGATTGCCCTGCACCAGCGCGGGCGGCAGCAGCCCTTCGGACAGCAGTTGCTGCGGACCGTAGACATCGGCCATCACGCGATCGAGCAGGCGCACGCGCTGCTGCACGCCGGTCTCGATCTGCGCCCAGCTCTCGGGCGAGACGATCAGCGGAAAGAGATCGAGCGACCACGGCCGCTGCGGGCCGTGGACGGCGTCGGCATAGACGTTGTAGGTGACGCCGTTGTCGCGGATCTGCCGCTCCAGGCTGACCGCGCGGCGCGGCAGGTCGTCGAAGCCGTCGGGGCCGAGGTTCTCGAAGAAGCCGGCCCAGGCCGGTGCCAGCGGTGCATGTTCGCCCGGCGCGAGATCGCTCTCGTCGGACGCCGGTGCGGCGGGCGGCACCGAGGCGGCGTCATAGAGCGGCGCGGGCTGCGAAGGCGTGCCCAGGCGCGGGGTGGTCTGCGGCGTGGCGATGTCGCGCAGTTCGTCGAAATGCCCCGGCGCGGCCGGCGGCGCGAGGGCGGATGCCAGCTCGGCCGGTGCCTCCAGGGCCTGCGCATCGAAGAGGGATGTGTTCTGTGAGTCCACGTTGCGCCGATTGTCACACCGCGGACATGCAAAGCTGATTCGCCGATGAAGTGGCTAGCGCCGCAGATCCAGCGTATACGGAAACTCGCGGCTGCCGCTGATCTCGATCGTCGCCGGCGGCGTGGTCATCAGGCCCGGCGTGTGGCCCATGCGCGAGAAGCGCGCGTGGCGGCGGCTTTCGGCTTCGTAGGCGTTGACCGGGAAGGTCTCGTAGTTGCGCCCGCCCGGATGCGCGACGAAGTACTGGCAGCCGCCCAGCGAGCGCTTCATCCAGGTGTCGACGATGTCGAAGGTGAGCGGCGCATGCACGCCGATGGTCGGATGCAGCGACGAGGGCGGATTCCATGCCTTGTAGCGCACCCCGGCGACGAACTCGCCGGCGGTGCCGGTGGGCTGCAACGGCAGCGCCTGGCCGTTGACGGTGATGACATGGCGGCTCTCGTTCATGCCGGTGACGCGGATCTCGACACGTTCGAGCGACGAATCCACGTAGCGCGCCGTGCCGCCGGCCGCGCCTTCCTCGCCCATCACGTGCCACGGTTCGAGCGCGTTGCGCAGCGACAGTTCCACGCCCATCGCCTGCACCTGCCCGACCAGCGGGAAGCGGAACTCGAAATGCGGCGCGAACCAGTTCGGATCGAAGGCGAAGCCGGCCTGGCGCATTTCGCTGATCACGTCCTCGAAGTCCATCTTCACGAAGGTGGGCAAGAGGAAGCGGTCGTGCAGCTCGGTGCCCCAGCGGGTGGCCGGTGCGGTGTAGGGCGCGTCCCAGAAGCGGGCGACCAGCGCGCGCAGCAGCAGTTGCTGCGCCACGCTCATGCGTGCGTGCGGCGGCATCTCGAACGCGCGCAGCTCGAGCAGCCCGAGGCGGCCGGTGCTCGAGTCGGGCGAGTAGAGCTTGTCGATGCAGAACTCGCTGCGGTGCGTGTTGCCGGTGACGTCGATGAGGATGTTGCGCAGCGTGCGGTCCACCAGCCATGCGGGCATGTCCTGGCCGTGGATCTCGCGGCTGCGGGCGATTTCCTTGAGCGCGATCTCCAGCTCGTAGAGCTGGTCGTTGCGCGCCTCGTCCACGCGCGGGGCCTGGCTCGTGGGGCCGATGAAGAGGCCCGAGAACAGGTAGCTCAGCGACGGGTGGTTGTGCCAGTACAGCAGCAGGCTCGCGAGCAGTTCGGGCCGGCGCAGGAAGGGGCTGTCCGCCGGTGTCGCGCCGCCGAGCACGAAGTGGTTGCCGCCGCCGGTGCCGGTGTGGCGGCCGTCGGTCATGAACTTCTCGGCCGACAGGCGCGTCTCGAAGGCCGCGTGGTAGAGGAACTCGGTGTGCGCGACCAGCTCGCCCCAGTTGTGCGCCGGATGGATGTTGACTTCGATCACGCCGGGGTCGGGCGTCACCTGCAGCAGCTTGAGGCGCGGATCGCGCGGCGGCGGATAGCCTTCGATGACGATCTTGACGCCGAGCTCCTCGGCCGTGGCTTCGACCGCGGCAACCAGGTCGAGGTAGTCCTCCAGCCGCGCCAGCGGCGGCATGAACACGTAGAGCACGCCCGAGGCGTTGCCGACCTTTTCGGCCGCCGGCCCGTTGGCGCGGCGCGGGTCGCGCACTTCGACGCACAGGGCGGTGCGCGTGATCCAGTGGGCGGATTCGCCGCGACGCGGCTGGCGCGGTACGGTCGGGTCCTGCGTCGCATCGCGCAAGCCCGCGCCTTCGCCCGGCGACTGCATGCGCAGCGCGGCGGGCGTGGCCCGGGGCGCGCCGAAGTCGTAAGGCACTGCGCTGCGATCGGCGTCGCCGGCGCCGAACGCGCCGGCATAGCGCGAGCGGTAGTCGGCCGCGGTCGGCAGCCCGCTGCGCGGCGCGGTCGGGTCGCGCTCGACGAGGTAGGGGTAGTCACCCTTGCTGGCCCACGGCTGCGAATCGAGCGGCAGGCGCAAGCCCATCGGCGAATCGCCGGGCATGAGGTAGAGCCGGTCATCGCGCAGGAACCAGGGGCCGGTCTTCCAGCCGGGGCCGGCGAGGGCGGGTGCATCGCCGTCGGCGTTCGAGGCCTCGATCGGCAGCATGTAGCCGATCACCGCGTCCAGCTTCTGCGTGAACACCCGTCGTAGCCGCATGCGCTCCATCTCGTCGTCGAGCTTCGAGTCGAAGGGGTCCACGTTCACCGGCAGGCGGCGTTCGCGCCAGAGGTAGTAGTAGACGTCCTCGTAGCCCGGCTGGATGTAGCGCTCGGTCAGGCCGAGCCGCGTGGCCAGCGCCGTGGTGAAGCGGCGCGCATCCTCGCTCGTGTAGTGGGTGGGGTGGCGCTCGTCCGCGAAGAGCTCGGGGTTGTGCCAGATTCTTTCGCCATCGGCACGCCAGAAGATCGACAGCGCCCAGCGCGGCAGTTGCTCGCCCGGATACCACTTGCCCTGGCCGAAGTGCAGGAAGCCGCCTTCGCCGTATTCGGCGCGCAGCTTCTGCACCAGCTCGGTCGCGTAGCCGCGCTTGGTGGGGCCGAGCGCATCGGTGTTCCACTCGGGCGCGTCGCGGTCGGTGGTGGCGACGTAGGTGGGCTCGCCGCCCATGGTCAGGCGCACGTCGCCGGCCTTCAGGCGCTTGTCCACCGCCTCGCCGAGCGCGAGCACGTCTTCCCACTGCTCCTCGGTGTAGGGCTTGGTCACGCGCGGCGATTCGTAGATGCGGGTGACCTTCATCTCGTGGCCGAAATCGACCTCGGCCTCGTCCACCGCGCCTTCGATCGGCGCGGCGCTCGACGGCGTCGGCGTGCAGGCGAGCGGGATGTGGCCTTCGCCGGCCAGGAGGCCCGAGGTGGCATCGAGCCCGATCCAGCCGGCGCCCGGCAGGTAGACCTCGCACCAGGCGTGCAGGTCGGTGAAGTCGACCGTGGTGCCGCTCGGGCCGTCGAGCGACTTCACGTCCGGCGTGAGCTGGATCAGGTAGCCCGAGACGAAGCGCGCCGCGAGGCCGCAGTGCCGCAGCAGCTGCACCAGCAGCCAGCCCGAATCGCGGCAGGAGCCCGAACCCTTGGCGAGGGTCTCCTCCGGCGTCTGCACGCCGGGCTCCATGCGGATCAGGTAGTTGACGTCCTTTTGCACCTGCTGGTTGAGGTAGACCAGGAAATCGATGGTGCGTTGTTCCTTGCGATCGATCCGGTCGAGGTAGGCCTGGACCAGCGGCGTGGGCGCATCGGCGACCAGGTAGGGCGCGAGTTCCTGCGCCTGCGCCTCGGTGTACTTGAACGGGAAGTTCTCGGCCTGCGGTTCGAGGAAGAAGTCGAAGGGGTTGTAGACCGCCATCTCGACGACGAGGTCGACCGTGATCTTGAAGGCCGTCGCCTTCTCGGGGAACACCAGCCGCGCGAGGTAGTTCGCGAACGGGTCCTGCTGCCAGTTGATGAAGTGCTGCTCGGGCTCGACCCGGAGCGAATAAGAGATCACGTTGCTCCGGCAGTGCGGCGCGGGTCGCAGGCGGATGACCTGGGGGCCCAATTGCACCGGACGGTCGTACTTGTAGTGGGTGACGTGGTGGAGCGCGGCGTGAATGGACATGTTGTTCAGTGCGTCGGTCGTGCCTCGGGTGAGACGCATACTAGCCGACACGAATAGCAATTAGCGCGCCACAAAGGCGTGCTAGGGAGCGGATTGCGGTATGCAGGGATGGGATGTGCGCGGCCTGCGCGTGGTGGCCGCGATGGCGGGTTTCGTGCTCGGAACGGCGTTGCAATTGCAGCAGGCGGCGCTGTGGCGCGAAGCCGTCTATGCGGCGCTCTTGGCGGCTGCGTTGGCCGGGTGGCTGGCATTGCGCCCGCTGGAGCGGATGCGGCGCGGCGCGCTCGTGCTGCCGGCGGCGCTGCTGCTCGGCGGCATGGCCGGCAGCGGGCTTGCGGGCTGGCGCGCGGTGAGCTTTGCGGCCAATGCCTTGCCCGCGGCGTTCGAGGGCCGCGATCTGGTCGTGACCGGCGTGGTCGCCCAGATGCCGCTGCGCAACGAAAGCGAATTGCGCTTCGCGCTCGAAGTCGAATCGGCGCGCTGGCCGGGCACGACGGACGACGGGCGCGCGCCGCCCGCCGTGCCGCCGCGCATTTCGCTCGGCTGGTATGCCGACGCGGGCGGCGAGCTGCCCGCATCGGCGCATGCCGGTGAACGATGGCGCCTCCCGGTGCGGCTGAAGGCGCCGCACGGCACCCTCAACCCGCATGGCTTCGACTACGAGTTGCGCCTGTGGGAGCAGGGCGAGCAGGCGACGGGCTACGTGCGGGCGAATGTCCGGGATAGAGCGCCGGAGCGCATCGGGGCGACCTGGCGCCATCCGGTCGAGCGCGCCCGGGAGGCGGTGCGCGATGCGATCCTGCAGCGCATCGCCGACCGCCAGAGCGCCGGCGTGATCGCCGCGATGGTCACCGGCGACCAGAACGCGATCGAGCGCGCCGACTGGGACGTCTTTCGCGCCACCGGCGTCGCCCACCTGGTGGCGATCTCGGGCTTGCACATCACGATGTTCGCGTGGCTCGCCGCGTTGGCGGCCGAGGCTCTGTGGCGCCGTCGCCCGGGGCTGATGCTTTGCTGGCCGGCGCAGCATGCGGGGCTCGCCGGCGGCGTGGCGCTCGCTGCGCTCTATGCGGCGTTCAGCGGCTGGGGCGTGCCCTCGCAGCGCACGGTCTGGATGCTCGCGGTCGTCGCGCTTCTTCGTCTGGCCGGGCGGCAGTGGCCCTGGCCGTTGACCTGGCTCGCGGGCTGCACGGCGGTGGTCGCGATCGATCCGTGGGCCCTGATGCAGCCGGGCTTCTGGCTGAGCTTCGTCGCCGTGGGGGTTCTCTTCGCCGCCGGCAACGGGGCGCCGGACGAGGGGCCCGCGGGCGTTGCGGGGCGCGTCTTGCGCCTGCTGCGTGCGCAGTGGGTCGTCACGCTGGCGCTGACGCCGCTGACGCTGCTGCTGTTCCAGCAGGTCTCGCTGGTCGGGCTGCCGGCCAACCTGGTCGCCATCCCGTGGGTGACGCTGGTGGTCACGCCGCTTTCCATGCTCGGCCTGCTGGCGCCCTGGCTGTGGCAGCTCGCTTCCTGGGCGATGCAGGCGCTGTCGTGGGTGCTGCAGTGGCTCGCGAACTGGCCGTTCGCCACGCTGTCGATGCCGACGCCGCCGCTATGGATGGCGGCAGCGGGCGTCCTGGGCGGCATCGTGTCCGCCATGCGCCTGCCGTGGTCGGTTCGCGCGCTGGGGCTGCCGCTCTTGGCGCCGGTGCTGCTCTGGCAGCCGCTGCGACCGGCGGCGGGCGAGTTCGAGCTGCTGGCCGCCGACATCGGGCAGGGCAACGCGGTCCTGGTGCGCACTGCCTCGCACAGCCTGCTGTACGACGCCGGGCCCCGCTACAGCCTCGACAACGATGCCGGCCACCGCGTGCTGGTGCCGCTGCTGCGCGCCCTCGGCGACCGGCTGGACACCGTCGTCCTGAGCCACCGCGACGCGGACCACACCGGCGGCGCGGCGGCGGTGCTGGCGATGCAGCCGCAGGCGAGGCTGCTCAGCTCGATCGAGGCCGACCATCCGCTGCAGGCGCTGCGCGCGGCGGAGCGCTGCATCGCCGGGCAGCGCTGGCGCTGGGACGGCGTGGATTTCGAGATCCTCCATCCCGCGGAAAGCGATTACGCCGGTTTCACCAGGCCCAATGCGATCTCCTGCGTGCTGCGCATCGGCAACGGCCGCGCGACGGCGCTGCTCGCCGGCGACATCGAGCGGGCGCAGGAGGCTGCGCTGGTCGCCCGCCATGCCGACCGGGTGGCGGCCGACCTGCTGCTCGTGCCGCATCACGGGAGCAAGACGTCGTCGAGCCCGCTGCTGCTCGACGCGGTGCAGCCGCGCCTTGCGATCGTCCAGGCGGGCTGGCGCAACCGCTTCGGGCATCCGGCGCCCGACGTGGTGGGACGCTATGCGGACCATGGCATCGGGCTCGTCGACACGCCCCATTGCGGCGCCGCGACATGGTCCAGCGCGGCGCCGGGCGAAGTGGCTTGCCACAGAAGCACCGCGCGCCGCTACTGGCACCACCAGATGGACTGATGGGGCGCAAGACCGCCGTCCGGACCCCTCGTTTCCCCCATCGGGCGCCGAAGTTTGGCCTTGAACTTGCTAAGCTATGGTCAAGGAGATTGGTCGTCCATGCACAAATTCGACGAGATGTATGAACAGGTTCCCTACCACGGCGCTGCCGTCCGGAGCCACTACAAGCGATACGACCAATGGCTCGCGAAGCAACCCGAAGCGGTGATGCGTTCGCGGCGCGAAGAGGCGGAAATGATCTTCCGCCGGGTCGGCATCACCTTCGCCGTCTACGGCGCGAAGGACGAGGACGGGTCGGGCACCGAGCGCCTGATCCCCTTCGACCTATTGCCGCGCATCATTCCCGCGCACGAGTGGGCCTCGATGGAGCAGGGGCTGGTGCAGCGCGTCACCGCGCTCAACCGCTTCATCCATGACGTCTACCACGACCAGGAAATCATCAAGGCCGGTGTCATCCCCGCCGACCAGATCCTGAAGAACGCCCAGTACCGGCCCGAGATGGCCGGCGTGAAGGTGCCCAACGATGTCTATTCGCACATCTCCGGCATCGACATCGTGCGCGCGCCCGACGCCAGCGGCAACGGCGAGTACTACGTGCTCGAGGACAACCTGCGCGTGCCCAGCGGCGTGAGCTACATGCTGGAGAACCGCAAGATGATGATGCGGCTCTTCCCCGAGCTGTTCAGCCAGAACCGCATCGCGCCGGTCGCGCACTATCCCGACCTGCTGCTCGAAACCCTGCGCGCCTCGGCGCCGCCGGCCACGGCCGAGCCGACCGTCGTCGTGCTCACGCCCGGCATGTACAACAGCGCCTACTTCGAGCACGCCTTCCTCGCGCAGCAGATGGGCGTGGAGCTGGTCGAGGGGCAGGACCTGTTCGTCAAGGACAACTTCGTCTACATGCGCACCACGCGCGGGCCGAGGCGCGTCGACGTCATCTACCGCCGCGTGGACGACGACTTCCTCGACCCCGAGGTGTTCCGCCCGACTTCGACGCTCGGCTGCACCGGACTGATGCGCGCCTACCGCGAAGGCAACGTCGTCATCTGCAACGCGGTCGGCACCGGCGTCGCGGACGACAAGTCGATCTACCCCTACGTGCCGAAGATGATCGAGTTCTACCTCGGCGAGAAGCCGATCCTGAAGAACGTGCCCACCTACATGTGCCGCAACAAGGACGACCTCGACTACACCCTCGCGAACATGAAGGACCTGGTGGTCAAGGAAGTGCACGGCGCGGGCGGCTACGGCATGCTCATCGGCCCCGCCGCGACGCAGGGCGAGATCGAGGACTTCAAGAAGGCGGTGCTCGCCAAGCCCGACGGCTACATCGCGCAGCCGACGCTGAGCCTGTCGAGCTCGCCCACCTTCGTCGACGCCGGCATTGCGCCGCGCCACATCGACCTCAGGCCCTTCGTGCTGTCGGGCAAGGAGGTGCAGATGGTGCCCGGCGGCCTCACGCGCGTCGCGCTCAAGGAAGGCTCGCTGGTGGTCAACTCGTCGCAGGGCGGCGGCACCAAGGACACCTGGATCCTCGAAGCCGAGCGCAGCGCCGCGCCGCGCCCGCAAGGCCAGTCCCAGACACAAACTCAAACGCAAACGTCCTGATCGGGAGCCTTCAGATCATGTTGTCACGCACCGCCGATCACCTCTACTGGATGTCGCGCTACACCGAGCGCGCCGAGAACACCGCGCGCATGCTCGACGTCAACTACCAGACCTCGCTGCTGCCGCAATCGGCCCAGGTCGCCAAGTACGGCTGGCAGGGGCTGCTGTCGATCAGCGAACTGCTGCCGACGTACAACGAGAAGCACGACCAGATCACGCCCGACGAGGTGATGGAGTTCATGGTCAGGGACGAGTCGAACCCGTCGTCGATCCTCTCGTGCCTTCGCGCGGCGCGCGAGAATGCCCGCGCGGTGCGCGGCACGCTCACCACCGAGGCCTGGGAGACGCAGAACACCACCTGGCTCGAAGTCAACCGCATGCTGCGCGCCGGCGACCTCGACCGCGACCCGGCGCAGTTCTTCGAATGGGTGAAGTTCCGCTCGCACCTCTCGCGCGGCGTGACGGCGGGAACCATGCTGCAGGACGAGGCCTTCTACTTCTCGCGCCTGGGCACCTTCCTCGAGCGCGCCGACAACACGGCCCGGCTGGTGGACGTGAAGTTCCACGCGCTCAACAGCGAGTTCTTCGGCACCGCGACCGAGGAAGACCAGGAGTACGACTTCTATCACTGGAGCGCGATCCTGCGCAGCGTCTCCGCCTTCGAGGTCTATCGCAAGGTCTACCGCGACGTGATCAAGCCCGAGCGCGTGGCCGAGTTGCTGATCCTGCGCGCGGACATGCCGCGTTCACTGCACGCGAGCCTCGTCGAAGTGGTGGACAACCTCGACAAGGTCAAGAACGACCAGAGCGCCGAGACGCAGCGCCGTGCGGGCAAGCTGCTGGCGGATCTTCAGTACGCGACGGTGGACGAGATCCTCTCGACCGGGCTGCATGCGTATCTCACGCAGTTCCTCGATCGGGTGAACGAACTCGGCTGGCGCATCAGCCAGGACTTCCTCGTCCCGGCACAGTAACTACGCGGCGGTCGCCTGGCGCACGGCGCGCTCCCAGCGCGCCATGGCTTCGTCGGCCTTCTCGCGGCCGAGCGTCGGCATGAAGCGGCGCTCGACGCGCCAGAGCTTCGAGAGCTCGCTCACGTCCTTGTAGTAGCCGGTCGAAAGTCCCGCAAGATACGCGGCGCCGAGCGCGGTGGTTTCGGTCACCTCCGGCCGCACCACCGGAATCCCCAGCAGGTCGGCCTGGAACTGCATCAGCAGGTTGTTCACGCACGCGCCGCCATCCACGCGCAATTCGGCCACCGGCGTGCCGCCGGCGGCGACCGCATCGCGGCTCATCGCCTGCAGCAATGCGGCACTCTGGTAGGCGATGCTCTCCAGCGCCGCGCGCGCGATGTGCGCCACCGTGGTGCCGCGCGTCAGGCCGGTGATGATGCCGCGCGCCTCGGCGTTCCAGTAGGGCGCGCCGAGCCCGGTGAAGGCCGGCACCATCATCACGCCGCCCGCATCCGGCACGCTTTCGGCCAGCGCCTGCACATGCGCGCTGCCGGGGATGGCCTTCAGCCCGTCGCGCAGCCACTGCACCACCGCGCCGCCGACGAACACGCTGCCTTCCATCGCGTACTGCGGCTTCGCGCTGGTCTGCGCGGCGCTGGTCACCAGGAGGCCGTTGCGCGAGGGCTGGAAGTCGCCGCCCGTGTGCATCAGCAGGAAGCAACCGGTGCCGTAAGTGTTCTTCGCCATGCCGGCCTGGAAGCAGGCCTGGCCGAAGAGGGCGGCCTGCTGGTCGCCCGCCACGCCGCCGATCGGCAGGGCGCGATCGAACAGGCCCGCCGCGGTGTCGGCGAAATGGGCGCTCGACGGCTTTACATGAGGCATCAGCGAAGCGGGGATGTCGAGCGCCTTCAGCAGATCGGTATCCCACTGGTTGCTGTGCACGTTGAAGAGCATCGTGCGCGAGGCATTGCTCACGTCGGTGGCGTGCACCGTGCCGCCGGTGAGCTGCCAGACGAGCCAGCTGTCGATCGTGCCGAAGGCCAGTTCGCCGCGCTCCGCCTGCGCGCGCACGCCGGGCACGCTGTCGAGCAGCCAGCGCAGCTTGGTGGCCGAGAAATAGGCGTCGATCACGAGCCCCGTCTTCTCCTGGATCGTGCCCGCCATGCCGTCCTCGCGCAGCCGCGCGCACAGCGGCTCGGCCCGGCGGTCCTGCCAGACGATCGCGTGATGCACCGGCTGCCCGGTCTTGCGGTTCCACACCACCGTGGTTTCGCGCTGGTTCGTGATGCCGATCGCGTGGATGTCCTTCGCAGTCAGCTTCGCCTTGGCGAGCACCTCGCGCGCGGTGGCGAGCTGGTCGTTCCAGATCTGCATCGCGTCGTGCTCCACCCAGCCGGGCTGCGGATAGATCTGCGTCAGCTCGCGCTGCGCGATGGCGACGATGCGGCCGTCGCGGTCGAACACGATGCTGCGTGAGCTCGATGTGCCCTGGTCGAGGGCGAGCAGGTAGGTCATGAAAGGGTCCTTCAGTGTTCCCGGGCGACGACACAACGCACTTGCGCGCGTTCGATCAGATCCGGGAAGGGCGGCGGCGGCTCCGCATCGGTGAACAGGCAGTCGATCTGCGACAGCTTCGCCAGCTCGATCATCGCAGGCCGGTTGAACTTGCTCGCATCGGCGGCCAGCCACACCTCGCGCGCCTGCGCGATGATGGTCTGCGCCACCTTCACCTCGCGCAGGTCGAAGTCGCGCAGCGTGCCATCGGCCTCGATGCTCGACACGCCGATCAGCGCGATGTCGACCTTGAACTGCCGGATGAAATCCATCGTCGCCTCGCCGACGATCGCGCGGTCGCGCAGCCGCACCGAGCCGCCGGCCACGATCACCTCGCAGTTCGGATTGCCGCTCAGGATCGTCGCGACATTGAGGTTGTTGGTGATCACGCGCAGACCGGTGTGGCCCAGCAGCGCCTTGGCGATCGCCTCGGTGGTAGTGCCGATGTTGAGGATCAGCGAGCAGTCGTTCGGCACCTTGGCCGCCACCGCGCGCGCGATGCGCGCCTTGCCTTCGGCATGCAGGTTCTCGCGCTGCTGGTAGCCGATGTTCTCGGTGGTGGAGCTCGGCACCCGCACGCCGCCATGAAAGCGCGCGAGCAGCCCTTCGTCGGCCAGCCGCTGGACGTCGCGGCGCACCGTCTGCAGGGTGACGCCGAGCATGCTGGCCAGCTCGTCGACGTGGATCGACCCGCGCGAGCGCACGGTGTTCAGCAGTTTGAGTTGTCTGGGGTTGGAATTCACGGGGAGCAGGCGCAGCGCAGGGCGCGAACGAATTTAAAACGAAAAGAAACGAATGGACTTGAGGGTTAACGCCGACGAAAATCGCACCTTAAGGAACCAATATGAAAATATTCGAACACGAATATCCCTCGAATCGCGCTTCTTCAAGCCGCCCTGCAGACCCCTGCGCCGGGTCAGAGACCGACTGCGACGTCCTGATCGTCGGCGGCGGCATCAATGGCTGCGGCATCGCGCGCGACCTCGCGGGGCGCGGCTGGCGCGTCGTCCTCTGCGAGAAGGACGATCTCGCGGCCCACACGTCCTCGTCGTCCACCAAGCTGATCCATGGCGGGCTGCGCTATCTGGAGTACTTCGAATTCTCGCTCGTGCGCAAGGCGCTGCAGGAGCGCGAAGTGCTGCTCAAGAGCGCGCCGCACATCATGTGGCCGCTGCGCTTCGTGATGCCGCACGACCCCTCGATGCGTCCCGCGTGGATGATCCGCCTGGGCCTGTTCATGTACGACCACCTGGCCCGGCGCGAGGTGCTGCCCGCTTCGCGCAGCGTCGATCTGCGAAAGCATCCGGCCGGCGAACCGCTCAAAAGCGCGTTCAAGCGCGGCTTCGTTTATTCGGATGGCTGGGTGGACGATGCGCGTTTGGTGGTGCTGAACGCGCTGGACGCGCGCGGACGCGGCGCCGAAGTGCTCACCCGCACCCGTTGCGTGAGCGCGCAGCGCAGCGCGGACAAGTGGACGGCCGTGCTCGAAGGCCCCGAAGGGCAGCGCACCGTGCGCGCCCGCGCGGTCGTCAATGCGGCGGGCCCGTGGGCCGAAGCCTTCCTGCGCGGCGTGGCGCGCCCGGCGCGCGACGAGGCGCTCGCCACCCGGCACCTGCGGCTGGTCAAGGGCAGCCACATCGTGGTGCCGCGCGTGTTCGCCCACGACCACGCCTACATCTTCCAGAACCCCGACAAGCGGATCATCTTCGCGATCCCGTACCAGGACGACTTCACGCTGATCGGCACCACCGACATCGAGCTCGCCGGCGACGACCCCGGCGCGGCGCGCATCGGCGACGACGAGATCGACTACCTCTGCACGCAGGCGAGCCGCTATTTCGAGAAGCCGATCCGGCCCTCGGACGTGGTCTGGACCTACTCCGGCGTGCGTCCGCTGCTCGACGACGCCTCGGGCGATCCGTCGGCCGTCACACGCGACTACCTGCTCGAAACCAACACGGCGGCCGCGCCGCTGCTCTCGGTGTGGGGCGGCAAGATCACCACCTTCCGCAAGCTCGCCGAAGACGCCGCCGATGAAGTCGGCCGCATGCTCGGCGACGCGCGCAAGCCGTGGACCGAAGGCGCGTTCCTGGCCGGCGGCGATCTGTCGGCATGGATCGGCGGGACGAGCCGCGCATCGCGGCCCGACGACGATTTCGAGCGCTTCGTGGCCGAAGTGCAGAAACGCCATCCCTGGCTCGACGCCGGCCTCGCGCGCCGGCTCGCGCGGGCCTACGGCGCACGCATCGCCGAGGTCATCGGCGACGCGCGCTCGATGCACGACCTCGGCCCCGCGGTCGCGCCCGGCCTGCACGAGCGCGAGCTGCACTACCTGCGAAGCGAGGAATGGGCGGTGAGCGGCGACGACGTGCTGTGGCGCCGCTCCAAGCTCGGCCTGCACTACGCGCGCGCCGAGCGCGAGCAGGTCGACGCATGGATGCGGGCCCATGAAGCCGATGGAGAGGAGGTCCGTGCGGCTGTGACTTGACGGCCGCACCAAGAAGGCGGACGCGCGCAGACTGGCTCTATCCGCAGATCACCACACGCGTCCTGGGGTCAGCCTTCCTCTGATGTGCATCGCGCCGGTCGATCTCCTCGGCCGGCGCGACGTCATCGGCTATCGCGCTTGCGACTTCTTCCTATCTTTTCCGAAGCTCCTTGATAGAAATCCAAGAGCGGACGCAATGAAGAGGAAGAGGAAGAGCCAGGAGCGACCAGTTGGCTGTTCCGCGTCGCAGTGCCGGCTCCTCCGATGACCGTCGTCAAACTCGGCCAGTTCAAAGAGTTGATCGGCGTCAGGTGATCTTCCTCCCTGTTGCTCAGATTTGAAAGGCCTTCAAGAACTTCGATGACGCATGCGCCGCACGCGCCGGCACGGCAGCCAAAGGGAATGCGATCCGACCCCGTCAATTCGAGTGCCAACTCGGTCAATGAGCTTCCGCGCGGTAGCCAGGCTTCATTGCCACTGGGGCTCATGATCACTTTGAACACGCTGACCTCACTTCCCTTGGATGCAAGACAGGACATGCCACCATTTCGCCGGTCGACGAACGTGTGCTTGGTGGTTTCGGAAAAATCGCTGCGCCCTCGCCGGGCTGGTGCTATGGGTTCTGACCTCGGCACATTCGTTTGCGGGTTGCCAGCCAGAAGGCAAAGGCGACGGAACTGATTGAGAAGCCGAGCGCGCATACGCCGAGCCAACCTGCCTTGGAGAAAACGAAGGTTGATGCGATGGCGCCAAGTCCACTGCCGGCAGCGTAGAAAAGCATGTAGCAGGCGACAAGTCGACTGTGTGTCTCTGGCTTGTTGTTGAGAATCATGCTCTGGTTGATGACATGAATGGCCTGTCCCCCCAGATCGAGCAGGATGATTCCAAGCATCAGGGCCAGCATGGAGTGGTGCAGAAGAGCAATCGGCGCCCAAGAGAAAAGCATGCAGAGAAGGGCGATACAGGTTGCTGGCTGTCCCAGTCCACGGTCGGCCCACCTGCCTGCACCGGCTGCTGCCAGGGCGCCAACCAGACCGATCAGGCCGAATGCTCCAATGGTGGTGTGGGACATCGAGTACGGGGCTGCCGAGAGCGGCAGGACCAAGGTGCTCCAGAACACGCTGAATGCGGCAAACATCAGCAAGCAAAGAACTCCGCGCACCTGCAGTGTTCTTTCGCTCAGGATCAGTTGGAGCATGGAGCCCAAGAGCTTCGAATAATGCAGTTTGGGTGCGGGGGCGCGGGGCGTTGGCAGTGCGTGTGAGAGCACTACCAGCATCAGGAGCGAAAGTGCGGCCGAAACGACGTAGACGGTGCGCCAGCCTGACACGTCAGCGGAAAAGCCTGCGAGCGAACGGGCCGAAAGCAAGCCGATCACAACGCCACTTTGCACGGTTCCAACAACGCGGCCGCGTTCTGATTCCTGGGCCATGTTCGCGGCGTAGGCGATCAGCCCTTGCGTCATGGCGGTTCCGAGCAACCCGATGGCCGCCATTCCGATCAGCATCAATATCCATGAAGGCGACCAGATGACGAGCCCAAGTGCTCCCGTCAACAGGACGAGTTGCGCGCAGATCAAACGTTTGCGGTTGACGAGGTCTCCGAGCGGAACCACCAGAAGCACCGCCAACGCACAGCCAATATGGATGGATGTGATCACGCCTCCTACCGCTGCGTGACTGATTGCGAATTCGTCGGCAATGGAGTCAAGAAGCGGCTGTGCGTAATAGACATTGGCCACGCTCATCGTGCCGCACGCCGCCAGCAACAGCAACATGGGCCGTCTGATTCCCGGGGACTCGGAAAGCTGTTCGCCTCTGAGACTGTCTGGGGCGGCCATTTGAGCCTTGGCGATCGTTAACTCTCTGGTCATGTGAGAAAGATCAGGTAGTTGCGTAATGAAACTGGATCGAACTCTACTTTTGGTGGTTGTAAAATGCAACTACCTATCAGCGGAGTTCTTGTAACAAAAGCCGACATCAGATCCGGCGGTCCTTAGGGGCGAAATGAAATGGCTAGACGGAAGAACTTCTGCGATTCGCCTTGTCCTGTGGCGAGGGCGGCGGATGTGATTGGCGATCGCTGGTCGCTACTTATCGTTCGCGATGCCTTTGATGGTGTGCGACGCTTCGGTGAATTCCAGGCGAACCTGGGTATCGCACGGAACATCCTGACCGAGCGTCTGAGGATGCTCGTGGATGCGGGTGTGCTGGAGACAGTACCGGCGTCGGATGGCTCCGTCTACCATGACTATGCAATGACGCCACGCGGCCTGTCCCTGTTTCCGGTGATCGTGACGCTCCGGCAATGGGGAGAGCAGTATTTGTTTGCGCGTTCGGAGCCGCATTCGACGTTGCTTGAGCGTGACTCTGGCAAGCCGGTCCCTGTCGTCGAGGTGAAGGGCCGCGACGGGAGGGTCATAGGGCCGGAAGAAACTTATGTGCAGAAGTTAGGGAAGAAGCCAGCAAAGGTGTAGGCCCCGAAGGACACGGATCTTGAAACGAGGCCGTGACCCAAGCCCTGCCTCATGTGCGAACGGAGATGAGCCTGCAGGTACTGGCCTACTCGTATGTGGGCCCAATGCCAGAGGTGGCCCCTCGGCTTGGTGAAGGTGGCGGTCACGTCGCGCACGATGATGCCGGCGATGAGGCTGCCGACGAGGCGGGCAACTTGAGCCCGGTGAGGGTGATGAGGTCGCTGGTGCCGCGACCGAGCCATCAGTGCAGGGCTAACACCAATGCATCGATCAGTATCTTTTTGTATCTTGTTGCGTTAACCGGTCATCGGTCCGTGCAATACAACAAGGAATTCAGTGAAAGCGCTCGCACTACTTTTTGCCGCCGCAGCACTTCTCGCCGGATGCGGCAGCACCTCCGGACGACTGGGTCCTCTTCCCGAGGTGGCGAATTCCTCGGCGGCCTCCAAGGTGGTGGTTGTCAGAGTCAGCAGCATGGTCGGCGCGGCCAATGGATACATCGTCGCGCTGGATGGAAAGGATGTGCTCGGCATCGGCTCGGGCGAGCATGCCGAGTTCGCGGTAGCTGCGGGCGAGCACTATCTCGGCGTGAAATGCTTCGGTGGATTCACGCCGACGTGGAAGGAGGACTCGCTCAGGTTCGACGCAAGACAGGGGGCGCCCAGCTACTTCGTGGTGCGTCCCAACCTGAGCTGTGCCGCTGTCAGGTCCGCGGACGAAGCGGAGGCCAGGAAACTGCTTGCGACCAGCAAGGCCGTCAATCTCGACAAGCTTGTCTCCAAGTAGCGCCGTGGGAACCGAATCGACGACCGGGCGGGGATCAGGTCCCCGGCGCACCGGCGCGTCCGGCCGATGGCTGCGGGCGTGCGGAAATGCCGCGCTCTTCACTCTCGTCGCGGCCGCGCTCGTCGGCTGTGCGCCGATGGTGGCCTCCGTTCCGGCGCGGCTCGAGGCGCCCTCGGCAGGGGCCGCCTCGTTCGCCGCGCATGACGCTCGATTGCCATCCGACGTCTCGATCCGGCTCGCGACGGGCTATTCGCGCTCTTTGCCGGCGGGCAGCCAGTGGCGTCCGATCGGCCAGCTTCTGCAGGGGCAGGTCTACCGTCCCCTCGACTCGGTCTTCACGATTGAAGGGCGGCAGGTGCATGAGGCGTACCTGGTGGTACGCGCCGACGTGCTCACCGGCTTCTATCTGCCGGCGGAAGGCCGCTTTTCACCGCTCGATCCCCCAGTGCAACTACCCAAAGGAGTGTTTCAGTGACTTTGATTTCGGCCTCCAAGCGCAGTGTCCTTCGTCTTGCCATTGCCGCCTGCGCAGTGAGCGTGCTCGCCGGTTGTGCATCCGGCATCAAGCATCAGGAGATGGCCAGTTCCATTCCGAGCATCAAGCAGGGTGAGGGCCGGATCTACTTCTTCCGGTCCTCGTCGATGTTCGGCGCAGCCATCCAGCCGGACATCCGTCTCAACGGAGAAGTCGTCGGCACTTCCAAGCCGGGCGGCTTCTTCTTTGTCGATCGCCCGGCCGGCAACTACGTGGCCGCCACCTCGACCGAGACGGAGAAGAGCGCGAGCTTCGTTCTGGCCCCCGGAGAGACGAAGTACCTCCGGACCTCGCCGTCCTTCGGCGTCATGGTCGGCCGTATCGTGGTCGAACTCGAAACCGCCGAGAAGGCGAAGGCGGAGCTGCCCTCCCTGAGCTATACGGGCAAGCCGCTGGGTGCCAAGCAGGCGAGCAAGTAGGCAAGACTCCGGCGCGAGGGACTCTTCGTCGCGCCCATCCCCAGGGCGCCGGGCGGCGTCTTATGCCTAGAGGTCGGCGAGGATGCCGGTCGAAGTCGCTTCCGCCGCCAGCTTGCCTTGCGGGTTGTAGAGCGAAGCTTCGAGGAACGCGACCCGCTTGCCGCGCCGGATGATGCGCGCTTCCGTGCGGCCCTCCCCGGGGCCGACCTTCTCGTAGAAGCTGACCTTGATCTCCAGGCTGAACACGGTCTGCCTGTGATCGGATTCGTGGATCACTGCATGGGCCATCGCCGCGTCCAGCCACGCGGTGATGAAGCCGCCTTGCGCGATCGTCCCGTTGGTGTGGCAGTACTCGCGCCGTACCGTGAAGGCGGCCGAGAGCACCTTGCGCTCGGGGTCCCAGCCGGTCACATGGAAATTGCCCATCGATTCGCTCAGCGCCTTGCCTGAGCGGATGCGTTCGTCGAGGTCGTCGTTCATGGAGGGTGCTCGCTTTGGATGTGCCTAGCGCTTGACCGCGCGCTTCAGGTTGGCGCGCGCGGCCGCTTCGAAGCGTTCGCGCATCGGTGCGGTGAGATAGAGCGGATCGCGCGCGAGAAAGCCGGCGAGTTTCTCGCGGCGCCGTGTTTCGAAGACCTCGGCCGGCACGTGCGCGTATTCGATGCGGATCTGCCTTTCGTATTCCGCGAAGCGCTCGGCCGGTGCGCCGAGGATCGCGAGGTCGATGTCCACCAGAAGCCGCGCATCCGCACCGATGGGCTCCGCCTCGTGGCGCGTCGCCATCACGAGCGCATGCACGCGCTCGGCTGCGTCGGGCGCGGCGCCAGCGTCCTGCATCGCGCGCCGTGCCCACTCGGCGCTGCGCTCCTCGTTGTCGTGCCGCCGCACGTCGTAGACCGCGTCATGGAACCAGAGGGCGAGCGCGACTTCGGCCGGGCGTTGCGCGCTGCCTGGCTGCGCCTCCAGCAGCGCGAAGCATTCGCCCAGATGCTGGAGCGTGTGGTAGGCGCGATGCGCCTCGCAGTGCGCGGCCAGCAGCTCGTCCAGCAGCGCCTCGTCGGGCGATCCGACCCGGAGCGCGCGCCAGGCCTGGACCCACGTGTCGTGCAGCGCGGCTTCGTCCATCAGTCAGTTCTCCATCGCGGCGCGCACTTCGCGCCCGAGCTCGATCACCGACATCGCGTAGTAGCTGCTCCAGTTGTAGCGCGTGATCACGTAGAAGTTCTGCGTGCCGGCCACGTAGCTCGGCGCATCGCCGCCGTTCTGCAGTTCGATGAGCGCGAGCAGTCCCTTGAACTGCAGTGCTTCGCCTTCGAGTACCGCGCCGCCGGCGACGAAGGCGTCGGCGCTGAAGGTGGGCACGATGTCCGGACCGAGCAGCACCGCTTTCTGGAGCCGCGATTCGTCGAGGCTCACCGGAAAGACCGGCTGCACGCCGGGTTGCCAGCCGAAGGCCTTGAAGTAGTTGGCCACCGAGCCGATCACGTCGATCGGGTCGTTGACGAGGTCGATGCGGCCGTCGCCGTCGTAGTCGACCGCGTACTTGGCGATGCTGCTGGGCATGAACTGCGGCATGCCCATCGCGCCGGCATAGCTGCCGAGCGGGAGCAGCGGGTTCTCGTGGGTGCGGCTTTCGGTGCTGAGGAAGCTTTCGAGTTCGCTGCGGAAGAAGGCCTGCCGCTCGCTCGCGCGCGGATGCGCCTCTGGAAAATCGAAGGCCAGCGTCGCGAGCGCATCGATCACGCGGAAGCTCCCCATGTTGCGCCCGTAGATGGTCTCGACGCCGATGATGCCGACGATGATCTCGGCCGGCACGCCGAACTCCGCCTCGGCGCGCGCGAGCGTGACCGCGTTGTTGCGCCAGAAGCGCATGCCGGCCTGGATGCGCACCGGGTCGATGAAGCGGCTGCGGTAGGCATACCAGTTCTTCGGCGTGCCGGTGGGCGCGGGCAGCATCAGGCGCGGCACGCTGGGCAGCAGCCTGGCGCTGCCGATGGTGGCCCGCACCCATTCGCGGTCGAGATGGCGGCGCGCGGCGATCTCATCGGCGAACTGCATCGCGTCTTCGCGGGTGGCATAGGGGATGCCGCGCGCCGGGGCGTTGCGCTTGTCGGGCGCGGCCTGCGCGGTCGCGTGGGTGCCGGGCAGGAAGGTGGCGGCGCAAAGCAGGGCCGCGAAGAGGGCGTTGGAAAAAACGGGGAGCAGGGGGCGTGGCATCGCGTGGATTGTGCCGTCCGCGCGGCACGCGCCGGGTGGAAGTTCACATGTGGTTTCAGCGCGGCTATCCGGCGCGGCGGCTCAGCGCGGCCAGGTGAGGCGGCGGAACTCGGCGCGCAGCGCCGGCAGCGCGGCCGCCGGCGATTTCGCGTAGCGCTGGGCTTCGAGGCGCAGCAGCCAGTCCTGCGCTGCCTGCGCGTCGGCGCCGAAGCGTTCGGCGAGGCGCGCGGCCATCTGGCGCGGCGGTGTGGCTTCGGCCACGTCGATGCCGGCCAGCTTCAAGCGCGCGCGGGCCTGCGCGAGCAGGCGCAGCCACGGGTCGTGCTGGCTGCGTTCCCACAGGGTCCAGCCGGCGCCCGCGAGGCTCGTGACGACCAGGAGCACGAGCAGCACGAGGATGAGGTCCTGCAGGCTCGGCGCCTCGAAGCCGATGTTCCTGAGCAGGTTGAGCTGCCGGCTCTGGGTGTAGTTGAGCACCCACTGGTTCCAGCCGTTGTTGATCGCTTCCCAGGTCGCGTGCAGGTTGAGGACGAGCGATGGCGACATCGCCTCGAACGCCTCGGCAATGATCCCCGGCTGGGCCGCGAGGCGGCGGAACTGGCCGACGCGGTCGGGCGAGATCGCGCCGGTGGGATCGACGCGGGTCCAGCCCAGGCCTTCCTGCCACACCTCGGCCCACGCGTGGGCGTCGCTGTGGCGCAGCACCCAGTAGTTGTCGACCGAATTGAGCTCGCCGCCCTGGTAGCCAGTGACGATGCGCGCGGGAATGTCGAGCGCGCGCATCAGCACCACGAAGGCCGAGGCGATGTGCTCGCAGAAGCCGGCCTTGGTGTCGAACCAGAACACGTCGGCGGTGTCGTCGCCGTAGACGCCGGGTTCGAGCGTGTACGAATAGCCGCCGGTGCGAAGCCGCTGCAGCACGTTCTGCACCAGCGCATGCGTCGATGCGCCGGCCAGCGCCGGGTCGCGGCGCATTTCGGCGGCGAGCGCAACGGTGCGCGGGTTGGTGCCCGGCGGCATGGACACGTAGGCCTGCATTGCGCGGGTGCGGCGCAGCGGGCCGTACTGGAACTCGGGGAAGCTCTCGGCGCGATAGCGCACGAGATCGCCGATGGGACGGTTGGCGAGCCACTGCAGCTCGGGCGTGCCGGACACCGTGTATTCGGGCAGCTCGGGCGCGAGGGGCGTGGCTTCGAGCGTGAGGAGCCACGGGCGGTTGGAAGCCTGGAGCGTGACTTCGTAGTTCACCGGCGCTCCGTGCGTCCGCAGGTCCGGCGGGGGCTGCTGGCGCAGGATCGGGGCCGCCTTCCATTCGCGGCCGTCGAACTGCGAGAGCACCGGGCCGCGGAAGTAGAGGCTCGATCGTGCCGGGATGCGGTCGCCGTCGAACCTGACGCGCGCGGCGATGCCGTCGTCCATGGCGAGTTCCGCGATGGTGCCGACGCGCATGGTGTCCGACAGGCCGGTGCGCCCGGCCATCGCGTCCCCCGGCACGCCCCAGAGCGGCGCCAGGCGCGGGAACAGCATGAACAGCACGACCATGATCGGCGCGCCCAGCAGCGCCATCGACCCCGCGGTGCGCGCCGCCTGCGCGAGCGGCGGGCGGCCGACCGGCATGTGGGCGTTGACCAGCGCCGTGAGCAGGCCCAGCAGTGCGAGCAGCATCGCGAACGCGGTCGGCAGCGATTGCGAATAGAAGAAGTTCGTGAGCATCGTGAAGAAGCCCAGGAAGAAGACGACGAAGGCATCGCGCCGTGCGCGCAGCTCCAGCGTCTTGAGCGCGAGCAGGATCACGATGAGCGTCACCCCGGCATCGCGGCCGAGCAGCGTGCGGTGCGTCGCGTAGGTGGCGACGAGCGTGATCGCGAGCAGCGCGACGCGCCACCATTTGCTGGGCAGCGGCCTGGCCTGCACCGCGAGCGTGCCGCGCCAGACGAGCACGATGGCCGCGAGCAGGCTGCACCACCAGGGCAGGTGCGGCACCTGCGGCAGCAGGATGAGGCCGATGACCGACAGCAGGAAGAGCGTGTCCCGCGCGTCCCTCGGCAGGGCCTGGAGCCTGCTCATGCTCAACATAGCGCCAGCGCCTCCAGGCATTGCCGCTTGTGCGCCTCGCCCTGCGATGGCTGGACGGTGCGGCCGCCCGCGCGCAGGCCGTAGTCGACGCCGAGATGGTCGGCCATCAGCACCCAGGCGCACAGCCGCGACAGGCGCGCTTCGGCGTCGGCCAGGCCGGCATGCTGCGCATCGAGCCAGAGCTGCGAGCGCTGGGCCTGCAGCGTGTCGCGGCTGACCAGTTCATCGGAGCCGGCGGCCTGCGCCTGCGCGGCGCGCTTCCACACCACGAGCTTGAGCGAATCGCCCCGGCGGTAGGCCCGCACGCCGTCGTATTCGCCCGCGATGTGCGCGCGCATCGCCACTGCGGCGCTGGGACCGGCCAGCGGTTCGGCCTCGGGCAGCGGCGGCGGGTTCGATTCGGGGGCCGGGTAGACGAGCACCTGCGCGGCAGGCCGCCATATCGACCAGACGCGGAAGGTGCCGAGCGGAAAGCGCGTTTCCGCCGTCAGCGTGGGCACGGCATGGAGGCCGCGCCGCTCGGGCCTGAAGGCGACTTCGACCGTCGCGCTGCCTTGCGCCGGCACATCGCTCCACGACCATTGCCCGCTGCGGTGCACCGCGAAGCCGATGCCGTAGCGCGTGCTGCGGCGGGCGTTGCTGAGCACGATGCGGAACACCGCGGCCGAGCCGGCGTACTGCGGCTCGGGCAACATGAGCCGCATCGCCAGGCCGCGCAAGGTGCCGTGGCACACATACATGCCGACCGCCACGCAGCCCGCGAGCAGGAAGGTCAAGAGGTAGCCGAGGTTGAGCTGGTAGTTGATCGAGGCCACCAGCAGGAGCAGCAGGGTCGCGGCCAGCATCCAGCCGGCCCGGGTCGGCAGGATGTAGACGTTGCGCTGCGTGAGCTCGAGCGTGTCGGACGGCGCACGCCGCGACAGGAACCACTGGTCGATGCGGGACCGCAACTGCGCGAACGGATGCGCGACCCACTTGCGGGCGGGCGCCGGCGCGTTCACGGCAAGGGCACCGCCGCGATCATGGCGCGCACCTGCTCGACGGCGCCCCGGCCCGCGTCGCCGACCGGCGTCAGGCGGTGGGCGATGGTCTGCGGCAGCACCGCCTGCACGTCGTCGGGCGCCACGTAGTCGCGGTTGGCGAGCAGCGCCTGCGCCTTGGCCGCGCGCAGCACCGCGATGCCCGCGCGCGGCGACAGGCCCTGCAGGAACCAGCGGCCGGAGCGCGTCGCGGCGATCAGGTCCTGCACATAGTTGAGCAGCGGCTCCGCCGCGTGCACCTGGAGCACGCGCTGCTGCAGGGCGGTGAGCTCGCCGGCGGTGAGCAGGGCCGGCAGGCCCGCGAGCAGGTCGCGGCGGTCGGCGCCGGCCAGCAGCTCGCGTTCGGCCGCCCGGTCGGGATAGCCGAGCGAGATGCGCATCAGGAAACGGTCGAGCTGCGATTCGGGCAGGGCGAAGGTGCCGAGCTGCTCGTGCGGGTTCTGGGTGGCGATGACGAAGAAGGGCGTCGGCAGCGGGCGGGTCTCGCCTTCGACCGTCACCTGCTTTTCCTCCATGGCTTCGAGCAGCGCGCTCTGCGTCTTGGGGCTGGCGCGGTTGATCTCGTCCGCCAGCAGCACCTGGGCAAAGATCGGGCCGGGATGGAAGACGAAGCTCTGCTTGCCGCGGTCGTAGATCGCGACGCCCGACAGGTCGCCGGGCATCAGGTCGGCGGTGAATTGCACGCGCGAGAAGTGCAGCCCGAAGGTGTGCGACAGCGCATGCGCCAGCGTGGTCTTGCCGACGCCCGGTACGTCCTCGATCAGCAGATGCCCGCCGGCCAGCAGGCAGGCCACGCAGTCGCGCACCTGGGCCTCTTTGCCGACGATCACCGTGTTAAGCTGCCCGAGCAAACTGGCGAGCTTCGCGGCAACGTCCATTTTTGTATCCATATGCAAACCATACCCTAAGCCTCGCGGCCCCTGCGGCGCAAGGCCTTGGCGAAGAACGACCATGGGCAAGACCGGCTATTTCACACACCGCGACTGCTGGAGACACGAGATGGGACAGGGGCATCCGGAATGCCCTGCGAGGCTCGATGCCATCGAGGACCGGTTGCTCGTGACCGGCGTCGGCGACGCACTCGAACGCGGGGAGGTGCCGCTCGCCACGCTGGCGCAGATCACGCGCGCCCACAGCGTGGCGCACATGGAGCATCTCGAAGCGCTGAGCCAGCGCCTCGTCGAGGACGCACCCGCCGGCGGCCCGGATCACGCGCAGATCGACCCCGATACCTCGATGAACCGCTTCACCGTGCTGGCCGCGCGCCGCGCCGCCGGGGCCGCCATCGCGGCGACCGATGCGGTGATCGCGGGGCAGGTCGAGAACGCCTTCTGCGCGGTGCGGCCGCCGGGGCACCATGCCTGCCGCGACAAGGCGATGGGCTTCTGCTTCTACAACAACGTCGCGATCGCGGCGCGCCATGCGCTCGAACATCATGGCCTCGCGCGCGTCGCGATCGTGGATTTCGACGTGCACCACGGCAACGGCACCGAGGACATCCTGAGCAACGACCCGCGCGTGCTGATGGTGGGCATCTTCCAGCACCCGTTCTATCCGTACAGCGGGACCGAGCATCCGGCGCCGAACATGCTCAACCTGCCGGTGCCGGCCTACACGCGCGGCATGGACGTGCGCGAGCTGATCGAGGCCTGCTGGATGCCGCGCCTGGAGGAGTTCAAGCCGCAGATGATCTTCGTGAGCGCGGGCTTCGATGCGCATCGCGACGACGACCTCGGACAGCTCAGGCTCAACGAGAACGACTTCGGCTGGATCACCGGCCGCATCGTCGATGTGGCCCGCCGCCATGCGCAGGGCCGCATCGTTTCAATGCTCGAAGGCGGCTACAGCCTCGATGCGCTGGCGCGCAGCGTCGAAGAACATCTGAGGGTGCTGGCCGACTTGTAGATCGATGGATTTCAGCGCGTTTACCCAGAAACTCAGCCAGATCGAGGCGCGCGGCCTCTGGATCGAATTTGCCATCCTCGTCGCCTGCGTGGCCGTCGCGTGGGGCATCTGCCGCTGGTTCGGGCGCGACCAGCCGAAGGATTCCATCTGGTTCGGCGCCCGCGTCTTCGACGGGCTGCTGTTCCCACTGCTCGCATTGCTCCTCACCGATCTGGCCCGGCGCGGCGTGCTGACATTCCAGCCGGTGCTGGTGCTGCGCATCGCGGTGTCGGTGTTCATCTCGCTGGCGGTGATCCGGTTCTTCGCGCGGGTGCTGCGGGCCGTGTTCCCGGCATCGGCAATGGCGCGGCTGGTCGAGCGCACCATCTCGTGGATCGCATGGATCGGCGCGATCCTCTGGATCGTCGGCTTGCTGCCGCCGGTGCTGGCGGAGCTCGACGAGATCACGCTCGCCTTCGGCCGCACGCGCGTGAGCCTGCGCACCATTCTCGACGGCGCGCTGTCGGCGGGGCTGGTGATGGCGATCGCGCTGTGGATCTCGTCGACGATCGAGAAGCGCATCCTGCGCGAGGCGGTGAACGACCTCTCGATGCGCAAGGTGGCGTCGAATGCGATCCGCGCCTTCCTGCTGCTGATCGGCCTCCTGTTCGCGCTGTCCGCGGTCGGGGTCGACCTGACGGCGCTGTCGGTGCTCGGCGGCGCGCTGGGCGTCGGCCTCGGTTTCGGGCTGCAGAAGCTGGCGGCCAACTACGTGAGCGGCTTCGTCATCCTGCTGGAGCGCTCGATACGCATCGGCGACAACGTGCGGGTCGACGGCTTCGAAGGGCGCATCACCGACATCAAGACGCGCTACACGCTGGTGAGGGCGGGCAACGGGCGCGAGTCGATCGTGCCGAACGAGTCGCTGATCACGAGCCGCGTGGAGAACCTCTCGCAGGCGGACCTCAAGTTCAACATCCAGACGAACATCATCGTCGGCTACGACAGCGACGTGGAGACGGTGCTGTCCATTCTCTGCAATGCGGCCCACGCACAGCCGCGAGTCATCGCCGATCCGGCGCCGGTCGCCTTCCTGCTGAACTTCGTGCCCGACGGATTAGAGTTCAGCCTCAATTTCTGGGTGTCCGACCCCGACAAGGGGCGGGACAACCTTCGCTCGGCGATCAACATCGCCATTCTCGAGGGGCTGCGTTCGGCGGGTATCACCATCGCCAGTCCGCAGCGGGTGGTTCGCGTCGCATCGTTACCTTCTGATGCTTCGCCTTTGCCAAATGCCCATCTATAATTACGAAAAAAGCACGATCGTTCGATTTTTTCTCCGCGCCTGCTTTCGCAAGCGCAACCCCTGATTGAAATGAACACTTCGCGCAGGGCCCGGTGCCTAAAATCATCGAGCCCTGTACATGTCCCGGTTTCGCAATTCAATGGAGTCAAGCCAATGAAGATCCTGGTCCCCGTCAAGCGGGTCGTCGACTACAACGTGAAGGTGCGCGTCAAGTCTGACGGCACCGGTGTGGACATTGCCAATGTCAAGATGAGCATGAACCCCTTCGACGAGATCGCCGTCGAAGAGGCGGTTCGCCTGAAGGAGAAGGGCGTGGCGACCGAAGTCATCGCCGTCTCCTGCGGCGATGCGAAGTGCCAGGAAACGCTGCGTACCGCGATGGCCATCGGCGCGGATCGCGGCATCCTCGTGGAGACCGCCGAAGAGCTGCAGCCTCTCGCCGTCGCCAAGCTCCTGAAGGCGCTGGTCGACAAGGAGCAACCCGCTCTGGTGATCCTCGGCAAGCAAGCCATCGATGACGACAACAACCAGACCGGCCAGATGCTCGCCGCCCTGGCCGACCTGCCCCAGGGCACCTTCGCCAGCAAGGTCGAGGTCGCCGGTACAGATGGGGAAGGAAGGCTCAGCGTCACGCGCGAAGTCGATGGCGGCCTGGAAACCCTGTCCCTGTCGCTGCCCGCAGTCATCACCACCGACCTGCGCCTCAATGAGCCGCGCTACGTGACCTTGCCCAACATCATGAAGGCCAAGAAGAAGCAGCTCGATACCTTCAAGCCCGAAGACCTGGGCGTGGACGTCAAGCCGCGCCTGAAGACCCTGAAGGTCGCGGAGCCCCCCAAGCGCGGCGCCGGCATCAAGGTGCCCGACGTCGCCACGCTGGTGGACAAGCTGAAGAACGAAGCCAAGGTGATCTGATCATGACCGTACTTGTTATTGCCGAACACGACCACGCCACCCTCAAGCCGGCGACCCTGAACACCGTGACCGCGGCCAAGGCCTGCGGCGGTGATGTGCACATCCTGGTGGCCGGTGCCAACGCCGCCGAAGCCGGCAAGGCGGCTGCCCAGGTGGCAGGCGTTGCCAAGGTGATCGTGGCCGACAGCCCGAGCCTGGCGGAGAACCTCGCGGAGAACGTCGCCGCCCAGGTGCTGGCGATCGCCAAGAGCTACAGCCACATCCTGTTCCCCGCCACCGCCAACGGCAAGAACGTCGCCCCGCGCGTGGCGGCCAAGCTGGATGTGGCCCAGATCAGCGACATCACCAAGGTCGACAGCGCCGACACCTTCGAGCGCCCGATCTATGCGGGCAATGCGATTGCCACCGTGCAGAGCAGCGATGCGATCAAGGTGATCACGGTGCGCACGACGGGCTTCGACGCCGCAGCCGCCACGGGCGGCAGCGCCGCAGTGGAAAGCGCCGAAGGCGTGGCCGACAGCGGCAAGAGCAGCTTCGTGGGACGTGAAGTGACCAAGAGCGAGCGCCCCGAACTCACCGCGGCCAAGATCATCGTCAGCGGCGGAAGAGCCCTCGGCAGCGCCGAGAAGTTCACTGAAGTGATGGCGCCGCTGGCGGACAAGCTCGGCGCCGCCCTTGGTGCCAGCCGCGCCGCAGTGGACGCCGGCTACGCTCCGAACGACTGGCAAGTCGGCCAGACCGGCAAGATCGTCGCCCCGCAGCTGTACGTCGCCTGCGGCATCTCCGGCGCCATCCAGCACCTGGCGGGCATGAAGGACTCCAAGGTGATCGTGGCGATCAACAAGGACGAAGAAGCCCCGATCTTCTCGGTGGCCGACTACGGCCTCGTGGCCGACCTGTTCACGGCCGTGCCCGAGCTCGTCAAGGCGCTCTGAGCCACTTCAGATAGCTGTTTGGACCCAGAAGGGGCATCGTTCGCGATGCCCTTTTTCACGTCGGTTCGCATCGGGCCCGAGGGCCGCAGGAGAGACAACCATGAGCTATACCGCTCCCATCAAGGACATGCTGTTCGACATCGAACACCTCGCCGACATTGCGAAGGTGTCGCAGATGCCGGGCCTCGAGGAAGCCGGACTCGAAACCGCGCAGGCCGTGCTCGAGGAGTGCGCGCGCTTCAACCAGGACGTGATCGCGCCGCTGAACGTGGAAGGCGATCGCAATCCTTCATCGTTCAAAGACGGCAAGGTCACGACCACGCCCGGCTTCAAGGAAGCCTTTGCGCAGTACGTGGCGGGCGGCTGGCAAGGCCTGCAGCATCCCACGGAATTCGCCGGCCAGGGCCTGCCCAAGACGATCGGCGCGGCCTGCGTCGAGATGCTGAACTCGGCCAACATGAGCTTCGCGCTGTGCCCGCTCTTGACCGACGGCGCCACCGAGGCGCTGCTGACCGCGGGTTCGGACGAGCTCAAGGCCACCTATCTCGAGAAGCTGGTGAGCGGCCAGTGGACCGGCACGATGAACCTGACCGAGCCGCAGGCCGGCAGCGACCTCGCGCTGGTGCGCAGCCGTGCCGAGCCGCAGCCCGATGGCACCTACAAGATCTTCGGCACGAAGATCTTCATCACCTATGGCGAGCATGACATGGCCGAGAACATCGTGCATCTCGTGCTGGCGCGAGTGAGCGGTGCGCCCGAAGGCGTGAAGGGCATCAGCCTGTTCGTGGTGCCCAAGTTCCTCGTCAACAAGGACGGCTCGCTCGGCGCGCGCAACGACGTGCACTGCGTGAGCATTGAGCACAAGCTGGGCATCAAGGCCTCCCCGACCGCTGTGCTGCAGTACGGTGACGGAAAGGCGGCGAGCATTGCGGACAGCGCCGGACCCGGCGCTGTGGGCTACCTGGTCGGCGAGGAGAACCGCGGCCTCGAGTACATGTTCATCATGATGAACTCGGCGCGCTACGCCGTGGGCATGCAGGGCATCGCGGTCGCCGAACGTGCGTACCAGCACGCGGTGGCCTACGCGAAGGAGCGGGTGCAGAGCCGTCCGGTCGATGGCTCGATCAACGCGAGCGCGCCGATCATCCATCACCCGGACGTGAAGCGCATGCTGATGACGATGCGCGCCTACACCGAAGGCTGCCGCGCCATGGCGACGACGGCGGCTGCTGCCTACGATGCGGCGCACCACCATCCCGACGCCGACACGCGCAAGCAGAACCAGGCCTTCTATGAGTTCCTCGTGCCGCTGGTCAAGGGCTACAGCACCGAGATGAGCCTGGAAGTGGCGTCGCTCGGCGTGCAGGTGCACGGCGGCATGGGCTTCATCGAGGAAACCGGTGCGGCGCAGTACCTGCGCGATGCCAAGATCCTGACGATCTACGAAGGCACGACCGCGATCCAGGCGAACGACCTCGTGGGACGCAAGACCGCGCGCGACGGCGGACAGGTCGGCAAGGCCATCGCCGCGCAGATCGAGAAGACCGAGGCCGAACTCGCCAAGCGCGACAGCGCCGATGCGAAGGCCGTGGCGAAGCGCCTGAAGGCCGCCCGCGAGGCCTTCGTCGACGTGGTCGGCTTCGTCGCCGGGCAGACCAAGGCCTCGCCCAACGCGGTCTTCGCGGGCAGCGTGCCTTACCTGATGCTGGGCGGCAACCTGGTAGCGGGCTGGCAGCTCGCGCGTTCGCTGCTGGTGGCAGAGGACCTCGCCAAGGCGGGCACCGACGTGCCTTTCATGAAGGCCAAGATCGCGACGGCGCGCTTCTATGCCGAGCACATCCTGAACAAGGCACCCGGCCTGCGCGACAGCATCGTCGATGGCGCGGACAGCGTGAACGCGCTGGCGCTCGAAGCCTTCTGATGCACGGCGCGTGTCGCGCAACGGACCGTTGCGGCACGCGCCCCCTTCTATAAATCCGACTCTGCCGTTTTTTATTTTCCGGAGACACCATGTCCAAGCTGCCGCCCGTGCTCGCCAACCTGCCATTGCCCATCATCGGCTCGCCGTTGTTCATCATCAGCAACCCCAAGCTCGTGATTGCCCAGTGCAAGGCCGGTGTGGTCGGATCGATGCCCGCACTCAACGCGCGGCCCGCCTCGCAACTCGAGGACTGGCTCGCGGAGATCACCGAGGAACTCGCGGCCTACAACAAGGCGAATCCGGACAAGCCGGCTGCCCCCTTCGCGATCAACCAGATCGTGCACAAGAGCAATGACCGGCTCGCGCACGACATGGAGCTGGTCGTGAAGTACAAGGTGCCGATCGTCATCACCTCGCTGGGCGCGCGCACCGACGTCAACGACGCGGTGCACAGCTACGGCGGCGTGACGATGCACGACGTCATCAACAACGCCTTCGCGCAGAAGGCGATCGAGAAGGGCGCCGACGGCCTGATCGCGGTCGCGGCCGGTGCCGGCGGCCATGCGGGCATCAAGAGCCCGTTCGCGCTGGTGCAGGAAATCCGCCAGTGGTTCGATGGCCCGCTCGCGCTGTCGGGCTCCATCGCCACCGGTGCGGCCGTGCTCGCGGCGCAGGCCATGGGCGCGGACTTCGCCTACATCGGCACCGCGTTCATCGCCACCGAGGAGGCGCGCGCGAGTGCCGAATACAAGCAGGCCATCGTCGACGGCACCTCCGACGACATCGTCTACTCGAACCTCTTCACCGGCGTGCACGGCAACTACCTGGCGCCGAGCATCGTGGCCGCGGGCATGGACCCGGCGAATCTGCCGCAGGGCGACCTGAAGACCATGAACTTCGGCGGCGGCGACAGCGCCAAGAAGGCCTGGAAGGACATCTGGGGCTCCGGGCAGGGCATCGGTGCGGTGACGGAAGTCGGCACGGCCGCGGCATTCATCGAGAAACTGAAGCGCGAGTACCTGGAAGCGCGCAGCCGTCTTGCACTCTGAGTCACAAGCCATGAACCGCGCCGCGCCAGCGGCGAAGCGCGCCGCCAGCCGCATGCCGCTGCTGGACGCAGTGAAGGGACTCGCCTGCCTGCTGATCGTCGGCCACCACCTGTCGCGCTACGGTCCGCTGCCTGAAGGCGCGGCGACGCTCGCGCCCGGCGTCTTCGACTGGCTGTCGCAGTACGGGCGGCTGGCGGTGCAGGTGTTCCTGGTGCTGGCCGGTTTTCTCGCGGCAGGCAGCCTCGCGCCCGACGGCAAGCTGCGCATCGACCGCCCGCTCGCCAGGATCTTCCAGCGCTACGGCCGGCTCGTGATGCCGTACCTCGCGGCGCTGACCTTCAGCGTGATCGTGGCCGCGCTGGTGCGGCCCTGGCTCGACGACGAAGCGGTGCCCGGACCGCCGGTGATGGCGCAACTGATCGCCCACGGCCTGTTGCTGCAGGACCTGCTGGGCTTCGAGGCGCTGTCCACCGGCGTCTGGTACGTGGCGATCGACTTCCAGCTCTTCGTGCTGGCGCTCGCGGCGATCGGCCTGTCGGAGGTGCTCCAGCGGCGCCTGGCCATGCGGCCCGAGACGTCGCGCCGGCTGATGGTGGGTTTTGTTCTGCTGCTCGTGGTCTCGTCGCTGGCCGTGTTCAACCGGCATGCGGAGCTCGATTCGACCGCGCTCTATTTCTTCGGCTCGTACGGCCTGGGCATGTTCGTCTTCTGGATCGGACGCGCGACGCGGCGCAGCACCTGGGGCTTCGCGGTGCTGGTGCTCGCACTGCTCGGCACCGCGGCGCTGGCGCTCGACTGGCGCAGCCGGATCGCGACAGCCTGGATCACGGCGCTGGCGGTGGCGGTCATCCAGCACCTCGATGGGCTGGAGCCATCGGCATGGCCGGCGTTCGGCGAGCCGCTGGTGCGGCTCGGGCGCATCTCGTATTCGCTGTTCCTCATCCACTTCCCGGTGCTGCTCTTGGTGAGCGCGATGGTGAGTCACTTCATGCGCGTCACGCCGTGGGTCGGCATGGGCGGCCTGCTGGCGACCGTTGCGCTGTCGATCGGGGCCGCGTTTCTGCTGTATCGCTTCGTCGAATCGCGGCCGGCGACGTGGCGCGGCGTGCTGGGCCTGTTCGTGGGCCTGCTGGCCTGCGGCGCGGTGGTTTCGCTGATCGCTGCCTAGCGGCCCAGGGCGCTGGCGTAGTGCTCGCTGAACTGCCGGGCGACCGAATCCCAGTCATAGCGCTTGGCGGTCGCTTGCGCGGCCTCCGACATCGCGCGGCATTGCCCGTCATCGAGGCCCGCGATCCGGCGCACCACCTCGAGGTCTTTGGCGCCGCCGTCGAAGTCCAGGAAGAAGCCGTTGACCCCGGGCGCCACGAAGCCGTTGATCGGCTCCATGTCGCGGCAGGCGACGATCTTGCCGGCGGCCATCGCTTCGAGGATGCCGACGCCGAAGCCCTCGTACTCGCTGCCGGTGATGAAGACCGTGCGCTGCTGCAGTTCGGCGATCAGCCGGTCGTCCTCGATGTAGGGATGCAGGCGCACCGCGTCGCCCAGCCGCAGGGCCTCGATCCTGGCCTTGAAGCTGTCGCCGAGCTGGTCGAAGTCCGGGCCCGCGATGAGCAGGTCGATGGCGATGCCGTTGTCGCGCGCCAGGGCGACGGTGTCGATCACCGCGTCGATGCGCTTGTTGCGCGACCAGCGGCCCCAGTAGATCCACCGTGTCGGGTCGGGTGTGCCGGTCGTGCGGCCGCGCTGGAATTTGGCATAGGCGATGCCGTTCTCCGCCTTGTGGACACGCCGGGAAAAGTGACCGAAGTAATCCGCATCCGATTCGCTCACTGCGAGCACGCGCCGGTAATGCTTCAAGAGCGGCCGCATCAGGAAATGCTCGTGCACCCACTTGAAGGCGCGCAGCTTGCGCGTGTGCCGGAACCCGCCGTGCGTGCTCAGGATCGCGGGGATGCGGCGGCATTGCAGCAGCACGTTGCCGGTGAGCATCATGAGCTGCGGATCGTGCACATGCAGCAGGTCGTAGCCCGACGCGAGCTCGCCGAAGCCGCGCGCATAGCCCACCAGCCGGTTGCCCGACACGGGGACGCAATAGACGTCGATGCCGTCCACGCGGCTCACGGAGAAAGCCGCGTGCCTGGGCGACACGTGCGCCACGTCCACCTGCGTGCCGTGGGCGGACATTCGGGTGGCCAGCTCCCGGACCACGGACTCGATCCCGCCCACCTCGGGGAAGTACGTGGGCGTGATGGACAGGATCTTCAATTCGTTTTCTCCGTCGATGGCGTCCAGGGCGATCCCCGGAATAGGGTGAACACGCCCTAGCTTAGCGGCTGCGTCACGGGGATTTGTCATCCTGCCGCCCGAGTTTGGCCTCAAGATCGGAAGGGCAGAGAGACTTCTCTTATGATTGCTGAGTTTTCAGTAAATACTGAAATTCCAAAAGCCTCGTGAGCTCACCCGTACCGCCAACCGCCGGCCTGCGTTCCCTCGCCACCGATCGGGTCGGGAATCTGATCCAAGGCATGGCCGCGCTGTTCTGGCTGCCGCAGGCGGCCTTGCTGGCGTGGGCGGTGCAGCGCCTGGGTGACGGCGAGGGCTTCGACTCGGTCCTCATCCCGGCGGCGGGCATCCTGCTGCTGGGCCTGTTGCGTTCCGCCTGCGAGGCCTGGGGTTCGCGCCGGGTGTATGCGGCCGCGCGCTCCGGGCTTTCGGCATTGCGTGCACACGTGGCTGCCGCGCTCGCCGCGAGATCGCCGATCGACCGCGCGCGCCCGGCCTCGGGCCTTGCCGCCAGCGTGATCGCGGAGCAAGCCGAGGCGGTGGTGCCCTACCTCGTGCGCTACGGGCCCGCGCGCTCGCGAGCCGTGGTCGTTCCCATCGTGATCGCCGCCCTGGTGGCGAGCCTGTCGTGGCTCGCTGCGCTGATCCTGCTGATCGCCGCGCCGCTGATCCCCATCTTCATGGCCATCGTCGGCTGGCGCGCGAAGGCCGCGAGCGAAGCGCAGATGGTCGAGATGGGCGGCATGAACGCCTTCCTGCTGGATCGCCTTCGCGGCCTCGCGACCCTGCGGGCACTCGATGCCGTGGATGCCACCGCGAAGCGCCTCGGCGAAGGCGCAGAGGGCCTGCGCCTGCGCACGATGGCGGTGCTGCGCATCGCCTTTCTCTCGTCCGCGGTGCTCGAGCTGTTCTCGGCGCTCGGTGTCGCGATGGTGGCGGCCCATGTCGGCTTCCATCTGCTCGGCACCTTCGAATTCGGCACCTGGGGCCGGCGGCTGACGCTCGGCGAAGGGATGTTCGTGCTGCTGCTCGCGCCCGCCTTCTTCGAGCCCTTGCGCGATCTCTCCGCCGCGTGGCATGACCGGGCGGCGGGCGAGGCCGCCCTGGGTTCGCTCGATGCGCTTTCGGCAGAAGGCGTGCCCCTGCCCGGTGCTGGTGCGGCGGCTTCTGCGTCTTCGCCGCCGAGGGTCGTGTCCGGCGCACCCACGCTGAGTATTCGCGACCTGCACTACGCGCAGCCGGGCGGCGATGTGCTCTTCGAAGGCTACGAGTTGCGCGTGGCCGCGGGCGAGCATGTCGCACTGATGGGCCCGAGCGGTTCCGGCAAGACGGCCTTGTTGAGCCTCATTGCGGGACTCGTGCATCCGCAGCACGGCGAGATCGCGATCGGCGGCACGCCATTGACCGATCGCACGGCAGCAGCGCTGCGCGCGCGCATCGCATGGATGGGCCAGAAGCCGCATGTGTTCGCCGGATCGGTGCATGCCAATGTCGCGCTCGGGCGCGGCGGCGTGGACGCGAAGGATGTCGAAGCCGCGATGCAGTTCGCCGTGCTCGACGAGGTGGCGCAGGCGCATCCGGGCATGTCGCTCGGCGAGGGCGGCAGCGGCCTTTCCGGCGGCGAGGCGGTGCGGCTGGCACTCGCGCGCGTCGCGGTGCATAGAGAGGCCGACCTGCTGCTGGTGGATGAGCCGACCGCGCACCTCGACACCCAGATCGCCGAGCGTGTCGCCGATGCGCTGATCGAGCTCGCGCGCGGCAAGACCCTCATCGCCGTGACGCACGACCCGATCCTGGCGGCGCGCATGCATCGCACGATCCGGCTCGACGCCGCACCCCGCCGGGAGGCCGCATGAAGCTCTGGCGCGAGCTTCGTCCGGTGCTGCTGCCGTTCCTCGGTGCACAGCCGAGGCAGCTTGCGCTGGGTGCCGCGCTGGCCGCGTTGACCGTGCTGATGGGCATGGCGCTGCTCGGGCTCTCGGGCTGGTTCATCACCGCGACCGCGTTGGCGGGGCTGAATGCGGCGACCGCGATCCGCTTCGATGTCTTCATGCCTTCGGCGGGCATCCGCCTGCTCGCGCTCGGACGCACCGCATCGCGCTACGGCGAAAGGCTGGTGACGCACGACGCCACCTTCGGCGTGCTGGCGACCCTGCGCGAGCGCCTGTTCCGTGGCTGGGCCCAGGCCGGCGCCGCGCGTCAACTGCTCGCGCGGCCGTCGCGGCTGCTGTTTCGCCTGACCGCGGACATCGATGCGCTCGAAGCCTTCTATCTGCGCATGCTGGTGCCCGCGGGTGCGGCGCTCGCGGCGGCGCTGCTGGCGGGCGCGGTGCTGGGTGCGATGAGCCTCTGGATGGGCATCGGGCTCGCCCTCTGGCTGCTCGTTGCGGGTTGGGGCATCGCGGTCGTGACCGCGGCGCGCGCGCGTCCCGCCGCGGTCCGGCGCGCGCAGGCGATGGAGGCCTTGCGGGCCCGCGCGGTGGACCTCGTGGCAGGCCAGACCGAGCTAGTCATGGCCGGCCGGGTCGATGCGGAGCGCGAATCGCTGGCGGCGGCGGATCGCCATCTCGCTGAGGCCGACATGCGGCTCAACCGGCTCGAAGCCGGCGCCGGCGCGGCCTACGGCATCGCGGGAACGCTGACGCTGGTGGCGGTGCTGCTGGCCGTGGGCTGGCTGGCGGGCGAGGGTGCCATCGGTGCGCCCGGCGCGGCGCTGGCATTGCTGGTTGCGCTCACGGCGATGGAGCCCTTTGCCGCCTTGCGTCGCGGTGCGCTCGAGGCCGGCCGCGCCTGGCTGGCCGGGCGGCGGCTCGCGCCGCGGATGGCGATGCCCGATGCGAGCGCGCCGACGCGGGCGCCGGTGGGCGATGACGAATCGGCGCTGCGCTTGCACGAGGTGCGCGCGGCCCATCCCGGCAGCCGGGTGCGCGTGCTCGATGGCGTCTCGCTGGCTATCGCACCCGGCGAGCGCGTCGCGCTGATCGGCCCCTCCGGCGCAGGCAAGTCCACGCTGCTGGCCGTCGTCACGGGCGAGCTCGCGCCCCGGTCCGGCGAGGTGCATGCGCCGGTCCACTGCCTGCTGACCCAGCGCACCGAACTCTTTCAGGACAGCCTGCGCGACAACCTGCGCCTGGCCGATCCCGCCGCCAACGACGCGCGCCTGCTCGCCGCGCTGTGGGCCGCGGGCCTTGCTCCCGACGTGCGGGCGCTGCAGGGCGGCCTCGACACGCGACTCGGCGAAGGCGGCCTCGGACTCTCGGGCGGCCAGTCGCGCCGCCTCGCGCTGGCCCGGCTGCTGCTGCGCGACGTGCCTGTGTGGCTGCTGGACGAACCCACGGAAGCGCTGGACACTGCGACCGCGCAGGACGTCTTGCAGCGCCTCGAAGCACAGGCCAAGGGCCGGGTCCTCCTGATCGCGACCCACCTGCGGCGCGAGGCCGCGCTCGCCGATCGATTGATCCGGATGCAGCAAGGGCGCATCGTGGCCGAGCTCCGGCGCGGCACGCCGGCATTCGAAGCGGCGCTCTCGACGCTGCGCCCCGACTGAGTCCCAACGAATCGCAAGAACACGAAAGGAACCTCATGGACCTCGACATCGTCGCGCTCTCACGATTGCAGTTCGCACTCACGGCGCTCTATCACTTTCTCTTCGTTCCCCTGACGCTCGGCCTGTCCATCATCGTCGCCATCATGGAGACGGTCTACGTGATGACCGGCCGCACGATCTGGCGCGACATGACGAAGTTCTGGGGCCTGCTGTTCGGCATCAACTTCGCGATGGGCGTGGCCACCGGCATCGTCATGGAGTTCCAGTTCGGCATGAACTGGAGCTACTACAGCCACTACGTCGGCGACGTCTTCGGCGCCCCGCTGGCGATCGAGGGGCTGATGGCCTTCTTCCTCGAGGCGAGCTTCGTCGGCCTGTTCTTCTTCGGCTGGGACCGCTTGTCCAAGGTCGCGCACCTGATCGTCGCCTGGCTGGTCGCGATCGGCTCGAACTTCTCGGCACTGTGGATCCTGATCGCCAACGGCTGGATGCAGAACCCGGTCGGCGCGTCCTTCAATGCGCAGACGATGCGCATGGAAGTGAACGACTTCTTCGCCGTGCTGACCAACCCCGTGGCGCAGGCCAAGTTCGTGCACACGGTGTCGGCGGGCTATGTGGTGGCGTCGATCTTCGTGCTCGGCGTGTCGGCGTGGTACGTGCTCAAGGGCCGGCATCTGCAGCTCGCGAAGCGCTCGATGACGGTCGCCGCTTCCTTCGGCCTCGCGGCCTCGCTGTCGGTGGTGCTGCTGGGCGACGAATCGGGCTATCTCTCGACCGAGCACCAGAAGATGAAGGTGGCCGCGCTCGAAGCGATGTGGAAGACCGAGCCCGCGCCGGCCGCCTTCACCGCCTTCGGCTTTCCCGACCAGCGCACGCGCGAGACGCACTTCGCGGTGCACATCCCATGGCTCCTGGGCCTGATCGGCACGCGCTCGCTGACCACCGAGATCCCCGGCATCGATGACCTCGTGCACCGCGCCGAGCTCAACATCCGCGTCGGCATCTCGGCCTACGACGCGCTGCAGAAGATCCGCGAGGCCGGCAGCACGAATGCGGTTCCCGAATCGGCCAGGACCATCTTCGAGGAGAACGGCCATGCGCTCGGCTACGCGCTCCTGCTCAAGCGCTACGTCGACGATCCGCGCAAGGCGACGCCGGAGCAGGTCGCGCAGGCCGCGCTCGACACGATTCCACCGGTGTGGCAGCTCTACTGGTCCTTCCGCCTCATGGTCGGCCTCGGCATGTTCTTCATCGTGCTCACGGCAAGCTTCTTCGTGCTTTCCGCGCGGCGCAGGCTCGATGCGCATCCCTGGCTGCTCAGGGTGGCGGTGCTGGCGATTCCGCTGCCTTGGATCGCGGCCGAGCTGGGCTGGATCGTGGCCGAGGTGGGGCGCCAGCCGTGGGTGATCGAAGGCGTGCTGCCCACGGCGGTGGCGGTGTCGAACCTTGGCGCGGCCACGGTGCTGGCGACGATCCTGGTCTTCACGCTGATCTACACGGTCCTGTTCATCGTCGAGATGAAGCTGATGCTGGGCGCGATCCGCAAGGGACCGGCCGAGCACCCGGTGCCCGCGCCGGCCGCCTATCGCGCCGAAGCCGATCCCGAAGTGGCCGCCGCGCTGGCGCGTTCGCGGCTTGCCGCCGACTGACCCCCGGAGCACGAGCATGATCCTGCACACACTTCTTTCCTACGAATTCCTGCGCGTCGTCTGGTGGCTGCTGCTCGGCGTGCTGCTGGTCGGCTTCGCCGTCATGGATGGCTTCGATCTCGGCACCGGCATGCTGCTGCCCTTCGCGGGGCGTGACGACCTGGAGCGCCGGGTGATCATCAACAGCGTCGGGCCGGTCTGGGAAGGCAACCAGGTCTGGCTGATCCTCGGCGGCGGCGCGATCTTCGCGGCCTGGCCGCAGCTCTATGCGGTGTCGTTCTCGGGCTTCTACATCGCGATGTTCGCGATCCTCGTCGCGCTGATCCTGCGGCCGGTCGCCTTCAAGTTCAGGAGCAAGCAGGGCGACGCGGCCTGGCGCGGGCGTTGGGATGCGGCGCTCTTCATCGGCGGCTTCGTGCCTTCGCTGATCTGCGGCGTCGCGATGGGCAACGTGCTCCAGGGCGTGCCGTTCCGCTTCGGGACCGACATGCAGATCCACTACGACGGCAGCTTCTTCGGCTTGCTCAATCCCTTCGCGTTGCTGTGCGGCCTGGTGTCGGTGGCGATGCTCGCGATGCACGGCGCCGCCTGGCTGCAGTTGAAGACTGCCGGTCCAGTCGCCGCTCGCGCCCGCGGCTACGGAAGCGTGGCGGCGGTGCTGACCGTGGCGCTCTACGCCGTTGCCGGCGTGTTGCTCTGGAAGTTCGTCGACGGCTATCGCGTGACAAGCTCGCTGCCGCCGGACGGGCCATCGAATCCGCTGCTCAAGACCGTCGAGGTGCATGCGAGCGCGTGGGTCACCAACTATGCGGCCCATCCGGTGCTCTACATCGTTCCGGGGCTCGGTCTTGCTGGCGCGCTGGTGGCGCTGCTCGGGTTCCGCATGCGGGCGGAGATGCTCACGCTGCTCGCCAGCGCGGCGAGCATCGCCGGGATCATCCTCTCCGTCGGCGTGTCGATGTTCCCGTTCATCCTGCCGTCTTCGGCCGATCCGCGCGCGAGCCTGACCGCGTTCGATTCCTCGTCGAGCCACCTGACGCTCTTCATCATGCTGGTGGTGACTGCGTTCTTCATCCCGATCATCGTGGCCTACACCGGCTGGATCTACCACGTGCTGCGCGGCAAGGTCGATCGCGATGCGATCCGCGAAGAGCGCGGGCACGCCTACTGATCACATCCGAGAATCAAGCAAGGAAAAAATTCCATGTGGTACTTCGCCTGGATCCTGGGGCTGCCGCTGGCAGCGACTTTCGCGGTGCTCAATGCGATGTGGTACGAGTTGATGGACGATGAAGCCATCCGCCACGACAAGCTGGACAGGCCTTAGGACGCTTTCTTGCGTGCCGCGCCTGTCATGCGGTCCTTGAGGCCGAGCACCCTGGTCACAGTCGCGCCCATGCCCATGAGTTGCATCGCGGTCTCGGGCGCGAGGCGCTGCACCTCGTCGAACCACTTCATGAGCCGGTCGATCAGGTCGTGCATCTCGCGCATGCGCTGCTGGGCATGGCGCTCCTCGTCGGAGGAGGGCTCCTCGAGCATCGCATTGCGCAGCATCGACAGCGTGGGCTCGACCTCGCGGCGGCGGCGCTCCTCGGCCAGCACGCGGAAGATCTCCCACACATCGGAAGGCGCCTCGAAATACTCGCGCCGGTCGCCCGGCTGGTGGCGCAGGTGCACGAGGCGCCATGCCTGCAGCTCCTTGAGGCCCATGCTCACGTTGGAGCGCGAGAACTCCAGCAGATCGGCGATCTCGTCGGCATTGAGCGCGCGCTCGGAGATGAAGATCAGCGCATAGATCTGGCCGACGGTCCGGTTGATGCCCCATTTGCTGCCCATCTCTCCGAAGTGGGCGACGAACTGGCGGCTGAGCGGCGGCAGGGCGGATGCAGGCATCGGGCGATTTTCACGCCGAAATGCTGCACGTTCAGGAAATACTGAAAACTCACCAGGGCGTCGGCTTCGGCACCTGGCACACCGGATCGACATCGACGCTCTTGAAGTCGGCCGGCGAGACGATCTCGAGGTACTCCATGTCGGGCGAGTAGTCGAACAGGTAGTGCCGGATGCCCGGCCGCTGGTGCACCACGTCGCCGGCCTCGACGAGGGTTTCCTTGTCCTCGTACATGAAGCGGGCCCAGCCCTTGACCATGATCACGATCTGGAAGTCCGCCTCGTGCCGGTGCCAGCCGGTGCCCACTTCCGGTGCCATGTTGGCCTTGACCAGGTGCGCGACCACCTTGCCGTGGGTAGCCTCGGCCACCCCGAGATCGCGGTAGAGGAAGAAATCGCGCAGCCCGCCCGAGACGTACCCGGTATCCGCCGGCTTGACGTGGGAGAACTCCGTGTCGGTCCGATCCAGCATGAGCGTTCCTTTGAAGAGGGGATGCTGCGTCGCACCATGCATAAAGCGTTCCCGTGGGAGAGGCCGCCCGCCGGCGCCGACGCTGGGATAATCCGCGCCATGAGCGGCAATACCTTCGGCACCCTTTTCGCAGTCACCAACTTCGGTGAATCCCATGGCCCGGCAATCGGGTGCGTGATCGACGGTTGCCCGCCCGGCATGGCGCTTTGCGAAGCGGACATCCAGGGCGACCTCGATCGCCGCCGCCCGGGCACCAGCCGCCACGTCACCCAGCGCAACGAGCCCGACACGGTGCAGATCCTGAGCGGCGTCTACGAGGGCAGGACCACCGGCACGCCGATCGCGCTCCTGATCCGCAACACCGACCAGCGCAGCAAGGACTACGGCCAGATCGCGCAGCAGTTCCGTCCCGGCCACGCCGACTTCACCTACTGGAAGAAGTACGGCATCCGCGACCCGCGCGGCGGCGGGCGCTCGTCGGCACGGCTCACCGCGCCGATGGTCGCGGCCGGCGCGGTCGCCAAGAAGTGGCTGTTCGAGAAGTACGGCACCGTGTTCCGCGGCTGCATGTCGCAGATCGGCGAGATCGAGATTCCCTTCGAGAGCTGGGACCATGTGCCGAACAACCCCTTCTTCGCGCCGATCGCCGACGTCTCCCACCTCGAGGCGTACATGGATTCGCTGCGCAAGGCCGGCGATTCGTGTGGCGCGCGCGTTCGCGTGACTGCGTCGAACGTGCCCGTGGGCCTCGGCGAGCCGCTGTTCGACAAGATGGACGCCGACATCGCCTGGGCCATGATGGGCATCAATGCGGTGAAAGGCGTCGAGATCGGCGCCGGCTTCGCGAGCGTCGCGCAGCGCGGCACCACGCACGGCGACTCGATCACGCCTTCGGGCTTCGAGACCAACAACGCCGGCGGCGTGCTCGGCGGCATCACGACGGGGCAGGACCTCGAGGTGAGCATCGCGATCAAGCCGACCAGCTCGATCATCAGTCCGCGCCAGTCGATCGACGTGAACAACCAGCCGGTCGAGGTCGTCACCAAGGGACGTCACGACCCCTGCGTCGGCATCCGCGCGACGCCGATCGCCGAGGCGATGCTGGCGCTGGTCGTCATCGAGCACGCCCTGCGCAACCGCGCGCAGTGCGGCGACGTGGGAGAAGCGCTGGCGCAGGCGAACGGCGAGCCATCGCCGCAGGCGTCGTTCCTCTGAGTTCGTCCCGCTTCAGTCCGGTTCGGATCGCCGCGGCATGTCCGCGCCGCGGCGCGAGCAGGTGATCGCGGCGGCGCGTGCTCCCGGCTTCAGCGCGGCGCCTGCCAGCCCTTGTAGTCCTTGACGTTGGTGCGCGTGATCAGCGTCGAGGGCAACAGCGTCATCGGGGACTCGGGCTTCTTGCCGTTGAGGATGTCATGCCCGATCTCCACCGCCTTCACGGCGATCATGTAGGGGTCCTGGCTGGCCGAGGCCTGCACCTGGGTGTCGCCCTTGAGCGCGGTCTCGATGTCCGGCGCGCCGTCCACCGAGGTGATGATGATGTTCTTGCGGTTGAGCTGCTTGGCCGCCAGGTCGGTGCCGATCGCCTGCGGGTCGTTGATGGCGAACACCGCATCGATCTTGGGGAAGCGCGTGAGGTGGTTCTGCATCACGTTCAGGCCCCCTTCGCGCGAGCCCTTGGCGTCCTGGTCGTCCGAGAGGACCTTGATGTCGGGGCTCTTCTTGAACACCGTCTTGCAGCCGTTGACGCGGTCGATCACGGCCGACACCTGCGGGCCGTTCTGGATGATCACATTGCCCTTGCCGCCGAGCTTGTCGGCGATGTACTGGCAGGCGATCTCGCCGGCCTGCACGTTGTTGGTCTGCACGGTGGCATCGGCGCCGTTGGCCGCCACGTCCACGCCGACCACGATGATGCCGGCCTTCTTGGCCTTCATCAGCGCCGGCTCGATCGCCTTGGCATCGACCGCGTTCACCAGGATCAGGTCCGAGCCGGCGGAGATGAAGCCGTCGATCTGCGAGAACTGCTTGTTCAGGTCGTAGTCGGCCGACAGCGCCGTGACCTTCACGTTCGGGTTGTACTGCTTGGCCCTGGCTTCGGCGCCCTTGGCGAGCGAGACGAAGAAGGGGTTGCCCATCGAGCCCAGCGTGATGCCCACGTTCTTGAATTCCTTGTCCGCGGCGTGCGCGAGGGGCGCCGCGAGGGCAGCGGCAATGGCGGCGAGGGCGAAGAGTTGCTTGCGCATGAAGAGTCTCCAGGTGGTGGTTGGTGGGTGGGTTGAGGGAAAGCGATTCGGAAGTCAGGCGCCTTGGGAATCAGGCATTGGCCGCCTCCAGGGAAGTGGCGTGCGAACGGCCGCGCAGCACGTCGGCGCGCGGCGAGAAGTTGAAGAACATGGGCAGGCTCGCCGCGCCGATCGCGCCCGCATCGGCGCGGAAGCTGCCGCGCAGCAGGCGCGGCGTCTGGCGCGCCTCGGGGGCGATCTGGCGCAGGCCGGTGTCGATGCGCGCCATCAGTTCGTCGATGAGCCCGTTGTCGATGTCGCTGTCGATCACCACGGCGGGCAGGTCGAGCACCGCGAGCGATGCGCGCAGCGAAGGAACCAGCGCATCCACGCAGTCGTCGAGCCATTCGCGCACCGCCGCGTTGCCGGATTTCACGCAGGCCTCCAGATCGGCATGTCCGCGCACCGTGGTGCCGTGATGGCGCAGGTGCCGTGCCAGCGAATTCAGCGAGGCGCGCGACAGCAGGATGTCCCATTGGCGGTCCGAGGGCGGGGCCGATGCCAGGCGGCTGGGCGGGACCGGCATGAGCCCGAGGTCGGCCGCGTTGCCGGTGCTGCCGCGCAGGCTCTCGCCGCCGATCACGGCGCCGGCGCCGAGCGCGGCGCCGATGAAGACGTAGAGGAAGTCGTTTTCCTCGCGGCCGACGCCGAAGAAAAGCTCGGCGATGGCGGCGGCGTTGCCGTCGTTTTCCTTGAACACCGGCTGCTGGACGGCCTGGGAGAGCAGGGCGCCGAAGTCGACGTCGTCCCAGATGCGGAAGTCGGCCTTGAGGTCGAGCTCGCGCAGCCAGCTTCCGAGGTTGTAGGGCTGGGCCAGGCCCACACCCATGAGCCGGCGGCGCTGGGCGGCGTCGAGCACGCCGAGCACGCGGGCGATGCTCTTGCGCACGAGCGTGAGGGCCTCGTCGGGCTGGGGCAGCAGCAGGTCGTGCGCTTCGCGGGCGAGGATGCGGCCGCCGAGGTCGATCAGCACGGTCTCGATGCTGGTGCGGTCGAGCCGCACGCCGATGCCGTAGGCGCCTTCGGGGTTGATGCGGTAGAGGCCGGCGGGCTGGCCGCGCTGGCCTTCCTGGCGGCGGCCGGCCGTTTCGATCAGGTGGGACTCCTCGAGCGACTGGACGATGCTGCCGACGGCGGTGTTCGTGAGCTGGGCCCAGCGCGCCAGATCGGCCTTCGAGGCCTCGCCGGCGCGGCGCAGGCGCTGCAGCAGCGTGCGCTCGTTGTAGAGCCGCAGGTTCACCGAATTCGTGCCTCGACCGGGGCCGGATGGCTTCACTGTGCTGTCTCCTCGGGGCCCCTGGGGCTATTAATTAATTCAAGTTGAAGAAAGGATAGGAGAAGGCTCGGCCGGGCCCTTGGGGGTTAACCCCCAAAACTGCAAGAAAGTATGGGCAAAGCGCAAGATTGAGGAGAAACCCGGAGAGCGTTCGATGATCGATCGTGCGGGTACGATCATCGATTTCGGCTGCCAGATTTCGCTGTGCCCGCGCAGGGGCCACGCACTACATTCACCCTGCGCATGGCAACTTGCGCGATAGCCGAACGAAGCCGGCGGGACCCCGTCCCAAGTCCGCCGCCCCTCGACCCATCATCCGGAGAGACAAATGAGCAACCCCCAGGACTCGGAACCGAAAGGCCGACACCAATCCAAGAAGGCGGCCGCCAGCGGCTGGATCGGCTCGGCATTGGAGTACTACGATTTCTTCATCTACGCGACGGCCGCGTCGCTGATCTTTCCCCAGATCTTCTTCCCCAAGGGCGATCCCACGATCGCCATCGTCGCCTCGCTGGCGACCTACGGTGTCGGCTATATCGCGCGTCCCATCGGCGCCTTCGTGCTCGGCCACTGGGGCGACACCAAGGGGCGCAAGCACATGCTGCTGGTGTGCATGTTCCTCATGGGCTTCTCGACCATCGCGGTCGGCCTGCTGCCGACCTATGACCAGGTCGGCCTGCTCGCGCCCGTGCTGCTCGTGATCCTGCGCCTCGTCCAGGGCTTTGCAGTGGCCGGCGAAATCTCCGGCGCCAGCTCGATGATCCTCGAGCACGCGCCCTTCGGCCGGCGCGGCTTCTTCGCCAGCTTCACGCTGCAGGGCGTGCAGGCCGGCCAGATCCTGGCCGCCGCGGTGTTCCTGCCGCTCGCGCACTACATGCCCGACGACGCCTTCCTGAGCTGGGGCTGGCGCATTCCGTTCCTCCTGAGCTTCGTCGTGATCGTGGCCGGCTACATCATCCGCCGCGAAGTCGACGAGACGCCCGCCTTCACCGAGGAAGTCGGCGAGGGTCAAGCTGCGCCGAAGGCTCCGGTGATCGAGGCCCTGACGCAGAACTGGAAGGACATGATCCGCGTGGTCTGTGCTTCGCTCATGAACGTGATCCCGGTCGTCGCCACCGTGTTCGGTGCCGCCTACGCAGTGCAGCCGGCCTACGGCATCGGCTTCCAGAAGGACATCTACCTGTGGATTCCGGTGCTCGGCAACATCATCGCGGTGATCGTCATCCCGATGGTCGGCAACCTCTCGGACAAGGTCGGCCGCAGGTTTCCGATGGTGCTCGGTTCGCTCGGCGCGGGGCTGCTGTCCTTCGGCTACCTCTATGCGATCAGCATCCACAACGTACCGCTGGCGATCGTGATGTCGCTCCTGATGTGGGGCATCGTGTACCAGGGCTACAACGCAGTCTTCCCGAGCTTCTACCCGGAACTGTTCCCGACCCGCACCCGCTGCTCGGCCATGGCGATCTCGCAGAACGTCGGCACCGCCATCACCGCCATGCTGCCGGCGCTCTTCGTCGCCGTCGCGCCTCCCGGTGCGGCCAACATCCCGATGATCATCGGCGCGCTGACCCTCGGGATCACCGCCATCGCCGCCATCGCCGTGGCGAGTGCCCGCGAAACCTACCGCACCCACCTCAACGATCTCGGCAAGCCGAATGCGGTGCCGGTTCCGAAGGATGAATACGACCGCCTGCGCGCCCAGACGCTGGCCGAAGCCTCGCTGGCCAAGGCGGCCGCCTGAGGCGCGACTAGATCAGGTTCCTCATCGCTTGCGCGGTCTCGCGCAACACAGGGAGGACGCGGGCGACCGCGTCCTCGCTGCTTTCATGGCCCATGGGCATGGTCACGTTGAGCGCCCCGACCAGTTCCCCGTGATGGTCCCGCAGCGGCACCGCGATGCCGCGCGAATTCAGGTCCAGCTGCTGCTCCGACAGCGCCCATCCCTGGGCGCGAATGCGCGCCAGCTCCAGCTTCATGCGCTCCTTGCTCGCGATGGTGTGCGACGTGAACACCGCCAGCTCGTGCGTTTCCAGCCAGGCGCTGCGCTCCTCGTCGCTGCGCATCGCGAGCATCAGCATCCCCGACGCCGTCACCTGCGCCGGCACCCGTGCGCCGAGCACGTAGCCGGTGCTCATGCTGCGGTTCGGGCCGTTGCGCGCGATGTAGACCACCTCGTTGCCGTCCATCACGCTGAGATAGGCGATCTCGTGCGTGCCGGCCGCCACACGCTGGAGAAAGGGCTGCACGATGCGCGGCAGCCGCGCCGATTCGAGGTAGGACTGCCCGAGCCTGAGCACGCGCGGCGTGAGCCAGAAGAGCTTGCCGTCGCTCGCCACATAGCCCATGTGCTGCAGGGTGAGCAGGTAGCGGCGCGCCGCGGTGCGCGTCATGCCGGTGCGCTGGCCGGCCTCGCTGGCAGTCATGCGCGGATGCGCGTCGTCGAAGGATTCGATGATGGAGACGCCGCGCTCAAGGCCGGCGATCCAGTCGCGCTTGTCGAGGCCGGGCGGGGCGGGGGATGTCTCGTTGTCCATGGCGTTTGTGGGACAAACCCTGAAATCGTTCGATGATCGATCAGTGTAGTTCGATAATCGAATTTCTACACTTTCGATTGCGACGGCCGACGCACATGCACCGCTACATTAGCGGCGCCTCCTCGGTGATTCGGTCGATAGTCGAACAACTTGAAGCGAGACACATCCGTATGTTCCCTTCCATCGTCGGCAGCACCTCTCTCTACCTCCTCCCGGGCGACCCGGTCACGAACGTGCGCCTGCCGCGCATGTTCAACGCGGTGTTCGAGCGCTGCGGCATCGATGCGGTGATGGTCCCGGTGCAGGTCGGACGGCGCGATCTCGCCGTCTTCGTCAAGGCGGCCTTCCTCGCCAGGAACGTGCGCGGCATGGTGATCGCACCGCCGCACAAGCCGTCGCTGGTGGACCTGCTGGACGGCTGCGGCCTCTTCGGCCGGGTCGCGGGTTCGGCCAACGTGGTGCGCCGCATCGAGAACGGCGAGCTCGAAGGCGACCTGTTCGACGGCGAAGGGCTGATCGGCGCGCTCGACCGCTACAACATCCCGTTCCGCGGCAAGCGTGTGCTGATCCTCGGCGCGGGCGTGAGCGCGGCGGCCATCGGCGTCGCGCTGGCCGAGGGCGGCACGGTCAACGGGGCCGAGCACATCGCCTTCTACGACACTGCGGCGGGCAAGGCGGCGGGCGTCGCGGCCAAGCTCGATGCCTTCTTCGATGCGACCACGGTCGCGGTGGACAGCAACGATCCCGCCGGTTACGACCTCGTCATCAACGCCACCTCGCTGGGCCTCAAGCCCGAGGACCCGCTGCCGGTGGACGTCGTGCGCATGGAGTCGCACGCGGCGCTGTTCGACATCCTCCTGCGCGGCCAGCCCACGCCGATCGTGCGCGCGGCGCGCGAGCGCGGCCTCAATGCGCAGGCCGGCTTCGAGATGCTGATCCAGCAGATGCCGCACTACCTCGACTTCTTCGGCCACAAGGACGCCGCCAACGCGGTGCGCCACGACGCGAACTTCCTGCGCGAGCTGATCTACCCGGCCTCGATGGCCGGCGAGATCCACGCGCCATTGCGCTATCACTCCGCCAACGTGGCCTGAGGCGCAGCCCGCCCATCTTCCAACGACCAGAGACTCCCATGGCCATCGCCCTCGACCGCTTCGGCTTCAACACCGTCACCATGGGCGGGGAACTCGGCCACAAGCTCGCGTGCATGAAGGCGGCGGGCTTCTCGGGCGTCGAGCTCTGGGCGCGCGATCTCATCAACCACCCGGCAGGTGTCGACAAGGCGGCCGAGCTCGTGAAGCAAAGCGGCCTCAAGGTCACCGACTTCCAGCCGCTGCGCGACTTCGAGTGCGCGCCCGACGCGATGCGCCCGCACCGGCTCGAAATGGCGCGCGAGCAATTGCGCCAGATGGCGCTGGTCGGCACCGACCTGCTGCTGTGCTGCTCGACCACCTCGCCGCTCGCGATCGACGATCCCGACCGCGCGGCCGAAGACTTGCGCACGCTCGCCACGCTCGCGACGCCGCTGGGCATCCGCATCTGCTACGAGGCGCTGTCGTGGGGCCGGCACACCAACCGCTGGTACCAGGCGTGGGACATCGTGCGCCGCTGCGACCGCGAGAACGTCGGCCTCAACCTCGATTCCTTCCACATGTCGGTGCACGGCGACGACACGCCCGAGACGCTCAGGCAGTTGGCCGAGGTGCCGGTGGAGAAGATCTTCCTCGTGCAACTCGCCGACTACTTCTTCGAATACAGCGACCGCCAGTCCGACATGATCGAGCTCGCGCGCCACCAGCGCCTGTTCCCGGGCGAGGGCCTGCACGACGTGCGCGACCTCGTGCAACTGCTGGAGGACAAGGGCTACCGCGGCCACTACACCTTCGAGGTGTTCAACGACGACTACGTCAACTCCGACCCGATGGTGGTCGGACAGCGCGCGATGAAGAGCGCGCGCTGGCTCAGCGAGTCGCATGTCGCGGGCGGCGAGACGGCCCGCGCGCCGCAGGCCTGAGTCGCGCAACAAGAAATCAATCAACTAGCAAAGAGGAGACTTCGAATGACCATTCTTCAACCTCGCCGGTTCGCGATCCGTCTGGCCGCGGCGTGTGCGCTGGCCGCCTGCGCGGGCGGCGCCTTCGCCCAGGACACCATCAAGGTGGCCAACATCCAGGAACTGTCCGGCACGGGTGCCACGGCGGGCACGAACTTCAGGAATGGCGTCGAACTGGCGATCAAGGAAATCAACGCCTCGGGCGGCATCCTCGGCAAGAAGATCGAAAGCGCGATCAGCGATACCCAGTCGAACCCCGGCGTCGCCAAGGCCATGGCCGCCAAGGCGGTCGACAACGGCGTGATCGCGGTGTTCGGGCCGGGCTTCTCGGGCTCGATGATCGTCAGCATGGCCGAGACGCGCCGCGGCGAAACGCCGAACTTCACCGGCGCCGAGGCGACCCCGATCACCGCGCAGGGCAACCCCTTCGTCTTCCGCACGAGCTTCTCGCAGGTCAATGCGATGCCGAAGCTCGCGCGCTACGTGGCCGCCAACCTCAAGGCCAAGACCATCGCGGTGATCTTCGTCAACAACGACTTCGGCAAGGGCGGGCGCGACGCGTTCATGAAGTCCGCCGAAGCGAACGGCATCAAGATCGTGGCCGACATCTCGACCGAGCCGGGGCAGGTCGACTGGTCGGCGCCGGTGCTCAAGGCCAAGCAGAGCAATCCGGACGCGGTGTTCGTCTACACCAACGAGGAAGAGTCGGCGCGTGCGCTGCGCGAGCTGCGCAAGCAGGGCTGGAGCAAGCCGATCCTCGGCGAGACGGTGCTGCCGAGCCAGAAGGTGATCGAGCTCGCGGGGGAATCCGCCAACGGCATCCTGGCCCACGTGGGCCTCACGGTGGACGCGCCGATCCCGACGATGCGCGCCTTCCGCGCGAAGTTCGAGAAGGAATACAAGTACATCCCGGACCACAACGGCATCAAGGGCTACACCAGCGTCTACATGTTCAAGGCCGGTGTCGAGAAGGCCGGCAAGCTCGACCGCATCGCGATCGCCAAGGCGCTGCACGGCCTGACGATCCCGGTCGCGAAGGAGCCCGGCGTGCTGATGGACGTGACCATCGACGAGAAGGGCGATCTCGACCGCGAGAGCTTCATCGTCGAGGTGAAGAACGGCAAGCAGGAGGTGAAGGAAATCCTGCCTGCACTGGGCAAGAAGCAGTAGGCGCGAGGGCGAGCAAGGTCCCATGACCGACTTCCTGCAACTCTTCTTCTCCGGGCTCGCCACCGGCTCGATCTACGCGCTGGCGGCGCTCGGCTTCACGCTGCTCTGGCAGGCAAGCGGCACCATCAACTTCGCCCAGGGCGAGTTCGTGATGCTGCCGGCTTTCGCCATGCTGGCGTTCATGTCCTTCGGCGCGCCGCTGGCGCTGGGCTTCGTGCTCACCATCGCGGTGGCGGTGGTGGTGCTCGGCTGGGCCTTCAAGCGCGGCGTGGTCGATCCGCTCCTCAAGTACGGGATGATGCCGATCGTGGTCGCGAGCATCGGCCTGTCGATCGCGATGCGCAACGGCGTGCGCGCGGCCTACAGCGCCGAGGCGCAGCCCTTTCCGAGCCTGTTTGCGGACAAGCTCTTCAACGTCGCCGGCGTGACGATCACGATGGCCGACCTCGGCACCTTCGCGCTCGCGGTGGCGATCGTGCTGGCGACCCAGGCCTTCCTCGCCAGGACCGTGACCGGCCGCGCGATGCAGGCGGTGGCGCAGAACACCGAGAGCGCGAGCGTGCTGGGCATCAACGTGCCACGCATGGTGTTCTATACCTTCGCGATCAATGCCGCGCTCGCGGTGGCGGCCGCTCTCCTGATCACGCCGACCTACCTGGCCAAGTTCGACATGGGCGAAAGCCTGGGCAGCAAGGCCTTCTTCGCGGCCATCATCGGCGGCTTCAACAACTCGCGCGGCGCGCTGGTGGGCGGGCTGATCGTCGGCGTGGCGGAGAACCTCGCGGCGGCCTACATCTCGCCGGCCTACAAGGACGCGGTGGCACTGGTGATCTTCATGGTCGTGATCCTGTTCAAGCCGCAGGGCCTGCTCGGAAAGAAGGAGGAGCGGAAGGTATGAAAAAGCTCCACCTCTTCTTCATCGCCGCCGCGCTGGCCGCGATGCTCGTCCTGCCGCAGTTCCTGAAGAACTACGGGGTGTACCTGCTGAGCTACTGGCTGATCTTCATCATCGCGACGATGGGGCTCAACCTCACGGTCGGCTATGCCGGGCAGAAGTCGCTCGGCCATGCGGCCTTTCTCGGCATCGGCGCCTACACCATGGCGCTGATGCTCAAGGCCGGGTTCAGCTTCTGGCTCGGGCTGCCGCTCGCGGCGGTGCTGTGCTTCGCGGTCGGGCTGGCGCTCGGGTTCCCGGCGCTGCGGGTGCAGACCATCTACCTCGCCTTCGCCACGCTGGGCTTCAACACCGCGATCTGGCTCGTGATGCGCAACGAGGAATGGCTCACCGGCGGCACCTTCGGCATCAACAACGTGGCGCGCCCGTCGCTCTTCGGCCTCTCGCTGGAGGGCAACCGGCCGTACTACTACCTCGTGCTGGCGGTGGCGGTGCTGCTCGCGCTCGCGCTCTGGGGCCTGTTGCGCTCGCCCTGGGGCAAGGCCTTCACCGCGCTGCGCGACAACCCGATCCGCGCCGAGAGCCTGGGCATCAGCGTGCGCAGCTACACGCTGCTGAGCTTCGCGATCGGCGCCGCCTACGCGGGCGTGGCGGGCGGCCTGTTCGCCTCGCTGGTGCAGTTCATCGAGCCGGCGCCGTTCACGGTGGCGGCCTCGATCATGATGTACCTGATGGTCGTGGTCGGCGGCCCCGGCTACTTCTGGGGCCCGGTGCTGGGTGCGGCAGTTGGCGTGGTGCTGCCGGAATGGCTGCGCGACGTGCCGGGCGTGTCCGATTGGTATCTGCCGCTCTTCGGTGCCGCCGTGGTGCTGCTGATGGTGTGGCTGCCCGACGGGCTGCTCTCGATTCCCGATCGCATCCGGGCGCGCCGCGAATCGCGCGAAGCGTCGCAGGCCCGCGCGGCGATGGCGCAGAAGGTGGGGGTGGCGCAATGAGTGCACCTGTGTTGCGCGTGACCGACCTGCGCAAGTCCTACGGCGCGATCCAGGCCGTCGGCGGCGTGAGCTTCGAGGTCCGGCCCGGCGAGATCTTCGGCGTGATCGGCCCCAACGGCTCCGGCAAGACCACGCTGTTCAACTGCATGCTCGGGCAGATCGCGCCCGATGCGGGCCGCATCGAGCTCAACGGCGACGACGTCACCAAGCTCGGGCCGCTCGAGCTCAACCGGCGCGGCGTCGGCCGCACCTTCCAGACCCTGCAGGTGTTCGGCAAGATGACCGTGCGCGAGAACCTCATCGTCGCCGCGCAGGAGCACCAGGGCACGATGTGGAGCCGCATGTTCGCTCCCGGCGATTCGGGCCTCGGGCCCAAGGCCGATGCGCTGATCGACCAGTTCCGCATCCGCCATGTCGCCGACAAGAAGGCCGGCCTGCTCTCCTACGGCCAGCAGAAGCTGGTGGACATCGGCATGGCCTTCATGAGCGAGCCGGACCTGGTGCTGCTCGATGAGCCCTGCGCCGGCGTCAACCCGAGCCTGGTGAGCGGCCTCTCGTCGCTCTTGAAGGACCTCAACCGCACGCGCCGCGGCAGCTTCGTCGTGATCGAGCACAACATGGACTTCGTGATGGACCTGTGCCACCGCATCATGGTGATGGTCGAGGGCAAGGTGATGGCCATCGGCACGCCGGCGGAGATCCGCGCCAACAAGCAGGTGCTCGACGCCTACCTTGGAAATTAGATGCGCCCCCAGTCTTCGCGCACTTCGTGTCGCTTCGCCAACCCCCGGCCGGGGGCAATACCAGCGGCCCGGCAAAGCCGGTTCCGCGGTATTCCTGGGCTTGGGCCTTGGTGGATTCATAGGTCGCGAGTCGCGTTGAGCAAAGTGGAGCAACTAGGATGAATGTGATCGACGACACCTGCATCGAGTTCGACAACGTGGTCGCGGGCTACAAGGATTTCATGATCCTCAACAACCTGTCGTTCAAGGCGAAGCGCGGCAGGATCACGCTGCTGCTCGGGCCCAACGGCGCGGGCAAGTCCACGGTGCTGAAGACGATGTTCGGGCTGCTCAAGGTGCGCCAGGGCGCGATCCGCCTCGACGGGCAGGACATCACCGGCGCCAGCGCGCGCGACCTGCTGGTCAAGCACGGCGTCGCCTTCGTCCCGCAGGGGCGCAACCTGTTCGGCCAGCTCACCGCGTTCGAGAACCTGGAGCTCGGCGGCATCACGCTGGGCATGAAGACCACGCACGAGCGCATTCCCGAAGTGCTGGAGTTCTTCCCGCGCGTCAAGGAGCGCATGCACAGCGCCGCGGCCTCGCTCTCGGGCGGCGAGCAGAAGCAGCTCGAGGTCGGCCGCGCCTTGCTGCTCCGGCCCAAGGTGATCCTGATCGACGAGCCCTCCATTGGCCTGTCGCCGATCCTGGTGCAGGACGTCTTCAAGCTGCTGCGCCGGCTGGCCGACGGCGGCACCACGGTGCTCATGGTCGAGCAGAACGTGAAGAGCGCGCTGCGCATGGCCGACGAGGCGATCGCCCTCGAATCCGGCCGCCTCGTGTTGCACAAGCGGGCCGACGAGCTCTTGGCCGACCCGAACATCGAGCGGCTTTTCCTCGGCGGCGCCCATGCCGCGGCAGCCGCCGCGGCGTGATTCATCCATAGGACCACTGCAATGATTTCCGGCAAGACCACCCTCATCGCCCATCTGGGCTACCCGACGGAGAGCTTCAAGGCTCCCATGATCTACAACCCCTGGTTCGACAAGCAGGGCATCGACGCGGTCGTCATCCCGATGGGCGTGAAGGCCGAGGACTATCCCGGGGTGTTCGCGTCGGTCTTCAAGTTCACCAACATCCGCGGCGCGCTCGTAACCATGCCGCACAAGATCACGACCATGTCGCTGGTCGACGAAGTCACGCCCACCGCGAAGATCGCGGGCGCCTGCAACGCGGTGCTCAAGCGCGCCGACGGCCGGCTCGTCGGCGACCAGTTCGACGGCGCGGGCTTCGTGCGCGGCGTGCGGCGCAAGGGGCGGTCGCTCGACGGCACGCGCGTGCTGGTGTCGGGCAGCGGCGGCGTGGGCTCGGCGATCGCCGCGTCGCTCGCCGCGGCGAACGTCGCGGAAATGGCGCTCTTCGACACGAACGCCGCGTCGGCCGAAGCGCTCGCCGAGCGGCTGCGCACCCACTATCCGAAGCTCGAGGTCACGACCGGCTCCAACGATCCGGCCGGCTTCGAGCTCGTGGTCAACGCCACGCCGCTCGGCATGAAGGAAGGCGATCCGCTGCCCTTCGACATCGACCGCATCGCGCCCACCACCTTCGTCGGCGAAGTGGTGATGAAGAGCGAATACACGCCGCTGCTGCGCGCGGCCAAGGAAAAGGGCTGTTCGGTGCAGGTCGGCACCGACATGCTGTTCGAGATGATCCCGGCCTACCTCGAATTCTTCGGCTACGGCACCGCCACCGCCGAGGAACTGCGCGCCGTCGCCACGCTCGCCTACTGAACGCCGAATGCCATGAGCATCTTCGAGGGGTTCCTGTCCACCTCCGAAACGCTGGCCGCCTTCAGCGACCACAACTTCGTCGACGCGATGCTGCGCTTCGAGGCCGCGCTGGCGCGCGCGCAGGCGCAGATCGGGCTGGTTCCCGAATCGGCCGCGCATTCGATCGTCGGCAGCTGCAAGGTCGAGCTATTCGACGTGGCGAAGATCGTGCGCGGCAGCGGCCGTGCCGGCAGCGTCGCGATCCCGCTCGTCAAGAGCCTCAAGGAAGCCGTGGGGCTCTTCAACCCCGACGCGGTGCGCTACGTGCACTTCGGCAGCACCAGCCAGGACGTGATCGACACCGCGATGGCACTGGTCACGCGCGAGGCGGTGTCGCTGGTCGAGGCCGACCTCGCCAAGGCCGCGCAGGTGCTGCTGCGGCATGCCGAGACGCATGCGGCCACCCCCATCCTCGCGCGCACGCTGATGCAGCCGGCCTCGGTTACCAGCTTCGGCCTCAAGTGCGTCGGCTGGGCCGCGCCGCTGGTGCGCAGCCGCGATCGGATTTCCGAGGCCGCGCGCCGTGCGCTGAATGTGCAACTCGGCGGCGCCGTCGGCACGCTGGCGCAAATGAAGGGGCAGGGGCCGCAGGTGCGCCGCCTCATGTCCGAAGCGCTGGGGCTCGGCGATCCGGGCGCGGCCTGGCATACGCAGCGCGACGAATGGGTGGCGCTTGGCTGCGAGCTCGGCATCATGGTCGGCAGCCTCGGCAAGATCGCGAAGGACATCTCGCTCATGGGCCAGTACGAGGTCGGCGAGCTCGCCGAACCCAGCGAGCCGGGTCGCGGTGCTTCGTCGGCGATGCCGCACAAGCGCAACCCGGTGGCCTCGATGGTCGCGCTCGCCGCCGCCGAACGCGCACCGCAGCGCGTCGCCGCCTTGCTGCAGGCCATGCCGCAGGAACACGAGCGCGCACTCGGCGCCTGGCAGGCCGAACTCGGCGAGTGGCCGCAACTGCTGATGTCCGCGCACGGCAGCGTGCGTGCGCTTGCAGGGGCTTTGCCCGGCCTGCAGGTGGACGCGGCGCGGATGCGGTCCAATATCGACCGGGTGCGCGCCGAGCTGCCCCGCGATGCCGCCGACGAATGGTTCGATCCGGCGCTGGCGGGGGCGGCCGGCGAGATGGCACTGGCGCAGGCGCTGGTGCTGCAGGCCCGGCTCCATCCACCCCAGATCGCCAAATGACTTCCGCTTCCACGCCGCAGGACGAATTCGAGAACTCGTACGAAAGCGGCCTCGCGAATCGCCGCCGTGTGCTCGGCGATGCCTGGGTCGAGCGATCGCTCGCCGACCGCAACGCCTTCAACAGCGAATTCCAGGAACTCATCACGCGCCACGCCTGGAACGACATCTGGGGCCGGCCGGCACTCGGCGACAAGACGCGCCGCTTCATGGTGCTGTCGATGCTGCTCGGCATCCGCGCCTACGAGGAGTTCGCGCTGCACGTGCGCGCGGCGCTCGACGGCCCGCCGGAATCGCGCCTCGCGCCCGACGAGATCAAGGAAGTGATCATGATGGCCGCCATCTATTGCGGCGTGCCGGTCGCCAACCATGCCTTCGGCATCGCCACGGGCATCCTGCGCGAAAAGGGCCTGCTCGCGGACGCGCCCCAGTGAGCGGGCCGGCCGCGCGCAACGAAAGGAAAGACCATGACCCGTCTGAATGTCGTCCGCGAAGGCAACGGCCCGATCGTCGTGCTGAGCCACGCACTGGGCTGCGACCTGCACATGTGGGACGGTGTGGCCGAGCAGCTGGCTCGCGCGCACACGGTGATTCGGTACGACCACCGTAGTCACGGCAAGTCCGAAGCCGCGGCTGGTCCGCTCTCGATAGAGACGCTGGCCGACGACGCCGCCGCGCTGATTGCGCGCGAGGCGGGCGGCGAGCCTGTCCATTTCGTCGGCCTGTCGATGGGCGGCATGACCGCGCAGGCGCTGGCGGCGAAGCATCCCGAGCTGCTCCGCAGCCTGGTGATCGCGAACTCGTCCGCGCACTATCCCGACCAGGCACCCTGGCGCACGCGCATCGAGACGGTCGAGGCCGAGGGCGTTGCGGCCATCGCGCCGGGCGCCGTCGGGCGCTGGCTCACGCCCGAGTACGTTTCGACGCCCGAAGGCGCCGAGGAGGCCCGCAAGCTCGCCGCCACCCTGGTGGGCACCGACGCCTCCAGCTACATCGCGACTTGCAATGCAATCGCCGCGATCGATTTCCGCGACAGCAATCGCGCCATCCCGGTGCCCACGCTGGTGATCGCCGGCGCACGCGACGAAGCGACGCCGCCCGCCATGGCGGAAGCCATCGCGGCGGCGATCCGGGGTTCGCGCCTGGCGATCATCGACGCAGCGCACCTGAGCGCGGTGGAGCGTCCCGTCGAGTTCAGCCAGCTGCTGATGGATTTCTGGCGCAGCCTGTAAAAGAGCCCTAGCTTCCCCGGTATGTCGAGCAGCTCCACGGTGTGCACAGCATCGGCACGTGGTAGTGCTGCTGCGCATCGAAGATCGCGAAGCGCACCGGCACCGTGTCGAGAAAGGGCGGATCGCTCTCTGCGCCCGGCTGCCGGCGGAAGTAGTCGCCGACGTGGAACAGCAACTCGTACTGCCCGACCTTCGCCGCATCGGGCGCGAGCACCGGCTGGTCGGTGCGGCCGTCGGCGTTGGTGGTCACGGTCTTCACGAGCTTCCAGCCGTCGCCGTCGCGCACCGAGAAATCGATGCGCATGCCGGCGCCGGGGCGGCCGGTGCCGCTGTTGAGGACGTGGGTGGAAATGCCTGCCATGTTTGTCGTCTCCGTGCGTCTTCGATCTCAACTACCGCGGTAGTAGGAGTAGCCCCAAGGGGTGAACAGGATCGCGAGGTGGATGCGTTCCGACGGGTTGGTGATGCGGAAGCGCACCGGCACCTGCGAGAGGAAGTTCGGCTTCGGCAACTGCGTGCCGCGTGCGGCGAAGTAATCCTCGAACTGCAGCAGCAGCTCGTAGCGGCCCGGCTGATAGCTCTGGTCCACCAGCAAGGGCTCGTCGGTGCGGCCCCCCTTGTTGGTCTCGAAGCGGCGCAGCAGGCGCAGGTCGTCGCGATCGTATTTCGACAGCTGCACCTTCATGCCCGCGCCGGGCGAGCCGTTGTGCGTGTCGATCGCATGCATGGTGAGGCGCGGGCTCAGGTTGAGCTGCGACACCGGCGCGGTGGTCAGCGGCGCCGGTGCGGTCTGGGCGACTGCGGTGCCGGCCGCGATGCTGCCGAGCGCGAGTCCTGCAGGCAGGAAGGCGCGGCGGGTGAGGGTGGGCGTGGTCATGGGGTCGCTCCGGTCAGTGGGCCAGCAACCTGCCGAGGCGCAGGCGGGTGATGATCGAGATCTGCTCGATCGCAGCATCGAGTTCGATATCGGTGTCGCGTTGAATGCGCGTGCGCAGCGCTGCGAAGATCTGCGTGCGTGTGTTTTTCAGCACCGCGATGATGAAAGGGAAGCCGTGCTTCGCCGCGTACTCCGCGTTGAGCCGGCGCAGGGTCAGAAGCTCGTCGCGGGTCAGCGCATTGAGGCCGGCCTGCTCGGCGGTCGAGTGGTCGGTCATCGTGCCGGCCTGCGCTTCCTTGCCGGCGAGCTCCGGGTGCATGCGCAGGAAGTCGATGCGCACCTCGCGGGACGTCGATCGCACCACGCCGATCATCGCGCGGTGCAGCTGGTCGATGCTCGCGAAAGGCCGCTCGGCCCACACCTGCGTCGCGACCCAGGGCGAGTGCTCGAACACGCCGCCCAGAGCGGCCACGAAGCGCACGCGGTCGAGCCGGTTGATGCCGGCGAGCGTCAGCGCTTCGCTCGTGGCGAGTAGCGCGCTCATCACTTCACCGCCTTTCTTGCAAAGCGCGGAATGAAGGCAACGATGAGCACCGTCGCGAGCACCTCGATCGCCGCCACGATGAAGAGGCCCGGCGATAGCAGCCCGGTCGAGGTCTTGATCGCGCCGAGCATGAACGGCGCGCCGAAGCCCGCGAGGTTGGCGATCGAGTTGATCAGCGCCACGCCGCCCGCGGCCGCCGCACCGGCGAGGAAGCGGCCCGGCAGTTGCCAGAAGACCGGAATCGCGCTCATCGTGCCGACGATGGCCAGCGTCTGCGCGGCCAGCGCGATCATCGGGCTGTGCTTCATGAAGACGGCGGTGAGCGCAAGGCCGGCGGCGCCGAGCGCTGCAGCGATGGCGCAATGCAGGCGGCTTTCCTGGTGACGGTCGGAGCGCAGGCCGTTGTAGACCATGCCGATCGCGCCGCAGAGGTACGAGAAGGCCATGATCCAGCCGACCGTCGCGGGATTGGTGAAACCCACTTCCTTGACCACCGACGGGCCGAAGAAGGTCAGCGACGAGTTGGCCGCGATGATGCAGAAGTAGATCAGGATCAAGAGCCAGATGCGGCCGTCCTTCAGCGAGGCGAGCAGGCTCTCTTCGCGATGGCCGAGCGACCGGGCGTCGCGCACCATGTCCTCGTGCACGAGGCGGCGCTGTTCGGCGCTGAGCCACCTGGCCTGCTCGGGGCGGTCGGTCAGGTAGAACCAGGTCACCAGGCCGGCGATCACCGATGGCACGCCCTCGATCAGGAACACCCACTGCCAGCCCGACCAGCCGTTCACGCCATGCAGGTTGTTCATGATCGTGCCGGCCAGCGGACCGCCGATCACGCCCGCGATCGCCGAGGCCGACATGAACATGCCGAAGGCCTTGGCACGCCGCTCGCTCGGATACCAGTAGGTGAGGTAGAGGATGATGCCGGGGTAGAAGCCGGCCTCGAAGACCCCCATCAGGAAGCGCAGGAAATAGAACATCCCGGCCGTCTTCACGAACATCGTCGCGATGCAGACCAGGCCCCAGCCGATCGTGATGCGCATGAGGGTCTTCTTCGCGCCGATCTTCTGCAACAGCAGGTTCGAGGGCACCTCGAAGAAGAAATAGCCGAGGAAGAAGATGCCGGCGCCGAGGCCGTAGATCGCTTCGCTCCAGCCGAGCTCGTCGAGCATGGTGAGCTTGACGAAGCCGACGTTGACGCGGTCGACCCAGGCCAGCACCCAGAGCACGAAGATGAACGGAATGATGCGCCACGTGATGCGGCTGTAGGCCGCATCGAGCGCGCTGGCCGGCAGCGCTTCGGGGGCGACGGCTGTTTGAGGGACTTCCAGGCTGGCCATGCAACAAACTCCTTGGCGTTTCACGAGGGTGTCATCGAAAGGGTTGTCGGATTGGGCCAGCCGAGCCCCCGCGCTGTCGATACCGGCGCGGCATGTGAATCGCTATAGACTGCATCGGGCATAGCGATAGGACTAGGGTTAACACCAAAAGACACCATGCAACGTGGCGCCGATCTGCTCGACGGACACCTGCTGCGCGTGCTCGCGACCTTGGTGGAGGAGCGCAGCGTCTCGCGCGCCGCGGCACGCCTGCGGCAGACTCAGCCCGCGGTGAGCGGCTCTCTCAAGCGGCTGCGCGAGATCTTCGGCGACGCGCTGCTGGTGCGCGACGGCGCGGCCATGGTGCCCACCGCGCGCGCCGCCGGCCTCGCGCTGCAGGCGCGGCGCGCGCTCGGCGAGATCGAGGCGCTGCTCGTCGAGCCCGAGGCCTTCGTCGCCGCGAAGGCCGAGCAGCGCTTTCGCATCGCGTCGCCCGACTACATCGCACCGTCATGGATCGCGCGGCTCGCACAGCATGTGAGCATCGAGGCGCCGCGCTGCCGCATCGAACTGCGCGCGCTCGGGCCCACCTTCGACTTCGAGCGCGCGCTGGCCGATGACGAGCTCGACCTCGTCATCGGCAACTGGCCTTCGCCGCCCGAGCACCTGCACATCTCGCTGCTGCTGGAGGACGAACTGGTCTGCGTGATGGCGCGCAACCATGCGCTCGCACAAGAGGGCGCGACGCAGGTCAGCGAGGCGGACTACCTCGCCGCCGGGCATGTGGTGCCGGTGCCCTATGCGATGGGCCAGCGCGGCGTGGTCGAAACCTATCTGGGCGAACGCCGGCTCGCGCGCGATGCGCGGATCGAGGTGCCGTACTTCGGGCTCGCGCCGTCGATTGCCGCCAGCACGGAACTGATCTTCACGACCGCAAGGCACTTTGCCGACTACCACGCCGGTCTGCTGCCGCTGGCGGTGCTCAAGGCCCCCGCGGGCTTTCCGCGCATGCGCTTCTACCAGCTGTGGCACGACCGGGTGCACCATTCGGCCGCCCATCGCTGGCTGCGCGGGCTGGTCGCGCAGTTCGGGCGCGGGCTGGTCGAGCCGCGATGACGTAGCAACCCGTGGGGTGATCGGTCCCCCACCGGTTGAAAGATCCGCGCGCGGCCCCATGATGCGAACCATGCCTACCCGACTCCACATCGATTTCGTGTCCGACGTCTCGTGCCCCTGGTGCGCCGTCGGTCTTGGCTCGCTCGAAGCCGCGTTGAAGAAGCTCGCGCCGGAGATCACCGCCGAGCTTCGCTTCCAGCCTTTCGAGCTGAACCCGGCCATGCCGCCCGAAGGCCAGGACGCCTTCGAGCACCTGAACCAGAAGTACGGCAGCACGCGCGAGCAGCAGGCGCAGGCCCGCGAAGCCATCCGCGCACGCGGCGCTTCGGTCGGCTTCGAGTTCCGTCGCGAAGGGCGCTCGCGCGTCTACAACACCTTCGACGCCCACCGCTTGCTGCACTGGGCCGAGCGTGAAGACCTGGCCAAGCAGGTCGCGTTGAAGAAGGCGCTGCTCAAGGCCTGCCACACCGATGGCGAGAACCCGTCGGACCACGGGGTGCTGGTGCGCCTCGCGACCGAAGCGGGGCTCGATCCGCAGCGCGCCCGCGCGATCCTCGAGAGCAACGAGTTCGCCGCCGAGACCCGGGCGCGCGAACGGCTCTACACCGAAGCCGGCATCCATTCGGTGCCGGCCATCATCATCGACAACAAGCACCTGATCTCGGGCGGGCAGCCGGTCGAAGTGTTCGAGCGTGCGCTGCGGCAGATCGCCGGCGCGGCGCCGCCGAGCGTGGCGGTGGCCTGAGCCGAACCTCGTGTAAAGACCGTCAACCGGCACAGGCGCTGGCCGGTTGAGTGGGGCAGTCCCGGCGGTGCTCCGGGGCCGAGGAAGACCCGATGAGAACCCCACCTCGCGCTGCGGTGTCCGGACTCCTGCTTGCCTCGTCGCTGCTGCTCGGCGCCTGTGCGGCATCGGCGGGCCAGGGATCGCGCCCGAAGGTCGCCGCAGCTGACGAAACCACTCAGCTTCGCTGGCTCGAACGGGTCACCTGGGGCGCCGACGCCGGCAGCACGCAGGATCTGAAGCGCCTCGGCCTGCCCGAATGGCTGCGCGAGCAGTTGCACCCCCGGCCCGCCGCGCTGCCCCCCGCGGCGCAGGCGCAGATCGACGCCATGACCATTTCGCGCACTCCCGTGGAAACGATCGTGATGGAGCTGCGCGCGCAGCGGCGCGCCATGAACGAAGTGGCCGACGAAGAGCAGAAGAAGGAGGCGAGAAAGACCCTCCAGCAGGACCTGACTCGCCTCACGCGCGAGGCGCAGCAGCGCTTCGTTCTGCGCGCGCTCTATTCGCCCAACCAGCTCGAGGAGCAGATGACGTGGTTCTGGACCAACCACTTCAACGTCAACGCGCGCAAGGCCAACCTGCGCGCGCTGGTCGGCGACTACGAGGAAAGCGCGGTCCGTCCGCATGCACTGGGCCGGTTCCGCGACTTGCTCGGCGCCACGCTGCATCACCCGGCGATGCTGCTGTACCTGGACAACGCACAGAACGCCGCCGACCGGGTCAACGAGAACTACGCGCGCGAACTGATGGAGCTCCACACCCTGGGCGTCGGCGGCGGCTATTCGCAGGCCGACGTGCAGGAGCTGGCCCGGGTGCTCACGGGCGTGGGCATCCGGGTGCGGGGGGCCGATGCGGCGCCGCCGCGCCTGCCGCCGGAGCTCCGCGGCGACTACGTGCAGCAGGGCCTGTTCGAATTCAATCCGAACCGCCATGACTACGGCCCGAAGACGCTGGTGGGCCAAGCCATGACGCAGCGCGGCCTCGCCGAGGTGGACGAGGCGCTGGACCGCCTGGCCCGCGCACCGGCGACGGCGCGGTTCATCTCGCGCAAGCTCGCGGTGTATTTCGTCGCCGACGATCCACCGCCCGCACTGGTGGGCCGCATGGCCGAGACCTTCCGCCAATCCGACGGCGACATTGCCGCGACGCTGCAGACGATGTTCGAGTCGCGCGAATTCGCCGCCTCGCTCGGCCGCAAGTTCCGCGACCCGGTGCACTACGTGATCGCGAGCGTCCGGCTCGCCGACGACGGCCGCATCGTCAGCAACCTGAATCCGATGCTGCAGTGGATGTATCGCATGGGCGAGCCGCTCTACGGCCATGAGACGCCCGATGGCTATCCGATGACAGAGGATGCCTGGGCCAGCGCCGGACAGATGACGACCCGCTTCGAGATCGCCCGGGCCATCGGGGCGAACGGCGGCGTGCTGCTGCGCCGCGACGATGGTGTTGCGGGCGAGCGGCCGGCCCCGCCCGCGCTTGCCGAGTCGCCCGTCGTGCGGCAGAGCCTGTCGTCGATGAGTGTGGAAACGCGCGAGGCGCTGGCAGAGGCCAGGTCGCCGCAGGACTGGAACACCTTCCTGCTCGCGTCGCCCGAGCGGATGCACCGTTGAAGGAACTGCCATGCAACGACGCGATGTGCTCAGATTCCTCGGCGCAAGCGCCGCTTCCGGGGCGGCCGGCCAGCTTGTTGCCGCGCCGGCGGCGGGTGGCGCCAGGCTGCTGGTGGTGTTCCTGCGCGGCGCCTACGACTGCGCAAACGTGCTCGTGCCGACGTCGAGCGATTTCTACTACGCGGCACGGCCCAACATCGCCATCGCGCGACCCGGCGAGACGGACGGCGCGCTGGCGCTCGACGGGCCATGGGGCCTGCACCCCGTGCTCGCGCCGAGCGTGATGCCGCTGTTCCAGAAGCGGCAGGCCGCCTTCATCGCCTTCGCGGGCACGGACGACCTCACGCGCAGCCACTTCGAGACGCAGGATTCGATCGAGCTCGGCCAGGCGCTCGACAGGCGGCGCGACTACCGATCGGGTTTCCTCAACCGGCTCGCCATGGTGCTGGGCACAGGGCCGCGCGCGGACGTGTCGCCCATCGCGTTCACGAACCAGTTGCCGGTCGCGCTGCGCGGCGAGGCCAAGGCGGCCAACATGGCGCTCGCCGGTGTCGGGCGCCCCGGCATCGACGAGCGGCAGAGCCGTGTGATCCAGTCCATGTACCGCAACACCACGCTGGCGCAGCCGGTGGCGGAGGGCTTCCAGGTCCGCGACGATGTGATGCGCTCGATGCAGGCCGAGATGGAGGCCGCGAGTCGCGATGCGATGAGCGCCAAGGGCTTCGAGCTCGTCGCGCGCCGCATGGCGCGGCTCATGCGCGAGCGCTTCGACCTGGGCTTCGTCGACATCGGCGGCTGGGACACGCACGTGGGGCAGGGCGGGGCGACCGGCTACCTCGCGAACCGGCTCGACGAACTCGGGCGCGGCCTCTCGGGCTTCGCCTCGGAGATCGGCGACGACAGCTGGCGCAGGACTGTCGTCATGGTGATCAGCGAATTCGGCCGCACCTTCCGCGAGAACGGCAACCGCGGCACCGACCACGGCCATGGCACGGTCTACTGGGTGCTCGGCGGCGGCCTTGCGGCCCAGGCCGGCGGGCGGGTGGTCGGCGAGCAGGTGGCGGTCACACAGGAGCGTCTGTTCCAGAACCGCGACTACCCGGTGCTCAACGAGTACCGGGCCGTGTTCGGGGGGCTGTTCAGGCGCATGTACGGGCTCTCGCCGGCGCAGCTCGGCCGCGTCTTCGAGGGCGTGGCGCCGAAGGACCTCGGGCTGATCTGAACCGTGACGGGCAGAACCTAGGCCGCGAGTTCGACCTCGCCCTCGATCTCCACCGGGATGTCGAAGGGCAGTTCGGCCACACCGATCGCGCTGCGGGCATGTGCGCCGGCGTCAGGGCCGTAGAGCTGGAGGATCAGGTCCGAGAAGCCGTTGATGACGGCCGGCGTGCGGTTGAATCCCGGCGCGACGTTCACCATGCCGAACACGCGCACCCACGCGGTGATGCGGTCCAGATCGCCAATGGCGCGTTGCAGGCTCGCGAGGATGCCCAAGGCGGTGAGCCGCGCGGCCTCGTAGCCTTGTTCGACCGTGAGTTCCCGCCCCACCTTGCCGAGCGGCTGCGCGATGCTGCCGTCGGCCGCCTGCGGCCCGTGGCCCGAGATCAGCGCGCGCCGGCCGACCACGCGCACCCAGGGAAACGGGAGCACGACGCCGGGCGGCATCGCGAGCTGCGACGGCAGCACGAGGCCGAGGGATTGGAGCTTGCTTTCGATGCGTGACATGGGCGTGGTCATGGGCTGGGGCCCCCTTTGGCCCTGACGTCGACGACCACGCGCGCATAGCGCTGGAAGCTCCAGTACGCGCTGGCCCAGTCCAGCAGCACCACGAAGCGGTTGCGGAAGCCGATCAGGAAGTACACGTGCGCGAACAGCCAGAACAGCCACGCCGCCTTCCCCGAGAAGCGCAGCGGACCGAGCGGCGTGCCGAGGTCGACCACCGCCGAATTGCGGCCGATCGTCGCCAGGTTGCCGTAGTCGCGGTAGCGAAAGGGCTCCGTCGCCTGGCCCGCGATGCGGCGCAGGATGTTCGCGGCGGCGGCGCGGCCCATCTGCTTGGCGCCGGGCGAAACGCCGGGCACGGGCTTGGGCTCGTGGCCCGGGCGGTGGCTCATCGCGGCCGCGAGATCGCCCACCACGCTGATGTTCGGATGGTCCGGAAGGCTCAGGTCGGGCAGCACCTTCACGCGGCCCGCTCGGTCGGTCTCGGCGCCGGTCACCGCGGCCAGCATCCTGCCCAGCGGCGATGCGGCGACACCGGCCGCCCAGACCACGCAGTTGCACGGGATGTGGTGGCTGCCGACGCCGGCCCCGCCGTCGCTGAACGGCGATTCGATCTGCAGTCCGTGCGGCTCGACCGCCGTCACGCGCGCGTTGAGCCGCACCTGCACGCCGAGCTTCTGCAGCTGCTCCAGCGCGCGCTGGCTGAGCGACTCGGGCATCGCCTGCAACACCCGCGGGCCGCCCTCGATCAGCAGCACCTCGGCACTGGCCGGGTCGATGCGCCGGAATTCGCCCGAGAGCGTATGGCGCGCGATTTCCGCCATGGTGCCGGCCATCTCGACCCCGGTCGGCCCGGCGCCGATCACCGCGAAGGTCAGCAGCGCGCGGCGCTTCTCGGGGTCGGTCTCGACTTCGGCCTGCTCGAAGCTCAGCAGCACGCGGCGGCGGATCTCGAAGGCATCCGCCAGCGTCTTGAGCCCCGGCGCGGCCTGCGCCCACTGGTCGTTGCCGAAATAGCTGTGCGTGGCGCCGGCCGCGACGATCAGGTGATCCCAGGCGATGAGGGTGCCGTCGGCCAGCCGCACCTGCTGCGCCTTCGGATCGATGTTGGTGACTTCGCCGAGCAGCGTCGTGATGCTGGGCCGGCCCCGGAACAGCACCCGCACCGGCGCCGCGATGGCCGGCGCCGCCAGCCCGGCGGTCGCCACCTGGTAGAGCAGGGGCTGGAAGAGATGGTGGTTGGTCTTGTCGATGACCGTGACGTCGACGTCGGCGCTCTGCAGCTTGCGCGCCGCTTCGAGGCCGCCGAAACCGCAGCCGATGATGACGATGTGCGGGCGGCCGGAAGAGGGGGGCGTGCTCATTCGCCGGATGATACGCAGGGTCATGGCAGCCGCCTGCGACTTGTGCGAAAGTGCCACGTTCCGCTGCGCCGGCGTTCCGGTTGCCCCGCCCCTCCCCGGGCGGGGCCTTGTCCTACGGCGTCCCGTTGCGTGCATGGGCTAAAAAACCACCAACCAAACACTGGAGACCCCATGAAGCTGATCCGGCCGGCCGCGCCTGCGGCGCAGGCGCTGCGCGAGCGTTTTCAGGCAGTGCGCGCCCACACCCTCGAGCTGGCGGCGCCGCTTTCGGCCGAGGACCAGTGCATCCAGTCGATGCCCGACGCCAGCCCGACCAAGTGGCACCTGGCGCACACCACCTGGTTCTTCGAAACCGTGTTGCTCCAGCCGCACGCCAGTGGTTACCGCTTGTTCGACGAACGCTTTCCGTATCTCTTCAATTCCTACTACGAGGCGCTGGGCCCGCGCCATCCGCGCCCGCAGCGCGGGCTGCTCACGCGCCCTTCGCTCGATGAAGTGCGCGCCTATCGCCGGCATGTGGACGGGGCGGTGCTCGCATGGCTCGGCACCGCGGGCGACGCCGACTGGCCGGCGGTCGAACCCGTCTTCACGCTGGGCCTGAACCACGAGCAGCAGCACCAGGAACTGATCCTCACCGACATCCTGCATGCGCTGTCGTGCAATCCCGTGCTGCCGGCCTACCGCCCCGCGTCGGGTCCGGCGCTGCGCCTCGCGTCGGTCGCACCGCCGATGCAGTGGATCGAGCGTCCCGGCGGCGTCATGGAAGCCGGCCACGCAGGCCCCGGCTTCGCGTTCGACAACGAGACGCCGCGCCACGTGACGCTGCTGCATCCCCACGCGATCGCGGACCGGCTCGTGAACTGCGGCGAGTACGCGCAGTTCATCGCCGATGGCGGCTACCAGCGTCCCGACCTGTGGTTGTCCGACGGCTGGGCCACGGTGCAGGCGCAGGGCTGGCGCTGCCCGCCGTACTGGCTCGCGCCCGACGATCCGCGGCTGGCGCACCACGGCGCGGCGGGCGGCTGGCAGGTCTTCGGCCTGCATGGCGTGCGGCCCATGGAGCCCGAGGCGCCCGTCGCGCACCTGAGCTTCTACGAAGCCGCCGCCTACGCCGAGTGGGCCGGCGCCAGGCTTCCCACCGAGTTCGAATGGGAGGCCGCGCACGACGCGCCCGGCATCTCGGAGATGCACGGGCACCTGTGGCAATGGACGCGCTCGTCCTACGACCCGTACCCGGGCTTCCGCCCGCTCGCGGGCATCGCCGCCGAATACAACGGCAAGTTCATGGTCGGCCAGATCGTGCTGCGCGGCAGCAGCGTCGCGACGCCCGAAGGGCACGCGCGGGCGAGCTACCGCAACTTCTTCCCGCCGGCGGCGCGCTGGCAGTTCTCGGGGCTGCGGCTCGCAAAGGATCTCTGATGCAAACGCATGCTTTCAACGTCCACGCCTTTCGCGCGGCGCAGCGCGCGGCGCCGCTGTCCGATTTCGCGCGCGAGCTCCATGCGGGCCTTTCCCAGCCGCAGCGCTGCATCTCGCCGAAGTTCTTCTACGACGCCGCGGGCTCGGCGCTGTTCGACCGCATCTGCGAGCTGCCCGAGTACTACCCCACGCGCACCGAGGTGCGCATCCTCACCGAATGCGCGCCCGAGATCGCGGCGCAGATCGGGCCGCATGCCGAGATCGTCGAGTTCGGCGCGGGCTCGCTCACCAAGGTGCGGCTGCTGCTCGATGCGCTCGATTCGCCCCGGCGTTACGTGCCGATCGACATCTCCGGCGAACACCTCGAAGCGGCCGTCGAACGCCTGCGCACCGACTATCCGCAACTCGCGGTGCAGCCGATGGTGGCCGACTACACCATGCCGCTGGTGCTGCCTTCGCGCGAGAAGGCGGCAGGGCAGCGCGTCGGTTTCTTCCCGGGTTCCACGCTGGGCAACTTCAGCCCCGAGGAGGCGCTCGCCTTCCTCCAGCTTGCGTGCCGGCTGCTGCGCGGTGGCGGCCTGCTGCTGGGGGTCGATCTGGTCAAGGACCCGGCATTGCTGCACGCCGCATACAACGACGCGCAGGGCGTGACGGCGGCGTTCAACCTCAACCTGCTGCGGCGCGCCAACCGTGAGCTCGACACCGACTTCGAGCCCGACGGCTTCACGCATGCGGCCTTCTACAACGCGCCGCTGAACCGGATCGAGATGCATCTGGTGAGCCGCCGTGCGCAGACCGTCATGCTCGACGGTCAGCGCTTCGTCTTCGCGGAAGGCGAGACGATCCATACCGAGAACTCGTACAAGTTCACCGGCGAAAGCCTGCGCGCGCTGGCAATCGAGGCGGGCTTCCGGCCCGCGGCGGTGTGGACCGATCCGGATCGCCTTTTCAGCGTGCACTGGCTCCAGGCGAGGGATTGAGGCGGGCGCTTGCGCTGGCGGGCCAAGCGCGCGAGCATGCGGACCGCGATGCCTGCCTTCGGCAAGAAGGCAGGGGTCGATCCAGGAGACCGCCATGCGTCCTTCGGCTCGCCGGTTTACGCGCTTGCTCGTCGTCCTTCTCTGCCTGTGCCTGCCGGCGCTGGCGGTGGCGCAGCAGTCGGCCCCGGCGTCCTTCAGCCGCGAGCAGGTCGACCAGATGATGGCGCCGATCGCGCTCTATCCCGATTCGCTGCTGTCGCAGGTGCTGATGGCATCGACCTACCCCGCCGACGTGGCTGACGCCGCGAAGTGGTCCAGGTCCCATCCCGACCAGAGCGGCGATGCCGCGGCCCGGGCGGTGCAGAACCAGCCCTGGGACCCGAGCGTGCAGTCGCTGGTTGCCTTCCCGCAGGTGATCCAGATGATGGGCGAGCAGCCCGACTGGGTGCAGAACCTCGGCGATGCCTTCCTCGCGTCGTCGAAGGACGTGCTCGATTCCGCGCAGCGCCTGCGCGGCAAGGCGCAGCAGCAGGGCAGCCTCAAGAGCAACGAGCAGCAGCATGTGATCGTCGAGCAGGAGCCGCAGACGCAGCAGAGCGTGATCCGCATCGAGCCGACGAATCCCGAGGTGGTCTACGTGCCGACCTACGACCCGTCCGTGGTGTACGGCACCTGGCCCTATCCGGCGTACCCGCCCTACTACTACCCGCCGGTGGGGTACTACGGCGCCTGGTATCCGGGCTGGTACCCCGGCGCGGCGCTCGCCACCGGCGTCGCGTTCGGCATCGGCGTGGCGGCGGTGGGCGCGCTCTGGGGCAATTGCAACTGGGGTGGCGGCAACGTCAATATCAACGCCAACCGCTACAACAGCATCAACACCAATCGCCAGATCGGGGCGAACCAGGGCAACTGGCAGCACAACGCGGCCAACCGGCGCGGCGTGCCGTACCGCGACCAGCGCAGCCAGCAGCAGTTCGGACGCAACGTGCCCGGTGCCGAGAACCGCGCCGATTTCCGCGGCCGGGACAACGCCGGGCGCAACGCGGAGCGCCAGCGCGCGCAAGCCGCATTGCAGCAGCGCGGCATGGACCCGGCGCAGGGCCGGCAGAACCTGCGCAACGACCCCGCGACACGCCAGCGCGCCCAGCAGGCGGCGGGCAACCTGGACCGGGGGGGTCGCGCCGGGGACCAGGCCGGCTTGCGTGCAGGCGACCGGGCGGCGGGCCAGACGCGGGCGGGCGACCGCGGCGGCCAGTTCGCGGGCGGCGATCGCGGCGGCCAGTTCGGCGCCGGCAACCGCAGCCAGGGCCTGGAACGGGTGCAGAGCCGGCCGTCCGCCGACAACGCGTTCAGGGGCGCGGGCGGCGCCGCGCAGACGCGACAGCAGGTGGACCGCGGCGCGGCCAGCCGGCAATCGATGGCCAACTACGGCGGCGCGCGCAGCAGCGCGAACCGGAGCCGGCCCTCCGCCAGCTACGGCGCGAGCCGCTCCTCGGGCGGATTCAGCGGCGGCCGCAGCGCCGGATCCAGCGGCGCCGGCCGCAGCGGCGGCTTCTCCGGCGGTGGCGGTGGGCGCGGTGGTGGAGGTGGTGGCGGCGGTGGCGGGCGCGGCGGCGGCGGACGCCGCTAGTGCGGGCGACCCCGGCATTGCCCGAAGGTGCAATGTTCGCCGCCGGGCCGCTTGTCAATAATGAAAGGTGGATGGAGGCCGACATGAACGCTTCGATCGTGCAGCGGGCCGGGTCACGTGCGCCCGCCTTGTCTTCGGTGCCCGCGGGGGACGCGCCACATGCGTCGCCTTGACGTCCTCGAGCTGCGCGACGAGAAGTCGCAGGCTGCGGGCCATCTGACGCGGGGCGCGACGCTGACGGGCTACGACGCCCTGGCCCGCTCGGTCGGGCTCGATCCCGTGCACATGATGAAGGCGGCCGGCCTGCCGCCGGCCGTGCTTTGCAACAAGGACACGCTGATCAGCGTCGATTCGGTCGCGACGCTCTTCGAGGCGTCGGCGCGCGCATCGGGGCAGGAGGCCTTCGGCCTGCTGCTCGCCGAGACACGCAGGATCAGCAACCTGGGCGTGCTCGCCGCAGTGCTGCGCGAAGAGCCGACGCTGCGCGCCGCACTGCAATCCCTGAGACGCTACATGTGCGTGCAGAACGCCGGCCTGGGCCTGAAGCTCGAGGACATGGGCCAGTTCACGATGGCCTTCCTCGAGCTCAAGCTTCAGAAGCCGGGCGACTCGCGCCAGGGGATCGAGATGGCGGCCGGCGTCACGCTACGCACGCTGCGCGCGCTCGCGCACGAGGACTTCCATCCCGTCAGCATCTGCTTCCGTCATGGGAAGCCTCGCAGCCTCGAGGTTCACAAGCGCGTGCTCGGCGCGACGATCGACTTCTCGCAGCCCTTCGACGCGATCGTCTGCCGCAGCCGGGACCTCGACCTGGCGATTCCCCTGGCCGACCCCGAACTCGGCCACGCGCTCAAGCAGTGGCTGGACCAGCAGCTCACGGCGTCGAGCGATGAACCGCTCGACCAGGTGCGCCAGGTGGCGAGGGTGCTGATCCCGAGCGGAAGCTGCTCGGTCGAGCGGGTCGCCGAGCAACTGGGCACGCACCGGCGCACGCTCAACCGCAAGCTCGCGGTCGCCGGCCAGAGCGTCTCGACGGTCATCGACGGCGTGCGCGCGGAGATGGCCGAAACCTACCTGGCCGGCGGTGGGCGAACCTTCTACGAGGTGGGCTACCTGCTCGGATTCGCCTCGGGCGCCGACTTCTCGCGCTGGTTCCGCGGCCACTTCGGCATGACGGCCTCGCAGTGGTTGGCGCGTCGAGGGATGGGCCGCCCGGGGCGGCCGATCCGCGAACACTCCGAACTCGACGCGATGTGAGGGCGCTGCGGGTCGGTGGGGTTAGCGAGAGGGGTGCCTGTCCCAAACTGCAAACAAATTGTCCCGCCCTGCAAATGACTGCCGGGCAGTGACTCCTAAGATCGCACCCCGCGAGCGTTGGTCGATGGCGAACTGTCAACCCACACCAGAGGGGGTGTCATGAGGAAATCGCTTTGGACTCTTGCGATCGTCACAAGCGTGCTGGCCGTGCCCATGGCCCACGCCGCCGACCCGCAGGTGGATGAACTCAAGGCCCAGCTTCAGCAGGCCTTGAAGACGATCGAGGACATGCAGCGGCGTGTCGAGACGCTGGAGCGGCAGCAGCAGGCGCAGCAGCCTGCACCAGCTGCCGCGCAGGCGCCCGCGGGCGCGCCGGCTGGTGCGCCGGCCGGTGCGCTCGTGATCGCACCCCGCTCGGTCGCCGACGAGAACGCACCGGACAAGGACAAGGCGCATGTCGAGTTCTACGGCCAGGTGATGATCGACGCGATCTACGACGCCAAGCGCATGAACCCGCAGTGGGCCGCGACGCTGCGGCCCTCGCAGATCCCGGTCAACTGCCCGGGCGATGCGGGCTGCGGCAAGGACGGCGCCACCACCTTCAGCGTGCGGCAGTCGAGCCTCGGCTTCAAGTCGTTCATCCCGACCACCTACGGCCAGATCAAGACCGACGTGAGCTTCGATCTCTTCGGCTCCGATGGCGGCACCCACGTCCACTGGCTCAACGTGTGGGGCGAGCTCGGCGCGTTCGGCGTCGGGCAGTACTACTCGAACTTCATGGACATCGACGTGTTCCCGAACACGATCGACTACTGGGGACCGAGCGGCATGATGTTCCTGCGCAACCCGCAGCTGCGCTACACGCCGCTCGACCGCGACGGCATGAAGGTCGCGCTGTCGCTCGAAGCGCCGAATTCCGCGATCGACACCGGCAAGCTCACGCAAGTGGACCCGGCCTTCGGCACCGGCATCCAGCCGTGGAACCGCACGCCGGACGCGATCGCGTCGTTCCGGCTCGAAGGCGACTGGGGCCATGCGCGCGCGGCCGGCATGGTGCGCGAGGTGGGCTACCAGTTCGTGAACACGCCGGGCGCCAATCCGTCGGGCCACAAGACCGGCTACGGGGTGAACCTCTCGGGCGCCTTCAAGTTCTTCGGCGGCAAGGATTCGATGACCTGGCAGGCCGCCTACGGCCATGCGATCGCAAGCTATGCGAACGACGGCGGCGTGGACCTCGCGCCGGGCGCCACCCTGCGTGCCGAGACGGTGCCTTCAGCCGCCTGGCTGCTCTACTACAACCACGCCTGGAGCGCGCAATGGTCCAGCGCGATCGGCTACAGCGAGCACCGCCAGAGCAACACGGACGGCCAGTTCGGCAGCGCCTTCCACAAGGGCAGCTACGCGTCGGCGAACGTCCTCTTCTACCCGACGAAGAACATCACGACCGGCCTCGAATACCTCTGGGGCCGGCGCGAGAACAAGGACGGCGCCTCGGAACCCGATTCGCGGCTGCAGTTCTCGACCAAGGTCACTTTCTAAGACCATGCAGTTCCAGTCCAGCTTCCCGATCCTCATCGCGCATCGCGACGTCGGCGCCCCCTCGGTCGCGGGCGTGCGCATCCGCCAGATCCAGGACGAGCTCGAACGCAACGGGTGGAAGACGATCGCCGTCGCCGGGCAGTCCGATGCCGGCATCGTCGCCGGCGCGCATCGCGGGCTGTCCGCCATCGTGCTGAGCGCCGAGCCCGCGCGCGGCGATGCGGAGATGCTCAAGCGCCTGGTCGAGGAAATGCACAAGGTGCACGAGCGCGCGCCGCTGTTGCCGATCATCGCGCTCGGCGAATCGGCCGCGCTGGAGAAGGGCTCGGCGGCGGTGGTCGAGGCGCTGCGCCACCTGCACAGCGTCATCTACCTGTACGAGGACACGGTGCCCTTCCTGGCGCGGCAGATCATGCGCGCCGCATCGGAATACCTGGAGAACCTGCTGCCGCCGTTCTTCAAGGCCCTCGCGCACCACGCGGAGCGCTCGGCCTATTCGTGGCACACGCCGGGCCATGCGGGCGGCATCGGCTTCACCAAGTCGCCGGTGGGCTTCGCGCTGCACGAGTTCTTCGGCGAGAACACGCTGCGCTCGGACCTCTCGGTCTCGGTGCCGGAACTCGGCTCGCTGCTCGACCACACCGGGCCGGTGAAGGAGGCCGAAGCCTACGCTGCGAGCGTGTTCGGCGCCGACCACACCTATTTCGTCACCAACGGCACTTCGACCGCCAACAAGATCGTCTGGCATTCGATGGCGGGGCGCGGCGACCTCGTGGCGGTGGACCGCAATTGCCACAAGTCGCTCCTGCACTCGCTCGTCATGACCGGCGCGACGCCGGTGTACTTCATGCCGTCGCGCAACGACTACGGGATCATCGGGCCGATCGGCCTGGATCAGTTCTCGCCCGAGGCCATGCGAAGGCGCATCGCGGCGAGCCCGATCGCGCGCGGCCACAAGGGGCAGGTCCGCATCGCGGTGATCACCAACTCCACCTACGACGGCCTTTGCTACAACGCCGAGATGATCAAGGCGAAGGTGACCGACCAGGTCGACGCCCTGCATTTCGACGAGGCCTGGTACGCCTACGCGGCCTTCCACGAGTTCTATTCGGGCCGGCACGCGATGGGCGTGCCGCGCGGCCATCCGCGCGCGGACCACACGCTGGTCTTCGCGACGCAATCGACGCACAAGCTGCTCGCCGCCTTCTCGCAGGCCTCGATGATCCACATCCAGGAGTCCGAGAAGCGCAAGATCGACACGACCCGCTTCAACGATGCCTTCATGATGCACGGGTCGACATCGCCCCACTACGGGATCATCGCGTCGCTCGACGTCAGCGCCGCGATGATGGACGGCCCGGCTGGCCGCTCGATCGTCCAGGAGACGCATGACGAGGCGATGAACTTCCGCCATGCGCTGGCGGCGGTGGGCGAGGGCTTCAGGCGCGGCTGGTGGTTCCAGGTCTGGCAGCCCGAGAAGCTCGACCTGAAGAAGCCGCCGAAGACCTCCGACTGGGTGCTGGCGCCGAACGCGGCCTGGCACGGCTTCGGCAAGGTGGCGAGCGACTACGTGATGCTCGACCCGATCAAGGTCACGCTGCTCACGCCGGGCCTGGGCAGCGGGGGGAAGCTCGGCAAGACGGGCATCCCCGCATCGATCGTCACCAAGTACCTCTGGGAGCGCGGCCTCGTGGTCGAGAAGACCGGCCTGTACAGCTTCCTGATCCTGTTCTCGCTCGGCATCACGCGCGGCAAGTGGACCACGATGGTCGATGCGCTGGTCGATTTCAAGACCGACTACGAGGGCAACGCGCCCCTGTCGAGAGTGCTCCCCAGTGTGGTCGCGGCCGGCGGCGCCACCTACAAGCGCATGGGCCTGCGCGACCTCTGCGAGGCGCTGCATGCCTGCTTGCGGGACAACGACTCCGCGCGCGCGATGAACGCGATGTACACCGAGTTGCCCGAGCCCGCGATGATCCCCGCCGAAGCCTACGACCGGCTGGTGCACGGGCATGTGGAACCGGTGCCGATCGAGGCGCTCAAGGGCCGCGTCGCGGCGGTGATGCTGGTGCCGTATCCGCCGGGCATTCCGCTGATCATGCCCGGCGAGCGCTTCGGCACGGATTCGATCATCGAATACCTGAAGTTCGCGCGCGATTCGGACGACCGGTTCCCGGGCTTCGAATCGGACATCCACGGTCTCAGGTTCGAGGTCGACCGCAACGGGGGGAGGCACTGGCAGGTCGATTGCGTCAAGGAGGGCTAGCCTCATGAGCCGCCGGGCCGCCCCAAGGCGAATACCGCAGCGCTGCTGCGCGGAGGTTGACCAATGAGCCGTTACGCGAGTTATTCGCTGCAGCCGCAGGCGATTCCGATTCCGCTGCACAAGTACCTGAAGGTGGTCGCCATCGTCGATGCCGACAACCCGCAGACGAAGGAGCTGCTGGCCCGCCTCGCGGCGAACGGCCTGGAGCTCGAAGTGTCGGGCCGCTTCGAACGCGACCTGGCCGAAGACGCCGGCGTGGGCGCGTACATCCTCTGGATCGACGGCGACATGCTCGCCAAGGCGCGCGCGCTGATGCGCGAGCTGCGCGGCGTGGGCTTTCGCACGCCGGTGTGGATCCTCGCGGACTCGCAGCGCATTTCCGACGTGCCGGTGGTGAGCGGCCTCGGCGAGGTCGAGGGCTACGTCTACCTCGGCCAGCAATCGCCCGAGTTCTATGCCAAGCAGATCGGCGCGAGCCTCGTGAAGTACGGCATGTCGCTCCTGCCGCCGTTCTTCGGCAAGCTCATGGCCTACGACGGCAAGGCGACCATCGCCTTCGACTGCCCGGGCCACCAGGGCGGGCAGTTCTACCGCAAGTCGCCCGCGGGGCAGCTCTTCTTCAAGCACTTCGGCGAGAGCATCTTCCGCAACGACCTGTGCAACGCCGATGTCGAGCTCGGCGACCTCTTGATCCACGAGGGCGCGGCCGACGAGGCCCAGCGCCACGCGGCGCAGGTGTTCGGCGCCGACCGGACCTACTTCGTGCTCAACGGCACCAGCACCTCGAACAAGATCGTCGCCAATGCGCTGCTTCGGCGCGGCGACCTCGTGCTGTTCGACCGCAACAACCACAAGTCGGTGCACCAGGGCGCGCTGGTGCAGGCCGGCGCGGTGCCGGTCTTCCTGCCGACCGCGCGCAACGCCTTCGGGATGATCGGCGCGGTCGACTGGGACGCCTGGGACGAGGCCTCGCTGCGCGAGCGCATCCGCGCCCATCCGCTCATCGAGGACAAATCGCGCGCCGACCTGCCGCGCCCGTTCCGCCTCGCCTGCATCCAGCTCGCGACCTACGACGGCACCGTCTACAACGTGCGCAAGGTGCTGGAGCGCATCGGCCAGCTGTGCGACTACGTGCTGTGGGACGAGGCATGGATCGGCTACAACGCCTTCCACCCGCTGTTCGCCGACCACAGTCCGATGCGGCTCGGCGAGCTCGGTGCGGATGCGCCGGGGCTCTTTTCGACGCAGTCGGTGCACAAGCAGGGCGCGGGCTTCTCGCAGGCCAGCCAGATCCACAAGCGCGACGACCACCTGATCGGGCAGCCGCGCTACGTCAACCACCAGCGCTTCAACGAGTCGTTCCTGATGAACGCCTCGACCTCGCCGTTCTATCCGCTGTTCGCATCGCTCGACGTGAACGCGAAGGTGCACGAAGGCAAGGCCGGCGAGATGCTGTGGGACCGCTGCATCGAGCTCGGGATCGAGACGCGCAAGAAGTTCCGCGAGTTCGGCCGCCATTTCGCGCAGACCGGGCGCAATGCGGCCGAACAGTGGTTCTTCGATCCCTTCGTGCCAGACCGGGTGACGATCAAGGGCTCGCCGTTCATGGAGGACGTGAGCGACGTGCCGTGGGAAAGCCTCGCCACCGACGTGATCAAGCGCGAGCAGCAGTGCTGGAACTTCGACCCCAGAGCGCGCTGGCACGGCTACGCCGGCTACGTGGACGGCTACGCCATGGTCGACCCGAACAAGCTGATGCTGCTGACACCGGGCATCGACCGTGCCACCGGCGAGTACCTCGATTTCGGCGTGCCGGCGACCGTGGTCGCGAACTACCTGCGCGAGCAGCGCATCGTGCCCGAGAAGTGCGATCTCAACAGCATCCTCTTCCTGATGACGCCGGCGGAGGACGAAAGCAAGCTCAACAGCCTGATCGCCAAGCTCGTGAAGTTCAAGAACCTGTGGGACGAGGACGCGATGCTGCAGGACGTGCTGCCGTCGCTCTACGCCGCCAACGCCGAGCGCTATGCCGGCTACACCCTGCGGCAGGTCTGCAACGAGATGCATGCGTTCTACCGCGACGCCAACGTCAAGGGCCTGCAGGGCCGGTGCTTCCGCGCCGACAGCTTCCCCGAGCTCGCGATGCTGCCGCAGGACGCCTACCGCGCGCTGGTCGGCAACCAGGTGGACTACGTGCCGCTCACCGAGGCCGAGGGGCGCATCTCGGCGACCTTGGCGCTGATCTATCCGCCGGGCATCGGCATCGTGGTGCCGGGCGAGCGATGGGACGAGCGCGCCAAGCCGATGCGGGACTACTTCTGCGCCTTCGAGGAGTCGTTCGGCCGGTTCCCGGGCTTCAACTACGAAGTGCAGGGGGTGTACCAGGAGCGAGGAAGCGACGGGCGCATCCGCTTCCACACCTACGTGGTGCGCGAATAACGCGCCGCAGGTGGAGCGGGCCCAGCGGACAGCAACCAAGGAGACGACGATGGCAGCCGTTCAGGAAAAGAAGATGGGTGTGATGCAGTTGACCTTCATCGTGACGGTCAACATGATGGGCTCCGGGATCATCATGCTGCCCGCCAATATGGCGCAGGTCGGCGCGATCTCGCTGCTTTCATGGGTTGTGACCGCGATCGGTTCGCTCGCGATCGCCTACAGCTTCGCGCAGGCCGGGGTGTTCAACCAGCGCTCGGGCGGCATGGCCGCCTACGCGGAGGATGCCTACGGGAAGGACGGGTACTTCCTCGTCTTCTTCCTTTACTTCCTGTCGCTTGCGATCGCCAACGTGGCGGTGGCGAGTTCGGCGCTCGGCTATCTCGCGGCGTTCTTCCCCGTCCTCACCGCCTCCGCCATCTCGACCTGCGCCGGCGTCATCGCGCTGCTGTGGATCACCACGGTCGCCAACTTCGGCGGGCCCAAGCTCACCGGGCGCATCGGCTCGATCACGGTGTGGGGCGTGATCCTGCCGGTGGGCTTCATCTCGGTGGCGGGATGGATCTGGTTCAACGGCCACACCTTCGAGGAAGCCTGGAACCCCAAGGGCGTCAGCCTGTTCGAGGGCATGGGTTCGAGCATCTCGCTGACGCTGTGGGCCTTCCTCGGCATGGAATCGGCGTCGCAGAACGCCTCGGCGGTCGAGAACCCCAAGCGGGACGTGCCGCTCGCCTGCATGTTCGGCACGCTCGGCGCGGCGGTGATCTACATCCTCTCGACCACCGTGATCCAGGGCATCGTTCCGAATGCCGAGCTGGCCAAGTCCACCGGCCCGTTCGGGCTCGCCTACACGCAGATGTTCAACCCGGCGGTCGGCCAGACCGTGATGGCGCTGGCGGCGATGGCCTGCGTCGGCTCGCTGCTGGGCTGGCAGTTCACGCTCGCGCAGACCGCCAAGGACGCCGCCGACACCCACATGTTCCCGGCCATCTTCGGCAAGGCCAGCGCGGCCGGCGCGCCGATCGCGGGCATGGTGATCATGGGTGTCGTGCAGTCGGTCATGGCCCTGTCCACGATCTCGCCGGACCTGAGCAAGCAGTTCGCGGCGCTGGTCAACCTCGCGGTGGTGACCAACGTGGTGCCCTACATCGTCTCGCTCTCGGCGCTGTTCGTGATCATGCGCAACGCGGGCGTCGAGCCCGGCGTCTACAAGCGCAACGCGGTCATCGCGGTGATCGCGATGCTGTATTCGGTGTACGCGCTCTACGCCTCGGGCAAGGACGCGGTGCTCGGCGGCATGCTGGTGATGGCGATCGGCTTCGTCATCTACGGCTTCATCGCGCCGCGCTTCGTGACCCGGACGGCGGCCGCCCGCGCGGCGTAAGAGGAGGGCCAGACCATGCGATCCATCCAATTCCGAAGCGCCGTCCTCGCGCTGATCGGCGCCGCGCTGCTGCATGCGGGTGCCGCATTCGCTGCCGGCACGCTCGACAAGCTGCGCGAATCCGGCAAGTTCGTCGTCGGCTACGTCGCAGACGGCTCGTCGCTCACGCAGAAGGACGCGACCGGCAAGATCACCGGCTATGCGATTGCGCTGTGCACCAAGGTCGGCGAAGCGGCCAAACAAGAACTGAAGTTGTCGGCACTCGCCGTCGAGCTTGTCCAGGTGTCGATGGAAGAACGCTTCAGCGCCGTCTCACAGGGCAAGATCGACATGCTGTGCGGCGCGGTGCCGACGCTGGAGCGCCGGGCCGAGGTCAGCTTCTCGATCCCGGTCGGCTTCGTCGGCGTCAATGCGGTCATCCGTTCCGACGCGCCGGTGCGCCTCGCGCAGGTGCTGACCGGGCGGGAACCCCCCGCGCCGGTGATCTGGCGCGGCACCAACGCGCCGGAGCGGCGCGTGCTCGCGGTGGTCGGCGGTTCGACGGTGGAACGTGCGCTGGCCGACAAGCTCGCCGAACGGCGCATCGCGATCGACGTGGTCTCGGTCAAGGACACCACCGAAGGCGTGCAGGCGGTGGTCGACCGCCGCGCCGATGCCTTCTTCGACGGGCGGCCGCTGCTGCTCGACGCGGTGGCGCGCAGCCCGGCCAAGTCGAACCTCGTGGTGCTCGACCGCCTCTTCAGGCGCGAGCTGCTCGCGTTGGCGATCCGGCGCAACGACGACGACTTCCGCCTCACGGTGGATCGCGCGCTGAGCCGCGTCTACCGCTCGCCCGAACTGCCCACCATCTACCGGACCTATCTGAAGGAGCCGGACCGGGAGGCGCTCGAATTCTTCGAGCTCATGGCCCTGCCCGAATAGACATCCACGCACCAGCACGAAGGAGGCACGATATGCAAAAGCTTGGAGTGCACAGCGAAGTCGGCAAGCTCAGGACCGTGATGGTCTGCCGGCCGGGACTCGCCCATCAGCGCCTGACGCCGGGCAACGCGGCGGAGCTGCTGTTCGACGACGTCCTGTGGGTTCAGGAAGCGCAGAAGGACCACTACGACTTCGTGCTCAAGATGCGCGAGCGCGGCGCCGAGGTGCTCGACCTGCATGAACTGCTCGCCGAAACCTTGAAGGACACCGAGGCGCGCGCATTCGTGCTCGACCGCCGCATCACGGTCAACGACGTGGGGCTCGGTGTGAAGCACCTTCGCGCCTGGCTGGACCAGATGCCGGCCGAGAAACTGGCCGAGCACCTGATCGGCGGCATCGCGATCCTCGACGTGCCCAAGAGCGAGTGGTCGACCCTGCTCGAGGACGCGATGGGCGGCACCGACTTCCTGCTGCCGCCGATCCCGAACACGCTGTTCCAGCGCGACCCCTCGTGCTGGATCTACAACGGCGTGACCTGCAACCCGATGTACTGGCCGGCGCGCAAGCCCGAGACGCTGCTGCAGCGTGCGGTCTACAAGTTCCATCCGCGGTTCAAGGGGGCGGACTTCAAGATCTGGTGGGGCGATTCGGACGAGAACTTTGGCGCATCGACCATGGAAGGCGGCGACGTGATGCCGGTCGGCAAGGGCGTGGTGCTGATCGGCATGGGCGAGCGCACGACGCGGCAGGCGGTGTTCCAGGTCGCGCAGCAGTTGTTCGCGCACAAGGCTGCCGAACGCGTGATCGGCTGCCTGATGCCCAAGAGCCGTGCGGCGATGCACCTGGACACGGTGTTCAGCTTCTGCGACCGCGAGGTCGTGACCGCATTCCGCGAGGTGTCCGACCAGGTGCGCTGCTACAGCGTGCGGCCGGGCAAGGGCGAGGCGCTCGACATCCGGGCCGACAAGGGGCATCTGTTCGACGTCGTGAGGGAGGCCCTGGGCATCCCCAAGATGCGCGTGGTCGACACCGGCGGCAACGCCTGGCAGGCCCAGCGCGAGCAATGGGACGACGGCAACAACGTCGTCGCGCTCGAACCCGGCGTGGTGGTGGCCTACGACCGCAACACGCATACCAACACGCTGCTGCGCAAGGCGGGCATCGAAGTGATCACGGTGCGCGGCGCGGAACTCGGACGCGGGCGTGGGGGCGGTCATTGCATGACCTGTCCCATCTCGCGCGATCCAGCCTACTGACAGGAGAGTTACATGAGCTTCAATCTGCGCAACCGCTCCCTGCTGACCGTGCAGGACTACACCCAGCGCGAGTTCCGCTACCTGCTCGACCTCGCGCGGGACCTCAAGCGCGCCAAGTACGCGCGCACCGAGCAGCGCCATCTGCTGGGCAAGCAGATCTGCCTGATCTTCGAGAAGACCTCCACGCGCACCCGCTGCTCGTTCGAGGTGGCCTGCCATGACCAGGGCGCGCACGTGACCTACCTGGACCCCGCGGGCTCGCAGATCGGCCACAAGGAATCGTTCAAGGACACGGCGCGCGTGCTGGGCCGCATGTACGACGCGATCGAGTACCGCGGCTCCAGCCAGACCGGCGTCGAGACCCTCGCGAAGTACGCGGGCGTGCCGGTCTTCAACGGGCTCACCGACGAATACCACCCGACACAGATGCTCGCCGACGTGATGACCATGCGCGAGCACAGCGACCGGCCGATCCACGAGATCAAGTACGCCTTCCTCGGCGACACCCGCAACAACATGGGCCATTCGCTGATGATCGTCGGCTGCCTCATGGGCATGGACGTGCGCATCTGCGGACCGAAGTCGCTCTGGCCCGCCGAGGACTACCTGAAGATCGCGCGCGGCCTGGAAAAGCGCTACGGCGGCAAGCTCACCGTCACCGACGACCCCAAGGCGGCGGTCAAGGGCGTGGACTTCATCCACACCGACGTCTGGGTCTCGATGGGCGAGCCGAAGGAAGTCTGGAAGGAGCGCATCGACCTGCTCAAGGCCTACCAGGTCAACGCGGAGCTGATGAAGGCCAGCGGCAACCCGCAGGTCAGGTTCATGCACTGCCTGCCCGCGTTCCATGACAGCGAGACGGTGCTGGGCAAGCAGATCGCCGAGACCTACGGCATCAGCAACGGCCTCGAAGTCTCCGACGAGGTGTTCGAGTCCGAATCCAACATCGCCTTCGAGCAGGCCGAGAACCGCATGCACACGATCAAGGCGATCCTGGTCGCGACGATGGGAGACTGACATGCTCATCGTCACCGCGCTCGGCGGAAATGCGCTGCTGCGACGCGGGCAGCCCATGACCTCGGAGAACCAGCGAGAAAACATCCGTATCGCCGCCAGGGCGCTCGCGCCGGTCGCACGCCAGCACGACATGGTGGTCGGCCACGGCAACGGGCCGCAGGTCGGCCTGCTCGCGCTCCAGGGGGCGGCCTACACCGACGTGGAGACCTATCCGCTCGACGTGCTCGACGCCGAGACCGAAGGGATGATCGGCTACATGATCGAGCAGGAGCTGGGCAACCTGCTGCCTTTCGAGCGGCCCTTCGCGACGCTCCTGACCATGATCGAGGTCGACCCGAAGGACCCGGCCTTCGCGAACCCGACCAAGTTCATCGGCCCGGTCTACAGCAAGGAAACCGCCGACCGGCTGGCGGCCGAGAAGGCGTGGGTCTTCAGGCAGGACGGCGACAAGTGGCGGCGCGTGGTTGCCTCGCCCGAGCCCAGGCGCATCTTCGAGCTGCGGCCGATCAAGTGGCTGCTCGAACAGAACACCATCGTGATCGCGGCGGGCGGCGGCGGCATTCCGGCGGCCTACGAGCCCGGCGCTCAGCGCAAGCTGGGCGGCGTCGAATGCGTGATCGACAAGGACCTCGCCACCGAGCTGCTCGCGCGCGAACTCAAGGCCGACCTGTACGTGATGCTCACCGACGCCGATGCGGTGTACGTGGACTGGGGCAAGCCGATGCAACGCGCGATCCGCCGCGCATCGCCCGACGCGCTTTCGGCCATGACCTTCGCCGCCGGCTCGATGGGGCCGAAGGTGGCGGCGGCCTGCCGCTTCGCCAAGGCGACCGGCAAGACCGCCGCGATCGGCGCGCTCGGGGACCTGGAACGCATCATTGCGGGCGAAGCAGGAACCACGGTATCTTCGGCGGCGTCCGGCATCGTGCTGGCCAGGTAGGCTGCCCGCGGGGAGGGACCCGACGGGAGGAGGAGTCCAGATGGAAAACCGTGTTCTCGACCCGATCGACCGCAATTCCGAGATTCTCTTCGGCCTGTTCATGGTCCTGAGTTTCACCGGCACCTTGAGCGTGGCCACCGCGGGCCAGAAGGAGGTGCGCGAGATGCTCGTCGCGGCGATCGGCTGCAACATCGCGTGGGGCTTCGTCGACGGCGTGATGTACGTACTGCGCAACCTCGTCGTGCGGGCGCGCCAGGCCAGGCTCTGGCGCGAGGTGATCGCGGGGGGCGCGCCCGAGCCGGCCCATGGCCTGATCGCGCAGGAACTCGGCCCGCTCGCGAGCGCCCTCGGGCCCTCCGAGCTGGAGCGCACGCGGCAGTGGATGGTCGCCCAGCCCGCGCATGTGGCGCCGGTCGCGGCGCTCACGCGACAGGATCTGGTGGGCGGCCTCGGCGTCTTTCTGCTGGTCTTCGCCTCGACCTTTCCGCCGGTGCTGCCTTTCTTCTTCTTCAGCGAGGTGCGCCCCGCGATGCGCGTGTCGGCCGCCATCGGCATCGCGATCATGTTCCTGTGCGGCTACGAATGGGGGCGCTACGCGGGCCTGAAGCCATGGCGCGCGGCGTTCGTGATGGCGGCGCTCGGGGCCGGCATCCAGGCCGTGATCATCGCGCTGGGCGGTTGACGCAACTAACCGGAGACGAGCATGCAGATGCCTCAAGAATCCAACGGCGAACGGGTCTCGCTTGGCGCGTCCGCCCTCATGGACGTGCTGATCCGCGCCGGCCTCGTGATCGTGCTCGCGCTGCTGTGCTATCGCGTGTTCTCGCCCTTCCTGACCCTGATCGCGTGGTCGCTGATCCTCGCGGTCACGCTCTATCCGGCCCAGCGGTCGCTCGCGCGCCGCGTGGGCGGCCGCCAGTGGCTCGCGGCCACGCTGCTGGTGCTCGCGGGCATCGTGCTGATCATCGTGCCGACGGCGGTGCTCTTGAGCTCGGTCGGCGATTCGGTGCGGCAACTGATCGCCGACGTGCAGAACAACTCGCTGCGCCTGCCCGCGCCGCGCGACAGCGTCGCGAAATGGCCGATCGTCGGCGAAAGGATCTTCGGGATCTGGTCGCAGGCCTACAACGACCTGCCGGCGCTGGTGCAGAGCCTGCAGCCGAAGATCGGCAACCTCGCGCGCACGGCGCTCAGCGCGGTCGCGGGCATCGGCGGCGCGCTCCTGATGTTCGTCGCGGCGATCATCGTCGCGGGCATCGTGATGGCCTTCGGCGAGGCCGGCAGCGGGGCCATCCGCGCGATCTTCGTGCGCATCATCGGGCCGGCGCGCGGCGTCGAGTTCGCGGACCTCTCCACAGCCACGATCCGCGCGGTGGCGCAGGGCGTGATCGGCGTCGCCTTCATCCAGGCGATCATCGTCGGCGTGTGCCTGCTGATCGCGGGCATCCCGTGGGCCGGGGTGCTCTCGCTGATCGTGCTGGTGCTCGGCATCGCGCAGGTGCCGGCGATCATCGTGACCATCCCCGCGATCGCCTGGCTCTGGACGCGTGGCGACCAAAGCACCGGCGCCGCGGTCGCCTACACCGTGCTGCTGCTGGTCGCGGGCATGGCCGACAACGTGCTCAAGCCGCTGATGCTCGGCCGCGGGGTCGATGCGCCGATGCCCGTGATCCTGATCGGCGCGCTCGGCGGCATGGCGACCGCGGGCATCCTCGGCATGTTCGTCGGCGCCACCTTGCTCGCGCTCGGCTACCAGATCTTCATGGGCTGGGTCCATACCGGTCCGGCATCGGGCACGGCGGCGCCGAAAAGCGACCTGCCGGCCGCCGACTGAAGGCATGCCGGCCGCGATCCCGCGTTGGCGCACTGCGACCCTGCTCTGGTCCGCATGCCTGGCGCTGGGCGGCTGCACCATGCTCGGGCCGGACTTCGCGCGGCCCGTGGTGCCCTGGGCGCAGGACTGGTCCGGCAACGCCGGGCGCACGCTCTCCGCGGATGCTCTGCCGCGCGCGCGGGTCGTGGCCGATGACTGGTGGCGCAGCTTCGACGACCCCGTGCTCGACGATCTCGTGGCCGAGGCCCAGCGCCTCAATCCCGGCGTGCGCCTCGCGGCGATGCGCATCCTCGAATCGCGCGCGCAGCTCGGCATCGCGGGCAGCGGCCTCTATCCGCAGGTGCAGCAGGTGAGCGCCAATGCGCTGCGCGCCGGCCAGCGGCAGTCGCGCGGCGCGAGCACCGCCTTCTGGAGCGCCAGCGCGGGCTTCAACATCGCCTGGGAGATGGACTTCTGGGGCAAGTACCGCCGCGGCATCGAGTCGGCCGACGCGGGCTACTTCGCGACCATCGCGCAGTACGACGACGTGCAGGTGCTGGTCGCGGCGCAGGCGGCGAGCCTCTACGGCAGCATCCGAACGACCGAGCTGCGCCTTCGCATCGCGCACGAGAACGCCGAGATCCAGAAGCGCAGCCTCCAGATCACCGAGCGGCTGTTCAAGAGCGGCAACGAATCCGAGCTCGACGTGCAGCAGGCCCGTTCGCTGTATCTGGGCACGCTGGCGACCATCCCCGAGTTCGAGGGCGTGTTGCGCCAGTCGCAGAACGCGCTCGCTGTGCTGCTCGGCCGGCCGCCCGGCCCCTTGCCCGAGATGGCGGCCGGGCAGGGCCGCATCCCGCGCGCGGAGCTCGGGCTGATCGTCGACGTGCCCGCGGACCTGTTGCGGCGCCGGCCCGACGTGCGCACGGCAGAGATGCAGCTCGCTGCGCAGTCGGCGCTGATCGGGATCAGCGAGGCGGCGCTCTATCCCTCGATCGCGCTCGGCGGCACGCTCGGCCTGTCGGCCACCTCGATCGCGGGTTCGCCCTCTACGGCGAGCTGGGCGATCGGTCCGGCGCTGGTGTGGAACGTGTTCGACCACGGCAACCTCAGGAACCAGGTGCTGGTGCAGGACGCGCGCTTCCGCGAGCTGCAGGAGCAGTACCAGAACACGGTGCTGACCGCCGCGCGCGAGATGGACGATGCCGCGGCCGGCTTCGCGAGCAACCGGGCGCAGATCGATCTGCTCGAAGGCGCGGTGCAGGCCGCGCGCCGCTCGCTCGACATCGCGACGATCCAGTATCGCGAAGGCCTGGTCGACTTCCAGCGCGTGCTCGATTCGCAGCGCACGCTGTTCAGCCAGCAGGAGCAGCTCGTGAGCACGCAAGGCAGCGTGGTGCAAAGCCTCGTGGCCCTCTACAAGGCCCTGGGTGGCGGCTGGCAGGCAGCGCGCGAGCGGCCGCTGCCGATCGACGAGGAAACACGCCGCGCGATGGCCGAACGCAGCGACTGGAAGCCCCTTTTGAACGATCCATTGCCGCCCCCGGGGGCGCAGCCGCCTTCGCGGCAACGGAGCGAAATGCCATGAGCCGCCGGGCCGCCCCAAGGCGAATACCGCAGCGCTGCTGCGCGGAGGTCCCCCAATGAGCGATCAAACCGCCACCCCGCCACCTGATCCCGATGTGCCGCCCGAGGCGCCGGCGCCGGCGCCGAAAGCCGGCGCCGGCACGCGCATCGGCGCGCTGGTGCTGACCGTCCTCATCGTCGGCAGCCTGGTCATCTACTTCGTCGGCGACCGCCTCACGCCGAGCACCTCGCAGGCGCGCGTCCAGGCTTTCGTGGTGCCGGTGGCGGCCGAGGTCGGGGGCAAGGTGCTGGCGGTGCACGTGCGCGACAACGACGAGGTGCAGCCGGGACAGCCCTTGCTCGACATCGATCCCGAGCCCTTCCGCATCGCGCTGCGCCGTTCGCAAGCCGACTTCGAATCGGTGCGGCGTTCCGTGCAGGGCTCGGTCGCCGGCGTGGACGCGGCGCGCGCCGCATTGAGCGTCGCCCAGGCCGGCCGCGAGATGGCCGAGCGCGATGCCAGCCGTCAGGAAAGGCTGCACGACGAAGACCCGGGTGCGATCTCGGTGCGGCGCCTGGAGATCGCGCAGTCCACGCGCGACCAGGCGCGCAGCCAAGCCAAGCGCGCCGAGGCGGACCTGCGCAAGGCAGAGGAGGCGGCCGGCGACAGCGGGGAGGGCAACGCACAGCTGCAAAGCGCGCGGGCCGCGATGGAGAAGGCCGAGCTCGACCTCGCGCGCACCCGGGTGCTCGCGCCCGCGCGCGGCAGGGTCACCGACCTGACGACCGACGTGGGCCTGTTCGCGCAGCCCGGCGCGCCGCTGATGACGCTGATCGCGATGCACGACCTCTGGATCAGCGCCGAGATGACCGAGAACAACCTGGGCAACATCCAACCCGGCAACGAAGCGGCCATCGCCCTCGACCTGCTGCCGGGGCAGGTGCTCAAGGGGCGCGTGCGCAGCGTGGGCCGCGGCGTGAGCAGCGGCAAGCAAGGCTCGCCCGGGGCCCTGCCCACGGTCGAGAACAGCCGCGACTGGCTGCGCCAGGCCCAGCGCTTCCCGGTGGTGGTGGAGTTCGACCCGTCCGAACTCGGCCGGCTGCGCGGCGTGCAGGTGGGCGGCCAGGCGGATGTGCTGGTCTTCACCGGCGACCACCCGGTGATGAACGCCCTCGGCGCGCTCTACATCCGCGTCGTGAGCTGGCTGTCGTACCTCTACTGAGCACTGGAGCCCTCCATGACGCGCGGTGACAAGGCCAGCCTGCGCCTGACCCTCGGACTGGGCCTGGCAACCGCGCTGGCCTACGGGCTCGCGCTGAAGCTGCCGTTCGTGGTCTGCGTGATGGCGGTGCTGGTGCTGTGCAAGCCCGGCCCGCCGATGCCGCTGGTGAAGGGCATCGTCGTCGCGCTCGTTCTCGCAGGGCTGGTGGCGGCCGGCGTCCTGATGGTTCCACTGCTCGAGCACTACGCGTTCGCCGGCGTGCTGCTGACGGCCGTGGTGCTCCATGCGGTGTTCCGCGCCGGGCAGGCCCGCGGTGGCGCAGTGACCATCCTGCTGGTGATTTCCTTCGCGATGATGCCCGTGGCGGGCGTGGCGGAGCAATCGCTCGTCGCCGTGCTCAGCGGCACGCTGGCCGTCGGCCTGGGCGTCGGCACGCTGGTGAGCGCCATGTCCAGCGCGCTGTTCCCCGATCCGCCGCAGCCGGCGAGGGCGCCCGTGCAGCGCGCCGGCGCCGCTTCGGCCAACTGGATCGCGCTGCGCGGGACGATCATCGTCATGCCGGTCTTCGTGCTCGCGCTGACCAACCCTTCGTTCTATCTCGCCGCCATCATGAAGACGGCAACGCTGGCGCAACAGGCCGGCGAGGCGCAGGCGGGCGCGGCGAGCCGCGAGCTCGTGGGCTCGACCCTCATGGGTGCCTTCATCGGCATGGGCGTGTGGATGGGCCTGTCGCTGTGGCCGAGCCTGTGGATGCTGAGCTTGTGGCTGATGGCCGCGGCGCTGTGGACGGGCTCGGCCATGTTCGGCGTGCGGCGCACGCGCTTTCGCCCCTCGTTCTGGAGCAATGCGCTGGTGACCGCGCTGATCCTGCTCGGCCCCGCGATCGAGGACAGCGCAAGCGGCAAGAGCGTGCTCGAAGGCTCGGTCATGCGCACCTGCCTGTTCGTGGGCGTGGCGTTCTACGCCTCGGCCACGGTGTGGATCCTCGAACGCTGGAGACGCCGTACACCGAAGCCGGCCCCTCCACCCGATGTCAACCGAGCGAGTGCCAAATGAAAGCTTCCAGGATCATCAGACGCCGCTTCTTCCACGAGCTTTGGCGCGGGCTGGCCATCATCTGGCCCGTGTTGTCGGGGCTGCTGGTGCTGATGGCGCTGATCGGGCTGCTCGTCGCGAAGGTGGAAGGCTGGCCGCTGAGCGACGGGCTGTACTTCTCCTTCGTCACCGGGCTGACGGTCGGTTATGGCGACCTCGTGCCCAAGGCAGGGCTCTCGCGCGTGCTGGCCATGTCGATCGGGCTGTGCGGGATCGTCCTGACCGGCCTCGTGGTGGCCATCGCCGTGGAGGCGCTGCGTGCGGCCCTGAGCAGCGAGGATCGCGGATGAGCTGCCTGCAACGAGCTGCAGTTCCCGCCACCTAAAGTCGCCTGGCTTTACGTGACGTTCATCAGAATGCCATTCGGCAAGGCCATCATGCATGGCTCGAACGAGAAACAGAACGAGAGCAAACGCCATGGCACATCCTCCGTCGCAATCGATCGCCAACGCTCGAACGACTGCTGAGCTCGGCTCGGACACGGCCATTCCGATCCTCGTGGCCGAGGTCTTCGAGGAGGCGCCGCCCGGCGAGCGCTGCAGTCTCGTCGAGGCGCTGATGCGGCCGCTGGGCGTGCTGTCGCTGGTGGCCATCGCCAACGGCATCTTCGCCAGGATCCGGTTCCGCAACGCCGGCCAGGAGCCGAAGGTCCGCTTCGAGGACATCCAGAACGTCCATGCCGCCGACGTGGTCGCGCTGGTCCGGCACGCGCAACAGGTCAGCGTCGAGACCGTCGACGGTCTGGCTCAGCTGCTGGTCTCGTCGGCAGGCCTGGCGGGCTCAGCCGCCGCGACACTGCTGATCGCGCTGCTCGTGCAACGGGCGCGATCGCGAGGCGGATTGCGATCGGCTTCTGCCAGCCACTTGGCTGATCCTTTCTGAAGGTCTGCGCGCCTGCACGCGCCGCTCAGCCGGCGGCGACCTGTGTCCCGTTCACGATGCCAGTCTTGGGAAGGACAGCCATGGTCGCGGCTATGCCAGCGGCAGTTCACGCAGAAGATTGCTCCGCACCCACGTGAACGCACCCGCCTGCACATTCGCAGCCTGCCATTTCCTGAACTCCGGGTCGGCCGAAAGCGGGTCGGTGACCTTGGCGTATTCGCTTGCATTGTCGAAGCGCAGTTCGAGCACGTAGTTGCCGATCTCGCCCGCGGCAACGACCCACAGCCGCGCGTTGGTGGCGCCGTGGCGCTTCCAGAGCGCCGCACCGTTCTTTATCGCCTCCATGACGGCGCCGAGGTCGGCGCCCGGATTCGGTCTGAAGACATATCGCGCCTCGTAGGCCATGGCATCCTCCTTTCGTGGTGAAGGGGAAGGGCCGCTATTCAAGCACCATGCGGGCCAGGTGGCAATCGGATTCGGAGTAGGCGTTTTCCGGCAGAGAATTTCGGCGCTCGCTGAACGCCCGACCCGGTGGGACGGGTTAATTTGCCGCCACGGACTCGGCAAGACCCCAAAAGTAATCCGGGACCGCGAAGGCCCTCCGATCGGACGCGAGTCGTCGGAGGGCCTTTGTCAATGCTTTGTCAGTGGAGCGTCTCGTGATTCGATGAATGAAGCACCCGCATGGCGTACATCATCAGGGCTGCGCCGCCTGCTGCCGCGATCAGCGTCGCGCGCACCGGCTGCTGCGCGATGTTCGCCTTGGTGCGCGCTGCGCAAACATCCAGTGTGCGTCTCAAGCCGTGCGGCGGGCTCTCGCCCGGTGTCAGCGGCGTGGTGGCCTCGAGCGCAGCGACGTCGGCGTCCGTCAACGGGGGTATGTTGGGTTGCATGTCCAAATTGCTCTCCTGATGCCGTACAAAAAAGCATCTCAGCAGGACGGCCGGCCCCGGTGTCATCGTCTTGTCGAGTTTGCTGTAGGAGGAGCACGGGGGCATGATTCGCGCCCGCACCCCTTGACCCCATTCCTTGTCATGAATGGAGAATGAAATTGGTCAGCAAGAACACCATCTGTCTCTGGTACGACGGCACCGCCCTGGAGGCCGCACAGTTTTACGCCAAGACCTTTCCGGACAGCGCCGTGAAGGCCGTGCACCATGCGCCCGGCGACTATCCCGCCGGCAAGGAGGGCAATGTGTTGACGGTCGAGTTCACCGTCATGGGCATCCCGTGCCTGGGGCTGAACGGCGGCCCGGCGTTCAAGCACAACGAGGCCTTCTCGTTCCAGGTCGCGACCGACGACCAGGCGGAAACCGATCGACTGTGGAGCGCGATCGTCGGCAACGGCGGCGAGGAAAGCGCGTGCGGCTGGTGCAAGGACAAGTGGGGCCTGTCGTGGCAGATCACGCCCCGGGCGCTCACGGACGCGATCGCCGACCCGGACCGCGCGGCGGCCAAGCGCGCGTTCGAGGCGATGATGCAGATGAGAAAGATCGATATCGCGACCATCGAGGCGGCGCGGCGAGGCTGAGTCGCGTTGCCCCGAAGTGACCGGCCGCGATGTGCTACTTTCGTGCATGTGAGTGGCGCGCATCGCGCCTTGGAGTCACGAAATGAAAGCAACCTGGAACGGCGTCACCCTCGCCGAGAGCGACGACACCGTGCTCGTCGAAGGCAATCACTACTTTCCCGCCGCATCGCTCAACCGCGAGTATGTGAGCTTCAGCAACCACAGGACGACCTGCCCCTGGAAGGGCGCCGCGAGCTACTACTCGCTGCTGGTCAACGGCGAACTCAATCCCGACGCGGTGTGGTACTACGCCGACCCGAAGCCCGAAGCCGAGATGGTGCGCGACCGCGTCGCCTTCTGGAAGGGCGTGAAGGTGGGCGCGTGAGCGCGGCCTTCAGCCCACCATTCACACCGCCCGACCGGCTTGTTCCCACGCTGCGCCAGGACGGCTATGCCGTGCTGAGTCCGGAGGGCGTGTCCGAATGGCTCGGCGTGCCGATCTCGGAGCTCGATACGCTGCATGCCGACTGGTTCCACCTGCCGCCTGACGACTACCTGAAGGACGGCGGACGCTATCGCACGCGGCGGCATGCCTGCTTCACGGTCGACGGCGCCGAGCTCGTGCAGGTGCCGCATCGCGCGCACTGGCAGCCGGTCGAGTACAACGCGCTGCACGGCGGCATGCAGCGCTGGTTCGCGCCGATGCAGGAAGCCACGGTGGCGCTGCCCGTCTGGCAGCGGCTGATGCATGCGCTCGCCGATGCGGCGAGCGGGCTGCGCGGCGTGCAGCGCTGGTACGTGGAGGCGCACCAGTTCCGCATCGACACCGCCGACGGCATCGGACGCCCGACGCCCGAGGGTGCGCATCGCGATGGCGTGGACCTGGTGGCGGTCGCGCTCGTCGGCCGGCACAACATCAAGGGCGGCGAGACGCGCGTCTTCGAGGCCGCGGGCCGGCGCGGCGAGCGCTTCACGCTGACGGAGCCGTGGTCGCTGCTCCTGCTCGACGACGCGCGCGTGATCCACGAATCGACGCCGATCCAGCCGCTCATCGAAGGCGAAGCCGGCTGGCGCGACACGCTGGTCGTGACCTGCCGCGCAGGCGAATTCCAGGGTGACTGAACCTCGCCGCGGACCGTAGAGTCCTACATCCGCAGGCCACGCCTTGGATGTACATTCGGGGCCGGTTCGCCCGCGAACCAGGAATCTGTTCTCTTCGATCAAGAGGTCTGCCATGTTCAATCACATCCTGGTGCCCATCGACGGTTCCGAAACCTCGATGCTGGCGGTCAGCAAGGCCAGCGGGCTGGCGCTTGCTTTCGGCAGTCGCATCACGCTCATCCACGTGGTGGACAACTACCCCTTCATCGGCGTGGGCGCGGACTACGCGCTCGGCCAGAACGAATACCTGGCCGCCGCCACCAGCAGCGCCAATGCCGCACTCGCGCGCGGCGTCGCGGCGCTTGCGGCCGAGGGCCTGCACAGCGACCAGCGCGTGATCGACGGCCACGTGGTGCACGAAGGCATCGTCGACACCGCGATCGCCATCGGCGCCGACCTGATCGTGATGGGCTCGCACGGCCGCACCGGCATCGAGAAGCTGCTGCTCGGCAGCGTGACGCAGCGCGTGCTGCAGGACGCGAAGTGCCCGGTGCTCGTCGTGAAGGGTGCGTTCTAGGGTCAGGCCCTAGACGAAGGGCGGCGCACTCTCGAAGCGACACGCGCGTCCATCGGCCGGATGCGCGAACTCGAGCATCGTCGCGTGCAGCAGCAGCCGTGGCGCGCGTTGGCGGATGGCTTCGCTGCCGTAGAGCGCATCGCCGAGGATCGGGTGGCCGATCGACAGCAGATGCACCCGCAGCTGATGGCTGCGGCCGGTGAGCGGTTCCAGCCACACGTGCGTGGCGTTGCGCTCGGGCAGCAGTTCCTTCACGCGCCAGCGCGTCCGGCTCGGTTTGCCGGCGGCGTCGATCTTCTGCAGCGGGCGACGCGGCCAGTCGGCCATCAGCGGGGCGTCGATCAGCGACCACTCGTCGCGCACGGGCATCAAGCCATCCACGATGGCCTCGTAGCGCTTCTCCACTTGCCGGCTGGCGAATAGATCGCCGAGCGCACGCTGCATCTCGAGGCTGCGCGCCATCAGCACGAGGCCGCTGGTCGCCATGTCGAGGCGGTGCACGACAAGCGCATCGGGCCAGCGCCGCTGGGCTCGTGCGCTCAGGCAGTCCTGCTTGTCTTCGCCGCGCCCCGGCACGCACAGCAGGCCGGCGGGCTTGTCGAGCACGAGCAGGTGAGGGTCCTCGTGGACCACTTGCAGGTCATTCATCGGGTGCCGAGTCTAGAAGAGCTTGCTCGGCTATCCTCGACCCGATGTCCGTCGCCGCCGCTCCCGATCGAAGTTCCAGCTTTTCAGACCTGACGCGCGAGCGGCCCTTCATGCGACTGTGGTCCGCGCGCCTGTGCGGCACGGCGGCGAGCCAGATGCTGCTGGTCGCGATCGGCTGGCACATGTACGAGCTCACGCACAGCGCGTGGGACCTCGGCCTCGTCGGGCTCTACCAGTTCGTGCCGGCGCTGCTGCTCGCGCTGTGGGCCGGGCACGTGGTCGACCGCCACCATCGCGGGCGCATCGTCGCGGCGTGTTTCGCGGTGCAGGGCGCGGTCGCGCTCGTGCTTCTCCTTTCGGTGTACGGCGGCAAGGATTCGCGCGCGCTGCTGCTGGGGCTTTCGCTGGTGCTCGGCGCGGTGCGCGCGTTCCAGATGCCGGCGCAGCAGGCGCTGACGCCGCTCCTGGTGTCGCCGATGATGCTGCCGCGCGCGATGGCCTTCAGCTCCGCCGGCATGCAGGGCGCGATCATCGGCGGCCCGGCCCTCGGCGGCATGCTGTTCGTGGCCGGCATGGGCGTGGTGTACGGCGCGGCGTTGCTGTTCTTCGTGCTCGCTTCCGCGCTGGTGGTGCAACTGAAGTACGGCCACACGGCCATGCCGCGCGAGCCCGTGACCGCGAAGACGCTCCTGGCCGGCGTCGAGTTCATCTGGAAGCGCAAGCCGGTGCTGGGCGCGGTGTCGCTCGATCTGTTCGCGGTGCTGCTCGGCGGCGCGGTGGCGCTGCTGCCGATCTATGCCAAGGACATCCTCCACACCGGGCCGTGGGGCCTCGGGCTGCTGCGCGGCGCGCCGGCGGTGGGTGCGCTGGTGATGTCGATCTACCTCACGCGCCACCCGGTGGAGCGCGGCATCGGGCGCATGCTGCTGCTGGCCGTGGCGCTGTTCGGCCTGTGCATGATCGTCTTTGGCGTCTCGCGCAACTTCGTCGTCTCGCTGGTCGCGCTGGCGGTCTCGGGCGGCGCGGACATGGTCAACGTGGTGATCCGGCAGACGCTGGTGCAGCTCGAAACGCCCGATGCGATGCGCGGCCGGGTGAGCGCGGTGAATTCGATCTTCATCGGCGCCAGCAATCAGCTGGGCGAATTCGAATCGGGCGCGACCGCGGCGCTGCTCGGGCCGGTCGGCTCGGTGGTGGCCGGCGGCATCGGCACGGTGCTGGTGGCGGCCTGCTGGTTCCGGCTCTTCCCGTCGCTGGCGCAGCGCGACCGGCTCGCCAGGGGCTAGAAGACGGCGAATGCGTAGGGCACGTCCAGCGTGACGTCGCCTTCCGGCTCGGCGACGCAGGGCAGGATCCAGCCCTCGGCCTTTTCCTCGGCGCTCACGCCGGGCCATTCGATGCGGTAGCGGATCCGGCCCGCGACCAGCTTGCACAGGCAGGTGCGGCAGGTGCCGTTGCGGCAGGAACTCGGCAGCTCGATGCCGCCGGCTTCCGCGGCTTCCAGGAGTGTGCGGTCGGCTTCGAGGTCGAAGTGGAAGCCGCCGGGTTGAACGATCGCTTTCATCGGCAGCGACAATACGCCCCTTTACCGATCGTTTCCCTGCATTCATGTCCGATTTCGAAGTTCGCCCCGCCACCCTGCGCGACGCCAAGGCCGTCGCCGAAGTCCATGCCGCCGCCGCACGGGCCGCCTACGAGGGCCTCCTCCCCGAAGACCAGCTGCGCGCACTGACGCCCGCCACGCGCGAGGCCAAGTGGCGCGAGGCGATCGAGTACGCCGAACCGCAGGTGCATGTGGTCGAGCTCGGCGGCGAAGTCGTCGGTTTCGTCGGCTTCGACCGTTCGCGCGATCCGAAGACGCCGTCGACCACCGGCGAGATCTGGTCCCTCTACGTCAAGCCCGAGCACTGGGACAAGGGCCTGGGCGTCGCGCTGTGGGACGCCGCGCGCGAAGGCCTCGAGGAAGAGGGCTGCACCGTCGTGACCATCTGGGTGCCGCTGCGCAACGACCGCGCGATCCGTTTCTGCGAACTCGCCGGCTTCAAGCGCGAGATGAAGACCGCCAAGACCACCGCGATCGGCACCGTGAAGATCGAGGAAATCCGCCTCAAGCGAAACGTCTGACCCTCCGAGCACCCACCGATGGCCACCAGCCTGCTGCTGCTTCTCGATGACATCGCGACGGTGCTCGACGATGTGTCCTTGCTCACCAAGGTCGCGGCCAAGAAGACGGCGGGCGTGCTCGGCGACGACCTGGCGCTGAACGCGCAGCAGGTCGCGGGCGTGCGGGCCAGCCGCGAGCTGCCGGTGGTCTGGGCGGTGTGCAAGGGGTCGTTCGTCAACAAGGCGATCCTGGTGCCGGCGGCGCTCCTGATCGGCACCTGGCTGCCCTGGCTGGTCACGCCGCTCCTGATGATCGGCGGCGCGTTCCTGTGCTTCGAGGGCGCGGAAAAGCTCGCGCACCGGTTCCTGCACAAGGCCGAGCACGCGATCGAGACGCAGCAGCACGAGCAGGCCGTCGCCAACACGGCGATCGACCTGGTCGCGGCCGAGAAGGCCAAGGTCAAGGGGGCGGTGCGCACCGATTTCATCCTCTCGGCCGAGATCATCGCGATCACGCTCGGCACGGTGCAGGGCCAGCCTTTCCTGACGCAGCTCAGCGTGCTGGTGGGCATCGCGATCGTGATGACCATCGGCGTCTACGGGCTGGTCGCCGGCATCGTGCGGCTGGACGACATGGGCTACTACCTCAGCCAGCGCGGCAACGCCGCCGTGCAGGCGGTGGGCCGCGTGCTGGTCGGCGCGGCGCCCTGGCTCATGAAGGCGCTTTCCGTCCTCGGCACGGTCGCGATGTTCCTCGTCGGCGGGGGCATCCTCGTGCATGGCCTGCCGGCCCTCGGGCACGCGATCCAGGCCTGGGGCGCGCTGGCCTCGCTGCTCGGCAACGCGGCCTTTGGCGTGATCGCCGGCGCGATCGTGCTGGCGGCGGTCGAGGGCGTGAAGCGGCTTCGCGCACCGCGCTGAGGCGCCGCCAGATTCGGCGCCGCCCGCGAGGCGGCGGGCACCAATCCGGGGCGACGGGCGTCGCCAAAACGCGCCTTGCACCGCCCAATAACCCAAGTTTTGTAACTATTTTGTTGCATATCTGCGACTGCGCACCGTTTATGTGACTTTCTCCCAACGAAAATGAATACCTCGGCATTACAGTCGTAAGTATTCGTTTTCAGTCCCGAGTCGGTGGAAGGGAGAGCAAGCTCGTGAATCGTGTTTTCAGGGTCGTATGGAATTCATCGCTACAAACCTGGTCCGTTGCTTGCGAACTTGCCGCCACTGCGGGTAAATCGACCTCCTGCAGGGCGGTCTCCACCGCCTCGGCGCTTCTTGTCCTGTCCGGCGCCGCATCGGCCGCCTGCACATTGAACGGGATCGGCACCGCCTACGTCTGCACGAGCGCCGGCGGGCCCCAGACCACCACGGTCGGAGCGGGCTACGGCGCCATCCCGGGGACCACGGTCGACGTGCAGCAGAACGCGGTCATCAGCACCGGGGAGCAGACGGCGATCAGCATCCTGAGCAACGGCAGCATCACCCTGCGCAGCGGCGCGACGGTCGAGAACAATGCCCTCGGCCTGACCCAGGGGCTGTTCGGCACCGGCGCGAACACGGTGGAGTTCCTGAGCAACAACACGATGACGATCGCGCAGGGCGCGCAGGTGCTCTCGAAGGGCATCGCCGGCGACGCCGAGGCGATCAATCCGATCGGCACCGGCAACACGATCATCAACAACGGCACCATCGACTCGCAGGCCGGCGGTGCCGCGATCTGGTTCGAAGCGAAAAGCGGCAGCAACACCGTGGTCAACGGCGAGACCGGCGTGATCCGCTACGGGGACGGCACGGCCAGCATCATCGCGGTCGCCGGCACCATGGCGATCAACTTCACGAACAAGGGCCAGGTGCTCGGTTCGCTGAACTTCGCCGCCGGCGACGACACGCTCAACCTCTATGAGAACGGCACGATCTCCGGCGCCATCGACGGCGGCGGCGGCCGGAACCTGCTGACGCTCAACGGCACCGGCACGGGCACCTTCAACCACCCGATCTCGAACTTCCAGTCGCTGGTGAAGAACGACAGCGGCACCTGGAACCTCGCCATCTCGCTGCAGGACTCGGGCTTCACGAGCGCGCGCGTAGCCGGCGGCACGCTGGTGCTCGTGGCGGACGCCAGCAACTACGCCGGCAGCATGACGGTGGACCCGGCCGGTACGCTGCAGACCCCTGCCGAGTTCGCGCCGCTGGCGGTCACCGACAACGGCCTCGTGCGCTTCGCGCAGCCCAACGATGCGACCTACAGCGGGCTGCTCAGCGGCAGCGGCGGCATCGAGAAGACCGGCGCAGGCACGCTGACGCTCGCGAAGGCACAGGCGATCACCGGCACCACCACGGTCAGCGCGGGCACGCTCAAGGCCGGCGCGGCCGAGACCTTCAGCGCCGGCTCGGCGCATGTGGTCGCGGCGGGCGCGACGCTCGACACCGGCGGCTTCAGCCAGACCGTCGCGTCGCTGCAGAACGCGGGCACGGTGAGCCTGCTGAGCGCGGTCCCGGGTGGCACGCTGACGGTCAACGGCGCCTACGTCGGCCACAACGGCGTGCTGAACCTCGGCACGGTGCTGGGCGACAGCAGCAGCGTGAGCGACCGGCTGGTGCTGAACGGCCCGACGGCGAGCGCGAGCGGCAGCACCACGATCCGCATCACCAATCTCGGCGGGCTCGGCGCCCAGACCACCGGCAACGGCATCGAGGTGGTGAGTGCGCAGGGCGGCGCGACCACCACCGCGCAGACCACGAAGAGCGCCTTCACGCTGGCCAACGGCCACGTCGATGCGGGCGCCTTCGAGTACCGACTGTATGCAGCGGATGCCCACGGTGCGGGCGAGAACTGGTATTTGCGCACCGATGTGCCGGTCACGCCGCCGGCCACGCAGCCCGTGCAGCCCGACGCCACGCCGGATGCCACCCAGGGCAGTTCGCCCGAGGCGATCACCAAGTCGCCGACGGCTACGGCGCCCGCCGCGACGGTGACGGCCTACCGCCAGGAAGTGCCGCTCTTTGCCGCATTGCCGGCGCGACTGCGCCAGGCGGACATCGCGATGCTCGGCAACCTGCACCGCCGGGTGGGCGATGAAGCCGCGCCGGGGACCGCGGTCGCGGGCTCGGGCGATGCGGGCCGCGAGGCCTGGGCGCGCGCGGTCTACACCGATCTCGACATCCACCAGGACGGCGTGGCCGACGCCGGCAGCAAGGGCCACATGAGCGGCCTGCAGGCGGGCACGGATCTGTTCGCGGCGGGCCACTGGCGTGCCGGTGTCTACGTCGGCTATCTCGACGGCGGCGTGGACGTGAGCGGCAATGCGCGCGGCACCAGCGGCCGCGTGGGCAGCAACGACCTGCAGTCGCGCTACCTCGGCGGCTACGCGACCTGGATGGACGGCAGCGGCTGGTACGCGGATGCGGTGCTGCAAGGCGGCAGCCATCGCTACACGGTGCGCCCGGACCTGAACCTGAGCGCTTCCGGCAAGGCCGAGAGCCTCACGGCCTCGATCGAGACCGGCAAGGCTCTTGCGCTTGCCGGGAACTGGACCCTCGAGCCGCAAGCCCAGCTCGCGTGGCAGCGCAGCCGCTTCGACGACGTGCTCATCAGCGGCGCCGCGGTGCGCCAGGATGCCGCGAGCGGCTGGATCGTCCGTCTCGGCGTTCGCGTCAAGGGCGACTTCGCGACCGGCGCCGGCCGCCTGCAGCCCTACGGCCGCGTGAATCTCTATCGTGCGAGTTCCGGCACCGACGTGGCGACCTTCGTCGGTCCCGCCGCGAGCACGCCGATCGCGAGCGCCACCGGCTACAGCTCGGCCGAAATGGCGGGCGGCGCGACGCTGGCCCTGTCGTCGTCGACCACGCTGTACGGTGAAGTCGGGCACGTCTTCGACGTCGGCGGCGATGCGCGCGTGAAATCGTCGGTGCAGGGCTCGGTTGGCGTACGGGTGACCTGGTAAACGCTCGCCGGGCCGGGGCCGGCTTTCGGTTCAAATAGGGGTTGCCGCCGCCCGCGGGCGCGCGGCGCTTTCCACCCCGACGTCACACCCCGAAAGCCCATGGAATTTGCCCGTCACCGCGTCCTTTCGCTCACCTCACGCGCGATCGCGCCGCTCTTGCTTGCCCTGTTCGCTTCCGGCGCGCTCGCCCAGGACGCGCGCGAGTTTCCCGGCGCGGCCATGCGCTTCCTGAACGTCGAGCTGCCGCAGATGGAAAACGCGATCAAGGAGCGCGATCGCGACTACTTCGAGGACGCGATGGGGCGCATGCTCGATTTCTCGGACCAGTGGGGTTTCAAGGTGCGCGACAACCCGCAGCTCGCGCGCTACCCGATGTGCACCGAGGCGGTGTCGGATTTCCTCGTGGTCGGCATGTGCCGCATCATGACCACTGCAGATAGCTGTGTGCCGGGGATGCAGCAGCGCTTCAACACCAACCTGCAGAAGTGCAGGGAACTTGCCCAGTGAGCCTCAGGCGCTCCTGAGGCCCTGCACCGTCTGCAGCAGCACCACGCGGGTCTGGCCGAGCACCATGCCCTTCCACTCGTCGTTGTCGCAGTAGAAGGCCTCGCGCAGCTCCCGGCGGATGGTGCGCTGCTGCTTGGCCGGCGCCTCGGGATGCCGGCGCAGCCACGTGTCGGCGCGCAGGCGGGTCATGACTTCCTGGTCGGGCAGGGTGCCGAACTCCAGGCCCATCAGCGCGGCGCTGGCCTGCGGGCACTCGTCGTACACCGCCGACACCACCGGGCCGGACACATCGACCGAGGCCGATCGCCCCTCGAACGGCGCGAAGACGTCCAGGCCCCACCAGGCGCGCGCCTGCGCGAGATCGGCCGCGGCATTGCGGCCCGCGTAGATCTTTTCGCCATGGCCGTACGGGCCGAGCCCGGTATGGACGTCGATCCAGCCGATGTGCGTGGCGTTCGCACCGTACTTGCGCAGGATGCCGCGCATGGTGCGGTTGCTCCACGAGGGCGCCTTCCCGCCATAGAACACGCCCTGCGGCGAGGTGTATTGGCCCGATGAGACAGCGGTGCGGAAGGCCCACATGCCGTGTTTCTCGATGTAGGCCGACATCGCCGTGAGATCCACGGCGGTCGGCGGCCAGTGGGCGGGCAGCACGAAGGGCTCGACCTCGGAGTAGGCCGCGTTCACCGGCAGCGGCGCGTCGAAGTCGATGTGGTTGCGGTTGAGGTCGACGTTGTCCTCGTTCGTGCGGTGCAGGTGCGAGAAGCCGTGCGGGTTGACCGCGTGGATCAGCAGGAGCCCGATGCCGGCCTGATCGATGCGCGAGAGCAGGTCGGGGTCGTTCAGCGTCGCGATCTGGCAGCCCGAGCCGCAGAAGCCCTCGGGGCCGTGCGTGCCCGAGCTGACGATCAGCAGCCTGGCCGCGCCCGGCTTGCCGAGGCAGGCCACGTCGGTGGCCAGGGTTTCGCCGAGGGCGCCGCGATGCGCTTCGAGTTCGAAGCTTTCGACCGCCGCGCCGCACTGGGCCGCGGCATCGAGGAACTTCTGCCGCGCCTCGGCATACGTGCCCGAGAAATGGCGGGTGGCTGCAGTGGTGTACATCGTGAGAGTCCTTGGAAATCGGGTTCTTTGCAGTTTGATGGGCATCGGCCGCATCGATGTCCTCGCCGGCGAAGTCTCGCATCCACGGCAGGCCGGCAGCGAAACCGCGAGCAGATGCCACGCCGAGTCCGGCGCGCCGCGCGCCGCGGCCCCCTTTCTGCGGTAACGTCGGGGCCATGTCACTCCCACCCATCGAAATCGAAACCGGCCCGAATCCCAAAGCCGCGGTCATCCTCATGCACGGCCTCGGCGCCGACGGCAACGACTTCGTGCCGATCGCCAGCGAACTCGAGCTCTCGGCCGTGGGGCCGGTGCGCTTCGTGTTCCCGAACGCGCCGGTGATGCCGGTCACCATCAACGGCGGCTACCGCATGCCGGCGTGGTACGACATCCTCGGTCCGGGCAACCCGGAGGACGAAATGGGGCTGCGGCGCTCGCAGGTCGCCGTCGAGGCGCTCATCGCCAACGAAAAAGCGCGCGGCATCCCGGCCCATCGCATCGTGATCGCCGGCTTTTCGCAGGGATGCGCGATGACCTTCATGACCGCCTTGCGGCATCCCGAGCGGCTCGCGGGCATCGTGGGCCTGTCGGGCTACCTGCCGCTGGCGCAGACCGTGGCCGCCGAGCGCCATCCCGCCAACCAGGCGACGCCGATCTTCCAGGCCCACGGCACGCGCGACGGCGTCATCCCGATCGCCCGGGCTTCCCAGAGCCGCGATGCGCTGGCGGCGCTGGGCTACCAGGTCGAATGGCATCAATACCCGATGGAACATTCCGTCTGCATGGAGGAAATCGCCGATTTGAACCGCTATCTGCTGAAGGTTCTTGCCTAGCGGCTGGCTGCGCGTTCATGCGGACGCCCACGGAATGAGCCGCCGGCGCCGGGGTCAACAGTCCTCGGCCAGCAGCAGTCTTTTTGGCGTGCTACCTTCCAGCCCCACGAAAACGGATGGGTTATATCCACATGAACAATTTGAAGGAGCGCCTTGAAGCGCTCTCGGCCGCGCGGCTGAGGGGCGTGCGGCGGGGGATCGAGAAGGAAAGCCTGCGCGCGCAGCCCGACGGCAAGCTCGCGCTGACGCCGCATCCGGGCGCCCTGGGGTCGGCGCTCACGCATCCGCACATCACGACCGATTTCAGCGAGTCGCAGGTCGAGCTCATCACCGGCGCGCACAAGGACGTCGAGACGGTGCTTCAGGAACTGGTGCAGATCCACCAGTTCACCTACCGCGTGCTGGACGAGGTCGGCGACGAGCGCCTCTGGGTGTCGAGCATGCCTTGCGGCCTGCCCACCGATGAAACCATCCCGATCGGGCTCTACGGCTCGTCGAACGTGGGCCGCGCCAAGAGCGTCTACCGCATGGGCCTGAGCCACCGCTACGGCCGGCGCATGCAGACCATCTCGGGCATCCACTACAACTGGTCGCTGCCGGAGGTGTCGAGCGAACAGTACTTCGCGCTGATCCGCAATTTCCGGCGCCAGGCCTTCCTGCTGTTGTACCTGTTCGGCGCTTCGCCGGCCCTGTGTTCGAGCTTCGTCGACGGCCGGCCGCACGAGCTGCTGCCGATCGGCGAGGGCAGCATGCACATGCCCCACGGCACGTCGCTGCGCATGGGGCGCCTGGGCTACCAGAGCGAGGCGCAGGCATCGCTGGCCGTGAGCTACAACAGCCTCGACGGCTATGCGGCGTCGCTGCAGGACGCCTTGACCCGCCCGTGGCCCGCCTACGAGGCCATTGGCATCCGCAACCTCGGCGGCGACTACAACCAGCTCGCCACCACGCTGCTGCAGATCGAGAACGAGTTCTACGGCACCATCCGCCCCAAGCGCGTGATCTACCCGGGAGAGCGTCCGCTGCATGCGCTGCGCGAGCGCGGCGTGGAATACGTCGAGGTGCGGCTCATGGACCTCGACCCCTTCGAGCCGGTCGGCATCAATGCCGAGACGATGCGTTTCCTCGACGTCTTCCTGCTGCACTGCCTGCTCACCGACAGCCCGCCCGATACCCGCGAGGAAATCGCCGATCTCGGGCACAACCAGCATCTGACCGCTGCGCGCGGCCGCGAGCCCGGCCTGCAATTGCGGCGTGCCGGCAAGCCGGTGCTGCTTGCCGAGTGGGGCAGCGAGCTGCTGCGCGAATTCGAGCCCGTCGCCGCGGCGCTGGATGCGGCGCACGGGGGCTCGAAGCACGCCGAGGCGGTGCAGGCCGCCGCCGCCGCGCTGAAGGACCCGTCGATCCTGCCGTCCGCCCGCGTGCTGGCGGCGATGAAGGCGTCGTACAACGATTCCTTCGTGAGCTTCGTGCGCGCGCAGTCGGCGAAGACGCGCGAAACCCTGCTGGCGCTGCCGTTCTCGGCCGAACAGCGCGCCGAGTTCGAGCGCCTTTCGCGCGAATCGCTCGGCGAGCAGAAGCGCATCGAGGCCAGCGACACCATGCCGTTCGAGATCTACCGCGAGCAGTACGTGTCGCCCGCCCGGCTCGGCTTCAAGAACCATTGGCCGGAACTGGCGGACGGGCCGGTGAGCCAGAGCGCGGCACTTTGAGCCGCGCGGCCCGGGCGGCCGACGATATGGCTGGGTAGGTTCCTGCCTACCCGAATTGGCCGCCAAGGCTCACCCGGGTGCGGCCAGCCATGAGGAAAATGGGCATCAAGGTGGTCATACCGCCACCCCCTGCAACCGACTGCCCATGCACGCCATGCCCTTCAAGACCTATCTGGTCGAAGACAACCCCGTCATCCGCGAGAACCTGACCGGGTTTCTCGAGGACATCGCCGACGCGGTCGTGGTCGCCCACGCGAGCGGCGAGGACGAGGCGGTCAACTGGCTCAAGGACCACCGCGACGCCTGGGACGTGGCCATCGTCGATCTGTTTCTCGACCAGGGCAACGGGCTTGGCGTGATCGACGCCTGCCGGCAACGGCGCGCGGACCAGAAGGTGGTGGTCTTGAGCAACTACGCCACGCCGGATATGCGCGCGCGCTCCAAGGCGCTGGGCGCCGACGCCTTCTTCGACAAGTCGGCCGAAATCGAACTGCTCTTGGATTACTGCGAGCGACTGAGTCACCCACACGACTGAGCCGGGGATGTCACCGGCCCGGGGCATCTGCTTTCTGGGGTAAAACGCTGCGCGTCAACGACTCCAACGAAAGCCTTTCCAGCATGAGCAATCTCGATTTCAAGGGCCGCGTCGCCATCGTCACGGGCGCGGGCAACGGCCTCGGCCGCCAGCATGCGCTCGCCCTCGCGGCGCGCGGCGCCAGGGTTCTGGTGAACGACCTCGGCGGTGCGCGCGACGGTTCCGGCGGCTCCGTGACCGCGGCGCAGGCGGTGGTCGACGAGATCCGGGCCGCCGGCGGCGAGGCGATCGCCAACGGCGCCTCGGTGACCGACTTCGACGCGGTCCAGGCCATGGTGCGCCAGGCGGTGGATGCCTGGGGCCGCGTCGACATCCTGGTGAACAACGCCGGCATCCTGCGCGACAAGAGCTTCGCCAAGATGGATCTCGCCGATTTCCGCCTCGTGATGGACGTCCACCTCATGGGCGCCGTGCATTGCACCAAGGCCGTCTGGCCCATCATGAACGAGCAGAAGTACGGCCGCATCGTGATGACGACGTCCTCCTCGGGCCTGTACGGCAATTTCGGCCAGAGCAACTACGGCGCCGCCAAGCTCGCGCTGGTGGGCCTGATGCAGACTCTGAGCCTCGAAGGCGCGAAGAACGACATCCGCGTGAACTGCCTCGCGCCGACCGCCGCCACGCGCATGACCGAGGACCTGATGCCGCAGGAGGTGCTCGACGCGCTGAAGCCCGAGGCGGTCGTGCCCGCGATGCTGGTGCTCGCGAGCCAGGACGCGCCGACCCGCGCCATCCTTTGCGCGGGCGCAGGCGCCTTCGAGGCCGCGCACATCACGCTCACGCAGGGCGCGTGGATCGGCTTCGGCGCCGATGCGCCCGAACGCCTCGCAGCAAGTCTCGCCGAAGTCACCGACCGCAGCGGCGAGATCGTCCCGCAAAGCGGCGCGGCGCAGGGCAGCAACGAAGTCGGCAAGGCGATGGCGAACGCGCGCGGGCGCTGAGCGCCGAACCTTGACGCTGGCCGCGTTGTCGCGGACCATCCGCTGCAAAAGGGAGGGCCCTTCGACCGATTGAGGGAGCCCGGCATCAAACTCGAGCAGCTTGTCACGCGGGTGTTGAAGCGGTCACCCTTCTCCGGGCTGGTGCAAAGGGTGGCGCGTGTTCGCGCCTCGGTCCACACCAAGCTGCTGCTCGCCTTCCTGATCATCACGCTGCTGTTCATCGCGATGGCGGTGGCGAGCCTGATGATGCTGGTCAACACCACCGAACAGAGCCGCCTGCTCGACGAGGCGCACGAGCGGGTCGACTGGTCGCAGCAGAGCCAGCATGTGCTGGACCGGCAGATGCACTTCACCGCGCTCGCGCTGCTGTCGAAGGACGAGGTCGCGATCGAGCGCATCCTGCGCGAAAACAACCGCTTCAATGAATCGCTGGCCAAGCTCGACACCGCGAGCGGCTTCGGACAAAAGGGCCTGATCGACCGCATCCGTGCGTCGCAGGACGATGCGATGGGCGTGGTGGCCGACATCGCGAACGCGATTCGCGACGGCAACCTGGAGCGCATCACCTCCGATCTGCTGCAACGCCAGGAGCGGCTGGACGCGCAGATCGCGCTCTACATGGGCCAGCTCGTTGAGATGGAGCAGAACCGCATGGCCCGCCTGCGCGACAGCGTGAGCGCGGCCAACCGCCGTTCGCTCGTCCTGACCTCGGCGTTCGCGGTGAGCGCGGTGCTGCTCGCGTGGCTGTGCGGGTTCGTGATCTCGTGGTCCTTCATCCTTCCGGTGCGCGCCGCGCATGTCTTTCTCGACGATGTCGCTGCCGGCAACTTCGGGCGCAAAATCTCGGTGCCCAACCGTGACGAGTTCGGTGCGCTCGCCGACCGGATGAATCACATGAGCCAGCAGCTGCAGCGCTTCGACCAGTCGCAGCGGCGGGCTGCCGCGGAGCTCGTCGATCTCAACGAGCAGCTGTCCGGCGCGAGCAAGGCGAAGTCGGAGTTCCTCGCGAACATGAGCCACGAACTGCGCACCCCGATGAACGCGATCCTCGGGTTCAGCGAGATGATGATGGACGGCCTCTACGGCGACGTGCCCGCCGAGCTGAAGGAGCCGCTCGGCGACATCCAGGTGAACGGACGCAATCTGCTGCGGCTGATCAACGACGTGCTCGACCTGTCGAAGATCGAGGCCGGGCGCATGGAGCTCGCGCTCGAGGATTACGTGGTGAGCGACGTGGTCAACACGGTGCGCACCGCGCTGCGCTCGATCGCGGCCGAGAAGGGCCTGGCGTTCACCGCGCACGTTCCCGACGACCTGCCCATCGCCCGCGGCGACAGCGGCAGGCTCACGCAGTGCCTCACCAACCTCGTCGGCAACGCGCTCAAGTTCACGCGCAAGGGACGGGTGGAGATCGCGGTTGCGCTAGCGGGCGAAGAGCTGATCTACAGCGTCTCCGACACCGGCATCGGCATCGCCCAGGAGGAGCTCGAGAACATCTTCACCGAGTTCCGGCAGGTGGACACCACCATCACGCGCGAGTTCGGCGGCACCGGACTGGGCCTCAGCATTTCGAAGAAGTTCGTGGAGCGCCTCGGCGGCCGCATCTGGGTCGAGAGCGAACTGGGCAAGGGCTCCACCTTCAGGTTTTCCGTGCCCCTGCGCGCGGGCGGAGAATGTTCATGAGCTCCCGCCCGGCCGTTCCGAAGGGGGCTCGCACCGCAGTGCGAAGCACGGAGGTTTCCCAATGAGCGAGCGCAAGATCCTCTACGTCGAGGACAACGCCTACAACCGCAAGATCGTCCGGCAACTGCTGAGCCGGTCGGCCTGCAAGCTCTTTGAGGCGGCGGACGGCGAGACCGGCGTCGCGCTGGCGCGCAGCGAATTGCCCGACCTGATCCTGATGGACGTGCAGCTGCCGAAGATGTCGGGCCTCGATGCGACGAAGCTGCTCACCACCGAGGCCGACACGCGTCACATCCCGGTGATCGTCATCACCTCGTATGCGCTGAGCGGCGACCGCGACAAGGCCATGCAGGCCGGTGCATCGAGCTACATCGCCAAGCCCTACAGCCCGAGCGAGCTGCTGAAGATGGTGAAGCAGTTTCTTCCCGACCTCTGATGGACGCGAGGAGGGTCACATGAGCAGGAATTCTTCGGATGCTGCCCGGCCGGTCGCGGCGGCGCTGGCCTTCGCGATGGGCCTTTGCATGGCCTTCGCCGCGCACGGCGAGGAAGACCAGGCGCAGCAGTTCACGCCCGAGTTCCGGGAACTGCACAAGGGCTTCGACGGCAAGCACACGCCGAAGATCACCGCGCCGGACAGCGTCAAGCGCGGCGCGTGGTTCAACGTGACCATCAGCATCGGCGCGGAGTCGCCTCATCCGTCGCTGCAGGAGCACTTCGTGCGCTACATCGCTCTCTACAAGGACACGGTGGAGATCGCGCGCGCCTACCTGCATCCGGTCTACTCGTCGCCGACCGTGACCTTCACGGTGGCGCTGGACGAAGGCGGGTCGCTGCGCGCGATCGCCGAGCCGACGCATTCGGCCGCCTGGGAGGCGTCGAAGAAGATCAACGTGGTTCCTTGAGGATCAGCGCATCCGCATCTCGACCTTGACCTCTCCCGGCTGCTGCTCGCCCACGGTGACGCTGGCCGGCATCGTGCCGAGCCGCTCGTGCCACACCTGCAGCCGGTACTGGCCCGGCGGCAGGTCGTCGAAGGCGAAGCCGCCGTCCGGCCCCGTGATCGCATAGAAGCGGTGCGCCGCGACCACCACCCATGCGGTCATCCACGAATGCAGGTCGCAGTTGATGCGGACGATCTCGGGCTGCGCGAAGCTGACCGGGATCGTGCGGCCCATCGGCTGCGTGCGGTTGAACGAGACGTTGTCCTTCGGCGTGGCGTGGATGTTGTGGAGCAGCCGGTCGCTGTTGAGGAAGTCCACCGTGCCGCCCGCCGGGACCACCACGACGCGGGGCACGAAGGTGCAGCCTTTCTGGTCGACCTCCACCTTCTGCGCGGCCGGGGCCGCCGCGCCGGGCGGCGCGTTCTCGATCCATACGACCGCATTGCGGATCTCGCGCGCGGAGGAGACCTGCAGGTCGTCCGCCGGCTTCTCCTGGCCGCACAGGTACTGGTCGATGGTGACCGGTATCTTGGCGGTCGCGGGCAGGGCGCCGGCGAACATCACCTTGCCCTTGATGCTCCCCGCGAGCGCGCCATCGGCGAGTCCGCAACCGAGCAGCATCCATGCCAGCGCCCGCGCGGCGCGAAATGCGTCGCGTGGCCTGGGCCTGGATGGACTCAAGGGGTATTCCCCTCGTCGGTCGCCCCATCAGGGCCCGTGCGGATCGATTCGCGGTCGCGGTGGTTGTAGAGACGGCCGACCGCGTTGTCGAGCGAGCGCTTGAGCTTGTCCGACGCGCCCCGGAACGCCTCGTCGAGGCTGGCTGCATGCTGGGTGACGGCCAGCGGCTGGTGATGGACGAGCCGGGCTTCCATGACGCAGCGCTTGTCGGCGCCGCCCTTGGCGTCATGGTTCTCGTCGCTGAGGTGAACCTCGATGCGCGTCACGGTGTCGGCGAAGCGGCCGAGGGTCTGCCGGATCTGTCCGTCGGCCCATCGTTCCAGCGCTTCCTTGTTCGCAACGCCGTTGCTCGTGTTGACCTGGATCTGCATGTCTTGCACCTTTCGCGGCAGGTGGACAAGCCTCTAGCATGCGTGCTGCCGCGCCCAGGTTCAAATGCCCACAACGCCGGTGCTTGCATTCGGCGACGGCTGTTGCAACTGCTGCCGACGCAGGCCGAACAGGGGGCGCAGCCAGCGAAAGCGCCGGATCAGGGCATCGGTCAGCAGCCAGCAGCCGGCCACGGTGGCGACGATGATTCCGATCGGTTCGAACACCGGCCCGAGCCGCAGCGGTGCAAGCGTGACGGCGCCCGCGATGATCAGCGTCTGGTGCAGCATGTACCAGGGATAGACGGACTCGTTGGCCCAGCCGAGCCATGGCCAGGGCCGGTTCAGGTGGCGGTGCGCGAAGCCCAGGATCACGACCAGCACGCTCCAGAGGTACACGGTGCGCAGGCTGCGGGCGATCCAGGCGGCCGTTTCCGGACCCACGCTCGTGAAGCGCAGCAAGAGATAGGCCCCGACGCACCCCAGGGCGATCACCGCCGCCCAGCCGCGCAGGCGCTCCAGCTCGCACCAGATGCCTTCATCGATGCTCATCCAGAAGCCGTAGAGGAACACGGTGAAGAACAGCGCGTGCTGGTACCAGTCGTGCACCAGATCGTCCGTGACCGGAAACCGCGGCGCCAGCCACAGCGTGAACAGCAGTACCGGCAGCGCCGGGACGGCGAGCAGCCGCCATCCGCGCAGGCCCAAGAACGCCGCCCGGATCCGCAGGCCCGGCGCCGAGCGGAACGCCGGCATCAGCAACGCCAGGACGGCCGTGTAGGCGAAGAGATAGGCGAGATACCAGAGGTGGTTCCACGTCATCGGAAAGTCCGAGCCGTCGAATGCGCCCTTCGGCCAGGGGCCGCCCGAGAGATAGCGCGCCATGAAGGCCCCGAAACCCGGTGCCACCAGTCCGTTGGCGACGCCCTGGACATAAGCCTGATAGGGCACGATGAAGGCCATCCCGAAGAGCAATGGCACCAGGAGTCGGACCGCGCGACGACCGATCAGCGACATCGGTCGGCGTCCCCGGCAGAGGAAGCCGAAGGCCACGCCCGACACCAGGAATACCAGGTCCATGCGCCAGACGTTGACGCTCACCATGGGCCATCGCAACCACTCGCTGGCATGGACGCTCTTGAGGTGCCAGGGCCAGTCGGCCACGTAGTACATCCCCACGTGGTAGAGGATGAGCAGGCCGAAGGCCATGGCCCGCAATGCATCGATGTCATGTCGCCGGTTGATGGTCACGTTGTTATTCCTCGAACGGCGCGCATGGTAGGGCACCGGCATGCGGCCCGGTGCGCACCGGGGACGATTTGCCGGGCATTCGTGACGAATGGTGGACGGCTGGAGGGACGGCGCAACGCCGGATTCGTGAAAACCCGGGGGCCATGGATGCCCGGGTGACAATCCGTGCTCCCCTTCAACGACAGTGAGAAAGACATTCGCGATGGCCATCCAGTGGTTCCCCGGTCACATGCACCTGACCAAGAAGGCCATCGCCGACCGGATCAAGGAGATCGACGTCGTCATCGAACTGCTCGACGCCCGGCTGCCCGGCTCCAGCGCGAACCCGATGCTGGCCGATCTCACCGGCCACAAGCCGGGTCTCAAGGTGCTCAACAAGCAGGACCTCGCCGATCCGGGATGCACCGAAGCCTGGCTCGCCCACTACAACGCCCAGCCCGCCACCAGCGCCATCGGCCTCGACGCGAGCCAGACGGCACCCGCGCGCCAGCTCATCGATGCCTGCCACGCGCTGGCGCCGAATCGCGGCGGCATGGCCAAGCCGATGCGGGTGCTGATCTGCGGCATTCCCAACGTCGGCAAGTCGACACTCATCAATACCCTGACCGGCACCCGCAAGGCCAGGACGGGCGACGAAGCCGGCATCACCAAGCTCGAGCAGCGCATCGTGCTGGCCGATGACTTCTACCTGTGGGACACGCCCGGCATGCTGTGGCCGCGCATCATCGTTGCCAAGAGCGGCTACAACCTCGCGGCCAGCGGCGCGGTCGGGCGCAATGCCTTCGACGAGGAACTGGTGGCGCTGGAGCTGCTGTCGTATCTGAAGCAGCACTACGCGGCGCTGGTCGAGGCGCGCTTCAGGATCGACCCGATCGCGGGCCTTGCCGACGACGAGGTGCTCGACGCCATCGGCCGCAAGCGCGGCGCACTGCTCGGCAAGGGCAAGGTCAACACGCAGAAGGCGGCCGAGATCGTGATGCACGAGTTCCGCAGCGGCAACATGGGCCGCATCACGCTGGAGACGCCCGAGGAGTTCGCGCAGTGGCTGGCGCAAGGGCGGCGGCTCGATGCCGAGCGGCAGGCGAAGAAGGATGCCCGCGCCGCGCGCAGGAAAGGCGCGAAGCCGGATGGGGACAAGGCGAATTCCGACACGCCGTCATGAGCTGCATTTCAGTCATTGCGGCTCAGCAGTGATCCAAGCCGCATGGCGATCAATGCAGTCCGGCCGCCTCCGCCACGGCGGCTTGTCCGGCGCCGCGCGCAATGTCGAAGGCGGTCAGGCCGCGGTCATCGCGCATGTCGGCCTTTGCCCCGCGCGCGAGCAGCAGGCGCACCGTGTCCGCATGTCCTTGCCCTGCGGCCCACATCAGGAGCGTGAGCTTGTGCTCGTAGGTCGCATTCACGTCGATGCCCGCGCCGAGCAGCGCGTCGAGCGCCGCCGTATTGCCCTGGGCGGCCGCATACACCGGCGCTGACTTGTTCATGCGGTCCACCGGATCGGTGCGCGCGCCGGCGGCCAGCAGGCGCTTCACGAGTTCGGCTTCGCCGCTGTAGCTGGCGGCCATCAAGGGCGTGACGCGAGCGGTGGACGCGAGATTGACGTCGGCCTTGGCATCGATGAGCAGCATGCCGAGCGCGGTGTTGCCTTTCTCGCAGGCGATGAAGAGAGGCGTCTTGCCCACGGGGTTGCGGGCGTTGACCGAAGCGCCGTTGGCAAGCAGCTCCTTCACGCGCTCGATCTGGCCTTGCCGGGCTGCGACGAGCAGCTGCGCATGGGGACTGGGGTCGGACTCAGCCTGTGCCGCTGCATCGCCGAGGAGCGATGTGGCGAGCGCAAGCGCGAAGGCCCAGGGCACGAGCGAATGCAGTCCATGGCGAAGCGGTGAGGAGAGGCTGTTCATGGCGGGTTCTCCAATCATCGAATGCTGCGGTGCACCGAAAGAATCCGCTATTCAGTGGACCTGAATGTGGCTACGCTTGCAAGCGAGGTGGGGCAGGGCCGCCATCTGCCGAGCGGCTGGAGCCCTTCGCGGGTGCGCATCCACCATCGCCCCGCATCGCACCTTGCGACGCCGGTTCCCGGGTCGCCGCGGTGGCCAAAGAGGCTTCCAAAAAAAGCCTGAGGAGACCCGCGATGAAGAAGACCAAGTTCCAGCATCACCTGCGCCGGACGCTCGTTGCCGGGCCGGTGCTCGGCCTCGTCTCTTTCGGTGCCTTCGGCCAGGCCGAAGTGCCGAACCAGGGAACGACCGGCTCGCCGGTACCCAAGACGATCTCGGTGCCGCAGCAGAAGCTCGACGCCGCGGACAAGGATGCGAACAACTTCCTGCACTCGAACATGAGCTATGCGCAGACCCGGTTCTATCCGGCGAAGCAGATCAACACGGCCAATGTCTCGAAACTGCACCCGGTCTTCACCTTCCAGACCGAAGTGGTCGAGTCGATGGAAACCGCGCCGATCGTCGTCGACGGCGTGATGTTCGTCACCACGTCGTACAACCACGTCTACGCGCTCGACGCGACGACGGGCAAGGAGTTCTGGCACTACAAGCACAAGATGGGGCCGGTCACGACCTTCTGCTGCGGGCCGAACAACCGCGGCGTCGCGGTCATGGACGACAAGCTCTACATGGGCACGCTCGATTCCAAGCTGGTCGCCCTCGATGCGAAGACCGGCAAGCTGCTGTGGTCCTCGCAGATCGCGGATCCCGAGCAAGGCTACTCCGAGACCATGGCCCCGGTGGCGGTGAACGGCAAGATCCTGATCGGCACCAACGGCGGCGAATACGGCGTGCGCGGCTTCGTGAAGGCCTTCGATGCGAACGACGGCAAGCTGCTGTGGACCTTCAACACCATCCCCGAGAAGGGCCACGAAGGCGTCTGGGCGCCGAACGATGCGACGCAGCGCAACATGCTGCGCGACATCGCGGCCGAGAAGGCCCAGTTCGAGAAGGCCGGCGGTGACTTCTACAAGACGCTCGGCGGCGGCGTGTGGATGGCGCCGGCGATCGACAAGGAAACCAAATCGGTGATCTTCGTGGTCGGCAACCCGAGCCCGGACCTCTACGGTGCAGAGCGGCCGGGGGACAACCTCTACACCGACTCGATCGTGGCGATCGACCTGGACTCCGGTGCCTACAAGTGGCACTACCAGTACGTGCCGCACGACGTGTGGGACCTCGACGCGGCATCGCCCGTGATCCTGACGGAGGCGAAGGGCAAGGACGGCAGGATGCGCAAGGTCGCGATCCACGGCGGCAAGACCGGGCACGTCTATGTGCACGACCGCGCCACCGGCGAGTTGATCCGCTACAGCGAGGCGATGATTCCCCAGGAGAGCATGTGGGTGCTGCCGACCAAGGACGGCGCACGCATGCTTCCCGGCGCCAACGGCGGCGTCGAGTGGAGCCCGATGGCGATCAACCCGAACCTGCACATGGCCTACGCGGCGAACCTGCATCAGCCGATGACCTACCACGTCGAGGAAGCCAAGTACCCCGGCGGCAGCAAGCTCTGGCTGGGCGGCGCCTTCAAGGTGATTCCTGCCGAGAAGCAGTGGGGGCGGCTCGCCGCGGTGAATCTCGACACCGGCAAGCTGGCGTGGAAGTTCGACACGGCCGAGCCCCTCATCGGCGGCGTGCTCGCGACCGGCGGCAACCTGGTCTTCAACGGCGAAGGCAACGGCTTCTTCCGCGCCTTCGATGCGCAGACCGGCAAGAAGTTGTGGGAGTACCAGTGCGGCGCAGGCGTGAACGCGCCGGCGGTGTCGTACAGCGTGAACGGCAAGCAGTACATCGCCGTGGCGGCGGGCGGCAACACGCAGATCGACTTCAAGCGCGGCAACTCCGTGGTCGTGTTCGGGTTGTAATGAGAACATCCCCAGCCTCGTCCTCTTCGTGTGACTCGGACATCCCCTCAAGGGGGCGCACCCAGCGGGCCGGCAGAGCCGGTTCCGCGGGTGCCTTGGGTTTGGCGGCGTTGACGCTCGGGGGCTGGATGGTCTTCGCGAGCGGCTTGGCCTGGGCGCAGCAAGCGGCGGTGCCTGCGAAGGCGGCAGCGTGCGCGGCCTGCCATGGGGCCGACGGGCAGCCGATCATGCCGGTCTATCCGATCATTGCGGGGCAGAACTCGCGCTACATCTATCTGCAGTTGCGCGACTTCCAGGAGGGGCGGCGGACCAACGAAGTCATGTTGCACATCGGCATGACCCGGGATGACATGCATGAGCTCGCCAACTACTTCTCGGCGCAGAAGCCGCCACGCCAGAAGTTCGTTCCCAATGCCGACAAGGTGAAGCTCGGCAAGCTCAAGGCCGAAGAGACGCTCTGCACCATGTGCCACCTCCACGGCTTCGCCGGGCAGAACGAGATTCCGCGCGTGGCGGGGCAGAACTACGACTACATCGTCAAGCAGCTCACCGATTTCAAGGCCAGGAGGCGCACCAACGACGCCGGCAACATGACCAGCGTGGCGAACACGCTGACCGCGCAGGACATCGAGAATCTCGCTCACTTCGTGAGCGGCCTCTGAGATGCGTCGGCATGCCAATGCACGCTATTCACGATATGCACGGTATATCACCAATATCGACCCCGGGTCCGCAGGTGCTGCCCTCCGCGCGCTACACGCGCACCGCCGTCTGGCTGCACTGGCTGCTGGCTGCGGCGCTGCTCGGGCAGATCGCCTTCGGCTTCGTGCTGGACGAGATCGCGCCGCGCGCCACGCCGGAGCGTTCCGGCGTGGTCAATCTGCACAAGTCGCTCGGGATCGTGCTGGGCCTGCTGATCGCCGTGCGCCTCGGCTGGCGGCTTTCGCATCCGCCTCCGCCCTGGCCTGCAACGATGGGGGAGGCCGAGCGCCGGGCCGCGCGGGCGATGCACGCGGCGCTCTACGTTTGCATGGCGGTGATGCCGCTGTCGGGCTATATCGCGTCGAACTTCATCCGCTTCGGCATCAGCTTCTTCGGGATCGCATTGCCGCCCTGGGGGCCGCCGCTGCCGTCGGTGTATGCGTTCTTCCAAGGCGTGCACCTCACCACGGCTGTGGTGTTCAGCGCGCTCATCGTGGGGCATGTGCTCGCGGCGCTCAAGCATGCGGTGCTGGACCGCGATGGCGTCTTCGCGCGCATGCTGAACTAGGATTCGAATGTTGGAAGGAGGGGTCGCATGAAGTTCCGGCGTCTGTCTTGGCATCGATGGCTCGGGTGCGTCTTGGCCGTTCCGCTTCTCGCGGCGGCGGCCCCGTTCGCCTACGTGCCCAACGAAGGATCGGGCACGCTGAGCGTGATCGACACGGCCACCGACAAGGTGGTGGCCGACATCGCGGCCGGCAAGAAGCCGCGCGGCACGGCCATCAGTGCGGATGGACGCACGGCCTACGTGAGCGACCAGCCGAACAACCGCCTGGTGCTGATCGACCTGGCCGGCCGGCGGGTGGCCGGCAGCATCGACCTGGGCGAATCGCCCGAGGGTGTCGGCATCTCGCCGGACGGCCGCTGGGTGGCGGCGGCGGTGGAGGAATCGAACGACGTGGCCTTCGTCGACACGCGCAGCAAGCTGAAGGCATTCGTCGTGAAGGTGCGCGGCAAGAACCCCGAGCATGCCGTTTTCTCGCCGGACGGCAAGATCGTGTTCGTGAGCGCTGAAGACGGCGGCGCGGTCGACATCATCGACGTGCAGAAGCGCCAGCAGGTCGCGCAGGTGCCCGTGGGTGCGCGGCCGCGCGGCATCGGCTTCTCGCCGGACGGACACCGAGCCTACGTTGCCGCTGAGAACTCGAACGAGGTCTTCGTCATCGACGCGATTTCGTTCGGCGTGCTGAAGAGGATCGGCGCGGGCCTGCGCAGCAACGGCATCGCGGTGCACCCGAACGGCAGGCGCGTCTTCGTGTCGAATGGCGGCGATGCCAGCGTGTCGGTGATCGATACGGCGAGCGACACGGTCGTCGCGACCATCCCGGTGGGGCAACGGCCGTGGAACATGGCGCTCACGCCCGATGGCAGCAAGCTCTACGTGGCCTGCGGCCGTTCCGGCACCGTGTCGGTCATCGACACGGCAACGAACACCCGGACCGCGGAGGTCCCGGTCGGCAAGCTGCCTTGGGGGGTGGCGGTGCGCTGATCGGAACTGCGCGCGAGGGCTTCAGCGTGCCGGAACCAGCGCCGCCTCCTGGGCGATGTAGTGCACATAGCGGTAGTCGCGGATGGCGACCACGTGCGCATCGCGCCATTCAATCTCGATGAAATAGCCGGGCCGTGCGGCACCCGGTTCGCGCATCACTGCCAGGACCTCGCGACCGTCGAGATGCGCCGGCACCAGATGCCAGTCGCTCACGCGCCCGTAGTTGCCGAAGTAGAGGCTGACCTCGCGCCGCCCGGCGGACTTGCGCCGCGAGACCAGATCGAGACGCACGTCGTCCGCCAGCATCGCGCGCACGCCGTCCCAGTCGTGCGCGTTGAAGAGTGTCGCGTAGCGCACCAGTTCCGGCGAGACGGGTTGTGCGGCGGGCCGGGCGTCGGCCGTGGGCTGCGACAACTCGCGCAGCACGGCGCGCCCGCGATGCAGGGCCGCCTTGACGGCCGGCACGCTCAGTTCCAGTTCCTCGGCGATCTCCTCCAGCGAGTGGTCGAGCACGTCCTTGAGGATCACGCAGCCACGCTGCGCCGGCGCAAGCTGCATGAAGCACGAGAGGGCCGCATGCACCGCCTGGCTGCGCGCAAGCGCCTGCTCGGGCTCGCGGTCTTCGCGCTCGGCCAGGTCCAGCGCGAGGTCGATGGGCTCCGCAGCCCGGTGCGCCTCGTGCCGCCGGTGGTCGATGGCGTGGTTGTGCGCGATGCGAAAGAGCCAGGGCCGCAGCGGCGGAAGCTCCTTCAGCTCGGGCAACTGGTAGTAGCCCCGTGCGAGCGTGTCCTGCACCACGTCCTCGCCGTCGGCGACCGAGCCGGTCATCCGCGTGCAATAGCGGTGCAGTTCGGGGCGGATGTCGCCCACCAGCGCCAGGAAGCGCCGGCGGCCCTCGTCGAGGGCCGCGATGATCGAATCCGTTTCATCGGCCGAAGAAGCCATACGAGCCGATCTCCTTGAGTTCGGTGGTGACCGGCGGATCTTCGCAGCGATCGCGCACGCCCGCCGCGAATGCCTTGAACGACGCGAGCGACGTCAGGGCATTGTTCGCGCCGTCCTCCTCGTACGACACGAGGTGGACGAAGCTCACCCCATCGTCGAGCCGGAAGGTGGCGTAACGCAGGCCCGCGGGGCGGACGCGGTGGAGCTCGTCGTACACCGCGGCGGCGAGACGCTCGTTCTCGGCCACGCGGTCGGCCTTGAGCCGGTATCGGATCATGCGCTTCATGAGGTGGGTCCTTTCTCCGGCGGCGCCGGATGGATGTGAAGTCTCCATGACGATCCAGACGCACTAAAGGATGCGGTCGCGGCGCCTGCAAGATTCCCTGCGGCCCCCTATGCTCGCGGATTCGCTTCAAGGAGATCCTTCCCATGCGTTACCTTCCCTTGGGCCGCACCGGCCTTTTCGTGTCCGAACTCTGCCTTGGCACCATGACTTTCGGCGGCGGCGAGGGCATCTGGACCCATATCGGCGACCTGCAGCAGGCCGATGCCGAGCGGCTGGTCGGCTCGGCGCTGGATGCCGGCATCAACTTCATCGACACCGCCGACGTGTACTCGGGCGGCCGCGCGGAGCAGATCACCGGGCAGGCGCTGAGGAACCTCAAGGTGCCGCGCGAGAACGTGATCGTCGCGACCAAGGTCCTGGGCGAGATGGGGCCGGGGCCGAACGCGCGCGGGGCCTCGCGCGGGCACATCATGGACGGCGTGAAGGCGAGCCTCAAGCGTCTGCAGCTCGACCACATCGACCTCTACCAGATCCACGGCTTCGACCCGGCCACGCCGATCGAGGAAACGGTGCGCGCGCTCGACCAGCTCGTGCGGCAGGGCCATGTCCGCTACGTCGGCGTTTCCAACTGGGCCGCGTGGCAGATCGCGAAGGCGCTGGGCGTGGCCGAGCGGCTGGGCCTCTCGCGCTTCGAATCGCTGCAGGCCTACTACACCCTGGCCGGCCGCGATCTCGAACGCGAACTGGTGCCGATGCTGGCCAGCGAAGGCGTCGGCCTGATGGTGTGGAGCCCGCTCGCGGGCGGCCTGCTCAGCGGCAAGTACGGGCGCGAGCAGCAGGCCGAGCCGGGCAGCCGCCGCACCACCTTCGACTTCCCGCCGGTCGACAAGGACCGCGCGTTCGACTGCGTCGATGCGATGCGACCGATCGCGAAGGCGCACGGCGTGTCGGTCGCGCAGGTCGCGCTGGCGTGGCTGCTCCACCAGCCGCAGGTGACCAGCGTCATCATCGGCGCCAAGCGGCCCGATCAGCTCGCGGACAACATCGCCGCGACGAAGCTCGCGCTGGGCGCGGCCGAGCTCGAGCAGCTCGACGCCGTGAGCCGGCTGCCGGCCGAATACCCGGGCTGGATGTTCGCGCGGCAGGGCGAGTACCGGCGCAAGCAGCTTGCGGAGGCGAAGGCCAGGTGATCCGGATGCATGCTCAGCCGAAGACCTTCGCGAGCAGCGAGGCCAGCGTGGCCTCCGCGGTCGAGGTCAACTGCGCTTCGGTCGCGCGCGCCGAGGCGGCGGTGTCGGCGTAGCGCGCGAAGGACGCCTGCTTCGCGAGCGGCGGCAGCATGACCGGCAGGGCCTTCAGGTCCTGCTGGTTCAGGCTCGCCTGGTTGATCGCCCGCTTCGCGTTGAGCTGGAAGTGCCGCCGCGTGCGCGTCGTCTGCAGCGCCGAGAAGACGTACTGCGACAACGCGCGCTCGGGATCGACGACCAGCCGCATCATGTTCGACTCGAACACCGTCGCCTCCGGCAGCGTGCGGATCAGCACGCTCTTGCCCAGGTGATCCGTGCTGTTGACGCGATTGACCAGGATGTCCCCCTCGGCGAGCACGTAGCGCTGCGCTTCCCCGTCGTCGAGGCGAAGTCGCTTCAGGCGTGCCGGTTCGCACATCTCGCCTTCATTGAAGCTGTCGATCCGCACGATCGGCGTGCCTTCGCCGTAGGCGGACCGGTGCTTGTACAGCCCGTTCTGCGGCGAGGCCTTCAGCAGGCTTTCGAGCGGCACCACGGGCCAGCCCTTCGGGTTGCTCACCGAATCGCCGAAGGCGTCGCCATAGAGCGCAGGCAGCAGTTGCGCCGTCCGTTCGCGGATCTCGCGCCGCTGGCGCAGCGCGCGTCGCGCGCACAGCAGCATGTCGACGATGCCCCGCTGCTTCTCCAGGGGCGGCAGCGGAATCATCTGGTCGAGTACGCAAGAGTCGGAGACCGCCGGGTACAGCGCACCTTTGGCCAGCTTGTCGAGCTGGCGGATGAAGTGTCCCGATTGGACGAAGAAGTAGAGGTACTCGGGCAGCACGCGCGGCGTCGCGCGCAGCACGCAGAAGGCGGTGCTCGCCACATCGCCGTCGAGCGATTCGGGCACCAGCGCCACCGCATTGAGATTCGGCCGCACGGTGGAGACCAGCACGTCGCCCGTGCGCAGCAGCCTGCGTGCTCGGCCCGGCGCCTCGGCGCCGCGCAGGGTGCGAGCGCCGGCGATGGCCTTCGTCCTGTTGTCGACCGCCGTGACATCGACGTAGGTGATCGGATCGTCGGGCCAGGCGGACGGGTTCATGGTGCCCGTCTTCGCCTCGACCACCTCCCGCAGCGCGATCCGTGGCGCCGTCACTTGTCCATCTCCCTGACCATGATGCGCAGGGTCTCCATCTCCCGGGCGAATTCGAGCTCCCTGGCGATCACGTCGTCGATCAGCTCGAGCGGATGGAGGTGCCCGGCCTGGGCTTCGCTGAGCGGGCGATAGCGGCTGGCCGTGAGGTTGTAGTTGTTCGAGCGCAGCGTGGCCGCATCGGCGAACCACCAGTTCTCGTTCCATTCGGCCTCGGGCTCGCGGGCTTCCCATTGCGAAAGCGAGGTATCGCGCTGCGCATACACCTTGGTCAGGCGCGGCAGGTCGTCGTCCTCGTTGGGCGTGTCGTGATTGGCGTCGAGCTCGTAGCCGTCCTCTTCCACGTGAAGAAAGAGCACCTGGCCGGTGCGGCCGCCCTTGTGGAAGAAGAGCACCGAGGTCTTCACGCCCGAATAGGGCTGGAACACGCCGCCCGGCAGGCTCAGGACCGCATCGACCCGGTTGTTCTCGACCAGCTGCCGGCGCAGCTCCTGGTGCGCGCCCGACGAACCGAACAGCACACCTTCGGGCACCACCACGGCGGCCCGGCCGCCCTCGCGCAGGCTGTCCTGCATGTACTTGAGAAAGAGAAGCTCGGTGCTGGTCGTGCTGCCGACGCGCACCGCGTCGACGATGCGCGCCTTGTCCACGCGGCCCGAGAAGGGCGGATTCGCCAGCACCACGTCGTAGCCCTCGCGCGGCTGCCCGAGTTCGATCTTGCGGGCGTCGTCGAGCATCGAGGTGAGGACGTTGCGCTGCAGGATGCGCACCTGGGTGAGCCCGCGCAGCGTGAGGTTCATCGTCGCCAGGCGCACCATCTTCGGGTCGACGTCGTTGCCGTGGAAGGTCCGCTTCTGCAGCGTGTCGAGATCATGAGGCGTCAGCAGGTCGCCGAGGCCGCGCTGCTGGATCTTGCCCTCGACCTCGGTCAGGGCGATCGCCTCGGGCGACGAGTGCGCAAGGCGGATGTGGTTGTAGGCGGCCACCAGAAAGCCGGCCGTGCCCGCGGCCGGGTCGTAGATGGTTTCGCCGATGGCCGGGTCCACCATCTCGACGATGCGCCGGATGATGTGGCGCGGGGTGCGGAACTGGCCGAGCTCGCCGGCCTGCCTGATCTGCCGCAGCACGTGTTCGAAGAGATCGCCCTTGGTGTCGGAGTCGGCCTCGGCCAGATCCAGGTCGTCCACGAGCCGGACGACCTGCGTCAGCACCGTCGGATCGGTGATGCCCAGGCGCGCACCGCGCATGAAGTCATGCGCGCCGGCCGCACCGATTTCGGCGAAGAACGGAAACACCTCGTCGCGCACGAACTGCACGAGCGGATCGCCTGCCAGCTCCCGGGCCCAGAAGGACCAGCGGAAACGGCTGCGCGCGATCGCCTGCGTGGCGGTGTGCAGCACGGTCGCGGTCGGGCCGCCTTCGCGGACGGCGGGCAGGGTGGCGTTTTCAGCCCGATGCAGCGGCCATTCGCCATCGAAGATGCTCGCATGGGGCTCCTTCAGGACCTCGGCGCGCTTTCCGTTCTCGTCGTCGATGGTCTCCGAGAGGAAGAAGAAGAACAGGAACGACAACTGCTCCGCATTGCCGACGGGATCGGGATAGCCGCCGCCAAAGAGATAGTCGCGAATCTGGTCGATCGACCGTCGCATTTCAGCGGTCAGGGACATGGAGGGGATCTTGTCACGGGTGTTCTCACGGATGGCCCGCGAGTCTACGGCCCAATGGGCGGCTGTCAGGGGCCGGCGGGCACGCGTTGCCAAGGTGTAGCAAACTTGCGCATCCGGCAGCGCGGCTGTTTTTCATCCGAGGATCCATCTCTTCAATGGCACAGAATCCTGATCTCGAAGTGCGTCCGCGCGACATTTCGGCCTACCGCCAGGGCAACACCGGCGTCGACTACGTCCACCGCTTCGAATCCGGCAAGCCCGGGCCGCACGTGCTGATCAACGCGCTGACCCACGGCAACGAGATCTGCGGCATGGTCGCGGCGACGCATCTGCTGGACAGCGGCGTGCGCCCCCAGGCCGGCACGCTCACCGTGAGCTTCGCGCACGTCGAGGCCTACAACGCCTTCGATCCGGCCAAGCCCTTCGACAACCGGCAGATCGTGCACAACCTCAACCGCATCTGGTCGGACGACTGGCTGGACGGTCCTGAGGACAGCCCCGAGCTGCGCCGCGCGCGCGAGCTGCGGCCGGTGGTGGCGGCGGCGGACCACATCCTCGACATCCACTCCACCAGCCAGGACGTCGTGCCCTTCTGGGTCTACCCCGCGTACGAACGCAACGCCAAGGTCGCGCTGGCGATCGGCCTGCCGCCGGTCCATCTCGTGATGCCGGCGGGCCTGGGTTCGGGCACGCCGCTGATCCAGCACGGCCTGCACGCCGGCGCCGATGCGCCGGGCGCGGCGGTGGTGGTCGAGTGCGGCCAGCATTTCAAGCAGTCGGCGGCCGACCTCGCGACCGAGGTGACGCTGCGCTTCCTGGCGCATTTCGGATTGATCGACAGGGAGCCCGCCGCTCCGCCCGCACCGCAGCGGCGCTACGAGCTGCTGCAGACGCACGTCATCGAGTCCGAGGACTTCCGCTTCGTGCGGCCGCTGATCGGCTTCGAGACCTTCGCCAAGGGCGAACTCATCGCCAACAACGGGCCCGATGAGATCCGCGCCCCGTGCGACGACTGCACCGTGTTCATGCCGGCGCAGCGCGTGATCGTGGGGCGCGAAGCGGTCTATCTCACGAAGCCGCTCTGAAGACGCGAGGGCTGGGTTATTTGCCCCAGCTGTCCCGCATCCCGGCCGCCCGGTTGAACACGCGCTGGCCGTCCGCGCCGACATGCGAATCGAGCACGAAATAGCCGTGCCGCTCGAACTGGTAGGGCGCGCCCTGCGCGGCGGACGCCAGCGCAGGCTCGGCGTAGCCTTGCGTCACCGCGAGGCTGTCGCGATTGAGCTCGTCCTGCAGCTCGCCGGAGCCGGGCTGCGTTGCCGCGAAGAGCCGCTCATAGAGCCGCACCTCGGCCGGCAGCGCATCCGCGGCCGCGACCCAGGTGATGTTGCCCTTGACCTTGATCGCATCGGCGCCGGGGGTGCCGCTCTTGGTGTCGGGCACGAGCCTGGCCTGCACTTCGACCAGCTTGCCGTCGGCGTCGCGCGTGGCGCCCGTGCATTCGATCACGTGGCCGTACTTGAGCCGCACCTTGTTGCCGGGGAAGAGGCGAAAGAAGCCCTTGGGCTGCACGTCCTCGTAGTCGGTGCGTTCGATCCACACCTCGCGGCCGAGCTTGAAGGTGCGTCGGCCCATCTCGGCGTGGTGCGGGTGCACGGGCGCCGTGCATTCGTCGAGCACGTCGTCGCCGCCCATGAGCTCGCCCCAGTTGGTGATCACGAGCTTGACCGGATCGAGCACCACCATCGCGCGCGGGGCGATCGGGTCGAGCGTGTCGCGCAGCGCGGCTTCGAGGCTCGCGTAGTCGATCCAGCCGCCGGACTTGGTCACGCCGGAGCGCTCGCAGAAGAGCTTCAGCGCATCGGGCGTGTAGCCGCGGCGGCGCAGGCCCGCGAGGGTGGGCATGCGCGGGTCGTCCCAGCCGTCGACGTGGCCGTCCTCGACCAGTTGCCGCAGCTTGCGCTTGCTGGTGATGATGTGCGTGACGTTGAGGCGCGCGAATTCGTACTGGCGCGGATGCGGCGAGGCGATCAGCCCGCCCTCGGCAAGCCGGTCGAGCAGCCAGTCGTAGAACGGCCGCTGATCCTCGAACTCGAGCGTGCAGATGCTGTGGGTGATCTGCTCCAGCGCGTCCTCGATCGGATGCGCGAAGGTGTACATCGGGTAGATGCACCACTTGTCGCCAGTGTTGTGGTGCGTCGCACGGCGGATGCGGTAGAGCGCCGGATCGCGCATGTTGATGTTGGGGCTTCCCATGTCGATCTTCGCGCGCAGCACCGCGGCGCCGTCGGCCAGCTTGCCGTCACGCATCTCGCGCAAGCGCGCCAGGTTCTCCTCGGGCGTGCGGGCGCGGAAGGGGCTGTCGGTGCCCGGCGTGTTGAAGTCGCCGCGGGTGGCGCGGATCTCGTCGGCGCTCTGCTCGTCGACGTAGGCGTGACCGGCAGTGATCAGGTACTCGGCCGCGCGGTACATGAAGTCGAAATAGTTGCTCGCGAAGTAGACGTGGTCGTTGCGCGCGCCGGGATGCGCGGGGTCGTCGGCCATCACGGGCTCGTAGCCCATCCATTTCACGGCGTCGCGGATGGCGTCGACGTATTCCTGCTCTTCCTTCTCGGGGTTGGTGTCGTCGAAGCGCAGGTGGCACACGCCGCCGTATTCCTTGGCGAGCTCGAAGTTGAGCCAGATGCTCTTGGCGTGGCCAATGTGCAGGTAGCCGTTGGGCTCGGGCGGAAAGCGCATGCGGACCTTGGCCGGGTCCTGCATGCCTTGGGCGTGATGGGCGGCATCGCCGGGGTCGCCACCCCATTTGCGGCCGGAATAGGTGCCCTGCTCGAGATCGTTTTCGATGACGTGGCGCAGGAAATTGCTAGGCTTGGCGGTGTCGTTGTCGGCTGCGGCGGAAGTCATTCACGCATTCTACGTGCCGCTAGAGACCCGTTACCTTTCGCTACCTTCTTCACAGAGCGGCGTACACCGCGTTGACACTTGGCGCGTTGAATATCGACATGGGCGATCGATACGCCCGCTTCAAACAGGAGTCCAGACATGAGCACAACTCGATCCACACTCTTCAAATGGGCCACTGCAGGCGCTGTCGCCGCAGCTGCGCTCTTTGCCGCAGCGTCCGCGAGCGCAGCCAATGTTGCCTGGTCGGTGGGTGTCAACGTCCCTGGCGTCGCCGTGGGTGTGGCGTCGCCGCAACCGTATTACGTCGCACCAGCGCCGGCGTACTACCCGCCGGCGGCCTATGTGGCCCCGGCTCCGGTCTATGTCCGTCCGGCGCCCGTCTATTACGCGCCGCCGCCCGTCTACTATGGACCGGCGCCTGTGTACTACCGCGGGTACTACTACGGGCATGGCCACCGTCACTGGCGCTATTGAGCGACAGCTTCATCCATCCCTACCGCCTGCTGTCACATGAAAAGGCCGGCCCCTCCAAGGGCCGGCCTTTTCTTTGTCTTGCTGGCCTTGTTCTTGCTGCGTCGGACCGGGACTACATGGCCCTGAAGAGGTGCGCATAAAGGCGGCTCACCGGGATCTTTTCAACGCGTCCACGCAGCGTCAGGTGCTGCTTGCCCGCCTCGTCGCGGTGGACCGCTTCGATTGCGTCGGCGCGCACCACGGCCGCGCGATGGACCTGCCAGAAGACCTGCGAGTCGATCTGCGGCAGCAATTGCTTGAGAGGTGTGCGAATAAGGTATTCGTTTCCTGCGGTGATCACGCGAACGTATTTGTCCGCCGCTTCGAAGTACTGCACCTCGTCGATCGGCACCATCCGGATGGTGTTGCCTGACGACCCGGCTTCGCTCGCAGGAATCAGCTTCAGCGGTGCGGCAGCGCCGGGTGCGGATTCTGCAGCCCCGAGCGCCTTTCGCCACTGGGCGAGGGTGCCGGCGAGCACATCGTCCAGCGGCGCGGGCGACGATGAACGCAGTTCCAGCGCCGCGCGCACCCGGCTGATGGTGCGGCGCAGCCGGTCGGACTGGATGGGCTTGAGCACGTAGTCGATCGCCTCTGCATCGAAGGCGCGCGCCGCGTATTCGTCGTAGGCGGTGACGAAGACGAGCTGCGGCATGGGCGCCTCGTCGACCGGCCATGCATCGGCCAACTCGGCGGCCACGCCCAAGCCATCGAGACCCGGCATGCGGATGTCGAGGAAGAGCACTTGCGGAAGCTGTTCGAGCGCCTCGCGCACTGCGCTTCGTCCGTCTCCGACACACGCCACCAGTTCCAGTTCGGGCCAGGCCGCAGCCAGTTCGGCGCGCAGAGCTTGCGCGAGCAGGGGCTCGTCTTCGGCGATCAGGGCTGTGACTCTCATTCGGGTCATGCTGGAAATGTGACTGTTGCGATCGCGCCGCCGCCGGGCGCTCCCTGCAGCGTCAGGCCGCCGCGTGCGCCGTAGGTCGTGACCAGGCGTTCGCGCACCTGCTCGATGCCGAAGCCTTCATGGTTCGACGCCGGCGCCGAGACCAGGCCGACGCCGGTGTCGCGAACTTCGATGCAGATCCGTGAGACGCCGTCCTCGGCACGGTCTTCGCGCCGTGCGCGCACCGAGATGTCGCCGCCCTCGACCTTCGGCTCCAGTCCGTGGCGAATGCTGTTCTCCACCAGGGGCTGCAGGAGCAGGGACGGAAAGGGCTGGCCGCGCAGCGAATCCGGAAGGTCGAGCGAGTAACGCAGGCGAGGCCCCATGCGCACCGACATCAGCTCGAGGTAGTCGCGCAGCCGGTCGAATTCGGAGGCCAGCGGATGCGAGGTGGCGCGCGAGCCTGCGAGGGTGACCCGCAGGTAGTCGTTCAGGTGATCGAGCATCTCGATGGCGCGCGGCGGGTCGACCGCGATCAGCACGCGCAGGTTGGCCAGCGTGTTGAACAGCATGTGCGGCTCGAGCTGGGCCTCGAGCAACTTGAGCCTGGCTTCGCCGGCATCGCGCTCGGCGGTGGCGATCTTGGCGGTCAGCGCGGCGGCCCTGCCGCGCGCATGGAAGTAGAAGCTCGCCGCGGCGCTGGTGACGATCGTGATCACCAGGCTGATGGTGTTGTCGCGCGGCGACGAGACATTGCGATAGCTGAACAGGAAATCGCCCACGCGGTCGCCGACCAGGAAGCCGCAGCCGATGCCCACGGCCGTCAGCAGCACGCCGCGCCAGCCCTTCGGCCAGCCATGGCCGCCGCTGCTGTCGGTATGGCAGTTGCGCTCATCGACGAGATAGCGCCCGAACTCGATCACGGCCCAGACGACGGTGCCCACCGACAGGGCATAGCCGACCTGCATCAGGTAGGTCTTGTTCGGCCAGATGGCGGTGGTCAGCACCGCCACCACGCAGCAGAACGCGATGACTTGCAGGTAATGCCGGCCGGCGCTGAGCCAGTGAATCTTCATGGCGCCAGATTCTGGACGAAGAAGCGGGCGATGGCGTGGTAGACGGCGGGCAGGCTCGCCCGGTCGAAGCCCGGCGGGTCGCTCAGCAGCCGGGCCGCGCGGGCAGGCAGGTCGGGCGGCTGCGGCGACAGGATCGACCCGTGGCCCGCGGCAGGCATGTCGGCGACCAGCGTGCAGTTTGTGGCACAGGCCGCGCGCACCGCGTCGATGTGCCATTGCGGGGCGAGCCAGTCGTCCTGGCCCGCGCGCACCAGTCCGAGGGGGATCCGCGGCTTGGCCAGCGAGGCCATCTCCACCGGAGCGGCCATGGGCACAGCCGCGACTGCGGCCGTGATCCTCGGATCGGCCCAGGATTCAAGGGTGGTCTGGTTGCCCAGTTTCCAATCGAGCACGCGGCGGGCGACCGCCAGGCGCAAGCCGTCCAGCATGCTGCCCGTGAGCGAGCTTGCCAGTCCCACGCAGGTCGGGAAGTCTTGCGCCAGATGGGCCTGGCAATGGGCGTTCAGCAAGGCGGGCGACCAGCGCGCGCCGGCCAGGGTCAGCGCGGTGAGGCCGCCGGCCGACATGCCGTAGACGCCGACATGCTTGAAGTCGAGCAGCGGCGCGAAGCGCGCGTCGGCGGCCATCGCATCGATGGCCTCTGACACCTCTTTGGGACGGTGGCGCCAGGTGGCCGGGCCGACGTCGCTCATGTCGCGGTAGTTGTCGCCCGCGTGCTCCGGCATGGCGACGGTGAAGCCGGCGTCCACCAGCGCGATCGCCAGGTCGGCCTGCGGCCAGGGCGAGCCGCCGGAGCCGTGCGACATGACGATCAGGCGGCCGTTGCCATGCAGCGGGACGGCATCGGCGGCCAGATCGAAGGAGAAGGGGCCGCGGACGAAGCGGCCTGGCGCGGCAGCCGTCGGGTAGAACACCGTGACGGGGCCGGTGTCCGGCGGCGCCGGCAGCACCGTCACACCGGTGGCAGCCAACGCGGCGCGGCCCAGGAAGCCGATCAGCGCCAGCGCCAGAAGGCGTCTCGCGCCGGCCTTCACCACGGGTCTCCCTTGCTGCCGCCGGCCAGCCTGGCGCGTTCGCGCTCGACCATCCGCGCGAGCAGCGTGCCGCCCGGCGGCAGCATCCAGACCGATATCCCATGGGCCAGCAGGCCGACGCCCCAGCCCAGCAGCGGGAAGACGGCCCAGGCTCGACCGGTCGCCACCGACAGGGCGATCAGCCCGAGATTGACGATCGCGTAGATGGCTGCGTGGATGAACCAGCCCATCTTGGCTTTCGCGCGCTTGCGGGCCAGGCGGTCGATGTCGTCGCTTGTCATGGTGGTTCTCCTCAAGGGTTTTCAGGCGGCGACCGCGGCGGCATCGGTGCGCATCGCCAGGCGCCACAGCCGGATTGCGCGGCCGACGAAGACACCGGTGAAAGTACCGTAGAGCGCGCTGATGCCGATGCAAAAGAGCGCCTGGTGACCGTATTCCGGATGGATCGCCATCAGCACGCCGACGATGTACTTGGTGAAGAAGATGCCCATCATGAGCACGAGCGGCACCGCGGTTCCCGCGATGTGGAAGCGGCGCGCCGCCGCGTCGTAGCGCGTACCCGCGGGCAGCCTGCGTTGCAGCGCTACCGCGATGGTCGCGAAGACCATGGCTGCCCAGGCCAGCAGCGACACGATCGAGTCGCCGAAGGCCGACGCGACGCCGAAGATCGACAGGCCGCCCATCACGACCGGCATCAGCGTCATGCGGGTCATGCCGAGGCTGGTGGCGACGAGCTGGCGTGCGCCGAGCCACAGCAGCAGGGCGAAGAGGCCGAAGACCCACTTGGGGGTTTGAAGAAGGATCTGCATCAGCATGGTGTGCTCCGTGAGGGTTGGGAGAAAAATGGGAGGGGTTCCTGGATCGATGGCCCGGACTGTGCCGGCGGCCCGCCCCGCCTGCCACGGCGATGCGACGAACTGCATCCCGGCGTCGCCAGTTGCAGTTCGCTGTCGCCAGATGCAGAACAGCAACCCGGGCTTTACCGAGGCTTTACGGTCGGTAAGAACTGGAAGCTACGATTCCGCGCTCCACTCAGAGGCATACGTCGAAAGCCTGCTCCAACAATGTCGTCATCCAACGCCGAGCCCACCCTTCCCATCCATCCCGAACCTCGGCCCCCGTCGCGTGGACGGCGCTGGCTGGGCGCCGTGCTGGCGCTGGTCCTGGTGGCGGGCCTGGCCGTCGGCGCGTGGTATCTGATCAAGCGCTCCGCCCAACCGGCGGGCGGGCCCGGTTTCGGCGCCGGCGGCATCAGCCAGACGGTGGGCCATGCGTCGGCGCAGCGGACGGATCTCCCGATCCTCATCGACGCCCTCGGCACCGTGACGCCGCTGGCGACGATCACGCTCAGGCCGCAGGTCGGCGGCGTGCTGACCGAGGTGCTCTATACCGAGGGCCAGGCGGTCACCAAGGGCCAGTTGCTCGCGCGCATCGATCCGCGTCCCTACGAGCAGGCGCTGGCGCAGGCCCAGGGCACGCGGGTGCGCGACGAGGCGCAGCTCGAAGCCGCGCGCGTCACGCTGGCGCGCTACCGTACGCTGCTCGGGCAGGACTCGATCGCGCGGCAGGACGTCGACACCCAGGCCGCGCTGGTCAAGCAGCTCGAAGGCACGGTGATCACCGACCGCGCCGCCGAGGCCGCGGCCAAGCTCAACCTCGACTACACCCGGATCACTGCGCCGGTGGCCGGCCGCATCGGGCTGCGCACGGTCGATCCGGGCAACACCGTGACCGCCAATGCGACCACCGGCATCGCGGTCATCACGCAGATGAACCCGATCGACGTGCAGTTCGCGGTGCCGCAGGACCGCGTGCCCGACATCCAGGCGCAATTCGCCAAGGGCGAAGAGCTGCACGTGAAGGCGCTGGACCGCGTGCGCAGCTCGGTGCTCGACACCGGCACCTTCTCGACGCTCGACAACATCGTCGACACCACAACCGGCACCGTGAAGGCCAAGGCGCGCTTCGCGAACCAGGGGGCGCCGCTGTTCCCGAGCCAGTTCGTCAACATCCAGATGACGCTGCGCACCATCAGCGCCGTGGTGGTGCCCGTCACCGCGGTGCGCACCGGGCCCAACGGCAGCTTCGTGTACGTGATCAACGAGGACCGCACGGTCTCGATGCGTCCGGTCAAGCGCGGCGAGGCGACGGTCGATCTGGTGGCGATCAACGACGGCGTGAAGGAGGGCGAGCTCGTCGTCACCGAGGGCGGCGACCGCCTCAAGGACGGCGCGCGCGTGACCCTGCAGGGCGACAAGCCCGCGGCGCCGCACCAGGGCGCGAACGGCCAGCGCGGACAGCGCGGCGATGCACAGCAACAGGGCCGCCGCCAGCGTCCGCCGCCGCCGCAGTAAGGGACAGGAAAGAAGATGAGTCCTTCGCGCGTCTTCATCGAGCGGCCGGTCGCGACCGCGCTGCTGATGCTCGCGATCGTCCTCGCGGGCCTGGTCGGCTTCCGGTTCCTGCCGCTGGCCGCCTTGCCGCAGGTCGACTACCCGACCATCCAGGTGCAGACGCTCTACCCGGGCGCGAGCCCGGAGGTCATGAGCCGCACCGTCACGGCGCCGCTGGAGCGCCAGTTCGGCCAGATGGCCGGCCTCGATCGCATGAGCTCGACCAGCGCGACCGGTGTGTCGATCGTCACGTTGCAGTTCGCGCTCGACCAGACGCTGGACGTCGCCGAGCAGCAGGTGCAGGCTTCGATCAACGCGGGTGCGTCGCTGCTGCCGGCCGATCTGCCCGCGCCGCCGGTCTACGCCAAGGTCAATCCGGCCGATGCGCCGATCCTCACGCTGGCCGTCAGTTCGGACACGATGCGGCTCACCGAGGTGCAGAACCTCGTGAACACGCGGCTGGCGCAGAAGATCAGCCAGGTCGGCGGCGTGGGCCTGGTCACGCTCTCGGGCGGCCAGCGGCCGGCGGTGCGCATCCAGGCCAACACCAACGCGCTGGCGTCGGTGGGCATCGGGCTCGACACGCTGCGGCTGGCGATCGCAGCGGCCAATTCCAACAGCGCCAAGGGCAGCTTCGACGGCCCGAAGCGCGCCTACACCATCAACGCCAACGACCAGCTCGTGACGGCGGCCGACTACAAGAACCTGATCGTGGCCTGGAAGAACGGGGCGCCGGTGCGCCTGACGGACGTGGCCCGCGTGATCGACGGCGCCGAGAACACCCAGCTCGGCGCGTGGGCGGCGGTGCGCCTGGGCGAGAAGGCGGGTGACGGCGAGGCCAGGCCGTACCCGGCGATCATCCTCAACGTGCAGCGCCAGCCCGGCGCGAACGTGATCGGCACGGTCGATGCCATCAAGAAGCAGCTGCCCGAGCTCGAAGCCTCGCTGCCCGGCGCGGTCCGGGTCGAGGTGCTGAGCGATCGCACCACCGGCATCCGCGCATCGGTGAGCCATGTCCAGCTCGAACTCGTGCTCGCGGTGGTGCTGGTGGTGCTGGTGATCTTCCTGTTCCTGCACAGCCTGCGTGCGACGGTCATCGCCAGCGTCGCGGTGCCGATCTCGCTGATCGGCACCTTCGGGCTCATGTACTTGCTGGGCTACAGCCTCAACAACCTGAGCCTGATGGCGCTCACCATCGCGACCGGCTTCGTGGTGGACGACGCGATCGTGATGATCGAGAACATCGCCCGCTATCTCGAGGAGGGCGAGCCGCCGTTCCAGGCGGCGCTCAAGGGTGCGACGCAGATCGGCTTCACCATCATTTCGCTGACGGTGTCGCTGATCGCGGTGCTGATTCCTCTCCTGTTCATGGGCGACGTGGTCGGGCGGCTGTTCCGCGAGTTCGCGGTGACCCTGGCGATCACGATCCTGATCTCGGCGGTGGTGTCGCTGACGCTGGTGCCGATGATGTCGGCGCGCTGGCTCAGGCCGGCATCGGAAGAGGGCGGCCGTTTCGGTGCCAGCGTGCAGCGCTTCTTCGAGCGCGTGATCGCGCGCTACGACGCATGGCTGAAATGGGTGTTCCGCCATCAGCCGCTCACGCTCGTCGTGGCGTTGCTGACGCTGGCGCTCACGGTGCTGCTCTATGTCTTCATTCCGAAGGGCCTGTTCCCGACGCAGGACACCGGCCAGCTCAAGGCCCGCGTCGAGGCAGCGCAGGAAGTCTCGTACGCGCGCATGGCCGATCTGCAGCAGTCCGCCGCGAACGCGATCCTGGCCGATCCGGACGTGCAGAGCCTGAGCTCGGTGGTCGGCGTCGACGCCGCCAACAACACCGCGCTGAACATCGGCAGCATGCTCATCAACCTGCGCAAGGGCCACGACGCGCAGGCCGATGTGATGCAGCGCCTGCGCGAGCGGGTGCGCGCCAACGCGGCCGGTGTCACGCTCTACCTGCAGCCGACGCAGGACCTGACCATCGACGCCGAGACCGGGCCGACCGAATTCCGCGTCTCGCTCGAAGGCGTGGACACGGCCACGGTGGAGACCTGGGCGCGCAAGCTGGTCGAGCGCCTGCGCAGCGAGCCGCTGGTGCGCAACCCGACCACCGATGCAGGCGCGCAGGGTCTGGCCGCCTACGTGGACGTCGACCGCAACACCGCATCGCGGCTGTCCGTCACCGCGAGTTCCGTGGACGACGCGCTCTACAGCGCCTTCGGCCAGCGCATCGTCTCGACCATCTTCACCGAGACCGACCAGTACCGCGTGATCCTCGAGGCGCAGCGCGAGCCGCTGTCTTCGCCCGAAGCGCTCGGCAACCTGCAGTTGCGCACCGGCTCGGGCACGGCGACGCCGCTGTCGTCGCTCGCGACGGTACGCGAGCAGTCCGCGCCGCTGCAGGTCACGCGCGTGGCGCAGTACCCGGCGGCGACCATCGGCTTCGACACCGCGCCGGACGTCGCGCTCGGCAAATCGGTCGCGGCGATCCGCGCGGCGGCCAAGGAGATCGGCATGCCCGGCAGCCTGAGCATGACCTTCCTCGGCGCGGCGGGGGCCTACGAGAAGTCGCTCACCAACCAGCTCTGGCTGATCCTCGCGGCGGTGGTGTGCGTGTACATCGTGCTGGGCGTGCTCTACGAGAGCTACATCCATCCGCTGACGATCCTCTCGACCTTGCCGTCGGCCGGCGTGGGTGCGCTGCTCGCGCTCATGATGACCGGCAACGACCTCGGCGTGATCGGGATCATCGGCATCATCCTCCTGATCGGCATCGTGAAGAAGAACGCGATCATGATGATCGACTTCGCCATCGATGCCGAGCGGCATCAGGGCAAGTCGCCGCAGGAGGCGATCCACCAGGCCGCGCTGCTGCGCTTCCGACCGATCCTGATGACGACGCTGGCGGCCCTCTTCGCGGCGCTGCCGCTGATGTTCGGCTGGGGCGAAGGCGCCGAGCTGCGCCGGCCGCTGGGCCTCGCGATCTTCGGCGGGCTGGTGGTGAGCCAGGTGCTGACGCTCTTCACGACGCCGGTGATCTACCTGGCCTTCGACCGCATGGGCCGCCGGCTGGGCGGCGGCCGCAAGGGCGGCACCGACGACGGCGGAGTGACGGCGTGAGGCGGGGCCGGACATGAACCTCTCCAGGCCATTCGTCCAACGCCCGGTCGCCACGGTCCTCTTGACCATCGGCATCGCGCTGGCGGGCATCATCGGCTTCCTGGTGCTGCCCGTGTCGCCGCTGCCGCAGGTCGACTACCCGACCATCTCGGTGCAGGCCAGCCTCGCCGGCGCAAGCCCCGACACGATGGCCTCCAGCGTCGCGACGCCGCTGGAGCGCAGGCTCGGCATCATCCCGGGCGTGAACGAGCTCACGTCCACGAGTTCCCAGGGTTCGGCGCGCATCACGCTGCAGTTCGACCTCTCCCGCAACATCGACAGCGCGGCGCGCGAAGTGCAGGCCGCGATCAATGCCGCCCGAATCGATCTTCCGGCGACGCTGCGCACCAATCCCACGTACCGCAAGCGCAATCCGGCGTCGGCGCCGGTCATGATCCTCGCGCTCACCTCGAAGACGCGTACCCCGGGCCAGATCTACGAGGAAGTCTCGAACATCGTGAGCCAGCGCCTCTCGCAGGTGGAAGGCGTGGGCGAAGTCGAGATCGGCGGCGGGTCACTGCCGGCGGTGCGGGTGGAGCTGGAGCCCTTCGCCCTCAACAAGTTCGGCATCAGCACCGAGGACGTGCGCGCCGCGATCCAGGCCAACAACGCCAACCGGCCCAAGGGCGCGATCGAAAGCGCCGACCGCAAGCTGCAGATCTACACGCCCGCGCCGGGCCGGCATGCGGCCGACTACCGCGATCTGGTGATCGCATGGCGCAACAACGCCGCGGTGCGCCTCGGCGACGTGGCGCGGGTGATCGACAGCGTCGAGAACACGCGCACCTTGGGCCTTTTCAACGGCGAGCCGGCGGTGGTCGTGCTGGTCACGCAGTCGCCCGGCGCGAACATCATCGAGACCGTGGACAGCGTGCGCAACCTGATGCCCGAGCTGCGCGCGCAGTTGCCGCAGGACATCAACATCGAGGTCGCCTCGGACCGCACCAACTCGATCCGCGCCTCGCTGCGCGAGATCGAGACCACGCTGATGATTTCCGTCGCGCTGGTGGTGCTGGTGGTGGGCCTGTTCCTGCGCAAGGCGCGCGCGACCATCGTGCCGGCGGTGGCGACCGTGGTGTCGCTGCTCGGCACCTTCGGCGTGATGTACCTGCTGGGCTACAGCCTCAACAACCTGAGCCTGATGGCGCTCACGGTGGCCACCGGCTTCGTGGTGGACGACGCGATCGTGGTGCTGGAGAACACCATGCGCCACGTCGAGGCCGGCATGAACCGCATGGAGGCCGCGTTGCGCGGTGCGCGCGAAGTCGGCTTCACGGTGCTGTCGATCAGCCTGTCGCTGGTGGCGGTGTTCATCCCGCTGCTCTTCATGGGCGGACAGGTGGGCCGGCTGTTCCGCGAGTTCGCGGTCACGCTGTCGGTCTCGGTGCTGATCTCGCTCGTGATCTCGCTCACCACCACGCCGATGCTGTGCGCCATGCTGCTGCGCAGCGAGGCGGAAGAGGGCGGCAGGACGCCCGGCAGGGTGCGCAGCTTCCTCATCCGCATCACCGAGAGCGCGTGGAACCGCACGCTGGTCGCCTACGCCCACAGCCTCGACTGGGCGCTCGCGAGCAAGGGCGTCGTGATCGCGGTGCTGCTCGCGGTGATCGCGCTCAACGTCTATCTCTTCAACGCGATTCCCAAGGGCTACTTCCCGCAGCAGGACAACGGGCAGCTCAATGCCGGCATGCGCACCGACCAGAGCCTCTCGTCGGGCGCGGTCGCCGAGAAGCTCAAGCAGGCGGTGGACATCATCCGCAAGGACCCGGCGGTCGATACCGTCGTCGGCTTCTCGGGCGGCGGACGGGCCGGCGGCGGCTTCATGTTCGTCAATCTCAAGCCGGTGTCCGAGCGCACCGACCGCACGCAGGCCGTGATCGACCGGCTTCGCCCGCAGCTCAACCAGCTCACCGGGCTGCGCGTGTTCCTCTTCCCGGTGCAGGACCTGCGCATGGGCGGGCGGGCGAGCAATTCGACCTACCAGTACACGCTCAAGAGCGACAACCTCGGCGACCTGCGCGCCTGGTCGACCAAGCTCGCCGACCGGCTGCGGCAGGAGAGCGCGCTGACCGACGTCGACAGCGACGACGCGGACAACGGGGTCGAGACCTTCGTCGACGTCGACCGCGACGCGGCTGCGCGCCTGGGCGTCAGCTCGAGCGCCGTGGACGCCGCGCTCTACAACGCCTATGGCCAGCGCTCGGTCGCGACCATCTACGACGAGCTCAACCAGTACTCGGTGATCATGGAGTGGGCGCCGCGCTTCCAGCGTTCGCCGATCGTGCTGCGGGACCTCTACGTGCCCTCGACCTTGTCCGCCACCACCAACGCGAGCGGCGCGACGGTCGTCAGCTCGGTCGAGGACAACAAGGACGCCACCACCGGCACCTCGACCCTCGTGTCGGCCAACCCCTCGTCGCGCACCGCGTCCACGGGGCAGCAGATCGCGACCGACACCACGCTGATGGTGCCGCTGTCGGCCTTCGCCAAGTTCAGCGAGCGCGCGGTGCCTACCTCGATCGACCACCAGGACACCGAGCTGGCCAGCACCGTTTCGTTCAGCCTCGCCGACGGCGTGAGCCTGAGCGACGCCAAGCGCGCCGTCGCGCAGGCCGAGGCCGACATCGCGATGCCGGTCAACGTGCGCGGCAGCTTCCAGGGCACGGCGCTCGCGGCGCAGCAGTCGCAGGGGCAGCAGTGGTTCCTGATCGTCGCGGCGCTGGTGGTGATCTACATCGTGCTGGGCGTGCTCTACGAGAGCCTCGTGCATCCGATCACGGTGCTGACCACGCTGCCTTCGGCCGGGGTGGGCGCGGTGCTGGCGCTGCTGCTGTTCCGCATGGAGTTCTCCATCATCGCGCTGATCGGCGTGTTCCTGCTGATCGGCATCGTGAAGAAGAACGCGATCCTGATCATCGACTTCGCGCTCGAAGCCGAGCGTGCGCGCGGCCTGACCGCGGTGCAGGCGGTGCGCGAGGCCTGCCTGCTGCGCTTCCGTCCGATCCTGATGACCACGCTGGCCGCCGCGCTGGGCGCGCTGCCGCTCGCGATCGGCTTCGGGCTGGGCGCCGAGCTGCGCCAGCCGCTGGGCGTCGCGATCATCGGCGGGCTGATCGCGAGCCAGTTGCTGACGCTCCTGACGACGCCGGTCGTCTATGTGCTGCTGGACAAGCTGCGCCGCCGCAGCCGCAACGAAAGAAGGCTGAGCCGCGCGGCCGACGGAAACTGACATCATGAGTGCTTCGAATCGATCGACCTACCGCAACCGCCCGCGAGCGCTTGCGCGCACGGCCATGGCCCTGGCTTTGGCCGCGGTGCTGGCCGGATGCGCGGTGGGCCCTGAATACGTCCGGCCGGAAGCGCCGAGCCCGGCCGCATGGAAGTCCGCGCCGGCCGCCGAAGGCTGGCTGCCCGCCGCGCCCGCGGATGCGCTGGACCGCGGCGAGTGGTGGAAGCTCTTCGGCGACCCGACCCTCGACGAGCTCGCCTCGCACGTGCAGGTGTCGAACCAGAACGTCGCGGCCGCCGTCGCCAGCTATGCACAGGCGCAGGCGCTGGTGCGCGGCCAGCGGGCGGCGCTGTTCCCGAGCGTCACGGTGGACGGCAGCGCGCGCCGCAGCGGCGCGCGCAACACCTCGCCGTCGAACGCCATGGCCGCTTCGCTCAACGCCGACTGGGCGCCCGACGTCTGGGGCCGGCTGCGCAAGGCGGTCGACAGCGCGCAGGCCAACGCGCAGGCCAGCGAGGCCGATCTGGCGCTGGCACGCCTGTCCGCCATCGGCGACCTTGCGACCGACTACTTCTCGCTGCGCGAGGCCGATGCCGAACTGCGCATCCTCGACACCACGCTCGAAGGCTACGAGCGCAGCCTGCAGATCACGCGCAACCGCTACCAGGCCGCCATCGCCGCGCAGAGCGACGTGCTGCAGGCGGAAACGCTGCTGGTCACCACGCAGGCCGAGCGCGTCGCGCTCAAGCGCACGCGCGACACGCTGGAGCACGCGATCGCGGTGCTGATCGGCGCGGCGCCGGCCGAGTTCTCGCTGCCCGCCGCCGACTGGAAGCCGGTGGTGCCCGGCATCCCGTCGGGCGTGCCGACGCTGCTCCTGCAGCGCCGCCCCGACATCGCGGCCGCCGAACGCGAAGTGGCCGTCGCCAACGCGCAGATCGGCATCGCGCGCTCGGCCTACTACCCGAGCTTCACGCTCAGCGGCGCGGTCAGCAGCAGCGCGACGCGCGTGGGCGACCTCTTCAACGCCTCGAACACGCTCTGGTCGCTGGGCCTGTCGGTGGCGCAGGTGGTGTTCGACGCCGGCGCGATCGGCGCCAGCGTCGATGCCGCCAAGGCGAGCCACGAAGCCTCCGTCGCGCGCTATCGGCAGACCGTGCTGACCGCGTTCCAGAACGTCGAGGACCAGCTCACTGCCGGTGCCAGCCTGGCCGAGCAGGAAACCATGCGCCGCCAGGCCTCGGCCGCGGCGGACCGCACCGAGGAGCAGTTCCTCAACCGCTACCGCGCGGGCACCATCGACTACACCAGCGTCGTGGTGGCGCAGGTCTCGGCGCTCAACGCGCGGCGCACCTTGCTGCAGGTGCAGGTGGCCCGCCAGACCTCGGCGGTGGCGCTGATCCAGTCGCTCGGCGGCGGCTGGCATGCCGACTGGATGGAGAAGACCGAGCAGGCTGTCAATACATCGAAGCCATAGCGGCGCTCAGCCGCCCCGCAGCGGGGGTGGCTGCAGGTAGGCGCCGGTCTCGAACAACTGGGCTTCGGCCTGGTGGATGCGCTTCACGACCGGCTTGCCGGCGCGGCTTGCCAGCAGTTCGAGCAGCGCCTCGGTCAGCGCGAGAGCGGCCGCGATCGACGGAAAGAACGACGGGCTGCGGATGGCGAACAGCAGGGTCTCGTCCGCCAGCAGCGACAGCGGCGAGGCGGCGCTGTCGGTCAGCGCGAGCACCTTGCAGCCGCTGGCCTTGGCGGCCTGGGCGACCTGCAGCGCCTCGCGGGAGTAGGGCGCGAAGCTGGCCACCATGAGCGCGTCGCCTTTGACCATGGCGCGCTGCTGCATTTCGAGCGAGCCGCCCTGGCCGTCGATGAGCTGGACGCTGGCGCGGAAGAGGCGATAGATGTAGACGAACGAGAACGCGACCGGAAAGCAGGCCCTGAATCCGGCGGCGTGCACGGTGCCCGCCTTCTCGAGCAGTTCGCAGGCGCGCTGGAGGGAGGGCGCGCTCATGCGCTCGGTGGATTCGAGGTTGAGCCGGTGCACCTTGAACATCTCGCCGACCAGCGTCTGGTCGCTCGCGCGGCCGACGAGTGTCCGGGCGCGTTCTCCGTAGGCCTCGGGGGCGAGGCCCAGGTCCGCGGCCACCGCCTCCTTCAACTGCGGCCAGCCTGCGAAGCCCAGGGTCTGCGCGAAGCGCACCAGGGTGGCGGGCGTTGCGCCGGAGCGCGTGCCGACCGTGCGCATCGAATGGGTCACGACCTCGTTGGGATGGTCGAGCACGTATTTCGCGATCTGTTGCAGCGCCGGGCTGAGGCCCGCATAGCGTTCCCGGAGATCGTCCTTGACACCCATGGCTTTCCTTTCGTCGGAACGAATGTACCGGATGAAACAGGCGTGTTCCAAGCGGGTGTTGACGGAACAAATGTTCCATCCAATAATCCGCCCAATACATTGGTTCCAGATTCGGAAAGCCCTCCCATGACGCACGTCTTCCATCGCCACCTTCGCCAGACGCCGCCGGTCGCCGCATCCGCCAGGGGCATGACCATCCGCGATGCCGCCGGCCGCGAATACCTCGATGCGTCGGGCGGCGCCGCGGTTTCCTCGCTGGGGCACGCCCATCCGGACGTGATGGCCGCGATGCATGCGCAGATCGACAAGATCGCCTATGCGCATACGAGCTTCTTCACCACCGAGGTGGCGGAGGAGCTGGCCGACGAACTGATCCGCACCGCGCCGGCCGGCATGAGCCACGTCTACCTCGTCAGTGGCGGTTCCGAGGCCGTCGAGTCGGCGCTCAAGATGGCGCGGCAGTATTTCGTCGAGATCGGGCAGCCGCAGCGCACCCATTTCATCGCGCGCCGGCAGAGCTACCACGGCAACACGCTGGGCGCACTGGCGGTCGGCGGCAATGCCTGGCGGCGCGAGCCGTTCGCGCCCATCCTGGTGCCGGCGACCCACGTCTCGCCGTGCTACCCCTACCGTGAGCAGCGCCAGGACGAAACGGCCGAGCAGTACGGCCTGCGCCTCGCGGCCGAGCTGGAGGAAGCGATCCTCGCGCAGGGCGCCGACCGCGTGATCGCCTTCGTCGCCGAGACGGTCGGCGGTGCGACCGCCGGCGTGCTGACGCCGGTGCCGGGCTATTTCAAGGCGGTGCGCGAGGTCTGCGACCGCTACGGCGTGCTGCTGATCCTCGACGAGGTGATGTGCGGCATGGGCCGCACCGGCACGCTGCACGCCTGCGAGCAGGAGGGCGTGGTGCCCGATCTGGTCACCATCGCCAAGGGGCTCGGCGGCGGCTACCAGCCCATCGGCGCCGTCCTGGCGCAGAAGAAGATCGTCGATGCGATGTCCGAGGGCAGCGGCTTCTTCCAGCACGGCCACACCTACCTCGGGCACCCGGTGGCCTGCGCGGCGGCCCTGGCGGTGCAGCGGGTGATTCATCGCGACGGCCTGCTCGCGAAGGTGCAGGGCGACGGCGAGGCCTTCGGCGCGATGCTGCGCGAGGCGCTCGGAGCGCATCCGAACGTGGGGGACATTCGCGGCCGGGGCTTTTTCTGGGGCATCGAGCTGGTGGCCGACCGGGCCCGCAAGACGCCGTTCGCACCGGCGCTGAAGCTGCACGCGCAGATCAAGAAGGCGGCGATGGTCCAGGAGGGCCTTCTGTGCTATCCCTTCGGCGGCACGGTCGACGGCAGGCAGGGCGATCACGTGCTGCTCGCGCCGCCCTTCATCGCGAGCCGGGAGGACCTGCGGGAGATCGCGAGGCGCCTTGCGTCCGCGATCGACACGGTCACGAGCGCCGTCGGCGCGACGCCGGCGCCCTGACCGCGCCGGGCTTTTCCCTTTTTCCTTTCTTCCAACCCGTACCGAGGAGATCGCCGTGGCCCGTGCTCGTCCATCCATTCTTGCTGCCGCCGCCATCGCGGCCGCCTGTTCGTTCATGCCGCTTGCCGCCGTCCATGCCCAGGACGCCGGCACGCTGGCCAAGGTCAAGGCCAGCGGCGCCATCACCATCGGCTATCGCGAGTCCTCGTTCGGCTTCTCCTACCTCGATGCGAACCTCAAGCCCATCGGCTACAGCATCGACATCTGCCATCGCATCGTCGATGCGATCAGGACCGAGCTCAAGATGCCGAGCGTGGAGCTGCTCTATCAGGCCGTGACCTCGGCCAACAGGATCCCCCTGGTGAGCAACGGCACCGTCGACATCGAATGCGGCTCGACCACGAACCTCGTCGAGCGGCAGAAGCAGGTGGCGTTCTCGCCGGACATCTTCCGCTACAACGTGCGGATGCTGGTGAAGGCCGATTCCGGCATCCGCAGCATCGCGGACCTGCAGGGCAAGACGGTCGCGACCACCACCGGCACCACCTCGTTCCGCCTGCTGCGCGAAGCCGACAAAGGCCGCAACCTCGAGGTCAACAACGTGGCCGGCAAGGACCACACCGAATCCTTCCTGCTGGTGGAGTCCGGCCGTGCCCAGGCTTTCGGGCTCGACGACATCCTGCTGGCCGGGCAGATCGCCAACGCGCGCAATCCGAAGGACTTCGTCATCACCGGCGAGAGCCTGCGCACCGAGAACCAGTCGCTCATGTTCCGCAAGGACGACCCGGCGTTCAAGGCGCTGGTGGACCGGGTGGTGGGCGAGATGATGAAGACGGGCGAGATGGAAAAGCTGTACAAGCGCTGGTTCATGTCGCCGATCCCGCCGAAGAACATCAACATCAACTACCCGCTCAATGCCGAGACCAAGGACGCCTTCGCCAACCCCTCGTCCAAGGGCATCTGAGCCGCAGCCATGACCCGCATTGCCCTGATCCACGCCCTTGGCCACTCCGTCGCGCCGATCAACGAAGCCTTCGCGCGCGATTGGCCTGAAGCCGTGCGCATGAACCTGCTGGACGACAGCCTCTCGGCCGATCTCGCGCGCGGCGGACGGGGCCTCGACGAGGCGATGCACGAGCGCTTCCAGCGGCTGGCGCAATACGCAGTCGATACCGGTGCGAACGGCATCCTGTTCACCTGCTCGGCCTTCGGATCGTGCATCGAGGCGGTCGCGCGGCGGCATGCCGGAATCCCGGTCCTCAAGCCCAACGAGGCGATGGTGGCGGAGGCTGCGGCGGGAACGGGCAGGCTCGGGCTGATCGCCACTTTTCAGCCGACGCTGGATTCGATGCCGCCGGAATTCCCGCACAGCGTGGAACTCGTGACGGCGCTTGCCGCCGGCGCGATGGAGGCGCTGAACCGCGGCGACCTGCAGCGGCACGACGAGCTGATCGCCGCGCAGGCCAGGGCCTTGAAGGAACGCGGCTGCGCGCGCATCGCGCTGGCCCAGTTCAGCATGGCGCGCGCACGGGCCGCCTGCGAGGATGCATCGGGGCTGCCCGTGATGACCACCGTGGACAGCGCGGTGCGGGCGTTGCGGGCGCGGTGCTGATGTGAGCGACACCTGACTTCTACGATCGCGATAATCACCGCTCTTTCAAGGAGCGCGCGTGGATATCGTTTTGCTGGTCAAGGCCGCCGTCATGGGCATCGTCGAGGGGCTGACCGAATTTCTTCCCATCTCGTCGACCGGCCACCTCATCCTCGCGGGCTCGCTGCTCGGCTTCGATGACGACAAGGCGAAGGTCTTCGACATCGCGATCCAGACCGGCGCGATCTTCGCGGTCATCCTGGTCTACTGGCAGAAGATCCATTCGACCGTCGTCGCGCTGCCGCGCCAGCCCAAGGCGCGGCGCTTCGCGCTCAATGTGCTGATCGCCTTCCTGCCGGCCGTGGTGCTGGGCCTCTTGTTCGGCAAGGCGATCAAGGCGCACCTGTTCATCCCGGTCGTGGTGGCGAGCACCTTCATCATCGGCGGCTTCATCATCCTCTGGGCCGAGAAGCGGCCGCCGGGCTCGGTGCGCATCGAGCACGTGGATGACATGACGCCGTGGGACGCGCTCAAGGTCGGCCTCGTGCAGTGCCTTGCGATGATCCCGGGCACCAGCCGCAGCGGCGCGACCATCATCGGCGGCATGCTGCTCGGGCTGTCGCGCAAGGCAGCGACGGATTTCTCCTTCTTCCTCGCCATCCCGACGCTGATCGGGGCGGGCGTCTACAGCCTCTACAAGGAGCGGGCCATGCTGTCGGTGGCCGACATTCCACTGTTCCTGGTCGGCCTCTTGTTCTCGTTCGTGAGCGCCTGGCTTTGCGTGCGCTGGCTGCTGCGGTACATCAGCTCGCACGACTTCATCCCGTTCGCTTGGTATCGCATCGCCTTCGGCATCCTGGTGTTCGCGACCGCGTGGAGCGGACTCGTGGTCTGGGCGGAATAGGCTCGCCCCGGCACAAGCGTCAGGGAAGCATGTTCCGCAGTGAGGCCTCGACGGCCGCCGCGGTGGCGATCGGTTTCTCCATCGGGAAGAGGTGCGTGCCGTCGAGCATCGTGATGCGCCCCTTGGTGACCTGCTGGGTCATCGCCATGCCCACGCGGCGCATCTCGACCGACTGGCGGCCGCCGATGAAGGCGGCGGGGCATTTGAGCGGGTGCGCGCGCAGCAGGGCGCCGAGGTTGTGCGGGAGGGTGTCGTAGATCGCGGTCTCGACATCGCGGTCGAAGCAGAGCGCGCGTGCGTCCTCGGCGTCGAAGGTGCCGTGCTCGATGTAGTCGCGCAGCACGCGCTCGTCCCATTTCGCGAAGGCCTTCTTGCTGCGGAAGTACTCGAACACGGCTTCGCGGTGTTCCCAGGTGTTCTTGCGCTTGCGGCTGATCACGCCGGGCGAGACGCTCTTCATGAGCGGCGTGCGCTTCATCAGGTTGATGGTGCCGGCACGCCAGCCGCCGATGATCGGCGAGTCGATCAGCACCACGCCGCGCGCGAGCTCGGGATGCCGCGCCGCGCACATCAGGCTCAGGAAGCCCCCGAGCGAATGCCCGATGAGGAAGACCGGGCCACCCAGCTTCCTGGTCCGCTCGCGCGTGAAGTCGGCCAGCTGCTGCACGAGATGCGGCCAGTTGTCGGTGACCGGGTATTTCGGGTCATGGCCGAATTTCTCGATCGCGTCGATGTCGAAGCCGCGGTTGCGCAGGCTGTCGAGCATCACCCGGTAGGTGCTCGCAGGGAAGCTGTTGCCGTGGGAGAAGATGACGGGAGGAAGCATGGGAATGCGCGGGATTGGAAGCAAGCCGGCCAGCGACGCGATGCCCATTCGCGAAACCCCGCGGAACCGGCTCCGCCGGGCCGCTGGGGTTGCCCCCGGAAGGGGGTGTCCGAGCCACACGCAGTGGGCGAGGCTGGGGGCGAGCTCAATCCTTCAGATCAGCTTTTCGTCGGGCGTGGAGATCTTGCGCAGCGGACTGTGCCGCGTGGCGGGCATCTTGAGCGGGTGTTCGGTGAAGGCATCGTCCCAGACCGGGTCCTCGATGCTGTCGAACACCTCGCGCAGCTTCTGGCCCCAGCTGTTGTGCATCATGCGGTAGTAGGGGTTGTCGGCATCGATGCAGATGACCTTGTCGGTGTGCAGCTGATTGGCCTCGTACACCACGAGGTCCAGCGGCAGGCCGACGGAGAGGTTCGACTTCATCGTCGAATCCATCGACACCAGCGCGCACTTGGCCGCCTCGTCCAGCGGGGTTTCGGGCGTCAGCACGCGGTCGAGCACCGGCTTGCCGTACTTGGATTCGCCGACCTGGAAGTAGGGCGTCTCGGTGGTGGCCTCGATGAAGTTGCCGGCCGAGTAGACGAGGAAGAGGCGCATGCCTTCGCCCTTGACCTGGCCGCCGAAGATGAACGAGACGTTGAAGTCCAGCCCCGCATGCTTGAGCGCCTCGGCGTCGCGGTCGTACACGTGGCGCACCGCCGAGCCGAGCACGCGGGCCGCGTCGAACATGCTCTTGGCGTTCCAGATGGTGATCGGCGGGCCTTCCTCGCCGTCGTCGCGCACTTCGCGCAGCTCTTCGATCTGCAGGATCTCGCGCACCGACTGCGAGATGCTCAGGTTGCCGGCGGACAGCAGCACCATGAAGCGGTCGCCCGGCTTCTCGTAGACGATCATCTTGCGGAAGGTGCTGATGTGATCCACCCCCGCATTGGTGCGCGAGTCGGAGAGGAACACCAGTCCGGCGTTGAGTTTGATGCCTACACAGTACGTCATGAGGTCTTGTTGCACGAATCGGACCATCAGCCCTGTTCGCGCGTCTGGAGTTTTTTCAAGGTGTAGAGCGCTTCGAGCGCCTCCCGCGGACTCATCGCGTCGGGGTCGAACGCAGTCAGCGCGGATTCTACGGCGCTGATCACCGGAACCTCGGCCGCGGGCGGTGGCGCGAAGAGGTCCACCTGGGCGCGCGTCTGGGTCTGCTGCGCTTCGAGCGCCTCCAGCGCCTGGCGCGCGTGGTTGACCACCGCGGCCGGCATGCCGGCGAGCCGCGCGACCTGGATGCCGTAGCTCTTGCTCGCGGGGCCTGGCTGCATCTCGTGCAGGAACACGATGTCGCGGCCGGCCTCGGTCGCGCTCACGTGCATGTTGACCGCGCCATGGTGCGTGGCCGGGAACTCCGTCAGCTCGAAATAGTGCGTCGCGAAAAGCGTGAAGGCGCGGGTGCGGTCGTGCAGTTGCGCCGCGATGCCCGCTGCCAGCGCGAGCCCGTCGAAGGTGCTGGTGCCGCGGCCGATCTCGTCCATCAGCACCAGAGAGTGCGCGCTGGCGCTGTGCAGGATCTGCGCGGCCTCGGTCATCTCCAGCATGAAGGTCGACTGTGCGTTGGCCAGGTCGTCCGCCGCGCCGATGCGCGTGTGGATCGCATCGATCGGCCCGAGCCGGCAGGCGTCGGCCGGCACGTGCGAGCCGATCGAGGCCAGCAGCACGATGATCGCCACCTGCCGCATGTAGGTGGACTTGCCGCCCATGTTCGGTCCGGTGATGATCTGCATGCGCTGCTGCGGGCCCATGCGCGTGTCGTTCGCAATGAACGCACCCGATGATTTCTCGGCCAGCCGCGCCTCGACCACCGGATGGCGGCCCTTGTCGATCTCGATGCACGGGTGGGCGACGAAGCCGGGTGCGCGCCAGTGCAGCGTGTGCGAGCGCTCGGCCAGCGCGCCGAGCGCGTCGAGCGTGGCGAGTGCGCCGGCGAGACGGTTCAGCTCGGCGACGAATGGCTGCAGCTTGTCGAGCAGTTGCTCGTAGAGCCACTTCTCGCGCGCCAGGGCGCGATCCTGCGCCGAAAGCGCCTTGTCCTCGAAGGCCTTGAGCTCGGGAGTGATGAAGCGCTCGGCGTTCTTCAGCGTCTGGCGGCGGCGGTAGTTGTCGGGCACCTTGTCGAGCGCGCTCTGCGTGATCTCGATGTAGAAGCCGTGCACGCGATTGAACTGCACGCGCAGGTTGCCGATGCCGGTGCGCTCGCGCTCGCTGGTCTCGAGCTGCAAAAGGAAGTCGTCGCAGTTCTCGCTGATGGCGCGCAGCTCGTCGAGCTCGGCGTCGTGGCCCGAGGCGATCACGCCGCCGTCGCGCACCAGCGCGGCCGGCTCCGGGCTGATCGCGGCGACCAGCATTTCGACGCAGCCGGCCGGTGGCGCGAGCCGCGACGCGATGGACGCAAGCAGCGGCGCCGAGGCCGGAAGCGCCGGCGCCAGCTGCTCCGCCTTGGCCAGCGCCATGCGCAGCGCGACCAGTTCGCGCGGGCGCACCTGCCGCAATGCGATGCGGGCGGCGATGCGTTCCACGTCGCTCGTGTTCTTGAGCTGCTCGCGGAGCAGCCGCCACGGCGCGGAGGTGCCGCCGGTCGGCGTGGCCTGCAGTGCGTCGATGGCACCGAGCCTTGCCTGCGCATCGGTCCTGTCGCGGCGCGGCGCGAGCAGCCAGCGCTTGAGCAGGCGGCTGCCCATGCCGGTCATGCAGGTGTCGATGAGCGAGAACAAGGTCGGCGAATCCTCGCCGCGCAGCGTCTGCACCAGTTCCAGGTTGCGCCGCGTGGCGGGCGGCAATTCGATCAGGTCGCCGTCGCGCTCCACCGACAGGCGCTGCACGTGCGACAGCGCGCGCCCCTGCGTGTGCTCGGCATAGCCCAGCAGCGCGGCCGCGGCGGCGTGCGCGTTGGCGAGCGAATCGGCGTTCCAGGCCGCGAGGCTGTTGCTGCCCATCTGCTCGCACAGCTTGCGCTCGCCGAGGCCGCCGTCGAACTGCCACGCGGGCCGCACCGACAGCGTGAACGACGACGCGCCGTTGCGCATCGCCTTCAGGCGCTGCTCGAAGGCCGGCGTGACTTCGGCGCTGTAGAGCAACTCGCTCGGGCCGATGCGTGCGATCCATGCCTCGAGCGCATCGGCCGGACACTCGGCCAGCCGCAGCTCGTCACCCGTCACGCTGAGCCAGGCGAGCCCGCAGAAGTTGCGTGTGCCCGCATGCACCGTGAGCAGCAGGGAGTCGCTCTTGTCGTTGAGCAGTTCGGCATCCGTCAGCGTGCCGGGCGTGACCACGCGCACGACCTTGCGTTCCACCGGCCCCTTGGCCGCGCCGACTTCGCCGACCTGCTCGCAGATCGCCACCGATTCGCCGAGCTTGATGAGCCGCGCGAGATAGGTGTCGACCGAATGGAACGGCACGCCGCACATGGTCACCGGCAGCCCCGCCGACTGGCCGCGCTGCGTCAGCGTGATGTCGAGCAGCCGCGCTGCCTTTTCGGCGTCGGCGTAGAAAAGCTCGTAGAAATCGCCCATCCGGTAGAAGAGCAGGGTGTCCGGATGGTTGGCCTTCAGGCCCAGATACTGGGCCATCATGGGGGTGTGAGGTGCCGTCGCAGGGAGAGTCATCGAAGAGAACGCCGCGCCGACCGATGGGCCGGCAGGCACGCATCATAAGGAACCGCGCGCCGACGGCGCCCGAACCTGCTCAGGTCTGCCCGCGGCGCCTGCGCGCCACGCGCACCGCCTCGACCCAGGTATCGACATTGAACCGTTGCCCCGTCTCCGCGATGCGCGCGGAGTGAATGCGGTGCAGCGGCACGCGGCGGACTTCGCCGGGCATTTCGCCGTGGCCGGTGATGATCTTCTTCTGCAGGTCCAGGTGGTCGACCTGCATCACGCATTCGATCTTCTTGTCGTGCGCATCGACGTAGCGCACGCGGATGCGCGGGTGCTCGTCGACGATCGCATGCTCGCCCTTGCCCTGGATGAACCACTCGGGCAGCGTATCGGGCACGGAATCGCCCGAGGGGTTGAGGTTGCCGCGCACGGTCGGGATTTCGAGCGGCACATGGCCCGAGCGGATGCGCGCAGCTTCGATTCGGCGCTGCGTCTCACGCCGCCCGGCCGCTCGCCGCCATGCCCACATCAATGCGAGCAGGAGCAGCACGCCGGTCAACAAGGCTGCGAAGAACTGCCACTGCGCCATGCTGATGCCCATTCGTGCACCCCGGTGAAATACTTCCAAAGTACTCAAGGCGCCGAATTTTCAAACTCACGCCGAAAGTCGTAAACCGGACACGTGGCATAGCGCTTTTGGTGGGTCGGGTGCTTCAGCCGTCGTGGGTATCGTGGGTGGCGGCGGCGCCCCGGCGCCAGTAGCCCGAAGCCCGGGTCCACTTGGGGTGCGCGCCGCGCTCGTCGACGAGGTGCGCGCGCATGGCCTTGGCGGCGCCCGACTCGCAGGCGACCCAGGCATGGAAGTCGCCCTGCGGCAGCTTCAGTCCCCGCAATGCATCGAGCAGCGGCGCGCCGGCGCCGGGCTCGGCGCCGCGCCGGCGCACCCAGTGCAGTTCCACGTTCGCGGCCGATGCGAGCGGGATCTGGTCGGCCTCGCCGTCCACCTCGACCAGCACGACCACGCGGGCGCCGGCCGGCAGCTCGGCCAGGCGGCGCGAAATCGCGGGGAGGGCGGTGTCGTCGCCGACGAGCAGGTGCCAGTCGAAGGCGGTGGGCACGATGAACGAGCCGCGCGGGCCGCCGACGCCGATGACGTCCCCGGGCTTGGCGGATTCCGCCCATCGCGTGGCGGGGCCGGCGTCGTGCAGCGCGAAGTCGAATTCGAGCGTGCCCGCCGCCGGGTCGTGCCGCAGCGGCGTGTAGTCGCGCATCGTGGGCTTGGTACCGCCCGGCCATACCGGTCCGTCGGGGCCGGCAGTCGGCAGTTGCAGGACGCCGGTTTCCGCATCGGGGAAGAAGAGCTTGGCATGGTCGTCGAAGCCGGGGCTGGTGAAGCCCGCGAGTTCGTCGCCTTCGAGCGTGATGCGGATCAGGTGCGGCGTGACGCGCCGCACCGCGCGCACTTGCAGCTTGCGGAAGCGCAGTTCGTGCCGTATGCGGCGCGGCAGGCGGTCGGGCAGAGAGGCGTCGTGTTGGGAAGATGTCATGAGTGTCAGATGCGTTCCAGTTGCTGGGCGGCGCTGTCGAGCACCGCGGCGAATTCGTGGGCTTGTTGTTCGGTAAGGGGGGCCGAGAGGCGCATGCGCATCGCGAGCTTGAGGTTCTCGAGCGCGCGGACGACTTGGGGCGGACGGCCGGCGCGCAGGCCGGCGCCGTCCACGCCGCCTTGCATGCGGGCCATCAGCTCGTCGGTCGTCGCGCGGTTGGCGGCGAGGAATTCGCGGCCCGCCTCCGTGGCGGTGTAGCGCTTGCGGTTGCCGCCTTCCGGGCTGTCGACGCTGACGCAGCCCAGTTCCTCGAGCAGCGTCAGCGTCGGGTAGACGATGCCGGGGCTCGGCGCATAGCGGCCGCCAAGGCGTTCCTCGATGGCCTTGATGAGCTCGTAGCCGTGACTGGGCTTGTCGGCGATCAACTGCAGCAGCACGAAGCGCAGGCCGCCGTGGCCGAAGATCCGGCCGCCGCCGCGACCGGCGCGCAGGCCATGGTGCAGGCCCCCGTCGTGCCGGCCGCCGCCGAGGCCGTCGTCGTGTTCATCGCGGCGGGTGCCGTGTACAAAGTGTGTGAAATGGCGCATGGATGGTGAGCTCGACTGTTATCTGATTGAGAAACGATATATCTGAATAATGTCGAAGTCAAGTCTGATCTCGCGTCACACCTATGTCGCGCGCATCAATCGCGTGATCGAGCGGCAAGGATTTCGCGATGGACGAGAAGACCGGCGCCTTCAACTGCGAGCTCTGCATGCCCATCCGGGCGCTCTAGACGCTTTTGGGTGACGCAACGCCGGGTTGCCGGGGGAATTCCGGGGCGCCGTGCAGGGATTAGGGTAAACCCTTAAGATCGCAGCATGACTGCTTCGACCTCGTACTTCCCCCGTAATCCCAAGTTCACGGACTCGTTCGAGCGCGATCTGGCGAACGACGATGTCCGTCATATCGGCCGCGATGAGCCGTCCCTCCTGGCTGCGGCGTTCAAACGCGTCCTCAAGGCCTTCGCCGACCTGATGCGCGGCACGCAAGCCCACTGAAGCCCACGCCGTTGCATGAAAAGAAGCCCCTCGACGAGGGGCTTCTTGTTGTTGGCCGCGCTCAACGCTGCGGCATGTCCTTGACCGAGTAGCCGAGGCTCACGGTCGCGTCTTCCGGGATCGGCGGCATGGTCGCGTTCCACGTCAGCCACGCTTCGCGCATGCGCGCGAGGCGTTCCGGCTCCTTCTTCGCCTGGTTGGCCCGTTCGCGCTCGTCGGCCGGGATGTTGAAGAGGTATTCGTTGCCGTCGACCTGCAGGTACTTCCAGTCGCCTTCGCGCAGGGCGCGCTGGTCGCGATGGTTCATGCGCCAGTGCAGCGGGCGCGCGAAGCTGTGCTTCGCATCGCGCAGAACCGGCATCAGCGAGACGCCGTCGAGCGGATACGCCGGGTCGGCATTCACGCCAGCGGCATCGAGCATCGTCGCCGACCAGTCCATCGTCATGCAGTGCTGCGCGCTGTCGCCGCCGGCGGCGATCACCTTCGGCCAGTGCGCGATCCATGGCACGCGGATGCCGCCTTCGGTCAGGTCCATCTTGCCGCCGACCAGCGGCCAGTTGTCCGAGAAGCGCTCGCCGCCGTTGTCGCTCGTGAAGACCACCAGCGTGTCGTCGGCCATGCCATGCTTTTCGAGCGCGTCCATGATCCAGCCGATGCCTTCGTCCATGTGATGGATCATGCGGCGGTAGGTGTGGATATTGCCGCCCGACAGGTCGAACAGGTTGTCCTTCACTGCGGGCGCCTTGGCCGCGTCGTCGCGCGTCTCCCACGGCCAGTGCGGCGCGGTGTAGTGCAGGCTCAGGAAGAAGGGGGCCTCCTGCTTCGCCATGCGCTCCACGTAGTCGACCGCGTGGCGCGAGAGCACGTCGGTGAGGTAGCCCTCTTCCTGGTGGTCCTCCTCGCCGGACCACAGGTCATGGCGGCCGGTCGAATCGCAGTGGGTGAAGTAGTCCACGCCGCCCGACATCGGCCCGAAGAACGCCTCGTAGCCCGAGCGCAGCGGCCCGAAGTTCGGCGGAAATCCCAGGTGCCACTTGCCGATGAGCGCGGTGCGATAGCCCGCAGCGCGAAGCAGCGAGGGCAGCGTCGGATGCTCCGGCGGCAGGCCGAGCGTGGTGCTGCCACGGCTGTCGCTCCGGATCGGCTCCTCGGCCGCGCCGCGCAGGCGGTACTGGTAGCGCGCCGTGATCATCGCGAAGCGCGTGGGCGAGCACACCGGCGAGTTCGAATAGCCCTGCGTGAACTTGATGCCGCGCGCGGCGAGCCGGTCGAGCACCGGCGACACCGGCCCGAAGTGGGCGTCGCGGCCGCCGTAGCAGCCGAGGTCCGCATAGCCGAGATCGTCGGCGACGATGAAGATGATGTTGGGTCGTTGCATGGTTTCAGGGTTGGTAGCCGGATTTCTGGACCACGGGCGCCCACTGCGCACGGTAGGCCTTGAGCATCGCTGCCGTCTGCTCCTGCGTGCTGACGACCGGCGTCATCAGGGCGTCCTTGAAGCGGCGCTGGGTGTCGGGGTCCTGCATCACCGCGTGGATGTCCTTGGCGAGCCGCGCGACCTTCTCGCGCGGCATGCTGGCCGGCGCGAAGAACGCGTTGAAGCCGGTCGCGACGAGGTCGAGGCCGGCTTCCCTGAAGGTCGGGATATCCGGCGCGAAGGGCGAGCGCTTGGCGCCCGAGACCGCCAGGATGCGGATCTTGCCGGCCTGGTGCTGCGGGAGATCGACGTCGAAGGTGTCGAAGGCGATCGGCACCTGGCCGCCCACCAGGTCGGTCAGCAGCGGGCCGGAGCCGCGGTAGCCGACCACTTGCGCCTGCACGTGCGCCTTCTCGCCCATCATCAGGCCGAAGAAGTGCGGCAGGCTGCCGGTCGCGGGCACGCCGAAGTTCGACTTCTCGGGGTTCGCGCGCATCCACGCGATCAGGTGCGACAGCTCGCGCACCGGCACCGCGGTGGAGACGGCGAGCGCGAACTCGTAGTCATTGACATGCGAGACCGGCACGAAATCGCGCTCCGCGTCGTAGCCGTTGTCCTTGAACACCAGCGGCGCGACCACCATCACGGCCGGGTTGGCGACCATCAGCACGTTCTGCCCGGCCGGCGTGGCCTTGACCTGCTGGGCCGCCAGTCGCCCGCCGGCGCCGGCCTTGTTGTCCACGATCACCGGCACGCCGACCTTGGCCTGCAGCTTGTCGGCCACGATGCGCGCCACGCGGTCGGTCGCGCCGCCGGCCGCATAGCCGACCACGATGTGCAGCGGCCCACCTTCGAGTGTTTGCGCCTGCGCGGCGAGGGAAGCGGCTGCCAGCGTCAGGGTTGCGGCGATGTGCGGGATGAATTTGCGAAACATGGGTCCTCCGAAGAATTCGCGTTGTGTCAGTCGTTGGCCTGGAAGTTCACGGCCTTCATGATCACGGCCCAGCGGGCGGTGTCTTCGCGCATTGTCTTCAGAAGCGTGGCCGCGTCGTCGTTGACCGCATACATGCCGTTCTGCCGCAACTGCTGCTTGACTTCGGGCGAGTCGACCGCGCGGCTGAACTCCGCGCGCAGCTTGTCGACGATCAGCCGCGGCGTCTTCGCGGGCGCGTAGTAGGCAAACCATGCGGTCGCGACCACGTCCTTGAGCCCGGCCTCGACGAAGCTCGGCAGATCAGGCATCAGCGGCGAGCGCTTCTCGCCGCTGGTCGCGAGCACCTTCACCCGGCCGCCGGACTGCATCTGCAGTGCGCCGCCGACGGTGTCGAAATACACCGGGATCTGCCCGCCCATCACGTCCTGCCGCGCGGGCGTGGAGCCACGGTACGGCACGTGGACCATCCTGAGCCCCGCCGAGCGGTTCAGCATCTCGCCGAGAAAGTGCGACGGCGTGCCCGCGCCGTATGAGCCGAAGCTGACCTTGTCGCCCTGCGCCTTGGCCCAAGCGATGAACTCGGCCAGCGTGTTGGCCGGCACGTCCTTGCTCACCACCAGCGCGAGCTCGAAGCGCGCCGCGTTGACGATCGGCACGAAGTCCTTGATCGGGTCGTACGAGAGCTTGGCGTAGGCGCTCGGGTACATCGTCATCATGCTGGCGGTTCCGAGCAGCAGGGTGCGCCCGTCGGGCGGCGCATGCTTGACCGCCTCGACCGCGATGCGGCCCGATGCGCCCGAGCGGTTGTCGACGATCAGCGGGCCGAGCGAGTCGCGCACCTCCTGCGCGATGGCGCGCGTCAGCACGTCCTGCGTGCCGCCGGCCGGAACGCCGATCAGCACCTTGATCGGCTGGCCGGGCGTGAAGGCCGCTTCCGCGCTTGCCAGCGGCGAGAGCGCGAGGGCGCCGAGGCCGGCGATCAGGCTGCGGCGGTCGAGGTCGGTGCGGGGCATGAAAGTCTCCTGGATTGGGTCGTGCGGCGGGCCTTCGGAAGGGCCGGGTCTCGGAGGACTTTAGAGTTGCGACATTCGATTGATCTAATCAACCATCCTCCGGACTAACCCCAGATGACCCCGACGCCAGAGTCGCGCCGACCGCTCGACGACCTTCTGCTGTACCGGCTGTCGCGGCTGCTCTCGGTCGCGGGCAGCATGGTGATCAGGCTCTGCGAGGGGCGCTTCGGCATCACGCGGCGCGAATGGCGGCTGATCGCCACGCTGGCGAGCCGTGGCGAGCTCAGCTCGTCAGGCCTCGCCGAGCATGCGCAGCTCGATCGCGCGCGCACCTCGAAGGCCGTCGGCTCGCTGGTGACCAAGGGCCTGATCGCGCGCTCGCATCCGGTGGGCGACCGGCGCCAGGTGCTGCTGTGCCTCACCGGGCGCGGCCGCGACCTGTACGACGAGCTGTTCCCGCTCGTGACACGCATCAACACCGACCTGCTCGGCGCGCTCGATGCCGATGCCGCCCGGCAACTGGATGAATCGCTCGCGCGCCTGCAACTGCATGCCGAGCAGCTGGTGGCAGAGGCCGTGCTGCCCAAGGCGGACCGCCGGCGGCGCGGCGATCCGCATCGATGAGCTCAGGCGGTCCCGGCCTGCGCTCCGGCTTCGGACTCGGTTTCGGCCAGCGATTGCAGGATGCGCGCGGCGTCATCGCGCAGCTGCACCGCGATGCCGTTCGCCATGTCGAGGCGGCGCAGCAGCCACGGCGTGATGTCGTTGTCGAAAGGATCGAGCAGCGGAACCGTTCCGGCGATGGTGGTGGCCGACGGGCTCTCGGGCATCGCCGGCCCGCTGGTCGGCGCGGCGCCGATGGCCGCCTCGATGCGCTGGATGGTGCGGGCCAGCGGGCCTTCGATCTCGGCCACCGTGAGGCGGTCGCGCCGCAGCACGAGCATCGACTTGACCGCGCTCAGCTGCGCGAGCAACTGGTAGCTGTGCGCCTGAAGATGCTCGAGCGGCTCCAGCGGCGGGCGCACCGCGCGCGGCTCCGACAGCGAGCGCTGCGTCGCCTGCACCAGCGCGGAGAGGCTGTCGTAGGCTTCGCGGCGCGCGAGGCGCCAGTCGAGCTCGGGGCTGGCATCGACCGAGCGCAACTGCCCGAGCCCGAGCGCGAGCCGCGCATGCCGCGCCTGCGCCTTCAGCGTGCGCGCCACCAGCGCGGGGATCTGCCCGCGCTCCCATGACGGCAGCACGTAGCAGAACGCCCAGGCGAGCGCGGCTCCGATCAGCGTGTCGGCCACGCGCTCGAACAGCGCGAACGCGGTGCTCACACCGGTGTTGAGCATGTGGGCCTGCACCAGGCCGAGCACGGTCGCCGCGACCGCGGTGACGAGGTAGCGGCGGACCGCGAAGCCGTGCGCGATGGCCTGCGCCAGCGTCATGCCGATCAAGAGGGCGAGCGGCGAGAGATGCGCCGAGAGCAGTCCGACCGCGAACACGCAGCCCAGCAGCGTGCCGGCCACGCGGCTGTTTCGCCGCTCCAGGGTCTGCGAGAGGCTGCCCCGCAGCACCACCACGATGGTCAGCAGGATCCAGTAGTCGTGCGAACCCCAGGGCATGGCGAGCGCGATGCCGTAGGCGGTTGCGATCGCGAGCGTGGCGCGGATCGCATGGCGCAGCGGCGGCGCGTCCCAGCGCCAGAGGGCCAGGAAGGGGCGCAGCGACCATGCCGTCGGGCTCACGAACATCTGCCAGCTCGCGCGCACGACCGCGAGATCGGGCTCGCGGTCGCCGCGCGCGAGCGCCGACAGGCGCAGCACCTCGTCGTTGATGTGGCCGATGCGATTCGCGAGCCCGCGCGCCAGCATGGCCGGCGTCGGGCCGGTGTAGCTGGCGGGCCGGTCATCCTCGTGAAGGCGGATTGCCGCCAGACGCGGTCGGCGATCGGTCAGCGCGGCGGGCTTGCGGATCAGGAGCAGCGCGTCGGCCAATGCGGTCGTGTCTTCGGCCAGGCCTTCGAGGATGTCGCGCATCTCGGTGAGCGCGGGCGCGTGGTCGGGGTGCGATTTCAGCGCGTCGATGTCGAGCTCGCTCGCCAGCAGCAGGTCGCGCAGTTCGAGCACCGTCACCAGCATGCCGGCCAGCTGCTGCCGGCGCGGCGTGCGGGGCGATTCGAGCACGATGTCGCGCGCCGCCTGCAGCTGGTCGGCCAGCGCGGCCTGCTCGCGCAGGAGCTGCCCGAGCAGCGACGGCGGGATCTCGCGCACGTCGCCGGACTCGTCGCGCGGCACGAACTGGCGCGCTTCGGTGCGCATGAGCGCGGCCAGCGAGAGCAGCAGGTCGGCCATCAACTGCACGCGGTAGCGCGCATTGAGCGCCGCGTTGGCGATGACCGCGTAGACCACGTACAGCCCCGCACCGAGCCCGAAGTGCATCGTTCGCTGCACCGCCTCTGCCATGCCGGTCGGCGTCGGCGTGGCCATCGAGAAGATCATGGAGAACATGACCGCGATGGCGATCGGGATCCCGCGCTTGCCCCAGGCCATCGCCAGGAACGCGAGGAAGGTCGCGGGCACCAGCAGCAGGCCCAGCTGCAGCGGCGCCGCGTGCAGCACCTGGACCAGGAAGAACAGCGGCAGCCCGATCAGCGGCGCCGGCAGCATCTGGAAGAACTTGCCGCGCCGCGGCGCGGCGAGGTCGGGCGGCGCGCTCACGATGACGCCGACCGACGCGGCCGAGGCGGCCAGCGCGTCGAGCGCGAGATGCACGCCCCCGGAGATCAGCAGCAGCCCGAAGGCGACCGCGATGCCGTTGAGAACGTAGTGGCTCAGCGCCACCCGCAGGGCCGCGCGGCCCCGCTCGGTGGCCGCGCGCTGCGCTGGCATCACTGGGCCGGGGCGTCGCCCTCGGCGGGCGCCGCGGGGGCGTCACGGCGGACGCGGGTGAGCTTGCGCGGCTGCGGCGCGGCCTCGGCGGGGGCTGCGGGCGCCTCCTCTTCGGCCTTTTCCTCGGTCAGGCCGACCGTGCTGCGCGCGTAGAGGTCGGCATGCGAACGCGAAGGATCGACGGCACGGATGCGGTCGCTGGCGCGCAGCTTTTCGTCGACGCTCGCGAATTTCGAGTACTGGGCGAGCAGCGGCACGAGCTGGCCATAGACGCGCGGCGCACCCGCGAGGCATTCGCGCTGGTCGAGGAAATCGGGCTCGCCGGTGAAGTTGCCGATCAGGCCGCCGGCCTCGGTCACGAGCAGCGAGCCGGCCGCCACGTCCCAGATGTTGAGGCCGGTCTCGAAGAAGGCATCGCTGAAGCCGGCTGCCACGTAGGCGAGGTCGAGCGCGGCGGCGCCGGGGCGGCGCAGCCCGGCGGCGCGCGGCATCAGGTCGGCCATGATGGCCAGGTACTGCTTGAAGTTGTCGCCGGAGCGGAACGGGAAGCCCGTGGAGATCAGGCATTCGTTGAGCCGGGTGCGCTTGCTCACGCGGATGCGGCGCTCGTTCATGAAGGCGCCGCGGCCCCGGGTGGCGGTGAAGAGGTCGTTGCGCGACGGGTCGTAGACCACCGCCTGCTCGATCTTGCCGCGTACCGAGAGCGCGATCGACACGCAATAGACCGGGAAACCGTGGATGAAATTGGTGGTGCCGTCCAGCGGATCGATGATCCACACGTAGTCGGAATCCCTGGCACCATGCTGGGTGCCCGATTCTTCGGCCAGGATGCCGTGCCCCGGGTAGGCGTGCAACAGCGTCTCGATGATCGCGTGCTCGCTCGCATGATCGACTTCGGTCACGAAGTCGTTGACCTGCTTTTGTGAAATGCGCACGGCTTCGACATCGAGCGCGGCGCGATTGATGATGGCGCCGGCGGCGCGGGCGGCCTTGATGGCCACGTTGAGCATGGGGTGCAGGTTCGGGGACGACATGAATTGTGCGAAGAACGGAATGGGAGCGACGACGTTTGCATGGGGCCCCCTGGAATGCGGCCCGGCGATGCGGGCGGCGAGAATCGGGGGATTTTACCGGCTCCGCGCCGCCGCGCCCCGGGCGGCGTGATTTCCAAGTTCCCATGCGTACCCGATTCATCCTGATCCAGACCAGCCATGCCGGCAACGTCGGCGCCGCCGCCCGCGCCATGAAGACCATGGGCTTCAGCGACCTGGTGCTGGTCGCGCCGCGCTGGGCCAACGTGCTGCGGCGCGAGGAAACCATCCAGCGCGCCAGCGGTGCGCAGGGCGTGCTGGCCAGTGCGCGCATCGTCGACACGCTCGACGAGGCGCTCGACGGCGTCACGCACCTGTGCGCCACCGCGATGGTCCCGCGCGACTTCGGCCCGCCCACGCGAACGCCGCGCGAGCACCTCGAACCGCTGGCGAAGGGGGAGGGGCAGCACGTCGCCTTCCTCTTCGGCTCCGAGCGCTTCGGCATGCGCAACGAGGACGTCTACCGCTGCAATGTCGCGCTCAGCATCCCGACCGATCCGCAGTTCGGATCGCTGAACCTGGGCGCTGCGATCCAGGTGATCGCCTACGAATGGCGGCAGGCGCTGGGCGGCTTCGCGGTGCGCGACGCGACCGCGCCGGTGCGGGCGGCCGACGCCCAGGCGGTGGCGGGCATGCTGGACCACTGGGAGCGCTCGCTGGTGCGGATCGGCTTTCTCGACCCGCAGGCGCCCAAGAAGCTGATGCCGCGCCTGCAGCAGCTGTTCAACCGCGCACAGCCCACGGAGGAGGAGATCCACATCCTGCGCGGCATCGCCAAGGCCATGGCGGATGCCGCGGACGGCGGCGCAGCGGGCAAAACCCCATCCGCCGTGCGTAAAGAGCCGCGGTAATAGACTGCCTGCCCCATATCCATATAACAACAACCGATGTTCTCCCGGCTGCGTTCCGACATCCAGTGCATCCTCGACCGCGATCCCGCGGCCCGGTCGCGCTGGGAAGTACTGACCCTCTACCCGGGGCTGCATGCCGTGGTGCTGCACCGGTTCGCGCACTGGTTCTGGAGCCACGGCTTCAAGTGGATCGGGCGCTTCGTCTCCCAGTTCTCGCGCTGGTTCACCGGCATCGAGATCCATCCGGGCGCGATCGTCGGCGAGCGCGTGTTCTTCGACCACGCGATGGGCGTCGTGGTCGGCGAGACCGCCGAGATCGGCGACGGCTGCACCATCTACCAGGGCGTGACGCTCGGCGGGACCTCGCTCTACAAGGGCACCAAGCGGCACCCGACGCTGGGCCGCAACGTGGTGGTGAGCGCCGGCGCGAAGGTGCTGGGCGGCTTCACGGTGGGCGACGGCGCCAAGATCGGCAGCAATGCGGTCGTCATCAAGCCCGTGCCGGCCGGCGCGACCGCGGTGGGCATCCCGGCGCGGATCATCCCTTCCAAGGCGGGGGAGAGCGCCGACGTCGCGCAGCCGGCGGCCGCGAAGTTCTCGGCCTACGGCGTCACGCTGGAGGACGATCCGCTCGGCCAGGCGATGAAGGGGCTCATCGACCATACCGCGAGCCAGGAACACCAGATCGCGATGCTGTGGCAGGCGCTCGAGGCGCTGTCCAGGCAGCCCGGCAAGAAGGATTGCGTGCCCTGTGACGCCGCGAAGGACGAGTCCTTCGAGGCCGATCGGCTGACGCAGCTGATCGGGAAGTGATCCGGGCGATGATCGGGGCCTTCCGTCCCGACATCGAAGCAGCCCGGACATGAACCTGCGATTCGTCGAAGCCTTCCACTGGGCGGTTGCGCTCAAGAGCGTCACCCGCGCCGCCGAGAAACTGCACCTGACCCAGTCGGCGCTCTCCAGCCGCATCGCGGCGCTCGAGCGCGAGCTCGGCGTGCTGCTGCTCGACCGGCGCGACAAGCAGTTCCGCCTCACGGTGGCGGGCCAGCGTTTCCATGCCTTCGCAGAGCGGCTGCTCGAGATGCAGATGCATATCAAGGCCGAGATGGGCTCGGGCGCGGTGCGCGAGACCGTGCTCCGGGTCGGCGCCATCGAATCGGTGGTGCACAGCTGGCTCACCGGCTGGCTGCAGCACATGCGGGAGACCTATCCGGACTTCGAGCTCGAACTCACCGTCGAAACCACGCCCGTGCTGGTCGACCAGCTCCAGCGCGGCAAGCAGGACCTGGTGTTCGCCGCGCTGCCCGCCAGCGGCGACGGCGTGCGCACCCGCGCCGTGCCGCCGATGCCGATGTGCTTCGTCGGCCATCGCGAGCTGCATGCGCGCCGGCGCTACCGCGTGGCGGATCTGCTCTCGTTCGATTTGCTGACCTTCCAGCGCGGCTCGCAGCCGCACGTGGCGCTGCTCGAGTTCTTCCGCGAGGGCGGCTATCCCGCGCCGAGGGTGCATGCGATCTCGTCGATCTCCGCCATGGCGCAGCTCGTGGAAGCCGGATTCGGCGTCGCGACCCTGCCGCGCGCGGTGGTGGAACCCCTGGCGCGCAGGCTCCCGCTGCGCGCGCTGCCTTGCGACGCCACGCTGGAGCCGCTGCCCATCTACGCCAGCTACCGCGAAGACCCATCGTCCCCCTTGCTGGAAGCGGCGCTGGGCTCCGCCGTGGTGCACGCTTCGCACCGTGCGGGCTCATCGAAAAAATCGATGACCTGAGCAAGAAACTTTGCGTTGGCGTTCGAAGCGGCGGATTCCCACAATCCGCCCTCATGCAAGTCCCTGAAGTCCAGAGCGAAAAAATCGATGGCGCGAGCAGCGCCCGCAGCGTGCGCCTCGCCGCGCGCAGCGGCGCGATCAGCACCCACACCAGCGGCCTGGCGAGCGCCCATGTGCAGGGCAACCTCGTGATCCTGCCGCAGGCACACGCAGGCGATTTCCTGCGCTTCTGCCAGGCCAATCCCAAGCCCTGCCCGCTGCTGGGCGTCTCGGAAGCCGGCGACCCGTCGCTGCCCGCGCTCGGCCAGGACATCGACATCCGCTCCGACCTGCCGCGCTACCGGGTGTGGCGCCATGGCGAGCTGGTCGACGAGCCCGGCGACGTTCGCGCGCTGTGGACCGACGACCTGGTCGGCTTCGTCATCGGCTGCTCGTTCACCTTCGAGCATGCGCTGCTCGCCGAAGGCATCGCGCTGCGCCATGTCTCGCAGGGGCGCAACGTCGCGATGTACCGCACGAACATCCAGACCGCGCGCGCCGGGGTGTTTCATGGGCCGATGGTGGTCTCGATGCGTCCATTGCGGGCGGCCGACGCCATTCGCGCCGTCCAGATCACCTCGCGCTTTCCGGCGGTGCATGGCGCGCCGGTCCACATCGGCGACCCGGCATTGATCGGCATCCGTTCGATCGACCGGCCGGACTATGGCGAAGCCGTCGAGCTGCTGCAGGGCGAACTGCCGGTCTTCTGGGCCTGCGGCGTCACGCCCCAGGCCGCGCTGGCCGCCGCGCGCCTGCCTTTCGCGATCACGCATGCGCCGGGCGCGATGCTGGTCACCGACCTGCTTCACCACCGCCTCGCGGCGTTCTGAAGCCCTTCGTTAAATTCGCATCCACAAAGGAGACAACGTCATGAAGCACACGCTCGATGCCACCGACCTGGTCGAAGCGGGTCCCCCGCAAGGCAGCTGGCTGGGCACGCTCGACCGCAACGAGAAGCGCGCGCTGGCGGCCTCGTTCAGCGGTTACGCGGTCGATGCCTTCGACTACTACACCTTGCCGCTGGTGACGCCGATCCTGCTGTCGCTGTGGGGCATGAGCAAGACCGAGGTGGGGCTGATCGGCACCTCCACGCTGGTGGCCTCCGCGATCGGCGGCTGGATGGCCGGCGTGCTGGCCGACCGCTTCGGCCGGGTGCGCGTGCTCCAGCTCACGATCCTGGTGTTCGCGCTCTTCACTTTCGCCTGCGGCCTGGCGCGCACGCCGCAGGAGCTGCTCATCGCCCGCACGCTGCAGGGCCTCGGCTTCGGCGGCGAATGGGCCGTGGGTTCGGTGCTGATCGCCGAGATGATCCGGCCCGCCTACCGCGGCAAGGCCGTGGGGCTGGTGCAGAGCAGCTGGGCGATCGGCTGGGGCGCGGCGGTGCTGGTGTCGATGGCCCTGTTCTCGCTGCTGCCGCCGGAGGTCTCGTGGCGGGTGATGTTCCTGCTCGGCCTCGCGCCGGCGCTGCTGATCGTCTTCATCCGCCGCTCGCTGCACGAACCCGAGGTCTACCTGCAGACGCGCGCTGCCGTGGCGCGCGGCGAACGCAGCGGCAACTTCCTCGCGATCTTCAAGCCCGGCATCCTCGGCACCACCGTGCTCGCGAGCCTGATGTTCACCGGCATGCAGGGCGGCTACTACGCGATCGGGGTCTGGCTGCCGACCTTCCTGAAGAACGAGCGCCACCTCACGGTGCTGGGCTCGGGCGGCTACCAGTTCATGTTCATCGTCGGCGCCTTCGCCGGCTACCTGTGCGGCGCCTACCTGTCCGACCGGCTGGGGCGCAAGCTGGCCTTCATCCTCTTTGCCATCGGCGCGGGATCGCTGGTCTATGCCTACACGCTGCTCCCGATCACCGACAGCGTCATGCTGGTGCTCGGCTTTCCGCTCGGCTTCTTCATGTCGGGCATCTTCAGCGGCTCCGGCGCCTTTCTGGCCGAGCTCTTCCCCAATGAGCTGCGCGGTTCGGGCCAGGGCTTTTGCTACAACTTCGGGCGCGGCATCGGCGCCACCTTTCCGGCGGTCGTCGGGCTTCTGAGCGACCGCACCAGCCTGTCGCTGGGCTCCGCGATCGGTGTCTGCGCGGCCGTCGCGTACGCGATCGTGGTCGTCATGGCCTTGTGCCTGCCCGAGACGCGCGGAAAAGACTTCAAGAACTAACACCCAGGCTCGCCAGCCTCACACCCTGGAAGGGGTGGCGTCGCGGCGTGGCTTGTTCATCCGTCCCTCTTTCTTTCTTGTCATGAATACGCAGACTTCTTTTTCTTCCTCCTCCCGCTGGCAGTTCTGGATCGACCGGGGCGGCACGTTCACCGATCTCGTGGGCCGCGATCCCGAAGGGCGGCTGCACACGCTGAAGCTCCTGTCGGAGAACCCCGAGCAATACCGCGACGCGGCGGTCGAGGGCATCCGGCGGCTGCTCGGGCTCGCGGCGGGCGAGGCCATCACGCCCGAGCGGGTCGAGTGCGTGAAGATGGGCACCACGGTGGCCACCAACGCGCTGCTGGAGCGCAAGGGCGAACCGACGGTGCTGGTCACCACGGCGGGCTTTCGCGATGCGCTGCGCATCGCGACGCAGGCGAGGCCGCGCCTGTTCGACCGCCGCATCGTGCTGCCTGAGTTGCTCTACCAGCGCGTGATCGAGGCCGGCGAGCGCATCGATGCAGAGGGCGGCATCGTGCAGCCGCTCGACGAGACGGCGCTGCGCCTGGCGCTGCAGGGCGCGTTCGAGGAGGGCCTTCGCGCCTGCGCCATCGTGTTCATGCATGGCTGGCGTCACACCGTGCATGAACTGGCGGCCGAACGCATCGCGCGCGAGCTCGGCTTCACGCAGGTGTCGGTGTCGCACAAGACCAGCCCGCTGATGAAGCTGGTGCCGCGCGGCGATACCACCGTGGTCGATGCGTACCTGAGCCCGATCCTGCGTCGCTATGTCGACCAGGTGTCGCAGCAGATGCCGGGCGTTCCGCTCTTCTTCATGCAGAGTTCGGGCGGACTGACGCAGGCCAGCCGCTTCCAGGGCAAGGACGCGATCCTCTCGGGCCCGGCGGGCGGCATCGTCGGCATGGTGCGCACCGCGCTCGATGCCGGCCATTCGCGCGTGATCGGCTTCGACATGGGCGGCACGTCGACCGACGTCTCGCACTACGCGGGCGAGTTCGAGCGCTCGTTCGAGACGCAGGTGGCCGGCGTGCGCATGCGGGCGCCGATGATGAGCATCCACACCGTGGCGGCCGGCGGCGGCTCGGTGATCGGCTTCGACGGCGCGCGATTGCGTGTCGGACCCGAATCGGCCGGCGCCAACCCGGGGCCCGCGAGCTACCGCCGCGGCGGGCCACTGACCACGACCGATGCCAACGTGATGCTCGGCAAGCTGCAGCCCGCGCACTTCCCGCAGGTGTTCGGGCCCGGCGCCGACGAGCCGCTCGATCTCGCCGCCGTGCAGCGGGGCTTCTCGGAGATGGCCCGGCGGATGTCGCAGGCCACGGGCCGCAGCGTGAGCGCCGAGCAGGTGGCCAGCGGCGCGCTGCGCATCGCGGTCGAAAGCATGGCCAACGCGGTCAAGCGCATCTCGGTCGCCCGCGGATACGACGTCACGCAGTACACGCTGCAGTGCTTCGGCGGCGCGGGCGGCCAGCATGCCTGCCTCGTGGCCGACGCGCTCGGCATGCGCAGCGTCTATCTGCATCCGTTCGCGGGGGTGCTTTCCGCGTTCGGCATGGGGCTGGCCGATCAGCTCGCGATGCGCGAGCTCGCGCTCGAACGCCGGCTCGACGCCGAGGGCCTCGCGGCCGCACGCGAAGCGGCGACCTCGCTCGCATCGCGGGCGGTGCAAGAACTGCGAGGGCAGGGCGTGGCCCGCAGCGGCATCGAGGTCGCGCATCGCGTCCAGCTGCGCTACGAGGGCACCGACACCGCCCTGCCTTGCATGCTGCCCATGGCGACGCCCGCCGCCGAGGCCATTGCCGCGCTGCTCGATGAATTCGAAGCGGCCTATCGCCGCCGCTTCGCCTTCTTGATGGAGGGGCGCGCGCTGGTGATCGAGGCCGTCACGGTAGAGGCCACCGGCGCGGGCGAGCGCCCCGCCATCGCCGCACCGGCCGCGCGGGCCGATCGCCACAGGCCGGCGCCGCTCGCGATGGTGCGCATGTACTGCGAGGCGGACGAACAAGCCGCCGGCTGGCGCGACGCGGCCCTGCACGACGAGAGCGCATTGCGCGCCGGCGCGGTGATCGACGGTCCGGCGATCCTGGCCGGCCGCAACGCGACCACCGTGGTCGAACCCGGCTGGCAGGCGCGGGCCTCGGCCTGTGGGGTGTCGCTCGATCGCGTGCGTCCGCGCATCGCCGGACAGTCGGTGGGCACCAGCGCCGATCCGGTGATGCTGGAGGTGTTCAACAACCTCTTCATGAACATCGCGGAGCAGATGGGCCTCAGGCTGCAGAACACCGCCTACTCGGTGAACATCAAGGAGCGGCTGGATTTCTCGTGCGCGGTGTTCGACGTGCAGGGCAAGCTGATCGCCAACGCGCCGCACATGCCGGTGCACCTGGGTTCGATGAGCGAGTCGATCAGGACCGTCATCGACCGCAATCCAGCCATGGCGCCGGGCGACGTGTACGTGCTCAACGACCCGTACCACGGCGGCACGCACCTGCCCGACATCACGGTGGTGACGCCGGTCTATCTCGATGCCGCGGATGCGCGGCCCTCCTTCTACGTCGCCTCGCGCGGCCATCATGCCGACGTGGGCGGCATCACGCCGGGCTCGATGCCGCCGTTCTCCAAGACCATCGAGGAGGAGGGCGTGCTGATCGACAACTTCAAGCTGGTCGAAGGAGGGCGGCTGCGCGAGGCCGAACTCCGGGCCTTGCTCGCGAGCGGGCCGCACCCGTCGCGCAACGTCGAGCAGAACCTGGCCGACCTGCGCGCTCAGATCGCCGCCAACGAGAAGGGCGTGCAGGAGCTGCAGGCCATGGCCCTGCAGTTCGGCCGCGAGACCGTGGCCGCCTACATGGGCCATGTGCAGGACAACGCCGAGGAGTCGGTGCGCCGCGTGATCACCGCGCTCAAGGACGGCGAGTACGCGCTGCCGCTCGACAACGGCGCCTCAATCCGCGTGCGCGTGAAGGTCGATGCCGCCGCGCGCTCGGCCACGGTGGATTTCACTGGCACGAGCGCGCAGTTGCCCAACAACTTCAACGCGCCGCGCGCGATCACCATGGCGGCCGTCCTTTACGTGTTCCGCACGCTGGTGGACGACGACATCCCGCTCAATGCGGGCTGCCTCAAGCCCATCGAGGTGATCGTGCCCGCCGGCTGCATGCTCAATCCGCTGCCGCCCGCGGCCGTGGTGGCCGGCAATGTCGAGACCTCGAGCTGCGTGACCAACGCGCTCTATGGCGCGCTTCGCGTCATGGCGGCGAGCCAGTGCACCATGAACAACTTCACCTTCGGCGACGGCGAGCGCCAGTACTACGAGACGATCTCGGGCGGCTCCGGCGCCGGGCCGGGCTTCGACGGCACGAGCGTGGTGCAGACACACATGACCAACTCGCGGCTGACCGACCCCGAAGTGCTGGAGTTCCGCTTCCCCGTGCGGCTCGACAGCTACAGCCTGCGGTCCGGCTCGGGCGGCGCGGGCCGCTGGCGCGGCGGCGACGGCGGCGTGCGGCGCCTGCGCTTCCTGGCCCCGATGACCGCCTCGATCCTCAGCAATGGGCGGCACCACGGCGCGTTCGGCGGGGCCGGCGGATCGGCCGGTGCAGTGGGCGTCAACCGCGTCGAGCGCGCCGACGGCACGGTCGAGGCGCTGGACCACATCGGCCAGGCGCAGATGCAGCCCGGCGACGTGTTCGTCATCGAGACGCCGGGCGGGGGCGGCTGGGGCGAGGTCGCCGGTCGATCCTGACATCGAGCCGTGCACGGCTGCTGCTAGGCTTCGGGGTCCACACCGTGCGCGACCCCATGAATCTCGATGACCTGACCGACGACCCCGAAGACACCCGGCACAGCACCGCCGAACGCGCGAGCGCGGCCTCGCGCAGCACCTGGGTGAGTGTGGGCGTCAACCTGCTGCTGACCTTCACCCAGGTCACGGTCGGCCTGTTCTCGAAGTCCCAGGGCCTCGTGGCCGACGGCATCCATTCGCTGTCGGACCTCGTCGCGGACTTCGTCGTGCTCTTTGCCAGCCATCACAGCAAGAAGGAAGCCGACGAGGACCACCCCTACGGCCACCAGCGCTTCGAGACCGCCGCTTCCCTGGCGCTCGGCCTGCTGTTGCTCGCCGTGGGCGTGGGCATGCTGTGGTCGGCCATTCGCAAGCTCGAGGAGCCCGAGACCGTGCCGCAGGTGCATATCGTCGCGCTCTGGGTGGCCGGCGGCGCGCTCGTCGCCAAGGAACTGCTCTTTCGCTACATGCTGGCCGTCGCCAAGCGCGTGAAGTCGAGCATGCTGGTCGCCAATGCCTGGCACGCACGCTCCGATGCGGCTTCGTCGCTGGTGGTCGGCATCGGCATCATCGGCAACCTGGCCGGCTATCCGATCCTCGACCCGATCGCCGCGCTCATCGTCGGGTTCATGGTGTCCAGGATGGGATGGGGCTTCGGCTGGGATGCCCTGCATGACCTGATGGATCGTTCGGTCGACGACGAGGAGGTCGAGGCGATACGCCGCACGCTGACCGAGACCGACGGCGTGCGGAACGTGCACGACGTGCGCACGCGCAAGATGGGCGACATGATCGTCGTGGATGCGCACCTCGAGGTCGATGCCACGATCAGCGTCGAAGAGGGCCACGACATCGCGGTCGAAGCCCGCCAGCGCGTGCTGCAGCGGCATCGCGTGCTGAACCTGATGACGCACGTCGATCCGTGGCGCAGGCCGGACCTCGACCACGCGACGCCGGCCGCCCAGACGCAACCATGAGCCCGGGCGCGCCCGCTTCGGCATCGCCGCCCGCGACCGGCGGCCTGAGCGATGGCGAGGCGGCGCTGCGGCGGCAGCGGGACGGCCCGAACGAGCTGCCGGTGTCGCGCCCACGCGGCGTGCTGAGACTGGCGCGCGAGGTGGCCTCCGAGCCGATGTTCCTGCTGCTCGCCGCATGCGGGGCGATCTACATGATGCTCGGCGACGCCTGGGAAGCGCTGATGCTGCTGGGCTTCGTCTTCGTGGTGATGGGCATCAGCTTCTTCCAGCAGCGGCGCAGCGAACGCGCGCTCGATGCCTTGCGGGACTTGTCGAGCCCGCAGGCCCAGGTGCTTCGCGACGAGGCGGTGCGGCGCATCGCGGCGCGCGAGCTGGTGGTGGGCGACGTGGTGCTGCTGGCCGAGGGCGACCGGGTTCCGGCCGACATCGACATCGTCGAAGCAGCCAACCTCGCGATCGACGAATCGCTCTTGACCGGGGAATCGGTGCCGGTGGCCAAGGAGGCCGCGTCGTCGTCCGGCGCGGGTGACGCCTGCCGGGCGTTTTCTGGCACGCTGGTGACGCGGGGCACCGGTCGCGGATGCGTGAGCGCCACCGGCGAGCGCAGCGCGCTGGGGCGCATCGGCCAATCGCTCGCGGGCATCGCAGGCGAGTCCACGCCGATCCAGCAGCAGACGCGCGGCGTCGTCCGGCAGGTGGCCACCGTCGGCCTGGCGCTGGCCGCCGTGCTCGCCGTCGCGTACGGCATCACCCGGGGCGACTGGTTGCACGGCGTGCTGGCGGGCCTTACGCTCGCGATGGCCATCCTGCCGGAAGAACTCCCGCTGGTCCTCACGCTCTTCCTGGGCCTGGGCGCCTGGCGGCTGGCGCGCGAGAAGGTCCTGGCCCGGAGCATTCCCGCGATCGAGCGGCTCGGCGCCGCCACCGTGCTGTGCGTGGACAAGACCGGCACGCTGACCGCCAACCAGATGACGGTGAGGCGCCTGTGGTCCGCAGCAGCCGTCTACGACCGGCGGCCATCGGCGCCTGCGCTGCAGGAGGAGCTGCACGGTCTTCTCGAGTACGCCGTGCTGGCCAGCCACCGCCGGGCCTTCGACCCGATGGAATCCGCGATCACCGCGGCCGGGCAGCAGCTCCTGGCCGGCACGGAGCACCTGCATGCCGAATGGACGCTGGTCGACGACTACCCCCTGTCGCCCGAAATGCTGGCCATGTCGCGCGTCTGGCAGTCGCCGGACCAGCGCGACCGCCTGATCGCGGCCAAGGGCGCGCCCGAAGCCATCGTCGACCTGTGCCACATGGATGCCGGCCAGGGCGCGCAAGTGGCCGCGCAGGTGCGGGTGATGGCGCGGGACGGGCTGCGCGTGCTGGGCGTGGCGCAGGCCACCTTTGGCGCAGCCCCGCTGCCTGGCATCCAGCACGATTTCGATTTCCGCTTCCTGGGCCTCGTGGGGCTCGAAGACCCGGTGCGCCCCGAGGTGCCCCAGGCCATTGCCGAGTGCAGGCAAGCCGGCATCCGCGTCGTGATGATGACCGGCGACCATTCGGCCACCGCGATTTCCGTGGCGCGGCAGGCGGGCCTCGACGCCGATGGGGCGGTCGTCACCGGGGTCGAGCTGGCGGAGCTCTCGGATGAAGCGCTCGCGGCGCGCCTGGCCGAAACGCACATCTTCTCCCGCGTCCAGCCCGACCAGAAGCTGAGGCTGGTGCGCGCCTTCGACGCCCGGGGCGACGTGGTGGCCATGACGGGCGACGGCGTGAACGATGCCCCGGCGCTGAAGGCGGCCCACATCGGGGTGGCGATGGGCGCGCGCGGCACCGAGGTGGCCCGCGAGGCGGCCGCGCTGGTCCTCCTGAATGACGACTTCGCCTCGCTGGTGACCGCGGTGCGCTACGGGCGCCGGGTGTTCGCGAACCTGCGCAAGGCGCTCGTGTTCGTGGTGGCCGCGCATGTGCCGATCGTCGGCCTGTCGATCGCGCCGCTGCTGCTGGGCTGGCCGCTGCTGCTGATGCCGGTGCACATCCTGTTCCTGCAGCTCATCATCGATCCGGCCTGCTCGGTGGTGTTCGAGGCCCAGCCGCTGGAGCCCGATGCCATGAAGAGGCCGCCGCGCCGCGCGGACCAGCGCCTGTTCGACCAGGCGGTGCTGGTCCGCGGGCTTTGGCAAGGTGCCGGCCTGCTCGCGCTGCTGGTCGCCCTGTATGTCGGCGTCCGACTTCTGGCCCCGGAGGGCGAGCGCGACGACCTGGCGCGGACCTTGACCTTCGTGGTCCTGGTCCTGTCCAACTTGGCGTTGATCCAGGCCAACCGTTCCTGGGGCCGCGGTGTCGCGCGGGTCGACGGCGAGTCCGGCAGGGAGTTTCGCTGGATCGTGCTGGCCACGATCGCCTTGCTGGGTGTGGTGCTCGCGGTGCCGGCGCTCGGACGGCTGTTCTCGTTCGTGCAGCCTTCGCCGATCTTGCTGCTCGCGGCGCTGGGCGGGTCGGCCTTGAGCTGGATGTGGTTCGAAGGCGTCAAGTGGGGATTGAGGGGGCGCCCCGTGCGTTAAGAAAACGCTAAGAGCCCGGCGACACGATGCCCATCGAGGAGTCGCCATGAGCTTTTTGAAACCGTTCTCGAAACCCCATCGTTCGCGCGTCGTCGCGGCCTGTCTGGCCGCCGCGGCCATGGTCCCCGTCGCAGGCGCCGCCACCCCCGCCGATCTGCTCGCCGGCTACGGCGAGCAGGCAGGCGCTGCGCCGAACCCGGATCGCGGCCAGTCGTTGTTCAACAGCCGCCATGGGCGCGAGTGGAGTTGCGCCGCCTGCCATGGCGCCGTGCCCACCGCACCGGGCCGGCATGCGGCCACCGGCAAGCCGATCGCCGCGCTCGCGCCTGCTTTCAATCCCGAGCGATTCACCGACGCTGCCAGGGCCGACAAATGGTTTCGCCGCAACTGCAACGACGTCATGGGGCGCGAATGCACGGCAGCGGAAAAGGCCGATGTGCTCGGCTGGCTGATGACGCTGAAGCCATGAGTGCCCGTCGACTTGGCTGGGTCGGGCTGGCCGTCGCCCTGCTCGGCGCGCAGGTTTGGGCGGACGAGGGGGCCCGTTCCGCGCGGGTGCCCCTGCTGCCGAAGTACACCCAGGAATGCGCGGCCTGCCACATCGCCTATCCGCCCGGCCTGATGCCGGCCGCCTCGTGGCAGCGCGTGACGGCGAACCTGCCGCGCCACTACGGCACTGATGCCTTGCTCGACCCCGCCACGGTGAGCGCGCTGGCCGACTGGCTGACGGCGAATGCGGCGCGCGACGGGCGCAGGAGCGAGCCGCCGCCCGACGACCGCATCACGCGTTCAGCCTGGTTCATCCGCAAACACCGCGAGGTCGCTGCCGCCACCTGGAAGCTGCCGAGCGTCAGGAGCGCCGCGAACTGCGCGGCCTGCCACACCCAAGCCGATCAAGGAGATTTCAATGAACACCATGTCCGCATCCCCCGATGAGCGTCCCGCACCCGGGAAGGGGGCCGCAAGGGTCCTCGTTTGGGACCTGCCGGTGCGCGTCTTCCACTGGCTCATCGTGCTGTGCTTCGCCGGCGCCTACCTCACTGCCGAGCAGGAGCGCTGGCGCCTGGTCCACGTGACGCTCGGGTACACGCTGGCGGGCCTCGTCGCGTTCCGCCTGTTGTGGGGCGTGATCGGCACGCGCCACGCGCGCTTTTCGAGCTTCGTGCGCGGGCCGCGCGCCACCGTGGCCTATCTCGGCAGCATGCTTCGCGGTCGCACGGCGCATCACGTCGGACACAACCCGGCGGGCGCGCTCGCCATCGTCGCGCTGCTCGGACTGGCGCTGGCGGTCACGGCGTCGGGCTGGGCCAACTACCAGGACGTCGGCGGCAAGTGGCTCGAAGAGCTGCACGAGGCCGCGGCCAATCTCATGCTTGGCGTCGTCCTGCTGCACGTCGCCGGTGTGTTGCTCGCCAGCTGGATGCATCGCGACAACCTGGTCGGGGCCATGATCACGGGCCGCAAGCCCGGACGGCCCGAGGACGGCGTGCGCAGCGCCTGGCGCAGCGTCGGCATCCTCATGCTGGTGGCCGTCCTGGGTTTCTGGTGGACGCAGTGGCAGGGCATGCCGACCGGCATCTCCGGCGGCCCGGCGGTGGTGTCCGGCAAGGCCGTCGGCCCCGATCGCGACGACGACTGAGCCTCGCGTTTCGCGTACACAATTCCCTATGCGCATCCTGCTGGCCGAAGACGACCCGCTGCTCGGCGACGGGCTGCGCGCCGGGCTTCGCCAGCTGGGTTTCCAGGTCGACTGGGTACGCGATGGCGAAGCGGCCGAACGCGAATTGCGCGCGGAGCCGTATGCCGCGGCCGTTCTCGACCTCGGCCTGCCGCTGAAGGACGGCTTGCCCGTGCTCGCCAGCGTGCGCAAGGCGGGCGTCTCGATGCCGATCCTCGTGCTCACCGCGCGCGACGCCGTTCCGGACCGCATCCGCGGACTCGATGTCGGCGCCGACGACTATGTCGTCAAGCCGGTCGACCTGCACGAACTCGCGGCGCGGCTGCGCGCCCTGATCCGCCGCGCCCACGGCCAGCCCCAGGAACGCCTGCACGCGCAGGATGTCGTGCTCGACCCCGGCGCCCACGCCGTGCAGCGCGCCGGCGTGCCGGTGGCGCTGGCCTCCCGGGAGTTCGCGCTGCTGCATGCCTTGATGCTCAACGCCGGGCGCGTGCTGACGCGCGAGCAGCTCGAACAGCACCTCTACAGCTGGGGCCAGGAGGTGGAGAGCAATGCGGTCGAGGTGCATGTCCATCACCTGCGCCGCAAGCTCGGCGCCTCCCTGATCCAGACCGTGCGCGGCGTCGGCTACATGCTGCCGCGTGACCCCGCAAGCTGAAGGACGATGCCCCGCTCGCTCCAAGGTCGCCTGTTGCTGCTGGTGCTCGGCCTGGTCATGGGCGTGTGGGTTGCCACCGCCGTGATGACGTGGCTCGACGTCCGCCATGAGCTGGACGAATTGCTCGACGGTCATCTGGCGCAAGGCGCTGCGCTGCTGGTGGCGCAACAGATGCGCGAGAACTCGGAAGAGGGCACCGACATCGAGGCGCCGACGCTGCACCGGTACGCGCCCAAGGTCGCCTTCCAGGTCTTCCACGAAGGCCACCTGACCCTGCGGTCCGCCAATGCGCCCCTGCTTCCGATGGTCGATGTGCACAAGCGCTTCCGTTCGGGGTTCCGGACCACCCTGATCGACGGCGTGCGCTGGCGCGTGTTCGCCACCTACGGGGGCGAGCGCGACGTGCTGGTGTATGTGGGCGAGCGGGTGGATTCGAGGTCCTCCATTCTCTGGGCCGTGCTTCGAAGCACGCTCTGGCCGATGCTCGTCGCCTTGCCCCTGCTGGCGCTGGCCGTCTGGTGGGCGGTCCGGCGCGGCGTGACGCCGCTCAGGCAACTCGGCCGGATGCTGACGCAGCGCGAGCCGCAGGCCCTGGACCCGATCACGCTTGGCGGCGCGCCGTCGGAGATGGCGCCCATGCTCGACGCCCTGAACGGCTTGTTCCGGCGCATCGGGGAACTGATGGCGTCGGAGCGCCGCTTCACTGCCGACGCCGCGCACGAACTGCGCACGCCGATCGCCGCCATCCGGGCGCAGGCGCAGGTCGCGCTCGCCGAGACCGACGATGCCAGGCGAGGCCACGCGCTGCGGGCGACGGTGGCCGGCTGCGATCGGGCCGCGCATCTGGTCGAACAGCTGTTGACACTGTCGCGTCTGGAGGGCGGCGCGGAACTCGAATCCAGGGCCCTGGAGCTCGGCGCCCTGGTCCGCGGCGTGGTGGCCGATGCCGCACCCGCCGCGATCCGCAAGCGGCAGAACATCAAGGTCGATGCGGCGCAGACATGCCAGGTCCGGGGAGACCCCGCCATGTTCGCCGTGCTGGTGCGCAATCTGGTCGACAACGCGATCCGCTACAGCCCGCAAGGGGCGGATGTTCGCGTCGAACTCGCACGGCCCCCTGGCCACGTGCGCCTCCTCGTCGAGGACAGCGGCCCCGGCATGACCGAGGAAGAGATGGCGCGCTGCGGGGAGCGCTTCTTCCGCGTCCTGGGCAGCGGCGAAAGCGGCAGCGGCCTGGGCTGGTCGATCGTGCGGCGCATCGCATCGGTGCAGCAGGCGACGGTCGCCGTCTCGCGATCGCGCCGGCTCGGCGGGCTCGCGGTTACCGTCGACTGGGCCGCGTGACCCCGCCAGGGCTCAACTACATGCCGACGTAGTTCGGCCCGCCGCCGCCTTCGGGCGTGACCCAGACGATGTTCTGCGTCGGGTCCTTGATGTCGCAGGTCTTGCAGTGCACGCAGTTCTGCGCGTTGATCTGCAGGCGCTCCTTGCCGCTTGCCTCATCCGGCACGAACTCGTAGACGCCGGCCGGGCAGTAGCGGCTTTCGGGGCCGGCGTACTCGGGCAGGTTGATCCGGGTCGGTACCGCCGGGTCTTTCAGCGTCAGGTGCGCGGGCTGGTTCTCCTCGTGGTTGGTGTTGCTGATGAACACCGAGGAGAGCCGGTCGAAGGTCAGCTTGCCATCGGGCTTCGGGTAGTCGATCTTCTTCGAGGCCGACGCGCGCTTGAGCCGCTCGTGGTCGGGCTGGTCGCGGTGGATGGTCCATGGCACGTGACCGCGCAGCAGGAACTGCTCGATGCCGGTCATGATGGTGCCGACCGCGATGCCCTTCTTGAACCACTGCTTGAAGTTGCGCGCCTTCTTGAGCTCGGCGTGCAGCCAGCTGCGCTCGAAGGCGGCCGGGTAGCCCGTGAGCTCGTCGTGCTGGCGGCCCGCCATCACGGCGTCGAAGGCGGCCTCGGCCGCGAGCATGCCGGTCTTGATCGCGGCGTGGCTGCCCTTGATGCGGCTGGCGTTGAGGTAGCCGGCATCGCAGCCGACCAGCGCGCCGCCCGGGAACACCGTCTTGGGCAGCGAGAGCAGGCCGCCGGCGGTGATCGCGCGTGCGCCGTAGCTCAGGCGCTTCGGTGCCTTCAGGCCCTTGTCCTGGCCTTCGAAGTACCAGCGGATGTTGGGGTGCGTCTTGAAGCGCTGGAATTCCTCGAACGGGCTCAGGTACGGGTTCTGGTAGTCGAGACCGACCACGAAGCCGATGATCACCTGGTTGTTCTCGGCGTGATAGAGGAACGAGCCGCCGTAGGTGTCCGAGGGCAGCGGCCAGCCGGCGGTGTGCACCGCGAGGCCGGGCTCGTGGCGCGCGGGGTCGATCTCCCAGAGCTCCTTGATGCCGATGCCGTAGCTCTGCGGATCCTTGCCGGCGTCGAGCTGGTACTTGGCGATCAGCTGGCGACCCAGGTGGCCGCGCGCGCCTTCGGCGAAGATCGTGTACTTGCCCAGGAGCTCCATGCCGAGCTGGAAGTTGTCGGTGGGCTCGCCGTCCTTGCCGATCCCCATGTTGCCGGTGGCGACGCCGCGCACCTTGCCGTCCTCGGTGTAGAGCACTTCGGCCGCCGGGAAGCCCGGGAAGATCTCGACGCCGAGCGCCTCGGCCTGCTGCGCCAGCCAGCGCACCACGTTGCCGAGGCTGACGATGTAGTTGCCCTCGTTGTGGAAGTTGTGGGGCAGCATGAAATTGGGGGTGCGGGTGGCGCCGGTCTCGGTCAACATCAGGAAGGTGTCCTGCGTGACGGGCTGGTTCAGCGGGGCGCCCATTTCTTCCCAGTCGGGGAGCAGCTCGTAGAGCGCGCGCGGATCCATGATCGCGCCCGAGAGGATGTGCGCGCCGGGCTCGGAGCCCTTCTCGAGCACGACGACCGAGATCTCCTTGCCATGCGAGGCGGCGAGCTGCTTCAGCCGGATGGCCGTCGAGAGGCCTGCGGGGCCGGCACCGACCACCACCACGTCGTATTCCATGGATTCGCGGGGGCCGAACTGGGCAAGTATTTCGTCGTTCGTCATGTGGGTCTCGTCGATAATGATTCGGGGGTGCGAGGCACCGCTGTGGCCGGGCCATTTTATGCGGCGGTTGCATGGGCCCCGAGCCGTCGCGTTGGCGACTCCCAAAGGATCTCCCCATGGCGTACAGCATCGATCTTTCCGGCAGGGTGGCTTTCGTCACCGGCGCATCGAGCGGACTCGGCGCGCAGTTCTCCAAGGCGCTCGCGCGTGCGGGCGCGGCGGTGGTGCTTGCGAGCCGCAGCACCGACAAGCTCAAGGAGCTTCGCGCGCGCATCGAGGGCGAGGGCGGCGGCGCCCACGTGGTCGAGCTCGACGTCACCGACCAGGGCAGCATCAAGGCCGCGGTGGCGCGTGCCGAAACCGAGGTCGGGCCGATCGACATCCTCGTCAACAACTCCGGCGTGAGCACCACGCAGCGCCTGCAGGAGGTCTCGGTCGAGGACTACGACTTCATCTTCGACACCAATGTCAAGGGCTCCTTCTTCGTCGCGCAGGAGGTCGGCAAGCGCATGCTCGCGCGCGCCAAGGGCGCGGCGCCGGGCACCTACATCGGCGGGCGCATCATCAACATCGCCTCGGTCGCCGCGCTCAAGGTGCTGCCCCAGATCGGCGTCTACTGCATGAGCAAGGCCGCCGTGGTGCAGATGACCCGTGCCATGGCGCTGGAGTGGGGGCGCTTCGGCATCAACGTCAACGCGCTGTGCCCGGGCTACATCGCGACCGAACTCAACGAGGAGCACTGGTTTACCGACGGCGGACAGAAGCTCGTGGGCATGCTGCCGCGCAAGCGCATCGGCAAGCCCGAGGACCTCGACGGGCTCATCGTGCTGCTCGCCAGCGGCGAAAGCCATTTCGTGAACGGCGCGGTCATCGCGGCGGACGACGGGTTCGCGCTCTAGACGGTCACGCCGGCCGCAGGACGATCCGCGCTTCGAAGCCGGTCGATGCGCCCGGCGGCGGCGAGGCCAGTTCGAGCTGGCCGCCGAGCTTCTCGACGATGGTGTTCACGATCGACAGGCCCAGCCCGTAACCCGCGTGGTCCGAGCCGTGGCGTATGTGGCGCTGCTGCAGGGTGCGCAATTGTTCCGGGCTCACGCCGGGCCCGAAATCGCGCACGCAGAGCGTGCAAGGCAACATCACCTCGATCGAGACGCGGCCCTTGCCGTAGCGCAGGGCGTTCTCGACCAGATTGCGCAACGCGATCGCGAGCGAATCGACGTCGCCGAGCGCGATCGGCGGTTCGCTGTCGGGCACCTTGAGCTTGAGGCGCTCGTTCGCGCCCGGGTCCTGCCAGAACTCCTGTGCGACCGTGCCGGCGAGCTGCACCAGGTCGATCCGCGCCCGCGACAGCGAGGCGCCGGACTCCGCCCGCGACAGCTGCAGAAGCTTTTCGGCGCGGTGGCCGAGCACCTGCAGGGCTTCGAGGGCGGCCACCACTTCCTCGCGTTTCAGCTCGTGTTCGAGCGCCGTCTGGAGCCGCAGCCGCGCCGCGGCGAGCGGCGTGCGCAGCTCGTGCGCCGCATTCGCGGCCAGTGCGCGCTCGACGTCGAGCGACTGCGACAGCCGCTCCAGCAACTGGTTGACGTGGTCGCCCACCGAGCGCAGTTCCTTGGGCAGGCCTGGCAGGCGGATCGGGCGCAGGTCGGTGCCGCTGCGCTGCTCGATCTCGGCGGCCAGCGCCTGCAGCCCGCGAAGCTCGCTGCGCGCGACATTGCGCAGCACCAGCGCCAAGAGCGGCAGAACCGCGACCAATGGAATGATCAGGCCCAGCAGGGTCCGATTGAGGGTGGAGCGGCGCGCGTCGAGCGGGTCGGCGACCTGGAAATAGAGGTCGCGCGTGGGGTGATGCACGGTGTAGATGCGCCACGGCTCGGCGTTCGCGAACCCGGGCGCCAGCGGCACGTCGAACGAGGTGTCGGCCGCCTCGGCGGAGCGCAGCAGGACGCGCTCGCCCGGGTCGACCACCTGGTAGATGACGGCGTTCGACGCGAAGAGCTGCGGCCGCGCGATCAGGGGCTTCGGCGCCTCCGGATGGGCGGCCTGCAGGCTGTCGAGCTCGTTCAGCGCCATCTCGAACATGCGGTGCGAGGCCTCGACGAGCTCGTTGTCGAAGTTGTGGTTGATCTCGCGGTCCACATACCAGACGACGCCGAGCACGCACAGCAGCCAGACGCCGCCGACCCACACGATGAGCGTGCGCGTCAGCCGGCCCGCGAGCGAATCGCGCTTGAGCGGCTGGGCTGTCGCCAGGCGCGGGAAGCCGAAGCTCATTCGTCCTCGTCGTCGGGACTGAACGAAAGCCGGTAGCCGAGCCCGCGCAGGGTCTCGATGTGGTTGCGGCCGAGCTTGCGGCGCAGGCGGCTGATGAACACCTCCAGCGTGTTGCTGTCGGCTTCGTCGCCGAAGCCGTAGAGCGCGTCGGCGAGGTTGTCGCGCGTGTGGATGCGGTCGGGCCGCGTCGCCATCACGCGCAGCAGCGCCCATTCCTTCTGCGTGAGCGTGACGGGCAGGCCGTCCTTGCGCACCAGGTCGCGGGCCAGGTCGATCTCGAGCTTGCCCAGCTGAAGCACCGGCGAACTGCTGGTACTGCGCCGGCGTTCGACCGCCCGCAGCCGGGCGAGCAGTTCCGCGGGGTCGTAGGGCTTGATCAGGTAGTCGTCGGCGCCGGCGTCCAGGCCGCGGATGCGGTCGGTCACCTGGTCGCGCGCGGTCAGGACGATCACGATCGGCCGGTCCCGCAGCGCGCGCACGCTCGGCAGGAGCGACAGGCCATCCCCGTCGCCCAGGTGCAGATCCAGCAGGACCGCGGCGTATTGGACCGCGGCAAGCGCGGCGCGCGCCTCTGCGAGGCCCGGCGCGACGTCGACCACGAAGGCCTTGGCCACGAGGTAGCTGCAGACCGCGCTCGCGAGGGCGGCGTCGTCTTCGACCAGCAATATGCGCACCTCGGCCCTCCTTTTTTCCGATGACAAAAGTGGAAGTCTAGTGCCAGCGCCATCGGTGCCGGGCCCGGCGGGGGAGCTTCAGGCTGGATTCATTCGGTGGCGCTAAGCTCGCGGCCCGTAGTCTGAATGAGAGCTTATCGACCCATTCAGCGAGTCTTCAGTCATGATTCCTAGTCTCGTGTGATGTCCGCCATTCGCGCGCAGTCCACCCCCGCCCTGGCAAGCTCCATGGAAGAAAACGCGCCGCCAGTCCCGAAGCCCTGGCGTGCACTGGACCACTGGTTCGCGCGCCCGCGCTCGGCGCAGAGCGTGGTCATCGGCTTGAGTCTCTATCTCGCGGTGGCCGCGAACTGGCCGCTGTGGAGCGAGCTCGCGCGCATCGGCGGCGCCCCCAGCGTCTACATGCCTTCGATCGCGCTGATGTCGCTGCTCCTGGTCTGCGGCATGGTCGCGGTGCTCTCGTTCACCGCATGGACGCGATGGATGAAGCCGGTCTGGTTCGGCGTCGTCGTGCTCGCCGCGGTGGTGCAGCACTACATGCTGACCTATCGCGTCGTGATGGATCCGACGATGCTGGCCAACGTCCTGCAGACCGATTCGAGCGAAGTCCAGGAGCTGCTGGGCTGGCGCATGGCACTCAACGTGCTGTGGGTCGTCGCGCTGCCGGCCTGGGCATTGTGGCGCGTGCGCATCGCGCCGGCGCCGGTCCTGTCGCAGGCCTGGCGCAACCTCGCGCTGCTGGCGATCGCAGCGGCGGTCGCCGCCGCCGGTGCCTTCGCGATGAACCGGCAGCTTGCGCCGCTGATGCGCAACAACGTCCATCTGCGCTACATGCTCAATCCGCTCGCGGGCATCTATTCGACGACTGCCGTGGTGGTCAAGCCGCTGTTCGCCCACAGCCGCAAGCTGGTGCCGATCACCGGCGGCACCGTGCTTGGCGCGAGCTACGCGAACCAGACCAAGCCGCCGCTCTTCGTGCTGGTGGTGGGCAAGACCGCGCGCGCCGATCACTTCGGCCTCAACGGCTATGTGCGCAACACGACGCCGGAGCTTGCCGCGCGGCATGTGCTGAGCTTTCGCGAGGTGCGCTCCTGCGGCACCAACACGCTGGCTTCGGTGCCCTGCATGTTCTCGCCGCTCAGCAAGGACGCATTCGAGGCGCGCGAGGACGACTTCGAGAACCTGATGGACGTGCTCCAGGCCTCGGGTCTGGCGGTGTTCTGGCTCGACAACCAGGCCGGCGGGTGCAAGGGCGTGTGCGACCGCGTTCCGCATGCGTTCGCCTTCGATCACGTGGCCCCGGCCGTCAAGAGCGTGCTGTGCGATGCCGACGAATGCCTCGACGAGGTGATGCTCAGCGGCCTGGACCAGCGCATCGCCGCGCTGCCCGCGGAGCGCAGCAGCAAGGGCATCGTGCTCGTGATGCACCAGATGGGAAGCCTCGGTCCGGCCTACTACAAGCGCTCGTCCGCCGACGTGAAGCACTTCATGCCCGAGTGCCTGACGAATGCGCTGGCCGAGTGCAGCCACTCCGAGCTGATCAACGGCTACGACAACTCGATCGCCTATACCGATCGCTTCCTCGGCAAGGTCATCGACTGGCTCGAGGGGAAGTCGCGGAAATTCGATCCGTCGCTTCTTTACGTGAGCGACCACGGCGAGTCGCTCGGCGAATACGGCCTGTTTCTGCACGGCTTGCCCTACGGCTTCGCGCCCGATGTGCAAAAGCGCGTGCCGATGGTGACCTGGTTCGGCGACGGCATGACCGAGCGCAACAAGCTCTCGCGCTCGTGCATGGAATCCGGGCTCGACAAGCCGCTCACGCACGACAACCTCTATCACACCGTGCTGGGCCTGATGGACGTCAAGACGCCGACCTATCAGCCTTCGCTCGACGCACTCGCAAGCTGCCGCGGAACGCGGTGATTGCGGCGATGCTTCGCTACGCCCCCGATCTTGGGGGGGCGCCTTCGTCGACCAGCGCCAGGTGGCTTTCGTCCTTCAAGTCGACGCCGGAGAGGCCGCGCCGCAGCGATTCGCGGATCAGCCACGCGAGCCTGAACGCGGCCGCCGCGTAGCCGAGCCCTTCGGGGCGGATGTTGGAGATGCAGTTGCGTTCGGCATCGTGCCGCCCGCGCCGTGGCGCGTGCGTGAGGTAGACCCCCAGGCTGTCCGGCGAACTCAGGCCCGGGCGCTCGCCGATCAGGATGATCGACAGGCGCGCGACCAGATCCTCGGCGATCTCGTCCGCCAGCGCGACGCGGGCCTGCGTCGCGATCACGATGGGCGTCATTGAAAGCGCGGGCGGCAGCTTCGGCCGCAGCTCGGCCAGCAGGGGGGCGGCATGCCGCTCGATGGCCATCGACGACAGCCCGTCGCCGATCACGATAGAGAGGTCCTTCGGCGTGCCCGCCAGCGCGCGAAGGCGCGCTGAATCTTCGGATGCGAGCTGCCGGCCGAGATCGGGCCGGCGCAGATAGTAGGTGCGGTCGCCTGCGCGGCTGTGGACCTGCAGTGTGTCCCAGCCCTGCGCCTGCAAGGTGTCGGCGAGCGCCTGCGCGTCGAGCGCCGCATGGATCGCATCGCGCGCCATCGCATGGGCCCAGCCGAAGCGCAGCACCTCGTTCGTCGGCATCCCCGATCCGGCGCGGCCCAGCGCGATGCGGGCCGGCGTTGCGGACCGCCAGGGATCGAGCGGGCTGCTCGTGGTGGGGGTGGGTTCGTTCATCCTGCAAGTGCCTTCAGCGTGCCCATGTCCGAGAGCATGGCGTTGGCGGAGGGCGGGGCGAGCCGGCCGGCCGCATCGGTGATCCGCATGCGCTGCAGCCAGGCCTCGAACTCCGGCGCGCGCTTGAGGCCCATCGTCTCGCGCAGGAACAGCGCGTCGTGGAACGAGGTGCTCTGGTAGTTGAGCATCACGTCGTCCGCGCCCGGCACGCCCATGATGAAGTTGATGCCGGCGGTGCCGAGCAGCACCAAGAGCGTGTCCATGTCGTCCTGGTCGGCTTCGGCGTGGTTGGTGTAGCAGATGTCGCAACCCAGCGGCAGGCCCAGGAGCTTGCCGCAGAAGTGGTCTTCGAGGCCGGCGCGGATGATCTGCTTGCCGTCGTAGAGGTACTCCGGCCCGATGAAGCCCACCACGGTGTTGATCAGGAGCGGCCGGTAGCGCCGCGCGAGGCCGTAGGCGCGGGCCTCGCAGGTCTGCTGGTCGACGCCGAAATTGGCGTTGGCCGAGAGCGCGCTGCCCTGGCCGGTCTCGAAGTACATCACGTTATCGCCGAGGGTGCCCCGCTTCATCGCCAGCGCCGCGGCGTGCGCTTCGTCGAGCAGCTCGGGCGTGACGCCGAAGGAACGGTTGGTCTTCTCGGTGCCGCCGATGGACTGGAACACCAGATCGACCGGCGCGCCGCCTTCGGCCAGCTTCAGCGTGTTCGTGACGTGCGTGAGCACGCAGCTCTGGGTCGGGATCTGGAAGCGCTGGATCACCTCGTCGAGCATGCGCAGCAGGTTTTCCAGCACCTGCATGCTGTCGGATGCGGGATTGATGCCGATCACCGCATCGCCCGCGCCCAGCAGCAGCCCGTCGAGCAGCGAAGCCGCGATGCCGCGCAGATCGTCCGTCGGGTGGTTCGGCTGCAGCCGCACCGCCAGGTGGCCCGGCAGGCCGATGGTGTCGCGCAAGCGCGTGACGACGCTGCACTTGCGCGCCACCGCCACCAGGTCCTGGTTGCGCATCAGCTTGGACACCGCGGCCACCATCTCCGGCGTGAGGCCGGGCGCGAGCGCGGTCAGCGTCTGCGTGTCCGCCTGCTCCGACAGCAGCCAGTTGCGGAAGTCGCCGACCGTCAGGTGCGCCACGGGCGCGAACGCCTCAGCGTCATGGCTGTCGATGATGAGCCGCGTGACGTTGTCTTCCTCATACGGAATGAGCGCTTCGCTGAGGAACTGCGCGAGCGGCGTCTCGGCGAGCACATGCCGTGCCGCGAGCCGCTGCTGCGCCGTCTCGGCCGCGATCCGTGCAAGAAAGTCCCCCGAGCGGGCCGGGCTCGCGCAGGCCATGACCTGCTTCAGGTCGGCGAACTCGAAGACGTGCGAATCGATCGTGGTCCGGTAGCGCATGGTCGTTGGCGTGGTCGTGCAAGAGCGGTGCCAGGTCGGCTGGCAGCGTGGCCGCGGCAATAATGAACCCGTTCACTCAATCATCAAAGGGGTTTCCGTGCGAACCATTCTCTGTGCCGCCGTCGTTTCGACGTTCGTCCTGCCGACCGCCTTCGCGCAATCGGCGCCCGTGACCAAGCCGAGCGGGCTCGTCTTCGAGTCGCTCGTGGACGGCAAGGGCGCATCGCCGGCCGCCACCGACGTCGTGCGGGTGCACTACCGCGGCACCTTCCCGGACGGCAAGGAGTTCGACAGCTCCTTCAAGCGCGGCGAGCCGGCCGAATTTCCGCTGAACGGCGTGATCCCGTGCTGGACCGAGGGCGTGCAGCTCATGAAGGTCGGCGGCAAGGCCAGGCTGACCTGCCCGCCGGGGATCGCCTACGGCAAGCGCGGCGCGGGCGGGGTGATCCCGCCGGATGCGACGCTCAACTTCGAGATCGAACTGCTGGGTATCAAGGGCAGTAACGACCCGCGCGGGGGTCAGAAGGGTTGGAACTGGTAGAGCCAGGTTTCCGTCAGCGTCTGATCCCTGTTCTTCATGAAGAGCCGCATATCCACCGGCTCCGGCCCTTCGGGCGTGAAATCGAACTGCGCCCGCCAGTGCCCCGGCACGCCGTCCGGCACCGCTTCCGTGAAGATGTAGGAGAACTTGCCGCGCGAAGCCGTCAGCACCAGTTCGGGCTTGACGCCGAAGGGCAGTGATTCGAGCGGCTTGCCGATGAACTCGACCATGAACTTGCGCACGCCCTGCGGCCGTGGAGTGCCGGGCTGGCCGCCGCGCCCGATGCGGGTGGCGACGCAGCGCGCCAGCGGCGACGGGAAGGGTTCCTCGGCCGACCAGTGCAGCCGGTACTTGAGTTCGAAGCTCGATCCGGCCTTGGCCGGCGCCTTCGGCACCCAGCAGGCGAGGATGTTGTCGTGGATCTCGTCGTCGGTCGGGATCTCGATCAGCTGCACCGAGCCTTCGCCCCATTGGCCGAGCGGCTCGACCCAGAGGCTCGGGCGCTTGTCGTAGTAGACGCCGTCCTGGTAGTGGTCGAACGCGCGGTCGCGCTGCAGGAGCCCGAAGCCGTGCGGGTTGTTGTCGCTGAAGGCCGATGCGCGGGTCTGCGCGGGGTTGTTGAGCGGCCGCCAGATGCGTTCGCCCGCACCGTTCCACATCGCCAGGCCGTCCGAATCGTGCACCTCGGGGCGCCAGTCGATGCCGGTGGGTTTCACGGTCTCCGAATACCAGAACATCGAGGTCAGCGGCGTCAGGCCGAAGCGGCCGATGTCGCGGCGCAGGAAGAGGCGCGCGTCGATGTCCATCAGCACCGCCTTGCCCCGTTGCAGCACGAACTTGTAGGCGCCGGCGACGCTGGGCCCTTCGAGCACGGCGTAGACCGTCATGGCGTTCGATGAATCATTGGCCGGCGGCTCGAAGTAGAACTGGGTGAAGGTCGGGAACTCCTCGGCGCGATCGGGCATGGCGGCATCGAGCGCGATGCCGCGCGCCGACAGGCCGTACTGGAACAGCTCGCCGATGGCGCGGAAATACGAAGCGCCGAGGAAGGCCACCCAGTCGTTGGTCTGCCACGGCAGCTTCTTCTGGTCGCCGAGGCGGCTTTCCTGCAGGCGAAAGCCGGCGAAGCCGGCGCCGCCCTGCAACTGGTGCGCGGGGCTGTCGGGCGGCATCGCGAAGTACCCCGGGTCGTAGACGATCTCGCGCGCGAAGGCGTCGCCGCCCGCGTTTTCCAGCACGTGCATGTGCACCGGCACCTGGAAGTAGCGGCCGAGGTGGAAGAAGGTGACCGGGAACTGGCCCGGGCCGTCGCGGAACAGGGCGTTGTCGGTGTTGAACTTGATCTTGCCGTGCGCGTCGTAGTCGATCTTCTCCAGGATGTCGGCCGGCAGGGACCGGTCGGCGACGTACGGTTGCGCGCCCAGCGTCTTCGCGAACGCGACGAGGCGCTCGAAGGAGAAGGGCCTCGGCTGGCTCAACTGGAGCCCGGCGGCTGCGAACGCATCGGCGGAGATGCCCAGGGAAGCGAGCGCCAGGGAGGCGCCGCCGGCGGAGAGGAGTGAGCGACGGTCGATCATGTGGCGCAAATGTTAACGATGAGCCGGCCGCGGCTCCGTAGGCCGGGGGCTGAATCGGGCCGGACGCTGTCGGCATCGTCCTACGATCGAATTCGAAAGCAAGCGGCGGAGTGCGCCTTCCGACCCCGATCCCTACAGTGAATGCACCGATCAACGACACTGAAGGACGCAAGATGAACATGCGCAATGACAACGAAACACGTGCCCTCGCCACGGTGAGCGATCCACGCTGGGCCGCGGTGGTCGCGCGCGATGCGAAGGCCGACGGCAGCTTCTTCTATTCGGTACGCAGCACGGGCGTGTACTGCCGGCCGTCCTGCGCGTCGCGCCGGGCGCGGCCGGAGAACATCGAGTTCCACGCCACGGCGGCCGATGCCGAGCGCGCGGGCTTCCGCCCGTGCAGGCGCTGCCGGCCCGACGAGCCGGCGCGCTCCAGCCGGCAGGCGGAGCTCGTGGCGGATCTCTGCCGCCACATCGAGAGCGCCGAGCAGGTGCCGACGCTGGACGAGCTCGCCGCGCGCGCCGGGCTCAGCCCCTGGCACCTGCACCGGCTCTTCAAGGAAGTGACCGGCGTGACGCCCAAGGCCTATGCAGCGGCGCATCGCGCGAGCCGGGTGCGCCGCGAGCTGACGCGCAGCGACACGGTCACCGAGGCGATCTACGACGCCGGCTACAACTCCAACGGCCGCTTCTACGAGGACTCGAACGAGATCCTCGGCATGACGCCGACCGCATGGCGTTCCGGCGGCGCGGACACCGAGATCCGCTTCGCCATCGGCCAGTGCGCGCTGGGCGCGATCCTCGTGGCGCAAAGCGAGCGCGGCATTTGCGCGATCGCGCTGGGCGACGATCCCGATGCGCTGGCGCGCGACCTGCAGGACCAGTTCCCGCGTGCGCGGCTGATCGGCGGCGATGCCGGATTCGAAGCGCTGGTCGCGAAGGTGGTCGGCTTCGTCGAGGCACCGCGGGTCGGACTCGATCTGCCGCTGGACGTGCGCGGCACCGCCTTCCAGCAGCGCGTGTGGCAGGCGCTGCGCGAGATTCCGGTCGGCGAGACGGCCAGCTACGGCGAGATCGCCGAGCGCATCGGTGCGCCGAAGTCGGTGCGCGCGGTGGCGCAGGCCTGCGGCGCGAATGCGCTCGCGGTGGCGATCCCGTGTCATCGCGTGGTGCGCAGCGACGGCGGCCTCTCGGGCTACCGCTGGGGCGTCGAGCGAAAGAGCGCGCTGCTGCGCCGGGAAGCCGAAGCTGCATGAGCCGCCGGGCCGCCCCAAGGCGAATACCGAAGCGCCGCTGCGCGAAGGTTCTTTAATGACGACGTGGAAGGAACGGGTGGCGCAGATGGACTGGGCGCAGGCCGAAGCCGATCTCGACGACCAGGGCTGCGCGCTGCTGCCGTCGCTGCTCGCGCCCGGCGAGTGCGAATCGCTGGCCGGCCTCTACGCGGCCGAGAAGCCCTTTCGCAGCCGCGTGGTGATGGAGCGGCACGGCTTCGGGCGCGGGGAATACAAATACTTCGCCTATCCGCTGCCGGAGCCGATCGCGGCCCTGCGCGAGCGGCTCTATCCGCATCTGGTGCCGATCGCCAACCGGTGGAACGAGATCATGGACATCGACGTGCGCTATCCGCCGCGGCATGCCGAGTTCATCGATCGCTGCCATGCGGCGGGGCAGTTGCGGCCCACGCCCTTGCTGCTGCAGTACCAGCGTGACGACTACAACTGCCTGCATCAGGACCTCTACGGCGAGCATGTGTTTCCCTTGCAGGTGGTGATCCTGCTCTCCGAGCCCGGCCGCGATTTCACCGGCGGCGAGTTCGTGATGACGGAGCAGCGCCCGCGCATGCAGTCGCGCCCGATGGTGCTGCCGCTGCGGCAGGGCGATGCGGCCGTGATCGCGGTGCATCACCGGCCGGTGCAGGGCACGCGTGGTGCCTATCGTGTGAATCTGCGACACGGTGTGAGTCGTGTGCGTTCGGGCAGGCGGCATACGGCCGGGATCATCTTTCACGATGCCCAGTGAGCAGCGAGCCATGACGCAGGATCTCTTCGACGACGGGGTGGTGTCCGAGTCCCTGCCGCTCGGCCCCGGCGCGGTGGTGCTGCGGCGGTTCGCGAAGGCCGATGAAGCGGCCCTGCTGGATGCGGTCCGGCAGGTGACCGAGCAGGCACCGCTGCGCCATATGGTCACGCCCGGCGGTTTCACCATGTCGGTCGCGATGACCAACTGCGGCGATCTCGGCTGGGTCACCGACCGCACCGGCTACCGCTACGACCCCATCGACCCCGAAAGCGGCCATCCCTGGCCGCGCATGCCGGATGTGTTCGTGCGCCTCGCGAGCGACGCCGCATCGCAGGCGGGTTTCGAAGGCTTCGTCCCCGATGCCTGCCTCGTCAACCGCTACGAGCCGGGCACGCGCCTCTCGCTGCATCAGGACCGCAACGAGCGCGACTACGGCCAGCCGATCGTTTCGGTCTCGCTCGGCATCCCGGCGGTGTTTCTCTTCGGGGGCGCCACGCGATCGCACAAGTCGCAGCGCGTGCCGCTCGCGCATGGCGACGTGGTGGTGTGGGGCGGGCCGGCGCGCCTGCACTATCACGGCGTGCTGCCGCTGAAGGAAGCCGAGCATCCGCTGACCGGCGCCTGCCGGTTCAACCTGACGTTCCGCCGCGCCGGGTGAGCCTTCGAGTTTCGCCGACGGCGGTCACGAAGAAGGCGTCTTCCGCCATGCCTTGCGCTTCGCGCACTTCGGCCAGCTTGCGGGGCGGCTCGTCGATCGCCTCGTCGCTCAATGCGAAAACGCCCCAATGGATGCCGAGCGAGCACTTGGCGCCCACGTCGGCATGGATGCGCAATGCCTCCTCGATATCCGCGTGCTGGCTCTTCATGAACCAGCGCGGCGCATAGGCGCCGATCGGGATCAGCGCGATGTCGAAGCCACCGCCTTGCTCCGGCGTCTGCCGGTCGCTGAAGTGCCGGCGGATGTCGGCGAAGTCGCGCGAGTAGCCGGTGTCGCCGGTGTAGAGCAGATGGCAGTCCGGCGCCAGCACCGCGAAGCCGCCCCAGAGGGTCGCCATCGCATCGCGAGGGCTGCGCGACGACCAGTGCTGCGCGGGCACGAGCGCGATCTCCACCTCGCCGTGCGCGCCGGGCATCGAGTGCCGGTCCCACCAGTCCAGTTCCACCGCATGGCGGATGCGGCGACCTTCCAGCCAGGGCTTGATGCCCAGCGGGACCACGAACAGCGGCGGACCGCCCGGCTGCCGGTTGAGCGCATCCACCGACAGCGCATCGAGATGGTCGTAATGGTTGTGCGACACCAGCACCAGATCCACGCGCGGCAGCTGCGGCAGTTCGATCCCCGGCGGCGTTTGCCGCTTCGGCCCCGCGAAGCGCAGCGGCGATGCGCGCAGCGAGAACATCGGATCGGTCAGCATCGTGAGCCCGCCCATCTGCACCAGCACCGTCGCATGGCCGACCCAGGTGAAGCAGGGCACCATCGCGGTGCCGGCGCGGGCGTTGGCGTGCAGCCATTCGAGCTCGGGCGTCACGCGCGGCGTCGGCGCGAGCGGGGGCGGTGGCAGATGGTCGCGCAAGGCCTGCCGGCGCCAGCGCAGCAACTCCGCCAGGCTCCGGGGCTGGAACTCCTCGTAGTTGTTCTGGAAGCCGCGTTCGCGGTGATGCGGCTTGGCGGGGTCGAGGTAGCGGTTCATCGGTGCCTCCATCTATCCCGCAATCAGCTTCTGGACCAGTTCGGCGGTGGTGGCGGCAGCGTACTTGCGCATCAGGCGCGCGCGGTGGATCTCGACGGTGCGATGACTGATCTGCAACGCCTTGCCGATCTCCTTCGAGGTGCGGCCCTGCATCACCTGCGCCGCCACCTCGCGCTCGCGCGGCGTGAGCTCGGCCTTGACCGAGCGGCGCGAGCCCAGGTCCTCGAAGGTCCAGATGCCGGCCTCGTGCGGCGCGGCGCGATTGAGGGCCTGTCCGCTCACGTGGCACCAGAAGGTCTCGCCCGCGAACATGCCATGCAGATTGCCCAGCCGCTTCATCATGCGGTTGTCGGCGTAACGTCCGCTTGCATTGAGGATCGGCTCCATGCGCTTGCCGATGCGCTCGAATTCGGCGACGCTCGGGTAGAGCACCTGGAAGGACTGGCCGACGAGCGCATCGCGCGTGGCGCCGAACATCTCGCACACGCGGGCGTTGCAATCCACGATGATGCGGTGGCGCGACAGCACCATTCCGACCGGCGCGAGTTCGAAGGCGAGCCGGTAGTCGACGGCCGGCAGATCCTTGTCGGGTGTCTCCATTACGAAATACTACGTATGTATATACGTAGTATCGTCTACGCTCCCGAATTCACCATCACCCACCACCGAACGAGGAACCATGGCGAACAAGATCTACCCCTCCGCCGACGCGGCGCTCAAGGGCGTCGTGGCCGATGGCCAGACCCTCGCTGTCGGGGGCTTCGGCCTCTGCGGCATCCCCGAGGCGCTGATCGATGCACTGCACGATTCCGGCGTCAAGAACCTCACCTGCATCTCGAACAACGCGGGCGTCGACGGCTTCGGCCTCGGCAGGCTGCTCGAGACGCGCCAGATCAAGAAGATGGTCGCGAGCTACGTCGGCGAGAACAAGGAGTTCGAGCGCCAGTACCTCGCGGGTGAGCTCGAGCTCGAATTCACGCCCCAGGGCACGCTGGCCGAGAAGCTGCGCGCCGGCGGCGCCGGCATCCCGGCCTTCTTCACCAAGACCGGCGTCGGCACCCAGGTCGCCGAAGGCAAGGAACTGCGCGAGTTCGACGGCGAGACCTACGTCATGGAACGCTCGCTGGTGCCCGACGTCGCGCTGGTCAAGGCCGACGTGGCCGACAAGTCCGGCAACCTGCGCTTCCGCCTGACGGCGCGCAACTTCAATCCCGCTGCCGCGATGGCCGGCAAGATCTGCATCGTCGAGGTCGAGAAGATCGTCGAAGTCGGCGAGATCGCGCCGGACGACATCCACCTGCCGGGCATTTACGTGCACCGCATCGTGCTCAACGCGACGCCCGAGAAGCGCATCGAGAAGCGCACCGTGAGCGCGTCGGTCGATGCCGCCGCTGCCAAGGTCGAGGCACAGGCCGCGATCGCGCAAGCCGCCGCCGGCAGCGAAGTGCCCGCGCCCATCAAGAACAGCAGCAAAAAAGGAGCCTGACATGCCCTGGAACCAGGACCAGATGGCCGCGCGCGCGGCCCAGGAACTCGAAGACGGCTTCTACGTCAACCTCGGCATCGGCATCCCCACGCTGGTCGCGAACTTCGTCGGCGACAAGGAAGTCTGGCTGCAGAGCGAGAACGGCATGCTCGGCATCGGCCCCTTCCCGACCGAAGACCAGGTGGACGCCGACCTCATCAACGCCGGCAAGCAGACCGTGACCACGCTGCCCGGCAGCGCGATCTTCGGCAGCCATGACAGCTTCGCGATGATCCGCGGCGGCAAGATCAACCTCTCGATCCTCGGCGCGATGCAGGTGAGCGAGAAGGGCGACCTCGCCAACTGGATGATCCCCGGCAAGATGGTCAAGGGCATGGGCGGCGCGATGGACCTCGTCGCGGGCGTCAAGCGCGTGATCGTGCTGATGGAACACGTCGCCAGGAAGAAGGACGGCACCGAGGACCTCAAGATCCTCGACCACTGCTCGCTGCCGCTGACCGGCGTGGGCGTGGTCGACCGCATCATCACCGACCTCGGCGTGATCGACGTGACGCCGAAGGGCCTGAAGGTGATCGAACTGGCCCCGGGCGTGAGCTTCGACCAGATCCAGTCGAAGACCGGGCCGAAGCTGATCCAGTAATCTCCCGGAGATGAAAGCCAACGGCGAAGCGAAGGTCGCGATCTACTGGGATTTCGAGAACCTGCACGCGGTCCTGACCGACCAGAAGAACGGGCAGGACTACTACCGCGACCATCGCATGAGCGTTCAGGCGCCGGTGGTCGACGTGACCCCGGTGCTCGACTACGCTGCGTCGTTCGGCGATGTGATCATTCATCGCGCGTACGGCAACTGGCAGTTCTTCGCGCGGTACCGCGATGCGCTCAACGGCGCGGGCATCGACCTGATCCAGATGTTCCCCCGTGGCGCAAACATGAAGAACAGCGCCGACATCCGGATGGCGCTCGACGCGCTGAGCGACATCCATGCGCATCCGCACCTGACGCACGTCGTGATCGTATCGAGCGACAGCGATTTCATCAGCCTGGCGCAGAAGGCCAAGCAGGCGGGCCGCTTCGTCGCGGGCGTGGGCGTCGAGAACAACAGCAACCGCTTCTGGATCGCGAGCTGCAACGAGTTCAAGTTCTATCGTGCGCTGGTCGAGCTCAGCGAGGCCAGCGAGCTTGCAGCCTCGGCCGCGGCCGCAGCGGTCCCGCCGGCACAAGCGGCTTCCGAGGTGCCCGTCGAACCCGCGCCGGACGCTACCGCGGCACCTTCCGAGCCTGAGTTGCCGACGCTTCTGTCGGTCGATGAAGCGCGCGAAACCCTGATCAAGTCGCTGACGCAGCTTGTCGCGCGGCAAGGCGACAACTACGTGCAGCGCGGCGCGCTCAAGTCCCTGATGAAGCGCCTCATGCCGGCCTTCGACGAACGGACGCTGGGCTGCAGCAGCTTCACGAGCTTCCTCGAGAAGTTTCCCGACATCGTGCGGATCGTGGACGCGGACGGCGGTGGTCACGTCGCCCTGGTCGACGCCGCGCTGGCTGAACCGGAGTCCGCCACACGCTGAGCGCGGGGCCGCCTCTGCCTTTGCATGGAGGTCCGAACATGATTGCGAACGACGCGTTGGGCGGAATCTGGCGAATGGCCGGATTGCCCGAGGATGCGCTGACCTGCGTCCAACTCAGCGGCGCGGATCCGGTCCTGCCTTCGTCCTTCGCGGTCGGTGCAGCCGCGCAGAGCACCATTGCCGCCGCTGCACTCGCCGCATGCGAGCTGGGCCATGTGCGCGGTGCGCCGCGCCAGCAGGTGGCGGTGGACATGCTGCATGCGGCGCTCGAATGCACCGGCTGGTTCAGCATCGATGGCCGCGTGCCGGAGCTGTGGGATGCGTTCTCGGGCCTGTATCGCGCCTCTGATGGCTGGGTGCGCATCCATGCCAACTTCGCGCACCACCGCGCAGGCGCTTTGCGGCTGCTGGGCCTCGATCCGGGCACGGCGCAACGCGCGGATGCCGAAGCGGCGATGCAGTCGTGGAAGGCGCAGGACTTCGAGGATGCGGCTGCCGCCCAGGGGCTGGTTGCGACCGCATTGCGGCGTTTCGACGAATGGGATGCCACGCCGCAAGGCCAGGCCCTGGCGGGCCAGCCGCTCTTCACCATCGATCGCATCGGCGATGCACCGCCGCTGGCGCTGCCGCCGCTCGCGGCCGATGCACGTCCGCTTGCCGGCGTGCGCGTGCTGGACCTCACGCGCATCCTCGCCGGTCCCGTCGGCGGTCGCGCGCTGGCGGCCTATGGCGCGGACGTGATGCTCGTCAATTCGCCGGATCTGCCGAACATCGAAGCGGTCGCGGACACCAGCCGCGGCAAGCTTTCCACGCACATCGACCTGCGAAGCGAAGCGGGACGCGATGCGCTCGGCCGCTTGCTGAAGGACGCGCACGTCTTCATCCAGGGCTATCGCCCGGGCGGTATCGCGGCGCTCGGATTCGGTCCGGACGCGGCTGCGCGTGCGCGTCCGGGCATCGTCCATGTTTCGCTTACCGCCTACGGCACGCAAGGTCCGTGGGCATCGCGCCGCGGCTTCGACTCGCTCGTGCAGACCGCCATGGGCTTCAACCATGCCGAGGGCGAGGCCGCGGGCGGCGGCAAGCCCAGGCCGCTGCCGATGCAGATCCTCGACGAAGCGACCGGCTACCTCATCGCCCTGGGGGCGTCCGCCGCGATGTGCCGCCAGCAGCGCGAAGGCGGAAGCTGGCACGTGCAGGTGTCGCTGGCGCAGACGGGGCAATGGCTGCGCGGGCTGGGTCGTCTGCCCGATGGCTTGAAGATCGCGGTTCCTGACAAGACTCCCTTCCTGGAAACCTCGCATTCCGGCTTTGGCGAGCTGACGGGCCTCAGCCACAGTGCACGACTGTCGCGTACACCGGCCGCGTGGCCCCGGCCTTCGATGCCGCCTGGTAGCCATCCACCCGTGTGGCCCTAGTCATCCCTTTGGCAAGGGATGCGCCTTTCGGCATCGCCGGCTAGATTGACCGTGCACGGTCGATCCGATCGACCGGCTGTCAGGAAGGAAGGTGATCGTCATGAACAAGCGATCAGCAGGGGGCTCTTTTCCAAAGTTCGGATGGCAATGGATCATCTCGCTGGCATTGCTTGCGACGGCGGGACTCGGCGGCTCGATCATCGAAGGCCTGTCCGGAACCCATCCCTCGCACGCTGCCGCGATGCATGCCGGGGCCGCGCAGGCGCAGCCCACCGAGGGAATCAGCTACCCGGTGCCCGCGGCGAGCGGGGTGTTCGCGAACACGCCGGCGCCGCAGTCCACCGAGGTGATTCCGAGCTTCTGAATCAGGCGGGCTCGCCGCCGCGCTCGGGCGGCAGGAGCACGGTGCGCTGCGCCTCCACCGTCTCCTTCAGAAAGTCCCACACCGCCTTCATCCGCGCCAGATGCCGCGTCTCCGCCGGCACCGACATCCAGAAAGTACGGATGAAGTTGGCCTCGCCCGGCAGCACGCGCCGCAATGACTTGTCGCGCTCGGCAATGAAAGCCGGCAGCACCGCGATGCCCGCGCCGGCCGCCGTCGCCTGGTGCTGCGCCAGGATGCTGGTGCTGCGCAGCGCGAAGGAGTCGGGCTTGTAGAGCTCGTCGAGGTACTGCAGCTCCTTGCTGAACAGCAGGTCGTCCACGTAGCTGATGAAGGTGTGGCCGCGCAGGTCCTCGCGCGTGCGGATCGCGCCGTGCGTCGCGAGGTACTGCTTCGACGCATACAGGCGCAGCACGTAGTCGGTCAGCTTGGTGACGACCACCGGTCCGCGCGCCGGCCGTTCGAGCGAGATCACGATGTCGGCTTCGCGCCGCGACAGGTGCACGAGGCGCGGCATCGCGAGCAGGTCGATCACCAGCTTCGGATGCTGCTGCGCGAACAGCGCCAGTTGCGGCGCGAGCACCACGGTGCCGAAGCCTTCGGTGGCGCCGATGCGCACCAGACCCGACAGCCCTTCGCTCGCGGCCGGCGCGGCGCTCTCGACGGCGCGGAAGGCGCTCTCCATCGCCTCGACCTGCGGTTGCAGCCGGCGGCCGGCTTCAGTCAGGCGATGTCCGTCCGATTCGCGCGAGAAGAGGGCGCTGCCGATTTCCTTTTCGAGCGCCTGGATGCGCCGCGCGACGGTGGTGTGATCGACCGCCAGCCGGCGCGCCGCGCCGACCAGCGTGCCCGTGCGCGCGAGCTCCAGGAAGAAGCGCAGGTTGTCCCAGTCCATGCTGTGCAATTATGCAGATCGGCCATGCGTATTTGTCTATTGCAATGGCAAAAGTGCAAAGCTAGCATCGTTACTCGCACCCCATTCAGGAGACAAGGTTCATGGACGCCACCACCACCCCGGCGACGAAGGTCGCCACCGTCAAGCTGCTCATCGGCGGCAAGTTCGTCGAGTCGAAGACCACCGAGTGGCGCAACATCGTCAACCCGGCCACGCAGCAGGTCCTGGCCAAAGTGCCGTTCGCGACGCAGGACGAAGTCGATGCCGCGGTCGGCGCCGGCAAGGAAGCCTTCAAGACCTGGCGCAAGACGGCCATCGGCGCGCGTGCGCGCATCTTCCTCAAGTACCAGCAGCTGATCCGTGAGCACATGGGCGAACTGGCCGCGATCCTCACGGCCGAGCAGGGCAAGACCTTGCCCGATGCCGAGGGCGACGTGTTCCGCGGCCTCGAAGTGGTCGAGCACGCGGCCGGCATCGGCAACCTGCAGCTGGGCGAGTTCGCCAACAACGTCGCCGGCGGTGTCGACACCTACTCGGTGCTGCAGCCGCTCGGCGTCTGCGCGGGCATCACGCCGTTCAACTTCCCCGCGATGATTCCGCTGTGGATGTTCCCGATGGCGATCGTCACCGGCAACACCTTCGTGCTGAAGCCCTCCGAGCAGGACCCGATGGTCACGATGCGCCTGTGCGAGCTCGCGCTCGAAGCCGGCATCCCGCCCGGCGTGCTCAACGTGGTGCACGGCGGCGAGGCGGTGGTCAACGCGATCTGCGACCACAAGGACATCAAGGCGATCTCCTTCGTCGGCTCGACCAAGGTCGGCACGCACGTCTACAACCGCGCGACGCTCGCGGGCAAGCGCGTGCAATGCATGATGGGCGCGAAGAACCACGCGATCGTGATGCCCGACGCGAGCAAGGAGCAGACGCTCAATGCGCTGGCCGGTGCGGCCTTCGGCGCGGCGGGGCAGCGCTGCATGGCGGTGTCGGTGGCGGTGCTGGTGGGCGAGGCGCGCAACTGGGTTCCCGACCTCGTCGAGAAGGCCAAGACGCTCAAGGTCGGCGCGGGCACCGAGAAGGGCGTGGACGTCGGCCCGCTGGTCTCGTGCGCGGCGTTCGACCGCGTCACCGGCCTCATCGAACGCGGCGTGGCCGATGGCGCGACCTTGGCGCTCGACGGCCGCAAGCCCGCGGTGCCCGGCTACGAGAAGGGCAACTTCGTCGGCCCGACGGTGTTCGCCGACGTGAAGCCCGGCATGTCGATCTACGAGCAGGAGATCTTCGGCCCGGTGCTGTGCCTCGTCGGCGCGGACAGCATCGACGACGCGATCGAGCTGATCAACGCCAACCCGAACGGCAACGGCACCGCGATCTTCACGCAGTCCGGCGCGGCGGCGCGGCGCTTCCAGGAAGACATCGACGTCGGCCAGGTCGGCATCAACGTGCCGATCCCGGTGCCGGTGCCGATGTTCTCGTTCACCGGTTCGCGGGCGTCGAAGCTCGGCGACCTGGGGCCCTACGGCAAGCAGGTCGTGCTGTTCTACACGCAGACCAAGACGGTGACTTCGCGCTGGTTCGACGACAGCACGGCGCACGGCCTGAACACCACCATCAGTCTCAAGTAACCCCCCAGCCTCGCCCACTTCGTGTGGCTCGGGCACCCCCCTGCTGGGAGCAACACCAGCGGCCCGGCAGAGCCGGTTCCGCGGTGTTCCTGGAAGGGGCCGGTGGACGGGATGCGGCCGGGGTAGACAGTTTTCCAAACGTAGACTTGGGGCATGGACTTCGAACTTTCCGAAGAGCAGCGCGCCTTCGCGCACACCGCGCGCGAATTCGCGCTGGCCGAATTCGCGCCGCATGCGGCCCGGTGGGACGCGGAGGCGGTCTTCCCCAGGGAAGCGATCGCCAAGGCCGGTGAACTGGGCTTCTGCGGCCTCTATGCACCCGAAAGCATCGAAGGGCTCGCGCTGCCGCGCCTCGATGCGACGCTGGTGTTCGAGGAAATGGCGGCGGTCGATCCCTCGACCACCGCCTTCATCACGATCCACAACATGGCGACGTGGATGCTCGGCACCTGGGGCGGCCCAGCGGTGCGCGAGCGCTGGGGCGCCGATCTGACGAGCGGGCGCAAGCTCGCGTCGTACTGCCTGACCGAGCCCGGCGCGGGCTCCGACGCCGGCTCGCTCAAGACCCGCGCCGAACTGCAGGGCGGCGAATACGTCATCAACGGCGGCAAGGCCTTCATCTCAGGCGCGGGTTCCACCGACGTGCTGGTGCTGATGGCGCGCACCGGTGGTGGCGGCCCGAGCGGCATCTCGGCCATCGCGGTGCCGGCCGATGCACCCGGCATCAGCTACGGCAAGAAGGAACACAAGATGGGCTGGAACAGCCAGCCCACGCGCACCATCAACTTCGACAACGTGCGCGTGCCGGCCGAGAACCTGCTCGGGCAGGAAGGCGAGGGCTTCCGCATCGCGATGAAGGGGCTCGACGGCGGGCGCATCAACATCGCGACCTGCTCGGTCGGCGCGGCGCAGGGCGCGCTCGATGCGGCGCGCCGCTACCTGCATGAGCGCCAGCAGTTCGGCAAGCCGCTCGCGAGCTTCCAGGCGCTGCAGTTCAAGCTGGCTGACATGGCGACGGAACTGGTCGCCGCGCGCCAGATGGTGCGCATGGCCGCAAGCAAGCTCGATGCAGGCCATGTCGATGCGAGCACCTATTGCGCGATGGCCAAGCGCTTCGCCACCGACGCCGGCTTCACCGTCTGCAACGAGGCGCTGCAACTGCATGGCGGCTATGGCTACCTGAGCGAATTCCCGCTGGAGCGGCTGGTGCGCGATGCGCGCGTGCACCAGATCCTCGAAGGCACGAACGAAATCATGCGCATGATCGTCGCCCGCAAGCTGCTCGAAGGCGATTCAGACATCCGATAACAACCACAGCCAATGACCGATCCCGTCGTTCTCTTCAACGAAATCAAGACCGCCAACGGCAAGCGCTTTTGCATTGCCACGCTCAATTCGCCGGCATCGCTCAACTCGCTCTCGGTGGCGATGGTGCGGCTCTTGATCCCGAAGCTGCGCGAATGGGCGCAGGACGACGGCGTGGCCGGCGTGCTGCTCGACGCCTCGGGCGAGAAGGCCTTCTGCGCCGGCGGCGACCTGCGCCGGCTCTACCAGACGCTGCTCGAATGCGGACCCGCGCGCAACACCTATGCCGAGGAATTCTTCAGCGAGGAATACGAGCTCGACTACCTGATCCACACCTTCCCCAAGCCCTTCCTGTGCTGGGGACACGGCATCGTGATGGGCGGCGGCGTGGGCCTGATGGCGGGCGCGTCGCACCGGGTGGTCACGCTGCAAAGCCGCGTGGCGATGCCCGAGATCAACATCGGCCTGTACCCCGATGTCGGCGGAAGCTGGTTCCTGCGCCGCGCGCCGGGGCGTGTGGGCGTGTTCCTCGCGCTCACCGCCGCGCCGCTGAATGCGGCGGATGCGATCTTCTGCGGGCTGGCCGACATCGTCGTGCCGCACGAGCGCAAGGCGCAAGTGCTCGAAGGCATCGCGGGCGCGAACTGGCAGGGTGAGTCGAAAGCGGATCGCGCACTGCTGTCGCGCCTGCTCGCCAAGGCGGGCGAGGGTGGGCAGAAGCAGCCCTCGAAGCTGCGCGAGCACTTCGACACCATCAACGATCTGATGGCCGGCGACGACCTTCTCGACATCGCGCATCGCCTGCGCAGCCTGAAGTCGGACGATGCGTGGCTGCAGACCGCCGCGACGACTTTCGCGAAGGGCTCGCCGAGTTCGGCGGCGCTGTCCTTCGCGCTCTGGCAGCGCGTCACGCGCATGTCGCTGGCCGAGGTGTTCCGGCTCGAGTTCTGGGCGTCGCTCGGGTGCTGTGCGCACAAGGACTTCGCCGAAGGCATTCGCGCGCTCCTGATCGACAAGGACCGCAATCCGCGCTGGAGCCCGGCGACGCTCGAGGAGATCACACCGGAGTTCATCGAAGACCACCTGCGCGTGCGTGCCCCGGGCCCGCATCCGCTGGCTGCGCTCGTCTGATTTTTCAACCCAATACCCCGCAAGAACCCACGACGCATGAACCTGTCGCCATCCAGCCGGGAAACGCCGCGGACCGGCTTTGCCGGGCCGCTGGGGTTGCCCCCGGAGAGGGGGTGTCAGAGCCACACGAAGTGGGCGAGGCTGGGGGTGAACCTATACGGAGACAAGGTATGAAGATCGCATTTATCGGCCTCGGAAACATGGGCGGTCCGATGGCCCTGAATCTGAAGAAGGCGGGCCATGAGGTCCGGGGCTTCGACCTCTCGAAGCCGGCCTGCGAGAAGCTCGCGGGCGACGGCCTCGGCATCGCGGCATCCACCGCCGAGGCCATCGCAGGCGCCGAGATCGTGATCAGCATGCTGCCCGCGAGCCAGCATGTCGAATCGCTCTATCTCGGCGGCGACGGCAAGCCCGGGCTCATGGAACAGATCCCTGCGGGCACGCTGGTGATCGACAGCAGCACCATCGCCGCCGCGAGCTCGCGCAAGGTGGCGGAGGCCGGTGCGAAGCGTGGCGTGGCGGTGATCGATGCGCCCGTGTCCGGCGGCACGGGCGGTGCGATCGCGGGCACCTTGACGTTCATGGTGGGCGGCGCCGCATCCGACCTCGAACGCGCGCGCCCGGTGCTCGAGAAGATGGGCGCCAACATCTTCCATGCGGGCGGCGCAGGCGCGGGGCAGACCGCGAAGATCTGCAACAACATGCTGCTCGGCATTCTGATGATCGGCACCTCGGAAGCCATTGCGCTGGGGGTGGCCAACGGGCTCGATCCCAAGGTGCTGTCGGAGATCATGCGCCGCAGTTCGGGCGGCAACTGGGCGCTCGAAAAGTACAACCCGCTGCCGGGCGTGATGGAGAACGCGCCGGCTTCCAAGGGCTATGCGGGCGGCTTCGGCACCGACCTGATGCTCAAGGACCTCGGCCTTGCGCAGGAGAACGCGGCGGCCGTGCGCGCGGCCACGCCGCTGGGCGGGCTCGCGCGCAATCTGTATGCGGCGCACAGCCTCGCGGGCCATGGGGCGCTCGATTTCTCGAGCGTCATCAAGCTGGTGCAGGCCAAGTCCGCGTAAGGCGCACCGCGGGCGCCGCGCGTGGCGCTACTGCGGCACGACGCGCGCCGCGTTCCCCTGGCCCTGGATGAACACGCGCTGGCCCACGCGCAGGCCGGGGTCCACGGGCTGGGTCACTTCGACCAGCACACCGCTGTCGGTGCGCACGAAGATTTCCTGACCGGGCATCGACCCGGCGGCGTTGTTCGCGACCTGCGCGCCGGCCATGGAGCCGCCGATCGCGCCGGCCACCATGGCCACGTCGCGGCCCGTGCCGCCGCCGATCAGGCTGCCGAGGCCCACGCCGGTCAGGCCGCCGACCACCGCACCCACGCCGGTATGGGCCGGGCTGCGGATGGTGGTGGGGGCGATCTGCTCGATCTTGCCCTGCGTGATCGCCATCGGCGGCTGCTGCTGCTGCGGCATCGCGCAGGCGGTGAGGGCGAGGGCCGTGGCGAGGGTCGCGATGCGGGTGTGCAGTTGGAAAGCCATGATGAACGTCGCTCCTTCGGTGAGATTGCGTTGTTGTTCGAGACCGCGCAGCGCAGTCTGACGCGATTCCGCATCGTCGCCAAGCGTGGTCGGGGCGCTTCCCTATTCGTTCGGCTTCTGCTAGTGTCGTGAGTTAGAAGTTCATTGAACTAATCTGATGGCGTCGAATCGATCGTGTACCGTGTACACACGACGAGGCGACCATGCGAGGAAGACCCAAGGCAGAACTGGTGCTGAGCGAAGCCGAACGCGAGCAACTCACGGCGCTGACGCTGCGGCGTAAGACCGCACAGGCGCTGGCGTTGCGCGCTCGCATTGTTCTGGCCTGCGCCGAAGGAGTGGACAACAAGGTGGTTGCAGGCCGCCAGCGCGTGACGCAGCAGACGGTTTCGAAGTGGCGTGCCCGATTCGTCGAGCATCGGCTGGACGGGCTGCTGGACGCCCCTCGGCCTGGCGCACCGCGAACGATCGACGACGCGCGCGTCGACGCCGTGATCGCCAAGACGCTGGAGAGCACCCCCGTCGCGGCGACGCATTGGAGCACCCGCACCATGGCGCGCGAAACCGGGATGTCCCAAACGGCCGTGTCTCGCATCTGGCGTGCCTTCGGACTTCAACCTCATCGCCAGGAGACCTTCAAGCTCTCCAACGATCCACTGTTCGTCGAGAAGGTGCGCGACATCGTCGGGCTTTACCTTGATCCGCCGCTCAAGGCGATGGTGCTGTGCGTGGACGAGAAGAGCCAAATTCAGGCACTCGATCGCACGCAACCCTTGCTGCCGCTGGCGCCAGGCATCCCCGAGCGGCGTACCCACGACTACGAGCGCCATGGCACCACCACGCTGTTTGCGGCGTTGGACATTGCCACCGGCTCGGTCATCGGGGACTTGCATCGCCGCCATCGAAGCACCGAATTCCTGCAGTTCCTGCGCACCATCGAGGCCAACGTGCCGCAAGTGCTGGACATCCACCTCGTGATGGACAACTACGGAACACACAAGACTCCTGCAATCAGGAACTGGCTTGCCCGGCATCCGCGCTTTCACGTGCACTTCACGCCGACCTCTGCGTCTTGGCTGAACCAGGTCGAACGCTGGTTTGCCACCCTGACGCAAAAGTACATCCGCCGCGGCACTCATCGCTCCACACGACAACTCGAACAGGCGATCAGGCACTACATCAAGCACAACAATGACGACCCCAAGCCGTTCGTCTGGTCCAAGACCGCCGACAACATCCTCGCAAGTGTCGAGAGATTTTGTTTGCGAACTTCTAACTCACGACACTAGGGCGCCAGGCTCAGAACGCCAGCGTCGGGTTGCGGTGCAACTCGTCACGCTTGCGCTGCGCGCGCACCAGGTTGCAGCGCGGATGCTGGGCGTACTGCGGCTTGTCGCAGTGCGCGGCCTCGCAGCGCGCGGCGAAGACGAAGTTGAGCGTTTCGCAGCCGCTGCGCGGATCCAGCGCGCCGACGCGCGTTGGCGGCGCGGCCTTGGGTACCTGCCTGCGTTCGGCCGGCGGTGGCGAGGGCGTCAAGGCGGCAACCGGGGGTGACACTGCCGCCGGCGGAATTGCCGGACCGTCGGTTGGCGCCGCGTTGCCGCCCGGCGTCACCGCGGCCTCGCCCGGGGCGAGCGATGCGCCGAGCGAGACGGTTTCCGGCGCCGGTACCGACGCCGTGTGCTGGTCGGCCGCAACGGCCAAGGACGACGCGGCAGAGGCCGGCCGCTCGACACGCGAGGCCACTGTCGCGGAGGCCGCAGAGGGCGGCGGCTTGCGCAGCAGGCTCGCGTACCACGTGCCGATGCCCGCCAACAGCACGAACGCCGCCACGCCGATGCCGATCCACACGCCAATGAGCGAGCGCGGCTCGATCTGCACCGGCGTGGCCACCGCAGCCGTCGAGGCGACGGGGCGAGCTGGCATCGCCCGCATGGTCTCCAGCATCGACGGCTGCGTCGCGGTGAAGGTCGGGAGCTTGCGCGCGCATCCGTGACAGAACATCGCAGAGTCGCGGTTCTCCGTCTGGCAGGCGGGGCAGATCACTGGCATGGGGGCACTCCGGGCGCATCCAAAGGACGCGAAGCTTCCACTCTGCGTGGCATGTGGCGCGAAGTCTGCCAGCCGCCGCCTACTTTGGGGGCGCGATCAAGCCCCGTCGAGCCGCGCCTCGAAGAATTCCACCGTGCGCGACCACGCCGGCTTGGCGCGGAAATGGAGTGAGGGCTCAGATCTCGCGGCCGAGTCCCTGCGCGCGCAGCACGGCCTTGAGCCGGCGCACCTCGTGTTCGAGATCGAGGATCAGCGCAGCCGCATCGAGCCCCACGCCGAAGTCGCGCTCCAGACGGCGCGCATCGAGCGCACACTGCAGGTCGCTGCTGTGGAAGCGCCACTGCTCGGGCTCTCTGCCCGGCTCGCGCGATTCGATGATGCCGACCTCGACCAATTGAACCACCCAGTCGATTTCCGCACCGCAGGCATGGGCGAGTTCCGTGGCGGCGAGGGGGTGCGAAGCACTCAGCGCGGTGGTCGTGACAGTCACAGTAGCCATGTGGTCAAACTCCAAGATGGCGGCGCGGATTGAAGGGCGCCGCAGCGGCGAGCTGCTCGTAGGCCTTGCGCGCCGCATCGCTGTCGGCCGGCGGCAGCGCGATTTCGAGCAGCAGGTAGAGATGGCCGGGCGGCTTGCCGGGCAGGCCGCGCTCCTTGAGCCGCAGCTTCAGACCGTTGCGCGCGTTGGGCGGCACGGTCACCTCGACGACGCCGCCGCCGGGCGTGGGCACCTGCACCTTCGCGCCGAGCGCGCCTTCGGTCGGCGTGATCGGCAACGTCATGTAGAGGTCGCGGTCCTCGACACGATAGAGCTTGTGCGGCGCGATGCGCACTTCGAGGTAGAGATCGCCCGGCGGCTCGCCGCCATGGCCCGGCATGCCCTGGCCCGCGAGGCGGATGTACTGGCCCGGATGCACGCCGGCGGGGATCTTCACGCTCAGCGTGCGCGTCTTCCATTGCGGACGCCCCTGCGCGTCGATCTCCTGCGAGCGCAGCGTGATCTCGCGCTCGGCGCCCCTGATGGCGTCCTCCAGCGCGATCTCGATCGCGGCATGGTGGTCCTCGCCGCGTGCGCGGTAGTGCTGCCGCTGGGCGCCGCGCCGCTCGGCCGCACCGAACAGCGAGGAGAAGAACTCGCTGAACTCCGCATGGTCGGCCGGCCCGGCGTGCGGTCCGCGATGGAACTCGAAGCCCTCGTCCCATCCGGGCGGCGGCTGGAATCCGCCGTCGGGGCTGCCGCCGCGCGCGACGTGGTCGGCGAGCTGGTCGTAGGCGGCGCGCTTTTCCTTGTCGCGCAGCACGTCGTTCGCCTCGTTGACCTCGCGCATGCGCGCCTCGGCGTCGGGCTCCTTGCTGACGTCGGGGTGGTACTTGCGCGCGAGCTTGCGATAGGCCTTGCGCACCTCGTCCTCCGAGGCGCCGCGTTCGAGCCCGAGGATCTTGTAGTAGTCCTTGAAGTCCATGGCAATGGGTTTCCGGAAAGTGCGGCGAACGGCGCGTTCAGGCCAGGGCGGCCCCGCCGTCCACCTGCTGCAGGAGGGGCTTCAGGCGCCAGGTGGTGCCGCTCTGCTCGAATCGCAAGGGTTGCGCATTGCCGAGCACGCCAAGGTCGACCGGCACGCCCAGGAGCGCCGCGAGCACGTAGAGCGTGCCGCCGTGCGCGACGATGAGCACCGGCCCCGGATGCGCCAGCGCATGCTCGATCGCGGCGCGCGAGCGGTCGATGAATTCGGGCAGCGTTTCGCCGTTCTCGGGCTCGCAGGCCCAGTCGATGGATGCCGACGAGGTGCCGATGAGGGCGCCGAAGTTGCGCTCGCGCAGCCCTTCGAGCACCAGCGGCGCGATGCCGTGCGGCGCCGACACCGTGTGCGCGGTGGTCAGTGCGCGCACCACGCCGCTCGTGAGAATGCTGCGCACCGGCTCGCCGGCGAGGATCGAAGCGGCGTGGTGCGCCTGCTGCACGCCGAGCTCGCTCAGCGGCTCGTCGACGGCCTGGAAGATGCGGCGCGCGTTGCACGCGGTCTGTCCATGGCGCAGGAAGTAGAAGTGGTCGCACGCGGGCGAGAGCGGCTGTCCGGCAGCGAGTTCGGCAAGGAGTTTCAGGCCTGATGTCATCTGGTTCTTGGGGCAGCGTTCAGAGCAGCCATTCAATGGGCAGGATTTCCAGGAAGTCGATCCACAGGCGCTTCACCGGGCCCGCACCGGGCTCGGAGGAATGGCGCGTCTCGCCGGTCGGCTCGACGTCGACCCATTCGAGCCCGTGTCCGTCGGGCTGGCGGCGCACGAGGTAGGCCCGTGTGGGGATGGTGGTGTCGAACTGCTTCGACAGCATGCCGGCGAGCGCCGGGCTTTCGATGACCACGCCCATCTCGGTGTTGAGCCTGGCCGAGCGCGGGTCGAGGTTGTACGAGCCGACGAAGATGCGCTCGCGATCGACCGCGAAGGTCTTCGCATGCAGGCTCGCGGCCGAGCTCGCGCGGCTGCCGCTGCCCGGGAGCCCGCGCGCCCTGTCATCGTCCTTCCCCTTTTCGGGCGGCGGTACGGCCGCGCCCGGCTTCAGCTCGTAGAGCACCGCGCCGCCTTCGAGCAATTCGCCGCGGTACTTGGTATAGCCCGCATGCACCGGGCTCACGTCGGTGGCCGAGAGCGAGTTGGTCAAAACGCGCACCTTCACGCCGCTCTGCGCGAGTTCGACGAGCGACTTGGTCCCATCGGCGCCGGGCACGAAGTAGGGCGACACCAGATCGAGCTCGCGCTTCGGGTGGCCCATGGCCGCAAGGAGCTGCGGCAGCATCTGCAGGTCGCGGCGGTCCGTGGGCTGAAGCACCTTCGAGGGGTCGTCATGCAGCACGCGCGCGGTGGTCCACTCGAAGTCGACGTTCTTGTCGGCCAGTTGCGCCAGCAGCGGGGTCTGGCGCACCGCCTCCAGATATTGGACGGCCTCGGGGTTCTGATGGACCTTGTCCCATGCCTCGCGCAGCGCCGCTGCGCTGGCGGGCTGCGCGGGCGCGATCACGCTGGCGGCGGGATAGGCGGAGGCGCTGTTCCAGAACAGGTCGAACTCGCTGGAGACTTCCTGCACCACCGGGCCGATGCCCAGCACGTCGAGGTCCTGGAAGCCCACTTCCATGTTGGCGCCGTAGTACTCGTCGCCGATGTTGCGTCCGCCGACGATGCTCGCCTGGTTGTCCGCGGTGAAGGACTTGTTGTGCATGCGGCGGTTGACGCGCGAGAAGTCCGAGATGAAGTCGCCGGCGCGCAAGCCCCGGTTCGCGAACGGGTTGAAGAGCCGGACTTCGATGTTCGGATGCGCGTCGAGTGCCGCCAGCGTCGGGTCGAGCCCGCGGGTGTTCGCGTCGTCGAGCAGCAGCCGCACGCGCACGCCGCGCTCGGCGGCGTCCCAGACCGCCTGCCAGAGCAGCTGGCCCGTGGTGTCGTCGTGCCAGATGTAGTACTGCAGGTCGAGGCTGCGGTCGGCGAGCCTTGCGAGCACCACGCGCGCGGCGAAGGCGTCTTCCGCCACGACCAGCGGATGGATGCCCGACTTGCCCGGATGCGCCGTTGCCAGCGGCCGCACCGCCTGGCCCAGGCGCGTGTCGGCGGTGTTCGTGAGTGCGTTCGTCGGGGTCCGCTCGACGCTGGCCGGCAGGCTTGCGCAGCCGGTGAGCAGCAGGCCGAGGAGGAAGGCAGCGATTGCGCGCGAAGCGGTCATGTGGCGATGCGGGCCGGCAATGACGATGCGGGCATTCTAGGGACCTGCTGCCGCAGCGCGATTACAGCTTGGGGATGCGCAAGGTCTTGCTGATCATCAAGGTGCCGGAGAGGGCGAACAGCAGGCTGAGCGGATGCAGCAGCCACGGGCGGAGCGTCCAGGCGCCGCCCCAGATGTTGCTGCCGATGCGGCCTTGCCATGCGGCGAGCGCGAGGATACCGACCAGCACCACGCTGGTCGGAATGGGCGTGCCTTCGAAGTACCTGACCTTGTCCCCGCCTTCGGAGAGCGCTTCAGCCGTGACGTTGTAGCGCGCGAGCCGGCTCACGCCGCAGCAGACGAAGTAGACCAGGATCACGCAGTCCCAGCCGCCGTTGAGGCCCGCCGCGAAGGCGAGCGATGCGGGCAGCACGCCGAAGGAGATCACGTCCGCCAGCGAATCGAGCTCGCGGCCGAGCGCCGAATTGGTCTGCCGCCAGCGCGCGATGCGGCCGTCGAACACATCGAAGACGAAGGCTGCCGGCGCGAGCGCAGCCGCCCACAGAAAGTGCACCAGCGACTGGCTGGCGATGAAGGCCATCGCGAGAAAGATCGCCCCGACGCCGCAGGCCGCGTTCGCGAGCGTGAAGAAGTCCGCGAGATGGAAGCCGCGGATCATCGAGAAGTGCTTCGGGGCCGGGCGCGCGCCGGAGGCGGTGTGGGGCATGGGCTGTTCCTTGGTCGGACCTGCGGCACACCTTAGCGCAAGTCGGGGCGGCCGGGTGGAGTCGCTACGCCGATGCCGCGGCGCGCGCCTCGACGATGCGCGCGAAGCGTCCGAGCAGCCCTGCGGCCGCGGGCGTCGGCTTCACACGCGCCTCGACGGCGCCGGGGTCCGCGCCCTCGGCTCGAATCGGCTCCGCCAGGTGCTCGACATAGCCGCGCATGATCTCGTCGTCGAATTCAGGATGGAACTGCACGCCCCAGGCGCTGTCGCCGATGCGGAAGGCCTGCGTCGCCTCGAAGGCATTGCCCGCCAGAAGCACCGCATCTGCGGGCAGGCGCAGCGCGCTTTGCCGGTGCACCACGTGGGCGTCGAAGCGCTTCGGCAGTCCGCGCGTGAGCGGATCGTGCGCCGCCTCGGGCCTGAGTTCGACCTCAACCGTGCCGATCTCCATGCCCACCGGATGGTCGCCGGCCTCGCCGCCGAGCGCATCGGCCAGCAACTGGTGGCCGAAGCAGATGCCGAGCACCGGCGTGTGACGGGCCACCAGTTGCCTGAGCCATGCGCCGGTGCTTTCGCTCCAGGGTTCGCGGTGCGACACCATGGCGTGCGAGCCGGTCACGATGGCGCCCGAGAGCGCGGCGGGATCGGGCAGGGTGTCGCCGCGACGCGGGTCGAGCACCACGACGGGGAGCTGCGTGTCGCCGAGCCCGGCGGCGATCCAGTGTTCGAAGTCGCCGCGGCGTTCGCGCAGCGGCTCGAAGGTGTCGCCGACCTTGATGATCGCGAGGGGGCGGGGGTCGATGTCTTCCATGCCTTGGATCATGCCGGAATCAGGGCGTGGTCGCGCCGCCTTTGGCCTCGATGGCCTCCCGCAGCCGCCCCGCCACGTGCGAAGCGAGGTCCTGCCGCTGCGGCGCCTCGCGCCAGCGCAGGCGCGTGCCGGACTCCCAATCGGGATGGCTGCGCGCCGGCTGTGCAGTACGCACGACCTCGGCCAGTGCGCGCTGGTCGATGCCGCCCGGGCCATCGGCGCCGATGCGGTCCAGCGCCGCATGCCCGCGGTACTCGAGCGCGCGCAGCAGCCGAAGCTGCCAGCCCATGAGCACGAACAGCACGCGGTCCTCGACGGTGAGTTCGTGCACGTCGCGCAGCTTGTTGGCGAGCTTGCGTCCGAGCGGGCCGAGTCCTTGCGACATCGCGCCGCCGATGGCGCCGCCGAGCGCCGCGCCGGTGCCGAGCGAAAGGCCGGCCAGCGCGAGATCGGCCACCACGCCCACCGCCGCGCCCACGGCCACGCCCTTGCCGAGCAGGATGCTGGCGTCCTTCAGCGCCTCGGGGTGGAAGAAGTCCATGGTCCAGCGCCCCTCGATCGCCGGCAGCGGCGCCTCGTCGGCATCGCCTTCGCGGAAGCCGTAGAGCGCGAGCAGATCGTCGGCAGAGCGCTGCGCCTTGTCGAAGAGCGACTGCTGCAGTCCGGAGACCAGCGCGTGGCGTCCCTGCTCGTCGGCGAATTCGGCGGCCGTCGCGGTGCGCCGCATCGCGGTGGCGTCCACGAGGAGTTCGGCGATGCGCTGGCACGCAGCCCGCCGGCGCTGCGCGAACTCGGCATCGAGCGACGCGGCGACCTTGTCCAGGGCGGCCCGCCGGTCCCGCAGCAGCGTCGACAGATCGCGGTACAGCTCGCGCTCCGCGCCGACGAAAGGGGCGGCCGCGTCGAAGCGCACCACCACGTGCAGGCCGTAGGCCGACAGCAGTTCCTTCCAGGCGTTTTCGCGGTGCGCGGCGCCGTGCAGGAAGTTCAGCACCGGCAGCACCGGCCGCGCGCAGGCGTTGAGCAGTTCGATCTCGGCGCGGAACTTGGGCAGCACCGGTTCGCGCGCATCGATCACGAGAAAGGCCGCATCGATCTCGAGCATCGCGCGCAGCACCTTGGCTTCCTGCTCGAACACGCCATGCGCCTCGGGGCCCTGGAGAAAGCGGCGGATGCGGTCGGGCGGCGTCAGGCCCTTGTCGAAGATCTCGAGGTGCTCGCGCAGCGCGACGGCATCTTCGAGGCCCGGCGTGTCGAGGAAGCGCACCGCGGGCTTGCCGCCGACTTCGAGGTCCACCGATTCGACATGGCGCGTGGTGCCCGGCTGCTGCGACACCTCGCCGAAGTTCACGCGCCGCGTGAGGGTGCGCAGCAGCGAAGTCTTGCCGGCGTTGGTGTGGCCGACCACGGCGATGCGGATGGGCTTGTCGGTCGTCATGTCCAGTCGTGGAGCATAGGCTCCAGCGCGTCGCCGGCGTGGATGCCGTCGAGCCCGGCATCGCCCAGCCAGGTGTGCCAGCGCCGGCGTGCCTCGTCGTCCGCCGTGCCGAAGAGCCAGAGACGGCAATCGCTGCACAGAGCCAGCACTTCGCGCAGGAAGCGCTCGGTGCCGCGATCGGGACTGGAGCCCGCGTGGCAGCCGACGAGCACCCGGCGCGGCCGCAGCCGCGCCAGCGTGCCCTGCAGTTGCCGCATCGCCGCGGCGCTGCCGTCGATGCGCATCGCGCGGGCGCCGCGCATGTCGAGCGCGGCGGGCGGCCAGGGCAGCTCGTCGGGCAGTTCGAAGCCGATCGCCATCAGCGTCTCGGTGGCGTCGGCCGAAGGCAGATGCTGCGGTGCGAGGTGCGGCGACTGGCCGGGATCGGCATCGACGATGTTGGGCGGTGTCAGCGCGTCGAAGCGCGCGATCAGCTTGCGGTAGTAGGGCAGGGAGAGATCGGGCGCGAGCGCCTGCCTGCGCATGCGCCAGACCGCGGCGCACAGCAGCGCGAAGGCGGCGCGCGGAAGCAGCCCGTAGACCACGATGCAACCCGTGAGCCAGAGCGCCCACGCGCGTTGCCCGGATGCCGCCGCCAGCGGCGAGCGCACCGCCTGCGCGTCCGGAACGGGAAACCCCAGCCATGCTGGCAAGCGGCCCAGCCACTGCACGCCTTGCACGAAGAAATCGGGATCGAGGATCGTCGTCTCCCAGTTCAGTGCGTAGTTGCGGAACGCCAGCGCGAACAGCATGGCCGCTATCACCACCGCGAACGACAGCGCCCAGATGGCATGGCTCACGAAGCCCAGCGCCCAGGGCAAGAGCCGCGCCTGCGCGAGCAGCCTTGTCGTGGCGCGCAGCAGCACCGGCACCTGGCCCTGGCGGCCGCCCGCGACGCGCGCGGTGAGCGCGATCCAGATCCAGCCGAAGGAGGCGTTGAAGGAGCCGGGCGACACCAAAAGCCCGATCAGCCACAGCAGCAGCGTGAGGAGGTGCAGGCCCAGCAGGCTCGCGAGCGCGACGACGACGTTGATCCGCCGCTCACCGCCGCCGAGAACGTTGCCGGCCAGCGAGAGGCCCGCGATGACGATCAGCGCCACCAGCCCGAGGAGCACCCACGGGGCCCACGCGCGGGCGCCTGCGAGTTCGGCGACGAGCCCCGTCCGCCCGGCGAGGATGCGTGCGCGCTGGGCGATGCGGCCCGCCGCACCGGGGTCGGCGCCGGCGGCTTCGCGCAGCGCCTGCGAATCCTCGAGCGGGCCGGCCTCTTCGATCAATCGCACTGCTTCGGTGAGCGTTGCGTCCTGGAACGAAGAGGGATGCGCCACGGGGTTCGACAGCTTTCTTGTTTGACGGCGAGCGGGCACTCCGGCGCACCGGAGGGGAGCGGGAAATTATGCCCGTGGCGACCCGGGAGCAACGCCCAAGAAATGGCCGCGGCTACGGCCTCATCAACTCCATGCGCAGGGGAAGGAGAGGGTCTTCAGCGGAGGCCGCGCAGCAGGCCCCTTCGCAGGCACCCGCGGAACCGGCTCTGCCGGGCCGCCGGGTGCGCCCCTTGAGGGAGGAGGCGGCCACACGAAGTGAGCAAGCAACGGGGGTGGGCCTCATCTCAGGCCGAAGAACGACAGGATGGCGACCACGACCACGACCAGACCGACGATGTAGATGATGGAATTCACGGTTGAAACTCCTCTATGGAAGACGATTTCAGAATGCCCATCGCGCCTCCCGCCGGTGTCGGCGGGCTGCACCGCCCACTGTAGGACTCGCGGGTCAGGCTGTCGACGCTTCCGCTTCTTCCGCGTCCTCGTCCTCGCTGCCGTCGCCGAGGAAGCCGCCGCTCTGGTGCGCCCAGAGCCGCGCGTAGAGACCGCCCTTCGCGAGCAGGGTCTTGTGGTCGCCTTCCTCGACCACGCGGCCTTCGTCGAGCACCACCAGCCGGTCCATCGCCGCGATGGTCGACAGGCGGTGCGCGATCGCGACCACCGTCTTGCCTTCCATCAGGCGGTAGAGGCTGGCCTGGATCGCGGCCTCGACCTCGGAGTCCAGCGCGCTGGTGGCTTCGTCGAGCAGCAGGATCGGCGCGTCCTTGAGCATCACCCGCGCGATCGCGATGCGCTGGCGCTGGCCGCCCGACAGCTTGACGCCGCGTTCGCCCACGTGGGCCTCGTAGCCCTTGCGGCCGGCCGGATCGCCCAGCGTCTGGATGAAGGCATGCGCCTCGGCTCGGTCGGCCGCGGTCCGGATGGCGGCGCCGGTGGCGTCGGGCCTGCCGTAGCTGATGTTGTCGGCCACCGAGCGGTGCATCAGCGAGGTGTCCTGCGTCACCATGCCGATGTGGGCGCGCAGGCTGTCCTGCGTGACGTGCGCGATGTCCTGACCATCGACGAGGATGCGGCCGCTGTCGAGGTCGTGGAAGCGCAGCAGCAGGTTGACCAGCGTCGACTTGCCCGCGCCCGAGCGGCCGACCAGGCCGATCTTCTCGCCCGGCGCGACGGTGAGCGTGAGGTCGTCGATCACGCGCCGGCCCGCATCGCCGTAGCGGAAGCTCACATGCTCGAAGCGGACCTCGCCGCGCGGCACGTCGAGCGTGGCGGCGTCCGGCGCGTCGACCACCGTGCGCGGGCGCGAGAGCGTCTTCATGCCGTCCTGCACCGTGCCGATGTTCTCGAACAGGCTGGTCATCTCCCACATGATCCAGTGCGACATGCCCTGCAGGCGCAGCGCCATCGCGGTTGCCGCAGCCACCGCGCCGACGCCGATCGCGCCCTGCGACCAGAGCCACAGCCCCATGCCCGCCATGCCGGCGGTCAGGCCCATGCTGAGGGTGTGGTTGGTGATCTCGAAGGCGCTCACGAGCCGCATCTGGCCGTAGCCGGTGTGCATGAATTCCTGCATGGCGGCGCGCGCGAAGCCGGCCTCGCGGTGCGCGTGCGAGAACAGCTTGACCGTCGCGATGTTGGTGTAGGCGTCGGTCACGCGCCCGGTCATCGACGCGCGGGCATCGGCCTGCGCCTTGCCGATGTGGCCCAGGCGCGGCACGAAGAAGACCAGCTGTGCGATGTAGAGCGCGAGCCAGAGGACGAAGGGCAGCATCAGCTGGCGGTCGAGCACCGCGGCGAGCACGATCATCGTCGCGACGTAGACGCACATCGCCACCAGCACGTCGGCCAGCACGAAGATGGTGTCGCGCACCGCGAGGGCGGTCTGCATGACCTTGGCCGTGATGCGGCCCGCGAACTCGTCCTGGTAGAAGGCCATGCTCTGGCCGAGCATCAGGCGGTGGAAGTTCCAGCGCAGCCGCATCGGCAGGTTGATCGCGAGCGTCTGGTGCTTGACGATGGTCTGCAGCGCGACGACCGCGATGCTCGCGACCAGCGCGAAGCCGAGCCATGCCAGCGTGGTGCCGCGCTCTTCCCACAAGCGCGCGGGCGCCTGTCCGCCGAGCCAGTCGACGATGCGGCCGAGGATCGCGAACAGCAGCGCCTCGAAGGCCGACATCGCCGCCGTCAGCAGCGCCATCGCGGCGATCGCGCCACGCAGCCCCTCTGTGCACGACCAGACGAAGGCGAGGAAGCCGTGCGGCGGCAGCCCGGGTTCGGCACGCGGGTAGGCGTCGAGGCGTTTTTCGAAGAAGCGGAACAAGGCGAACGGTCTCCGGTGAGGGGCCGACTGTACCGGCGCCCGCGGCCCTGTGCGCGCCAAATGGCTATGCACGCGAGGGGAATGCGTGCTAGGCCCCGCCCAGGCGCGCGCCGAGGAAATCGATGAAGCTGCGCAGCTTGGGCGCCATGTATTGCCGGCTCGTGTACACCGCGAACAGGGTCACCGGCGGCGCCGCGTAGTCCGCCACCAGCCGCACCAGCCGGCCCGCGGCGAGGTCCTCGTCGATCAGCCATTCGGGCAGGAACGAGATGCCGATGCCCGCGTGCACCGCGTGCAGCGTCAGGTTGGTGTCGTCGGACTTCATGACCGGCTGCAGCCGAAGCGGCGCCTGGCGGCCGCCGGGACCTTTGAGTGCGAAGCCTTCGAGGTTGACATAGCTGGGCACGATGGCATCGAGCTTCGCGAGATCGGCCGGCGAAGCCGGCAGACCGCCGCGCGCGATGCACGCAGGCGTGGCCACCAGATGGAACTGCAGCTTGCACAGCGGGCGCGCGATCAACGCCGGCGACGGCTCCTGCGTCGCGCGCAGCGCGAGGTCGTAGCCGTCGGCCGCCAGATCGACCTTGCGGTTCTCCAGGTGCATGTCGACCACGACTTCGGGGCATTGCTCGCGGTAGCCGGCCAGCACGCGCGCGAATCGCGGCGTGGCGCACCACACCGGCGCGCTGACCTTGAGCTGGCCGCGTGGCGTGGCGCTGGTGTGGCCGATGGCGGCTTCGGCCGCGTCGAGCAGGTCGAGCGCGCGGCCGCTCTGTTCGTACCACGCCTGCCCGGCCTCGGTGAGGCTCAGATGGCGGCTCGAGCGGTGAAGAAGCCGCGCGCCGAGCGACCTTTCGAGCTGCGCCACATGCTTGCTCGCCATCGGCGCCGAGATCCCGAGGCGATCGGCCGCGGCGACGAAGCTGCCGGATTCGACCACTTCGCGGAACACGCGCAGGCTGGTGAGGCGGTCCATCCCGGTTTCCTCTGGAGAAATGAATCGATGAATCCTAGCCTATCGATTTCTTCCCTGGAAATCCATAGACTCGCTCTCAAGGAGCGATCCATGAGCCAATCCACCAGCAACACCCCACGTCTTCCCACCTATTTCATCTCGCACGGCGGCGGCCCCTGGCCGTGGATGAAGAAGGAAATGGGCCACGCCTACGACAAGCTCGAAGCCTCGCTGGCCGACATGCCGCGCCAGGTCGGCCGCCGGCCCGACGCGATCCTGATGGTCTCCGCGCACTGGGAGGAGTCGGCCTTCACCGTCCAGGGCAATCCGCGCCCGCCGATGATCTACGACTACGGCGGGGTTTCCGGCGCACACCTACGAGATTCACTACGACGCCCCGGGTTCGCCCGAACTCGCGCGCCGCGTGCAGTCGCTGATCGAAGCGGCCGGGCTGCCCGTGCGCATCGATCCCGCGCGCGGCTTCGACCACGGCATGTTCTCGCCGATGGCTGCGATCTATCCGAAGGCCGAAGTCCCGGTGGTGCAACTGTCGCTGCGGCGCGGGCTCGATCCGGCCGAGCACATCGCGCTGGGCCGTGCGATCGCGCCGCTGCGCGACGAGAACGTGCTGATCGTCGGCAGCGGCCTGAGCTACCACAACCTGCGCGCCTTCGGGCCGCAGGCGCGCGATGTGTCGAAGGCGTTCGACGACTGGCTGAACGCCGCGGTGGTCGGCGCTACAGCCGGGCAGCGCAACGAACAGTTGCTGCAATGGTCGGCCGCGCCGGCCGCGCGCATCGCTCATCCGCGCGAGGAGCACCTGATCCCGCTGATGGTCGCCGTCGGCGCGGCCGAAGGCGAGGCGGGCGAGCGCGTCTACCACGAGGACGCCTTCATGGGCGGCATCGCGGTGTCGAGCTTCAGGTTCGGATAGCCCGCCGGCGCGTCACAATGCGCCGGTGCCTTATTTCTCGACCTACGAACCCCGCGCGGAGGCGGAAGCCGTCCGCCTGATCGAGCGCGTCGACGCGCTCGCCACCCACCACGATGTCGAACACGGCGGTGTCCGCGTGCGATGGCGCCGCTTCGGCAACGACACGTCGAATCCGCCGCTGGTGCTGCTGCACGGCGGCCATGGCAGCTGGATGCACTGGCTGCGCAACATCGGGGCGCTGTCGGCAGGCCGCAGCCTGTGGCTGCCGGACATGCCGGGCTTCAACGATTCCGATGCGATGCCTGAACCGGCGCCGGGGCAGCCGATGCTCGATGCCTTTCTCGACACGCTGGGCGCGACGCTCGACAGCCTCGTCGGGGTGGAAACCGGGATCGACCTCGGCGGCTTCTCCTTCGGCGGCCTGATCGCGTCCAGGCTCGGCGCGCGGCGCGGCCGCATCCGCCGGATGGTCCTGATGGGCAGCGGCGGCCACGGCACCTTGCGCCGCATGAAGGCGGACATGATCAACTGGCGTGCCGCCGCCGACCGCGACGAGGAACGTGCCGCACTGCTGCACAACCTCGCCGCGCTGATGCTGCACGAGAAGTCGTCCATCGACGCGCTGGCCTTCGCGATCCACGACATCTCGTGCCACGGCACGCGCTTTCGCAGCAAGGAGATTTCGCAGTCCGGCGGCCTGCAGTCCGCACTCGACACCATCGGCGGGCCGCAGCTGCTCGTCTGGGGCGAGTACGACGTCACGGCCGATCCGCGGCCGCTGGTGGGCGAGCTCGTCCGGGACCACCCGCTGCGCGAAGGCACGGTGATCGACGGGGCGGGGCACTGGGTGCAGTTCGAGCGCGCGGATGAAGTCAACGCGCGGGTGCTGCGCTTCCTCGCGGAGGCGCGCGCATGAGCCGCCCGGCCGTTCCGAAGGCGAATCCCGAAGCGCTGCTGCGCGAGGTTAGTCCAGTGAGCCGCCCGGCCGTTCCGAAGGCGAATCCCGAAGCGCTGCTGCGCGAGGGTAGTCCAGTGAGCCGCCCGGCCGCCCGTAGGCGAATCCCGAAGCGCCGCTGCGCGAGGGTAGTCCAGTGACCACGGTGATCGCCACCTATTCCGATGGGGTCCACCGCGCCGGTGTCGTCGCGCTGTGGCGCAAGACCTTCGACTATGGAACGCCGCACAACGACGCGGACTACTCGCTCGACCTGAAGCTCAAGGCCGATGACGGCCTGCTGTTCGTCGCGCTCGAAGGCGGCGCGGTGATCGGCACCACGATGGCGGGTTTCGACGGCCATCGCGGCTGGATCTACTCCGTGGCGGTCGATCCGTCCCATCGCCGCCGCGGCATCGGCGCCGCGCTGGTGCGGCACGCCGAGCGGGCGCTTTCGGCGCTCGGCTGCCCGAAGATCAATCTCCAGATCGTCAGCAGCAACGAGCAGGTGGTCGGCTTCTACGAAGCGCTGGGCTTTTGCGTGGAGCCGCGCATCAGCATGGGCAAGCGGCTCCCCGGGCGCGGCTGAGGCGAGGCCGGCCGGGCCGGTCCGTCGCTACTACTGCGCCTGCCTGGCCAGGCCCAGCTTGCGGATGATGTCGCCCCATTCGTCGTAGGTCGATCGCGTAAGCGCGGCCAGCGCCTGCGGGCTCGACGACTCCGCCTCATAGGCGCCCTGGCGGAAGAAGTCGCGCGTGGCCGGCATGGCCAGCACCTCCGCCAGCGCCGCGTTGAGCCGCGCGACCACCGCTTCGGGCATGCGCGGCGGTCCGTAGAAGCCGAGCCAGCTCGCCATGTCCACGCCCTTCACGCCCTGTTCGGCCATCGTCGGCACGTCGGGCAGCATCGGGCTGCGTTTCGGCGCGGCGACCGCCAGCATGCGGACCTTGCCGGTGGCAGTGTTCTGGATGGCATTGGGCGCCGCGTCGAAGTAGTACTGCACGCGGCCCGCGAGGAAGTCCTTGGCGGCATCGCTGCCGCCCTTGTAGGGCACATGCACCACGTCGAGCCCCGCCTGGCGCGCGAAGGCCTCGCCGTAGATGTGCGACGAAGTCCCGGTGCCGAAGGAGGCGTAGCTCATCTTGCCCGGATTGGCCTTGACGTAGGCGATCAGTTCCTGCACCGTCTTCGCGGGCACGCTCGCATGCACCGTCAGCACCAGCGGACCGCGCGCGCCGAGGGAGATCGGGGTCAGGTCCTTGAACGGGTCGTAGCGCACCTGCGCCAGCGTCTGCGGGTTCTGCGCCACCACGGAAGAGGGCGCATACATGAAGGTGTAGCCGTCGGGCGCGGAGCGGATGACTTCCTCGGTCGCGAGGATGAAGCTCGCGCCCGGCCGGTTCTCGACGATCACCGGCGTCTGCAGCACCTCGGCCAGCTTGTTGGCGACGAAGCGCGCCTGCGCGTCGGAGGCACCGCCCGCGGCGAGCCCGAGCACGATGCGGATCGTGCGGCCCTTCTCGGGAAAGGGCGCGGCGGCGGATGCGGCCAGCGGCAGCGCGCCGCCCGCGCACAGCGCAAGCCAGGTGGAGAAACGGCGGCGGTTCGGATTCGGCTGCATGGTGCTCATTGCTTGGTCAATCCGACTTGCTGGACCATGGTGCCCCAGCGCTCGTAGGTGGAGCGCGTGATGCTGGCGAATTCCTCCGATGTGGTGGCGCCGGCCTCGTAGCCGCCGCTGCGGTAGAACTCCTGCACCTGCGGCATCGCCAGGACCTTCGCGAGCGCCGCATTCAGCGTGGCGACCACCGGCGCCGGCATGCGCGCCGGTCCGTAGAAGCCGAGCCAGCTCGGCAGGTCGAGTCCGGCGAATCCCTCCTCGGCGAAGGTCGGCACCTCGGGCATTGCGGCGATGCGTGCGCTGGCGGCCACCGCGAGGATCTTCACCTTGCCCGTGGCCGAGGCGATGACCGCCGACGAGGCCGAGTCGAACATGTACTGCACGCGCCCGCCGATCAGGTCCCGGGCGGCGTCGGAACCGCCCTTGTACGGAACGTGCACCGCGTCGATGCCGGTCTTCTTCACGAAGGCCTCGCCGTAGATGTGCGAGGAGGTGCCGGTGCCGAACGAGGCGTAGCTCACCTTGCCGGGATGGGCCTTCACGTAGGCGACCAGTTCCTTCACGCTGGCGGCGGGCACCGTGGTGCTGATCGACAGGACCAGCGGCCCGCGCCCGCCCATCGAGATCGCGGTGAAGTCCTTGAACGGGTCGTAGGGCACCTGCGCGAAGGTGTGCGGGTTCTGCGCCATCGTGGAGGAGGGCGCGTAGAGCAGCGTGTAGCCGTCGGGCTGGGCGCGCGCGACCTCGCTGGCGGCCAGCATGGTGCTCGCACCCGGCTTGTTGTCGACGATCACGGCGGTGTTCAGCACTTCGCCGAGCTTCTGCGCCACGATGCGCGCCTGCGCGTCGGTGCCGCCGCCGGCGGTGAAGCCGACGACGATGCGGATCGGTTTGCCCGCAACCGGAAAGGCCTGCGCACTCGCAGCCGCCGGCATCAGGCCGAGCAGGGCCGCGGCGCCGAGCGCGGTGCCGAAGGCGCGCCGGACAGCGTCGAACTTCATGATGAATGTCTCTGTGTTATTCACGGATACCAATCATCATGTCCATAAAACTGATAATAGTTCAGGGAATACCCTGAGAACAAGGGATAATAAATTCGAAAAATGGAAAGCGAAATCAAAATATCATCCGATCCATCGAATCAGACATCTCCGAACGAACGCATGAAAACTGTCGTCCGCACCGATGAGCGCATCCTGTCCTCGGACATCTTCGAACGCGACAGCCGCGCCAGGCGGCCCGACCACGGCCATTGGGCCGAGCCCGGCAAGGAGATCCCCATCTATCACCGCTGCGGCGTGCTGGTGGTGGGCGGCGGTCCGTCGGGCACCGCCGCCGCCGCGGCAGCCGCCCAGGCGGGCGCCGACGTCGCACTGCTCGAGCGCTACAACCACCTGGGCGGCCTGTCCACCGGCGGCCTCGTTATCTGGATCGACCGCATGACCGACTGGGAGGGCCGGCTGGTCATCCGCGGCTTTGCCGAGGAGCTGTTCGACCGCCTGCCGGCCGACGCCATCGCCGGCCCCGCGCGCGGCGACTGGGGTTCGCAGGACGTGGCCAAGGCCGCCCACTGGTCGCAGCGCACCGCCGCCTACCACGGCATCGTCACCTGGTCGCCGACCATCGACCCCGAGCGCCTCAAGCTCTTGTCGCAGGAGATCGTGCTGGAGCGCGACGTGAAGCTCATCTACCACTCGTGGGCGGCGATTCCGATCGTGCAGGACGGCGCCGTGAAGGGCGTGGTGTTCGAGAGCAAGGAAGGGCGCATGGCGATCATGGCCGACGTGGTGGTCGATGCCACCGGCGACGGCGACCTGTTCGCGCGCGCCGGCGCCGCCTACGTGAACGACATCGAGGAAGCCGACGTGCACCACTGCATGAACACCTCGTGGCTGTTCGGCGGCGTCGACATGAACCGCTGGATCGAATTCAAGGCCGGCCAGCCCGAAGCCTTCTCCGCCTTCATGGCGCGCGGCCGCGAGCAGTGCGGCCTGTTCGAGCGGCCCTTCGTCTCGTGGCGCAACGACGTGGCGCTGTTCATGGGGCCGCGCCAGTCGGGCTATTCGGCGCTCGACGTGGACGATCTCACGGCGGTGGAAGTCCGCTCGCACCGCGCGATGGTGCAGCACCTCGATTACTTCCGCGCCCATGCGCCGGGTTTCGAGAATGCCTTCCTGATGCTGAGCGCGCCGCAGATCGGCGTGCGCCATGCGCGCCGGCTCAGCGGCGTGGGCGCCGTGCTGCGCAGCCAGTGGCCCGACGGCGTGGCGCTGGCGGACGAGATCGGCGTGTCGCCCGCGGTGTCGCCGAAGTTCCCGAACATCTCCATTCCCTATGGCGCGCTGGTGCCGCAGCAACTCGACGGCCTGCTGGCCTGCGGACGCCACATCTCGTGCGACCGCAACTCGCACGGGTTCATGCGCGAGATCCCGCAGTGCTGGATCACCGGGCAGGCCGCGGGCGTGGCGGCGGCGCTGGCCTCGCGCGGCGGCATCGCGCCGCGCTTCGTCGATGTCGGCGCGCTGCAGTCCGAACTGCTGCGCCAGGGCGTCTACCTGCGTCCCGGCGCGGGTCAGGGCCATGCCGCATCAGTGATGGCGACGGCCGAGGCGGGCCTCTGAGGGCGCCCCATGCCACCGTCGGACCTCACTGTGCGAGCCTCTACATTGGAGCCACTTCCCAAGGGTTCCACCATGGCCACTGACAAGAACGACCTCTCCATTTCCGCCGCCGAGACGGCCGATGCGCGCGGCGAACGCTCCGACACCGTGAGCGCACTGGAGCGCGGCATCTCGGTGCTGCGCTGCTTCAGCGAAGAGCAGCCGGTGCTCGGCCATGCCGACGTCGCGCGCATGACCGGCATCCCGCGCCCGACGGTGAACCGGCTGGTCGCCACGCTGCTCGCCATGGGCATGCTCAAGCCGGCGCCGGCGGCCGACCGCTTCATGCTCGGCCCGGGCGTGGTGTCGCTGGCGCGGGTGTTCCTCGGCAGCCTCGATGTGCGCGCGGTCGCGCGTCCCAGCATGCAGGCGATGGCGGAGGAGATGGGCGCATCGGTCTACCTCGCGGTGCGCGACGGCATGGAGATGGTGCTGATCGAGGCCTGCCGGCCGCGCTCGTCGATGCTGTCGGCGCGGCTCGACGTCGGTTCGCGCGCGCCGCTGGCCAACTCGGCGCTCGGCCGCGCCTACCTGTCGGCCTTGCCGGAGGCGCAGCGCAACCAGCTCGTCGATTCGATGCGCCTGCTGCGCGGGCCCGAGTGGGGCGGCATCGAGCCCGCGATGAACCGCGCCATCGGCGAATCGAAGCGGCTGGGCTTTTGCCTCTCGCTCGGCGAGTTCCACCGCGAAATCAACTCGGTGTCGGTGCCGCTGATCGGCCCGGACGGCGAGGTCATGGCGCTCAACGGCGGCGGCGCGGCGTTCGTCTTCACCGAAGAGCGGCTGCGCAACGAACTCGCACCCCGGCTGCACGACATCGCGCTGACCATCGCGCGCGACATCGGCGGCCACGTACCCACACCCTCGTCGGGCTAGCAGTCGGGGATTCCCCCGATCACGAAGAACGGAGACACAGGCATGCACCTGAGCGATGAAGAAAAAGCCATGCGCGACGGCCGCGACGGACCGGCCGTGCAGAAGGCGATGGACCTGCTGATACGTTACGGCGAGGCCCTGGACGCCGAGCGGCTGGTCGAGACGCGCAACGTCTGCGCTTCGATCACATCGACCACGCCGTTCCAGCGCGACTTCGCCCTGGCCCGCGGCGGCGGCATGGATGCGGTGTTCTCCGAGTTCAGCCTCGACAGCCAGGAGACGGTCGAGATCCCGAAGTTCAAGGTGTTCACGAGCCACCTGCAATTGGGCTTCGACCCCGGCCAGCCCGAACGCATGGGCGTGAGCGAGGAGATCGTGCGCTTCTACGACAAGAGCGAGCGGCACGCTGCGAGCCTGGGCGCGCAGATCATGAACACCTGCACGCCCTACCAGGTGGGCAACATCCCGACGCGCGGCGAGCACTGCGCGTGGATGGAGTCGTCGGCGGTCGTGTACTGCAATTCGGTGCTCGGCGCGCGCACCAACACCGAGGGCCGCGAGAGCACCGGCGCCGCGATGCTCACCGGCCGCATCCCGTACTGGGGCTACCACCTGGACGAGAACCGCCGCGCCACGCATGTGGTCGAGCTCGACATCGAGGTCGAGTCGGTGCAGGACTGGGGCCTGCTCGGCTACTACATCGGCGACCAGGTGCAGGAGCGCGTGCCCGTGGTGCACAGCCGGCGCGGCATTGCGCGCGTGCCGAACCTGCCGCGCCTCAAGCACTTCGGCGCCGCCGCGTCATCTTCGGGCGGCGTGGAGATGTACCACATCGTCGGCGTCACGCCCGAGGCGCTCACGCTCGAGCAGGCGCTCGGCGGACGCGCGCCCGCCCGGGTGCTGCGCTATGGCGAGGCCGAGCGCCGCGCCACCTACGAGAAGATCAACAGCACCGGCAGGGAGGCCGAGGTGCAGTACGTGATGCTCGGCTGCCCGCACTACACGATCGAGCAGATCTGGGAAGCGGCCCAGCTCCTCGAAGGGCGCAAGGTGCATCCGGACTGCGAGCTGTGGATCTTCACGCCGCGCGCCATCAAGTCGCTGGCCGACCGCAACGGCTACACGAAGATCATCGAAGACGCGGGCGGCATCCTGATGACCGACAGCTGTTCCGCCATGAGCCGCGCGGTGCCCAGGGGCACGAAGACCGTCGCGCTCGATTCGGCCAAGCAGGCCCACTACCTGCCCGCCATCCTCGGCGTGCAGGCCTGGTTCGGCAGCACCGCCGAATGCATCGATGCGGCCTGCACCGGCCGCTGGAAAGGATTCCAGGCATGAGCCCCCGCCCGGCCGCTCCGAAGGGGGCTCGCACCGCAGTGCGAAGCACGGAGGTTATCTAATGAGCGCAACAGTCATTGCAGAAGAAACCATCGTCATCCGCGGCCGCAGGGTCGTGGGCGGCGTGTCGGAGGGTGAGGCCCTGGTCACGCGCGACCGCATCTCGGGCTGGGGCGGCATCGATCCGCGCACCGGCACCGTCATCGAAACTCGGCATGCGCTGCGCGGCCAGAGCTTCGCGGGCAAGGTGCTGGTCTTCCCGGGCGCCAAGGGCTCGTCCGGCTGGTCGGCCATGTTCCACATGACGCGGCTCATGAACACTGCGCCCGCGGCGTTCCTGTTCAACGAGATGACGACCAAGATGGCGCTCGGCGCGGTGGTCACGCACGCGCCTGCGATGACCGACTTCGATCGCGATCCGCTCGCCTGCATCGAGACCGGCGACTGGGTGCGCGTGGACGCCGATCGCGGCGTGGTAGAGATCTTCAAGAAATCACGACCAGGAGACACAGCATGAGCCGCCCGGCCGCTCCGAAGGCGAATACCGAAGCGCTGCTGCGCGAAGGTACTCCAATGCCCCGGCCCCTGCGCAGCAACTTTCCGCGCGGCTCCTACCTCTGGTCGGTGCGCAATGCGCACTGGCGCGCGCTCGGCATTCCCGAGGAGGATTGCGAGAAGCCCAAGATCGCGATCGTCAACAGCTCCTCGGAACTCGCGGCCTGCTTCAGCCACCTCGACACGGTCGCCGCCGAAGTGAAGGCCGCGATCCGCGCAGCCGGCGGCGTGCCCTTCGAGATCCGCACCGCCGCGCCCAGCGACTTCATCACCGGCGCGGGTGCGCGCGGCGCCTACATGCTGGCGGCGCGCGACCTCGTCACCAACGACATCGAGGTCGCGGTCGAAGGCGCGCAGCTCGACGGCATGGTCTGCCTCACCTCGTGCGACAAGACCGTGCCGGGCCAGCTCATGGCGGCGGCGCGGCTCGATATTCCGACCCTGCTCGTGCCCTGCGGCTACCAGCCCAGCGGCGAATACCGGGGCCACCACGTGGACATCGAGGAGGTGTTCATCGGCGCGATGCATGCGGTCGCCGGCAAGCTGCCGGTGGAAGAGCTCGTGGGCATGAGCCGCGAGGCGATCCGCGGGCCCGGCGTGTGCTCGGGCCTCGGTACGGCCAACTCGATGCACATCGTCTGCGAGGCGCTCGGCATGGCCTTGCCCGGCAGCGCACCGGTGGCGGCGCTGAGCCCGAAGATGATGGCCGACGCACGCGCCGCGGGCACGCGCATCGTGCAGATGGTGTGGGACGACCTGAAGCCGCGCGACATCCTGACGCCGGGCGCTTTCGCGAACGCGGTGCGCGCGGTGCTCGCGGTCGGCGGATCGCTCAACACCGCCAAGCATCTGCAGGCCGTCGCGACCGAAGGGCAGACCGGCGTCGATGTCTACGGCCTGTTCGAAAAGCTCGGCCCGACCACGCCCGTGCTGTCCGGCGTGCGGCCCGTGGGCACGAATTCGATCGAGGACTTCGAGGCCGCCGGCGGCTGCCGCGCGTTGCTGAAGCAGCTCGAACCCTTGCTCGACACCGGCGCGCGCAGCGTCACCGGCCGCACGCTCGCGGATGAACTGCGAGACACCGAAGTCGCGAATGCCGAAGTGATCCGCCCCATCGACCGCCCGGTGGCGCCGCTGCCCGCGATCGTGCTGCTGCGCGGCAATATCGCGCCCGAGTCCGGCCTCATCAAGACCGGCATCGCGAAGCGCAAGGTGCGGCGCTTCACCGGACCCGCGGTGTGCTTCTGGACCGCCGATGCCGCCATCGCGGCGCTCAAGCAGGGCGACATCGTGCCCGGGCAGGTGATGGTGATGCGCGGCGCCGGTGCCTGCGGCGGACCGGCCATGGGGGGCGGGGCGTCGCGCGTGGTGTTCGCGCTCGACGGCGCGGGCCTCGGCGACGAGGTGGCGCTGCTCACCGACGGCCATCTCTCGGGCCTGGTCTGCAAGGGGCTCGTGGTCGCCGAAGTGTCGCCCGAAGCCGCGCTCGGCGGGCCGCTCGGCCTGCTGCGCGATGGCGACGTCATCACCATCGACCTCGACGCGCGCCGTCTCGACGTTGCGTTGACCGACGCCGAAATCCAGGCTCGCCGCGACGACTGGCAGCCCCCGCCGCGGCTGCATGACACCGGCTGGCTGCAGCAGTACCGGCGCAACGTCGGACCGCTCTCGCAGGGCGCGGTGCTGGTGCGCACCGAGGGCGCCAAGGCATCGGGCCAGGACCGCTTCTAGAAGGACGAGACCATGCGACGCAGAACCCTGACCGCCGCGGCCCTGTGGGGCGCGGCCGCATTGACGAGCCTGCCCTTCGGGGCGAATGCCGATGAGGCGTACCCCCAGAGGCCGATCCGCCTCATCGTGGGCTTCGCGCCCGGCGGCGGCGCCGATGCGCTCACGCGCATCATCGCGGACGGCCTGTCCAAGCAGCTCGGCCAGCAGGTGATCGTGGACAACCGGCCCGGCGCCGACGGCGTGATCGCGGCGCAGGCCACCTCGTCTGCGAAGCCCGATGGCTACACGCTGCTGATGGGCACCAACACGGCCATGGTCGCGGCACCCACGCTGCGGCCGACGCCGCCCTACGACCCGTTCAAGGCCTTCACGCCGATCAGCTCGGCCGGCCAGTTCTCGATGTTCCTCGTGGTGCCGTCGAGCCTGCCGGCGAAGAGCGTGAACGAGCTGCTCGCGCTGGTCGCGGCCAAGCCGGGTGGCTACAACTCGGCGTCGAGCAACAGCGCTTCCGAGCTCGCGATGCTGCAACTGCTGGGCGATCGCAAGGTGGTCAATGCGCGCTACAAGGGCGACATGCAGGCCATGACCGATCTGCTCGGCGGCCAGGTGCAGATGATGTTCACCACCGGCACGCTCGCGCCGGCCTACGTGAAGGACGGGCGCATCCGCGCGCTGGTCACGCTGCTGCCCGAGCGCAGCGACCTGCTGCCCGATGTGCCGACCGGCGGCGAGCTCGGCCTGGGCAAGCTCACGATCACGCCGTGGGCCGGCTTCTTCGGACCGCCGGGGCTGCCGCAGGCCCTCACCGACAGGCTGTCGCGCGAGCTGCAGAACACGCTGCAGCGGCCCGAGGTGCGCAAGCAGCTCGCTCAGCAGGGCTTCGAGGGCTACGGCATGAGCCCCGAGAAGTTCCGGGACTTCTTCCGCCTGCAGTACGACGCCTTCGGCGCGACCGTGCGGGAGCACAACGTGAAGTTCGAGTAGCGGCCGGTCAGTTGCGCATCGGCGAAGCGGCCGGGTCGACGGCTCGTTGCGCCTGCTGCGGCCGATAGCGCAGCCAGTAGATCGCCAGCAGCGCGAGCAGGAAGGGCACGCCCACGATCAGCGTCAGCCTGAACATCGGCGTGAAGTAGGTCGTGACCAGGACCGCCAGCATCAACGCCGCCCCGAGCAGCGTGAGCCACGGGAAGCCCCACATTCGGAAGCTGAGGGGTGCGTTGCCCTGCGCGACCCATGCCCGGCGGAAGAAGGCGTGCGTCATGAAGATCATGAACCAGGTGAACATGGCCCCGAACATCGAGATGGCCATCATGAGCCCGAAGGATTCCTGGGGCGCGATCACGCTGACCAGCGTGGCGACCGCGATGCCGGCGCACGAGAGCGCGAGCGCATCCACCGGCACGCCGCTGGCGCTCACGCGCCCGAAGCGCTCGGCCGCATGGCCGGCACGCGAGAGGCTGAACATCATCCGCGTGGAGATGTAGAGCAGGCTGTTCATCGCCGACAGCGCCGCCACCAGCACCACGAAGTTGATCACCGCCGCCGCGCCGGGGATGCCGATGATCTCCATCACCTTCACGAACGGGCTCTTGTCGGCGCTGGCCGCGTTCCACGGCACGATGGCCAGCATCAGGAAGATCGACGCGAGGTAGAACACCACCAGCCGCACGATGGTCGCGCGGAAGGCGCGCGTGACCGCGCGCTCCGGGTCCTGCGCCTCGCCGGCGGCGACCGCGATCATCTCGATGCTCAGATAGCTGAAGATCGCCACCACCACCGCCACCCAGGTGCCCCACGCACCCTTCGGGAAGAAGCCGCCGCGCGCGGTGTAGTTGTCGAGTCCGACGCCGGCGGGGCGCGAGCCGAACACCACGTACGCGCCGATCAGGATGAAGCCGACGATGGCCGCGATCTTGATCGTCGAGAACCAGTACTCCACGAAGCCGAAGGACTTCACGCTCATCACATTGACCGCGACCAGCGCGGCGGAGAACAGCAGCACCCAGATCCATTGCGGCGCGGATGGAAACCAGTAGGCCATGTACACGCCGACCGCGGTGACCTCGGTGCCCACGCCGAGCACCATGCAGGCCCAGTACGCGTAGCGCACGAGAAAGCCGGCCCACGGGCCGATGTAGTGCTCGGCATAGGCGCCGAAGGAGCCCGAGGTGGGATGCGCCACCGTCATTTCGGCGAGGCAGCCCATCAGCAGCAGCGCGATGAGTCCGCCGATGGCATAGCTGATCAGGACGCTCGGGCCCGCGATGCCGATCGCGAAGCCGCTGCCGAGGAACAGGCCGGTGCCGATGGCCCCGCCGATTGCGATCATGGCCATCTGGCCGGCGGTGAGCGATTTGTGAAGGCCTTTTTCCCGGTTCGCAATCGTCTCGAAATGGCTGCTCATTGATGTGTCTCCCTGCGGTGCCAAAGATGTGCGCGACTGGGCGACGAATGTATTCGCAATGGTCTTTGAAATGATGATGAAATACCCTACGTACGTGATTAACGGAAAGTATTTGCCGTCAAATGATTGATTAGAGAAATGGATATCCAAATCGGTCTTCGTTTGACGCCGTCGCGCAAAAACCTTCGCGCGCGAGGCAGCGCCCTCGCGGCTTGCGCGGGTCTCCGAGGGGTGTCTGGGGTGGCGCCTAGACCGTCAGCGACGCGGCGTTGCGCCGCCAGAACGCCGCATCCGGAATCGTCCCCGCGCCAGCCGCCGCGTTCTCCGCCATGTGCTCGGCGCGGCCCGTGCCGGGGATGGTGCAGGTCACGGCCGGGTGGCTCAGCACGAACTTGATGAGCACCTGGGCCCAGCTCGTGCAGTCGATCTCGGCGGCCCAGTCGGGCAGTGGCTTGCCGCGCAGGCGGCGCAGCAGGCCGCCGCCGCCGAAGGGCATGTTGACGATCACCGCCACGCCGCGTTCGGCGGCCAGCGGCAGCACGCGCCTTTCTGCGTCGCGTGCGTCGAGCGAGTAGTTGATCTGCAGGAAGTCGAGCTTCTGCGCGCGCAGCACCGATTCGACTTCGCCGTACGCCGAGGCGGTGTAGTGCGTGATGCCGAGGTAGCGCACGCGGCCCTGGTCCTTCCAGCCGCGCAAGGTCGCGAGTTGCGTGCGCCAGTCGACGAGGTTGTGCACCTGCATCAGGTCCATGCGCTGGGTGCGCAGCCGGGTGAAGGACTGCTCCATCTGCGCGATGCCGGCTTCGCGCCCTGAAGTCCAGACCTTGGTCGCGAGGAATGCCTTCGCGTGCTGGTTCGACGCGGCCAGCAGTTCGCCGGTGGTTTCCTCGGAGCGGCCGTACATCGGCGAGCTGTCGACGACCGAGCCGCCGGCTGCGAACAGCGCGTCGAGCACGCCGGGCAGCCGCTGGTATTCGGGCGTGCCCGGGCGCTGGTCGAAGCCGAGCCAGGTGCCGCAGCCGACCACCGGCAAGGCTTCCTGCGTCGAGGGGATGGGGCGAGTGTTCATGCGGGGCCTGCCTGGCGGCTGTTGCTGCTGCGCGAGCGTGGGGGACGTCGGGATCGCGGCGCCGGCACACAGCGCCATGCCCAGCCGCAGCAGCCGGGCGCGGGTGAGGAGGAGGGCGCCTGCATCGGTCATCGGGCGCAGTATCCGGAGCAGACTGCGCGCTTGCGCAGGCTTGCCGCGGTTCCCAGGATGGCTGCTCGGGATTGCAAGAAAATTCTCTTCCCGATTGCAGAAATACTGTATAAAAATAAGGGGTATCCAGTTAGCTCCACTCGGCGCACAATGACTGGATGGATGTCCATATCGTAGTACCGGAAGCCGGGAAGGACTACCCCCGAAACTGGAACGAGTTTCTCGACTGGTTTGGCTCCGAGGAGGCATGTCTGGCCTACCTGGAGCGGCTGCGCTGGGGCGCTGGATTCGTCTGCCCGCGCTGCGGCAGCACGGCCGAGCCGTACCGTGCCAGCCGCACCCGTCTGATGTGCCGGGACTGCAAATACCAGGGCAGCGTGACCGCCGGCACCATCTTCGAGAAGACGCGAACGCCGCTGCGCGTGTGGCTGGCTGCGGCCTGGTACCTGACCAACCAGAAGCAAGGCGTCAGCGCCCTGGGCCTGCAGCGCGTGCTCGGCCTGGGCAGCTACGAAACCGCCTGGGCCATGCTGCACCGGTTTCGCCGCGCGATGGTGCGCCCGGGTCGTGACCGCCTGCACGGCGTGGTGGAGGTGGATGAAACCTATCTGGCGCTGACGGACCGCGAAGCGCCCGCCTCACCGCAGGGGCGCAAGAGCAATACCTCGAAGATTCTGGTCGCGGTGGCCGTCGAGTTGCTGGAGCCCAAGGGGTTCGGCCGGATTCGCCTGCGCCGCATCCCCAGGGATTCCGCCGCCCATGTCATCCCGTTCGTGCAGGACTCCGTCGAGCCGGGCACCCAGGTGTGCACAGACGGCTCCGCGGCCTATCGCTCGCTGAAGGAGTTGGGCTACGAGCACCAGCGCACGGTCATGCTGGGCTCGGACGCGCCCGCCCATGTGTCCATGGCCGGCGTGCACCGGGTGGCGGCGCTGGTCAAGCGCTGGATTCTGGGCACCCACCACGGCTCGGTGCAGCCCGAGCACCTGGACGCCTATCTGGATGAGTTCGTCTTCCGCTTCAACCGCCGCACATCGAGCTCGCGCGGCATGCTGTTCTACCGGCTCCTGCAGCAGTCCGTGGTCACCGCTCCGGTGACCTACGAGGACGTGGTCCAGGCAGGTGCGGCCGGGCGCCAAAAGGACTAGTATTGCTGGATGGACATCCAGTTATTTCAGTCAGTGGAGCTAAGCGGATACGCCGCATAAAAATACAGTCAAACTGCATCATGGGCCTGCCTTTCCTCGACTCCTTTTCCGCTGCCGCCCGCCATGGCGTCTGGCATGCCGACGAGCTCGGCAGCGCCGACGCGCAGGTCATCGGCACCGGCCATGCGGCGCTCGATGCCGAGCTGCCGGGCGGCGGCTGGCCGGTCGGTGCGATGACGGAGCTGCTGCAGACCGCGCCGCAGGACCCGATCTGGCCGCTGCTGCTGCCCGGCCTCGTGCAGGCGGTGCAGGCGCGCGGCGGGCCGGTGGTGCTCATCGGCGCGCCCTGCGAGCCCTTCGGCGCTTCGCTGGCTGCGCACGGGCTCGCGCCCGAGTCGCTGATGTGGGTCCGCAGCGATGCGCCGGCCGCGCGCCTGTGGGCTTGCGAGCAGGCCCTGCGCTGCGCCGACGTGGGCGCGGTGCTGGCCTGGCTGCCGCAGGCGCGGGTCGGCGAGCTGCGGCGGCTGCAGCTCGCGGCGGCGCAGCACGAGGCGCTGCTTTTCGTCTGCCGGCCCGAGACGGTGGCGCAGTCGGCTTCGCCCGCGCGGCTGCGGCTGCACATCGTGCGCAGCAGCGCGGCCGATGCGGGGCAGGTGGCGCTCCACATCCTCAAGCGCCGCGGCCCGCCGCTCGCGACGCCGGTGATGGCGCCGGCGCGCAGCGAGCGCATGAGCGCCTTGCTCGCCGCCGCGCGGGTGCGCCGCAAGCTGCGCCTGCAGCAGGGCACGTCGGTGCCGGAAGCGGTCGATTCAGCCACCGTGGTCCGCATCGACGCGTGGAAGAAAGAAGGGCGGAATGCACTGGATCGCATTGCAGTGGTTGCCTGAACCTGATGCGCCCGACACGCCCCTGCCGCCCCCCGAAGCCTTGAGCTGGTGGGCGCTGCAGTTCACGCCGCATGTCGTTTGGCAGGACGAAGCCCTGATGCTCGAAGTCGCCGCCTGCGAGCGGCTCTGGGGCGGGCGCCTCGGCCTCATGCGCCAGCTCTCCGGCAGCAACCCCGCGCCCGACACGCGCCTCCTGGGCGCGCAGGGGGCCACCAGCCTGGAGGCGCTCGCGCGCCTGCGGCTCTTCGTGCGCGGCGAGCGCCGGCCCGACGACATGCCCGCCGGCCTGCCGCTCGACACGCTCAGCGCCGCGCGCGAGCACCTCGACCTGCTCGCGCGCCTCGGCTGCCGCACCTGGGGCGACGTGGCCGCCTTGCCGCGCGGCGGGCTCTCGCGGCGTTTCGGCGCGGCGCTGCGCGAGGCGCTCGACGTCGCCTGGGGGCAGCGCCCCGAAACCCATGTCTGGCTCGAACTGCCCGACGTGTTCGAGCAGAAGCTGGAACTGCCCGCGCTGGCCGAGAACGCCCATGAGCTCATGTGGTCGGCCAATCGCCTGCTGGCGGCGCTTTCGATCTGGCTGCGCGCACGCCAGCGCGGCGCACGCGCGCTCGAGCTGCAGTGGACGCTCGACCTCAAGCGCTTCAACGGCGTCGACCTGCCGCCCCACCAGCACATCACCGTGCGCACCGCCGAGCCGACGCAGGACATGGCGCACCTGCGCCGCCTCCTGGCCGAGAAACTCGCGCTCACCACGCTCGCCGCGCCCGCGAGCTGGCTGCGGCTGCGTTCCCTCGAAACCGATCCGTGGGCCGGTGTCAGCACCAGCTTCCTGCCCGAGGACAACCGCAAGGGCGACAAGCTGCATGAAATGGTCGAGCGGCTCAGCGCACGGCTCGGACCGCAGCAGGTGCTGGTGCCCGTGCCGCATGCCGATCACCGCGCCGAGCGCATGCAGGCGTGGCAGCCTGCCTTGTCGGGAAATCGGCCGCGGGAGAAGAAAGAGAAAAAGAAGGAGCGCGCAGCCACCGCGCCGTCCCAGCCTGACGCGATCTACCCCACGTGGCTGCTGTCTCGACCGCAGCGCCTCGACATGGACGGCGAGCGCCCCTGCTACCGCGGCCCGCTGCGCAAGCTGATCGGACCGCAGCGCGTCGAAGCCGGCTGGTGGGGCGGGGCGCAGGATGGCGGCCGCCCGGCCGTGCGCGACTACTACGTCGCCGAAAGCCCCGAGGCCGGCCTCGTGTGGATCTATCGCGAGCGCGTGCCGACCCGCTTCGCCGACGCCGAAGTGCGCTGGTACCTGCAAGGCCTCTATGCCTGAGCTCAGCGACAAGAAGCAGCGCTCCCTCGTGCTCGCCGGGGTGCATGCGCTGCCGCAGCAGCAACGGCAGCCGTCCGTGCCGGGCCTGCCCGATTACGCGGAGCTGCACTGCCTCAGCAACTTCAGCTTCCAGCGCGGCGCATCCACGCCCGAGGAAATGGTGGAGCGCGCCTACCAGCTCGGCTATGCGGCGCTCGCGATCACCGACGAATGCTCGGTGGCCGGCGTGGTGCGCGCGCACGTCGGCCTGCGCGAACTGCCGGCCAAGCTCGATGCCTACGAGAAGGAGCACCCCGAGGAAGCGCCGATCCCGCGCAACCCGGATTTCCGCCTGCTCTTCGGCAGCGAGTTCCGCTTCGAGTGCTTCCGGCTCGTGGTCATCGCGAACGACACCGAGGGCTGGGGCAATCTCTGCGAATTCATCACCGCCGCGCGCACCACCGAGCTGCCCAAGGGCGACTACCGCGTGAGCTGGGACGGGAGCGACGTCGCTTCGCTCACGCACTGCCAGATCCTCTTCGTGCCCGACCGCCGGCCCGGCGGCGCGGTCGATCGCGCCACGCTGCACGAAGACCTGTGCGCCGCGAAAGCGCTCCATGGCGACAACCTCTGGCTCGCCGTCGAGATGCCCAACGAGCTCGATGACGACCTCTGGTTCGTCACGCTGGTCGAGGCGGGCGAGCAGGCCGGCGTGCCGCTCGTCGCGGCCGGTGACGTGCACATGCATTCGCGTGCACGCAAGCCGCTGCAGGACGTGCTCACCGCCGTGCGCGAAGGCCGCACCGTGGCCGAATGCGGCTTCGCGCTGCAATCCAACGCCGAGCGCCACCTGCGCCTGCGCATGCATCTCGCCAGCCTCTACACCGGCGAGATGCTCGCCAACACGCTGCGCGTGGCCGAGCGCTGCCGCTTCGACCCCGAGGTGATCCGCGAGAACTACAAGTACCCGCTCGAAAGCGTGGGCAGCAACGAGACGCCGGCCGAGACGCTCGCGCGCAAGACCTGGGGAGGCGCGCGCGGCAAATATCCCGACGGCATTCCGCAGAAAGTCTCCGACCAGCTGGAGCGCGAGCTCGCGCTGATCATCGAGATGAAGTACGAGATGTTCTTTCTCACCGTCGAGGACATCGTTCGCTTCGCCCGTTCGCAGAAGATCCTCTGCCAGGGCCGCGGCTCGTCGGCCAACTCGGCGGTGTGCTTCTGCCTCGGCATCACCGCGATCAACCCCGACACGGGCCACCTGCTGTTCGAGCGCTTCCTGAGCCGCCATCGCCACGAGCCGCCCGACATCGACGTCGACTTCGAGCACCAGCGGCGCGAAGAGGTCATCCAGTACATCTACGAGAAGTACGGCCGCGAGCGCGCCGCCATTGCCGCGGTCGTCATCTGCTACCGCGCCCGCAGTGCGCTGCGCGACGTGGGCAAGGCGCTCGGCATCGATGCGCGGCTGGTCGACGAATTCGCGAAGGACCACTACTGGTTCGACGATGCCGTGCTCGGCGAACAGTTGCGCACCGCCGCCCTGCGCGTGAACGTGCAGGAGGACGAGCTCAAGCTGCGCCAGTGGATCGATCTCACGCATCAGCTCCGCGGCTTTCCGCGCCATTTGAGCCAGCACGTCGGCGGCTTCGTGCTCACCCACACGAAGCTCACGCGGCTCGTACCGGTCGAGAAGGCCTCCATGAAGGACCGCTCCGTCATCCAGTGGGAAAAGGACGACCTCGAAGCCATGGGCATGCTCAAGGTCGACGTGCTCGCGCTCGGCATGCTCAGCGCGATCCGGCGTGGGCTCGAACTCGTGAACCGCTGGCGCGGCACCGCGGTGGAGATGCACCACATCCGGAGCGACGACCAGCAGGTGTTCGACATGATCTGCGACGCCGACACCATCGGCGTGTTCCAGATCGAGAGCCGGGCGCAGATGTCGATGCTGCCGCGCCTGAAACCGCGCTGCTACGAAGACCTCGTGATCGAGGTCGCCATCGTGCGGCCCGGGCCGATCCAGGGCGGCATGGTGCACCCCTACCTCAAGCAGCGCGAGCGCCTGCGCAAGGGGCAGGCCATCAGCTACGAGAAGGACGAACTGCGCCCCGCGCTGGAACGCACGCTGGGCGTGCCGATCTTCCAGGAGCAGGTGATGCAGATCGCGATGATCGCCGCCGGCTTCAGCGCCGACGAGGCCGACCAGCTGCGCCGTGCCATGGCTGCGTGGAAGCGCAAGGGCGGGCTCGGCAAGTTCCACGACAAGCTCGTGAACGGCATGGTCGGCAAGGGCTACAAGCCGGCCTTCGCGGAATCGATCTTCAAGCAGGTGATGGGCTTCGGCGACTACGGCTTTCCGGAAAGCCATGCCGCGAGCTTCGCGCTGCTGGTCACCGTGAGCAGCTGGCTCAAGCACTACGAGCCCGCGTGCTTCCTGGCCGCGCTGCTCGATGCCCAGCCGATGGGCTTCTACAGCCCTTCGCAGCTGGTGCAGGACGCGCGGCGCCATGGCGTCGAGGTGCGGCCGGTCGATGTGGGCATGAGCGAGTACGACAGCAGCATCGAGGCCCGCGCAGCGGATGCGCCGCAGATGCCGCCCGGCACCGATGCGCGCTATGCCGATCGCCTCGGCAACGCGGGCCAGCCGTCGGTGCGGCTGGGCCTGCGCCGCGTGTCCGGTCTCAGCGAAGCCGGCGCGAAACGCCTTCTCGCCGCGCGCGCGCAGGCGCCTTTCGGCAGCACCGAGGACCTTGCATTGCGTGCCGAGCTCGACGGCAAGGACATGGGCGCGCTGGCCGCTGCCGATGCGCTGATGTCGCTCTCCGGCCACCGTCGCCAGCAGGTGTGGGACGCGACCGCGCAGCGCCGCGCACCGGCCTTGCTGCGCGGCGTGCCGATCAACGAGCCCGCCTTGCAGCTACCCGCCGCGCCCGAGGGCGAGGAGATCGTCGGCGACTACGCCTCGCTCGGCCTCACGCTGCGCCGCCATCCGCTCGCGCTGCTGCGCCCCCGGTTGGCGCGCATGAACCTGATGAGCGCCGAGCAGTTGCGCCTGCTCCCCGACGGCCGGACCGTGCGCGCCTGCGGCATCGTCAAGGGCCGGCAACGCCCGCAGACGGCCAAGGGCACCATCTTCGTCACGCTCGAGGACGAGACCGGCAACGTCAACGTGATCGTGTGGAGCCACATGCTCGAGGCCTGGCGCGAGGCGGTGCTCAAGTCCACCTTGCTGGCCGTGCAGGGCACCTGGCAGCGCGACACGGACAGCGGCGGGAACGTGCAGCATCTCGTGGCGACGGGGTTCAAGGACCTGACGCCGCTGCTCGGCAGGCTGGCAGAGAGCAGCAGGAGCCGGGACTTCCACTAGGCGGCGAGTCCGTCGGAAGGGTCAGGCCGCGTCTTCGACGGCCAAGCCCAGTTCCTGACCATGGGCAAGCTCGAGCGTGTGGCCGTCCGGGTCCCGCATCAGCGCCCAATAGCCGACCGGCGGACCTGAATCTTCGGGTTCTCGCGCCAGACACCGATCCTCTCGCGCAAGCTGGCAGAGCCGATCCACCTCTTCCCGGGACCGCACGCCGACGCCGAGGTGCGCCATCGGCAACAGCGGTTTGATCTCGTTCGAGGTCTCGATCAGGACGATGGCGAACGGCCTCGTGCGGTCACTGACCCAGGCCACCCCTGGACGCGAATGGACGACTTGCATGCCTGCGTACTTCGCATAGAAGGCGACGCTGGCCACCAGCGAGTGCACAGGAAGCGCGACATGAGTCAGGCCGATGTCGGACATGGTGGGGCCATCCTACTGCACTGCGCGAGCTTGGCAATGGTCCGCTGTGGCGCGCCGGAACGGCGCGGCGCGATCGACCTCGCGGGAGGCGATCGCCTAGCGCCGCGCCGCAGCGATCGGCGGCCGCTCCTGCGCCGTCACCGATCGCGTGATGAGCCGCCCGTCGCGCAGCACCGATACCTCGACGCTGCGGCCGATGCGGTCCGCGCTCAGCAGGCGCAGCAGGTCGTCCGCGCCCGCGACCACCATGTCGTCCAGCGCCACGAGGATGTCTCCCACGCGCAGGCCCGCCTGCTCGGCCGCGCTGCCGGGCTGCACTTCGCCGATGCGCACCGCGTTGGCGCCCGAGTGGATCGCCAGCGCCACGCGGCGCGGCAGCGGCACCGTCTGCGCCGCGATGCCGAGGTGCGCGCGCCGCACGCGGCCATGCGCGATGAATTCGCCGATCACGAAACCCGCCGTGTTGCTCGACACCGCGAAGGCCAGGCCCTGCGCGCCCGCGATCATCGCGGTGTTGATGCCCACCACCTGACCCGAGGCCGCCACCAGCGCGCCGCCCGAGTTGCCGGGATTCAGCGCCACGTCGGTCTGGATCACGTCGTCGATCAGATGCCCGCTCTGCGAGCGCAGGGAGCGGCCGAGCGCCGACACGATGCCGGCGGTGATCGTCGATTCGAAGCCCAGCGGATTGCCGATGCCCACCACCAGGTGGCCGCGCTTGAGCATCTTCGAGTCGCCCAGCGTCGCGGTGGCGGCGCCGCGCGGCAGCTCCACGCGCAGCAGCGCGAGATCGGTCGCCGGGTCGTCGCCGATCACCTCGGCCTCGTGGTCGCCGGCTTCGGTGCTGCCCACGCGCACGCGGCGCGCACCGGCGACCACGTGGCTGTTGGTCAGCACCAGCCCATCGTTGGCAATCACCACGCCCGAGCCCAATCCGCCGCGCCGGCCTGCGGTGCCGCTCTGCACGCGCACCACCGCCGGCCCGACGCTGTCGGCCACCGTCGCGACCGCGTGGGAATAGGCATCGATCAGCGCGCCCTGATCCAGCTCCGGTGCGCCGCCTTCGATGCTCGATGAAGGGGAGTTGTCGTCGTCGAACATGTCCGTCTCACAGATGAATGACGCCCTGCCGCACCGCCTGCGCGACCGCGTCCGTGCGGCCGGTCGCGTCGAGCTTGTCGAGCAGCGAGCCGACATGGAACTTGGCCGTGTGCACCGAGATGCCGAGCCGCCGCGCGATCGACTTGTTCGATGCGCCTTCGGCCATCAGCGCCAGCACTTCGAGCTCGCGCGGCGTCAGCGCCCCGTCGTTGTTGTCGGATGCGGGCGTGGACTCGGTCGCCGCCACCAGCGCCACGTCCGCAGGTTCGCCCTGCTGCGCGACGCGCAGGCCGGGTGCATGAGCGAGCGAGGCGAGCAGGCGCTCCGACAGCTCGGTGTCGTCGATGTCGATCGCGACCACGATCGGTTCCGCGACGCGCGAGGTGCTCAATCGACGGGCCTTTCTCCGACGGCGATCGGCAGTTCGAGCGGCTCGCCCGCGCGCCGCAGCGAGAGCGTCACGGCCGTGCCCACGCTCGCCGGCCCGAGCGAGCGCAACAGCATGTGCACGCTGCGCACCGGCTCGCCGTTCCACGCGAGGATCACGTCGCCTTGCCGCACGCCGGCCTTGGCGCCGGGACCGTCGCGGTCGATGCCCATCACCATCGCGCCGATGCCGTCGGGTTCCACCTTCACCGGCTGCAGCGCGACACCGAGGTAGCCGCGCGGCACGCGGCCATGCGCGGCGAGCTGCGAGGCCACGCGCTCGACCGTGGTGCCCGGAATCACGAGCACGCGCCCACGCGGCCCGAACACGGCCATGCCGATCGCACGGCCGCCCGCATCGAGCGCCAGAGCGCCTTCGACGCTGCGCCGCATCACGAGGTCGAGTTCGATCCGCAGGTCGATGTCGCCGCCGCGCAGGCTGCGCCACGCCGGGCCCACCAGCGAAACCACGCCCGCCGCCGCGACCGCCGTTCCGGCCTGCGAGCCCACCGCGAGCGCGATCGAGCCGGCGCGCACCGGCGCGGCATCGAAGGCGATCGGGGAGGGCGCGGCGCCCTCGACGCGCAGCAGCGCGACGTCGGTGGCGGCATCGCGCCCGACGATGCTCGCGGGCAGCTTGCCGCCGTCCGGCAGCAGCACGGCCACGTCGCCTTCGTCGGGCAGCGCCTCCTCGGAGGTGACGATGAGCCCGTCGCGCCAGACGAAGCCGCTGGCGCGCGAGCGTGCGGCATGCACCGCGACCACGCCGCGCGAGGCGGCGGCCACCGCGTCCGCCATGGCGGCGGACAGTTGTTCGAGGGACGAAATCGTCGTATCGGCCATGGGAGCTCCTTAGATGGCTTCATTGTGTGAAGCCACAAGGGGGGCCGCTACTGCCCGGTTGGGTAGGGCGGCGATGGCCGAGCCGCGCGCTCTCTCTCTCTGCTTCAGGCGTCGCTTCTTCGGCGGCGACCGAAGAGCAGGGCCGCGATCGGAATGGTGGTCAGCACGCCGACGGCCACCAGCGTCCACCCGATGCTCTTTCGTTGCTCTTCACTGAGCTTGTCGGAAATCAGCAGGCCCACGCCCGCGCCCAGGGCGCCGCGGGTCCCGGCCAGCAAGGCGAGCTCGGGCAAATGAATTTCAGTTGTGAACACGATCGAACTCCTTTCGTGCCGGACTTGTCGACGTTTCGATGACGCTGCCGGGGTCCGGCGTTGACGGCGTCGTGAGCTCTTCAGTGACACGAATGCGGCGAACCACCAGTTCGTCGATCTCCAATCGCCGGATTCGAACCCGGCCCGCCACGAGCCGACCGATCGACAGGGCGCCGATGGCCAAGGCACCGACGGCAACGGCGCCCAGCGCGACCGAGGCCAATGCGGCGAACCCGATCGCGTGCGCGCCGGTCGCGGCTGCCGGCGTGGTCCGAGCGCGCGCGGACCGTCTGGGCATCAATTTCATGGCAACTCCTTGAGAAGGCGTGGGCCCTTGGGGGCGGCAATCAACAGGTACCGTTCAGAATTGAGCCCGACATTAGAACCGGACGAGCAACGAAGCCCGATGAAGCCACTCCACTACCGCGCACATTCCGAGCGACACCGCACAGAACACATCGGCTGGCTGCGTGCCGCCGTGCTCGGCGCCAATGACGGCATCATTTCCACCGCCAGCCTGGTCGCGGGTGTCGCGGCGGCGCAGGCGAGCCACGCCAACATCATGACCACCGCGGTGGCCGGTCTGGTGGCAGGCGCGATGTCGATGGCCGCAGGGGAATTCGTCTCGGTCTACTCCCAGGCGGATACCGAGAAGGCCGACCTGGAGCGCGAGCGCCACGAGCTGGCGACGGACGGCGAGGCAGAGCGTCGGGAACTGACCGCGATCTACGTGCGCCGTGGTCTCCGACACGAACTCGCCGATCAGGTCGCCACCCAATTGATGGCGCATGACGCGCTGGGTGCGCATGCGCGTGACGAGCTGGGCATTTCGGAGACACTCAGTGCCCGCCCGCTGCAAGCGGCGATGGCCTCCGCCGTCAGCTTCGCCGCGGGGGCGGCCATGCCACTCACCGTCGTCGCGCTGGCGCCGCAGCATTCATTGCTGCAATGGACCGTCGTCAGCGCCGCGTTCTTCCTGGCCTTGCTCGGCGCCATCGCCGCCACCATCGGTGGCACGCCGGTGGCCAGGAGCGCCATGCGCGTGACCCTGTGGGGCACATTGGCGATGGCAGTGACGGCGGGGGTCGGTGCGCTGTTTGGTGCGGTGCCTTGACGCACCGCCTGGCTCAACCAAGGAAAGCCCAGCCGGCAGCCGCTGCCAGCAGCACCACGAGGAGGGGCGACACGCGGCCGTAGACGAGCAGGGCGAACGCCGCCAGCGCGGTGGCGAAGTCCGCCCGCGTGTGGATCGCGCTGGTCCACACGGGGTTGTACAAGGCTGCGAGCAGGATCCCGACCACCGCCGCGTTCACACCGGCCATCGCCGACTGCACCGCGCCGCGCTGCCGCAAGGCATCCCAGAAAGGCAGTGCCCCGACCACGAGCAGGAATGCAGGGACGAAGATCACGACCAGCAGCGCGAGCCCACCCGTCCAGCCGGAAAGCGGCCCGCGCATCACGGCGCCCAGGTAGGCCGCGAAGGTGAACAAGGGGCCGGGCACGGCCTGCGCAGCACCATAGCCGGCCAGGAACTGCTCGTTCGTGACGACCCCTGCCGGAACGACAGTCGCCTGCAACAAGGGCAGGACCACATGGCCACCGCCGAACACGAGCGCACCTGCGCGATAGAAGCCCTCGACGATCGTCCACACCAACGATTCGGTTGTCGCTGCAATGAGCGGCAGACTGACCAGCAAACCGAAGAACACCGTCAAGGCGACGGCACCCGCGGTCCTCGATACGCCGTAGCTCCGATGCGCCACCGGCCGCTGGTGCGGCAGCTCGAGCATCAACCAGCCGACCAGGCCCGCGACCGCGATGGCGATGACCTGCGACAGCGAGGTCGGCAGCACCAGGACCGCAAGCGCCGCGACGATCGCCATGGCGGCGCGCGTGCGGTCCGGACACAGGTTCCTGGCCATGCCCCACACCGCTTGCGCCACCACGGCGACGGCGGCGACCTTCAGGCCGTGTACCGCGCCGCTGTCTGCGAGGGCTCCCCAATGCCCGATGCCGTAAGCGAACACGATCAGGGCGATTGCGGACGGCAGCGTGAAGCCGCACCAGGCGGCCAGTGCCCCGAGCCAGCCGGCGCGCGTGAGCCCGATCGCCAATCCGACCTGGCTGCTGGCCGGTCCGGGAAGGAACTGGCACAGCGCCACCAGGTCCGAGTAGCTCTTTTCATCGAGCCAGCGCCGGCGCTCCACGATCTCGGCCCGGAAATAGCCCAGATGGGCAACCGGCCCGCCGAAAGACGTCAGGCCGAGTTTCAAAAAGACGAGCAGCACCTCCAACGCGCCGCCCCGTTCGATGGGGACCGGCTCGTCCTGTTTCGCCGGGGGCATGTCGCGATCGTGGGCTCCCGAAGGACGCGATTTCGGACGGGCTTTCGAATGGGTCGTCATGCCTCCGTGCGTTCAGTTGTCATGGGTGGTTGTTGTCATCATTCCCGTGTCCGGGGTCGTTGCCGTCCTGCGGGTGGTCATTGTCGTCGTCGCGCACGGCGACGCAGACGAAATTGGCGGCGTCCTCGATGCTGCCCTGCCCGACGTAGCGCGCCTGGCTCGGATAGGCGCAGATCGGCCGCGTGCGCCCGGGCCAGGGCGTATCGGCCGGTGCGGTGCCGATGAGGGCCGACGGCCCCTGTCCCTGCTCGACCCATTTGACGAGTGCGCCGAAGGCGTCGAACTGCGAAGTGGCGTAGCCGCCGCCGCAATGGTTCATGCCCGGCACCACGAACAGGCGAGCGAACTGCTGCGTGTCGCGCAGGCCGCCGAAGCGGTCGACGAGGTCACGGTACCAGCCGATGTGGTATTTCGACGAGAACACCGGATCGGCCTGGCCGCTGTAGACGATGAGCTTGCTGCCGCCGGCGCGAAAGCGCCGGTAGTCGGTCGAGCTGGTGCCCATGAAGTCCATCGCCGACTGCGAAAAGATGCCGCCGCGCGCATGGATCTTCGGCGCATCCACGTCCATGTTGAAGCTGAGCAGCCACGGCATGAAGGCGTCGTTGAGCCCCGGCAGGCTCGGCGCCGGCCCGGCGGTCGTGATGACCGTGCCCGGGTATCCCGGCCGGCCGGCGGTCTGCGAATTGGGCGGCGTGGTGAAGACGAAGGGCAAGGCCGAGCCGCCGAGCGTCGTGTTGAGCGAGGTGTTGCCCGGGGCGGGGAAGAGCGGCCCGATCTTCCAGACGCGCCAGCCGGGTGCGGCGATGCCCGGATCCCAGAACCAGCCGGCGTACAGCGCACGGCCCTTCGAATCCCTGGCGCCGTCGAACACGCTCTTCAGCGCCGTGACCTGGCTGGCGGACAGCAGCCCGGAGCCCTGCGGACCGAGCGTGCGCGGATCGAAGCGGCAGGCCTGGGGGTTGGCGATGATGCCGTCGACGAGGCCGTCCTTCGCGTCGCATTCCTTCAAGATCGCGTCGCCGATCGCGCTCAGCTCCGCCGAGGTGAACGAGGTCGCGAGATCGGGAAAGCCGAAGGGCGTGAGCGAACGCGCGGCGCCGGCGAAGGCCTGCGTGTCCCAAGCCTCGGCGACCGCGGCCTTGGGCAGGTCCATGCCGGGGTTGCCGGCGATGACGCCGTCGAAGATGTCGGGGTAGCGCTGCGAGAACATCAGGCCCTCGCGTCCGCCTTCCGAGCAGCCTTCGAAGTAGGCGTACCTGATCTTCTGGCCGTAGTAGGTGCGCGTGATCGCCTTGGCGGCCTGCGCGACGCGGGCGGGCCCGTCGTAGCCGTAGTCGAGGCGCGCCTGCGGGTCGAATCCGAACTCGGCATTGCCGGCGACCGCGGAGATGTTGGCCGCCGCGTCGTGCCCGCTGTCCGTGGAGACCACGGCATAGCCCTGATTGATCTGCGCCGCATTGGCGGCGCCGACGCTGCCGTCCAGTCCGCCGCCGCCCTGGTAGTAGAAGCGTTCGCTCCAGGACGTGGGCATGCGCAGATGGAACTTCACCGCGTAGGACTGCCCGTCGGCCCCGGTGTGCTGGCCGATGGTGCCGAGCACCTCGCAGTGCTCGGGCAGCGTCGCCGTCGCCAGGTTGAGCACGGCGCTCGTGATGGTCGCGCCTTCGATGCTCTGGTTGAGCAGGGCGTTGCACGCGATGGGCGTCGCCGCATGGCTGTAGGCCGTCGCTCCCAGGAGGAGCAGTGCAAGCGGCGCCGGAAGTCGATCCTTGAGGTTCATTCCACGTCTCCTGTTCGTTGTACTGGAGGAATGCGCACAAGGTTCTTTTTTATAACTAGTTCGCGGTGCTCCGCAAGTGGTATTTCCGATCTTGTTCCTAGGCCAGGAGATCACGACATCCGAGGTCGTCCACGGCCTGGTGAATGCGCTCGAAGTTGTTCCACCAGATCACCGGCGGGATGCCGTTCGCGTGCTGCCAGACCGGGTTCGCGATCAGCCAGAGGACCGACAGCCGCTAGTCGTCGCGCAGTGCCTGCCGGTCGCTCGCGATAGAAGGTCACTTCCTGCCGGCCGCCGAACCAGGGTCCACCGGGGCGGTCCGCGAGGCCGGCTTTCAGGATGAGCGTGGAGGGCGCCTTCGCAGGGGGCTGGTCATAGGTGAGCCGCAAGCGAAAGATGTGCGAAAGCACGGTCGCGAACGATGTCTCCACCGCCACATCGATGACCCGTTGCCGCTCGATCGCGCCTGAGCTTCGCAGGGCATCGGTGAGTTCCGCGGGCGCGATGGCTTTCGGGAGCGAAGGATTCGTCATGCCGGATTGTGCTTAGCATCGCTTCGAAATGAACAGTCCCAATGCCACCCCCGCAAGCCAGGACCCCGCGCTGCTGCGTCGACTGCTGCGCGCCAAGGACCGGATGGATGCCGCCTCGCACGAGGAATGGCCCGTCGGGCGGCTTGCAGAGGTGAGCGGCGTTTCCGAGGCGCACTTTGCGCGATCGTTCAAGCAGGCTTTCGGCACCCCGCCGCATCGCTACCTGCTCACGCGGCGCATCGAGCGGGCCACGGCGCTGCTGCGCGATACGGACCTCTCCATCACCGACATCGCTTTCACGACGGGCTGGTCGAGCCTGGGCACCTTCGGGCGCACCTTCCGCGACATCACCGGCGAAAGTCCGAGCGCGGTGCGCACGCGCGCCCGAGCGGCGACCCATGAACTCGGCCGGGTGCCCGCCTGCATCGTCAGTGCCGCGCACCGGCCCGAGCTCAAGACCGCAGTTTCGGAGAAGCGGCGGCAGGCCCTGGACGGTACAAACGAAACCGTTCAACAGGAGCATTCATGACACAAGGCATCGAAACGGTCGGTTTGTACGTGCGCGATCAGGACGAAGCGCTTGCCTTCTATGTGGAGAAGCTCGGGTTTCGCGTCCACACCGACGTGCGCAACGGCGACTATCGCTGGCTCACGGTGCAGCACCCGGACCAGCCATCGTTCCAGCTCGGTCTGTACGTCCCCGGGCCGCCGGTGCTCGATGCGGCCACCGCGCAGGCCGTGCGCGAGATCGTGGCCAAGGGCGCGATGCCGCCGCTCGTGCTCGCCGTGGACGATTGCCGCGCCGCCTACGACCGGATGGCGGCCGAGGGTGTGGAATTCACCCAAGAACCGGTGGAGCGCTATGGCACCGTGGATGCCGGCTTTCGCGACCCGTCGGGCAACGGGTGGAAGATGATCCAGCGCCGCGGCTGAACAGTCAGCTCTCGTTGTGCGCGACCTGCATGCGCTTGCGCGTGCGCCCGGCGACGTCGTAGATGTTGAAGTCGTTCATCGTGCGTCCGTACAGGTGCAGGCTGATCGCGCCCGGCCGCTCGATCGGAACGCCGGTGACGTGGATGTGGTCCGGGTTCGGTACGAAGCTGGTCACCGCACCGTGCTTGAGCAGGAGGATGCCGCCGCGCACCAGCTCGATGTCGTGGTCGACGCCGCGATCGGGCGACACGCGCACATAGCTGCGCTCCTCGAGCACGCCTTCGACGACGCCGACCACGCCCCAGCTGCCGTGGTCGTGCACCGGCGTCCACTGGCCCGGCTGCCAGACCAGGGCGTAGAGCGACAGGCCGTGCTCGGGCATGTTGCGGATGAGGTTGCGCGCGTAGCCTTCGGTGCTGCTTCGCCGGTGCTGCGGCTCAAGGAAGCTGCCGGCCTCCTCGATCAGTTCGAGCATCAGCGGCGCAATGCCGAGGACGCAATCGGCGGGCTCCGAATGGGATTGGCTGAATGCTGCAGCGCGGGAAACGAAATGGTCGAGGGCGGATGAGGTCATGGGTGGGCGTGGCTATTGCTGGCGGCACCGAGCATAGCGGCCATCTCCTCGCGGATCGGATGGATCGCCTGCTCGATCGCTGCGAAACAGGCGATCCACGCCCTCAGCTGCGCGGCGCCCGGTGCACCTCCACCGTGACGTGCGCCAGTTCTTCGTGGATGCCGAGCAGTTGCCGGAAGTGGGCCGGCGTCGCGGCCTGCTGCACCTCCACTGCGAGGATGCACGCGTACTTCGCGCGGCCCACGCGCCAGACGTGCAGATCGTGGATGCGTGCGGGCACGGGGCCGGCCGCAATCGCTTCGCGGATCTCTTCGACCACCGGCGCGTCCATCTCGGCATCGAGCAGCACGCGGCCGGTGTCGCGCAGCAGGCCCAGCGCCCAGGCCGCGACCAGCACCGAACCGACGATGCCCATCACCGGGTCGAGCCAGCCGAAGCCCCAGAAGAGGCCGCCCAGCAGTGCCGCGATCGCCAGGATCGAGGTGGCCGCATCGGCGAGCACGTGGACGTAGGCCGAACGCAGGTTGAGATCGTGGTGGCCGTGGTGGTGGTGGTCGTGATGATCCTGTTGACGGTCATGGTGCGCGTGATCGTGATGGTGGTGATGGCCGTCCTTCAGCAGCCAGGCGCAGACCAGATTGATCACGAGGCCGATGACCGCGATGACGATCGCCTCCTCGTAGTGGATGGGGGCGGGCGAGAACAGCCTCTCGACGGACTGGTAGGCCATCCAGCCGGCGACGAGCAGCAGGAGGATCGCGCTCGTGTAGCCGGCCAGCACCTCGATCTTCCAGGTCCCGAACGCAAAGCGGGTGTTGCCCGAGAGCCTGCGCGCCGTGGCGTAGGCCGCCACCGAGAGCCCGAGCGCGAGCGCATGCGAGCTCATGTGCCAGCCGTCGGCCAGCAGCGCCATGGAGTTGAACCAGTAGCCGCCCACGATCTCCAGGACCATCATGGCCGCGGTGAGAAGGACCGCGAGGCGGGCGTTCTTCTCGCCCAGCGGATTGCCGTCGTCGAAGACGTGGGAGTGGCTGCCGGCGTCGCGCAGGAACGGCTCGGTATCAGGGGAAGCATGGATCATCCGGATACTGTACCCCAGTATGTGGTGCGACCTAGAATCGGCCTTCATGTCGCATACGGTTCTCAACAAGAAGCCCCTGCTCACACGCATCCGGCGCATCCAGGGGCAGGCGCAGGCCCTGGAGCGCGCGCTCGAGGACGAGCGCGACTGCACCGCCGTGCTGCAGCAGCTGGCGGCCATCCGCGGCGCGGTCAACGGGCTGATGCTGGAAGTGCTCGATGGCCATGTGCGCCACCACCTCGGCGCCCACGACGCCTCCCGCGAAGAGCGCGCGCAAGACCTCGACGTGGTCGTTTCGGCGCTGCGCTCGTACCTGAAGTAGCCCGGCGCGGCGACTCTGGCTAGACTGGCGAACCCATGGCGTCCCCCGCTTGCCGAGGCTCCCAGTGACCACCGAAACCGATCTGCCGGACAGCGCGGGCGACGACCTGCTGCTGCGGGTTTCGCCGCCGAGGGTGCCGCGCCATCTGCTTTCGCGGCCGCGGCTCCTGGCCAACGATCCGGCGTTCCGTGGCGTCCCGGCGATCCTGATCCAGGCGCCGGCCGGTTTCGGCAAGACCTCGCTGCTCGCGCAGTGGCGGCTGGAGCATCTCTCGCACGGCCTCGTCGTGGCCTGGGTCTCGGTGCAGGCGCGCGATACGCCGCAGCGGCTGGCACAGGCGCTGGCGATGTCGGTGCGGCGCAGTTCGGGGCGATCGACCTTCGGTCACGTGCTGCTCGACGCGGTGGGGCCGACCGGCCTCGAAGGCATCACGATCTGGCTGGCGGAACTCGCGCAGACCGCGCTCGACGTGGTGCTGATCGTCGACGAGGCCGAGCGCCTGCCCGCCGCCTCGCGCGAAGCGCTGGGCTACCTGCTGCGCAATGCGCCGCCGAACCTGCGCACGATCATCGCGAGCCGTCCGGACAGCAACCTCGACATCGACGACCTGATCGCCTACGGCCAGTGCGTCGTGGTCGGCCCGGCGATGCTGCGCTTCAGGCTCGAAGAGACGCTGGAACTGGTCCACGAGCGCTTCGGCGCGAGCATCGACAACGACACCGCCGCGCGTCTGCACGCGCTCACCGAGGGCTGGCCGCTGGGCCTGCAGCTGTCGCTCACGGTGATGGCGCGCGGCGCCGACGTGGCCGGCATCGCGGGCATCGGCGGCCGCTTGCGCGACCAGTTCCTCACGCTGATGCTCACGAACCTCGATGCCTCCGACCGCGAATTCCTCACCCGCATCTCGATCCTCCACCACCTGCATCCGGAGCTGTGCCGCAGGGTCGCCGAAACCGAAGACGCCACCGAGCGCCTGGCCCGCCTGAGCCGCGACACCCCGGTCTTCGTCGCGGCGGAGCAGGGCGACTGGCTGCGCATGCACATGCTCGCGCGCGACGTGCTGCGCGAGGCCTTCAGCGCGCTGCCGAAGGCGCAGCAGGAGGGCGCGCACGCCCGCGCGGCGGCATGGCTCGCGGAACGCGGCATGCTCGAGGACGCGGCGCGGCATGCGCTGGTCGCAGGGCAGCGCGAGCTGGCCTACGAGCTGGCCGAACGCAGCCTCTACGAAGCCATCGTGACCCACGGCCGGCAGGGCGTGGTGCTCGAATGGCTGGCGCAGCTGCCCGCCGACGAGCTCGACCGCCGCCCGCGCCTGCTGCTGGCCGCCGCCTGGACGCTGGCGATCAGCGAGCGCCACGAGGACGCCGGCCGCATGGTCGCGCGCATCCTCGCGCACCAGTCCAAGGACCAGCCCGATCCGACGCTGCAATGCGAATGCGCGCTGATCCTCAGCGGCGCGGCGGTGTTCGCCGACGATCCGGACCGCTTTGCTGCGCTGCACGATCCGTGGGCCGAATCGCCGCCGCTGCGCGATCCGATGCTGCTGCAGGTGCATGCCAACCGCACCGCCTACCGCACGCTGCTCGAAGGCGATCCGGCGCTGGCGCGCCTGCGGCAGCAGCAGTCGCCGCGCGGGGATTTCGGGCCCGGGCAGGGTTTCGTCGGGCGCTGGGGCGAATTCATCATCGGCCTGTCCTACGTCTGGGAAGGGCAGGTGCTGCTGGTCGAAAGCCTGCTGCAGCCGGCGGTCGCCAGCGCCGACGCGGACCTCGGCCGGCGCAACAGCTTCAGCTGCATGCTCGCGGCGCTCCTGGCCTCGGCGATGTGGGAGCGCGGCCGTCCCGCCGATGCCTCGGCGCTCCTGGCCGACCGGATCGACGTGCTGGAGCGCAGCGGCCTGCCCGAATCGCTGCTGCTGGCCTATCGCACCATGGCGCGCATGGCGATGGCCGAAGGCGCCGAGCACCGGGCGATGGAGCTGCTCGGCGCGCTCGACGCCGTGGGCTCGGCCCGCTCGCTGCCCCGGCTGCGCATCGCGAGCCTGGTCGAGCAGGTGCGCATGCACGCGCGGCGCTACCGCGCCGGAAGCTGCCGCGAACTGTGCCGGCGCATCGACGCGATGCTGGACGATCCTTCCTTGCCGCAGGGCCGGCTCTGGCGGCGGGGCGTCGACGCGCTGCGGGGGCTCGCGCAGGGCTATGCGGCGATCGCGAGCCAGGACTGGCGGGCTGCGCTCGAGCCGCTCGCGCATGCCGACGAGCTGGCGCAGGCGATGCACCAGGGGCGTTTCCGCATCGAGATCCTCGGCCTGCGCGCCTTCGCGCTCGACCGCTGCGGCGAACGCGCGCTTCCGATGCTGCGCGAGGCGATGGACCTGGCGCAGAGCTACGGGCTGGTGCGCGTCTTCGAGGATGCGCACCCCGATCTGGGCCATTGGGCGCGGGAGGTGGCCGCCGGGGGCCTCGATGGCGCCGGGGCGCCGGTCGCGCGGGCGGCCGCCCCCGTGGCGCCGCCGGTTCCGGCGCCGCCGCGCGACCTGCCAACGGCCCGCGGCATGGTGCTCACCCCCAAGGAGGGCCAGGTGCTGGAACTCCTGGCGCGCAACCTCTCCAACAAGGAGATCGGACGCGCCATGCAGGTCGGCGAAACCACGGTCAAGTGGCACGTCAAGAACCTGCTCGCCAAGCTGGACGCCGGCACACGCAAGGAAGTCGTCGTGCGCGCGCGCATCCTCGGGCTGATCCAAGCCCAGTCCGGGGGCTGAAGGGAGGGGTCCCCCCTCCCGCAAGGAGGGGGCCCTCCGGGGCTCCGCTCCCTATTCTTGATGCCTGAGAAGCCGCACCGCGCGGCTCCATCACCCAAGAGCCGGCGCAAGCCGGGCTCACAACGGAGACAGGCCCATGAACACGACAGTCGAAGCAACCCCGCTGAAAGGCGCACCCGCCGTGGTGTCGCCCGCGGCGCTGAAGAACTCCATCCAGGTCGAGCGCCTGACCTGCACCATCGGCGCCGAGCTGCGCAACGTCGATCTCGGCGCCGCCTCGCGCGACGCCGAGACGGTGGCCGAGATCCGCGCGCTGCTGCTCAAGCACAAGGTGCTGTTCTTCCGCGACCAGGACTTCACGCGCGCCGAGCACGTGGCCTTCGCGCGCCACTTCGGCGAGCTGGAAGACCACCCGGTCGCCGGCAGCGATCCCGACCACCCCGGCCTGGTGCGCATCTACAAGTCGCCCGAGGTCCCGAACGACCGCTACGAGAACGCCTTCCACACCGACGCCACCTGGCGCGAGAAGCCGCCCTTCGGCTGCGTGCTGCGCTGCGTCGAGACGCCGGAAGTCGGCGGCGACACCATCTGGGTCAACATGGTGGAGGCCTATGCCCGCCTGCCGGAAGACGTGAAGGCGAAGATCGACGGCCTGCGCGCCCGCCACAGCATCGAGGCCAGCTTCGGCGCCGCGATGCCGATCGAGAAGCGGCTCGCGCTGCACGCGCAGTTCCCCGATGCCGAGCATCCGGTGGTGCGCACCCATCCGGAGACGGGCGAGAAGATCCTTTTCGTCAATGCCTTCACCACGCACTTCACCAACTACCACACGGCCGCGAACGTGCGCTTCGGCCAGGACCACGCGCCCGGCGCCAGCCTGCTGCTGAACTACCTGACGAGCCAGGCCGCGATCCCCGAGTACCAGGTGCGCTGGCGCTGGAAGAAGAACAGCGTCGCCTTCTGGGACAACCGCAGCACGCAGCACTACGCCGTGATGGACTACCCACCGTGCCATCGAAAGATGGAACGCGCCGGAATCATCGGTGAGGCCACGTACTGACACAGCGCTGCATCACCTCATTCAACACCCGACATCCCAACTGAAAGACAGACCATGAACTTCCTCGACGGCTCCCTTTTCCCGGAAAACCAGGACAAGCTGGTGATCACCGCCGCGCCCTACGGCCCCGAGTGGATTCCTTCCGACTTCCCGGAGGACATCCCCGTCACCATGGAAGAGCAGGTGCAGAAGGCGGTCGACTGCTACAACGCCGGTGCCACGGTGCTGCACCTGCACGTGCGCGAACTCGACGGCAAGGGCTCCAAGCGCCTTTCGATGTTCAACGAGCTGATCGCCGGCGTCCGCCGTGCCGTGCCCGATATGGTCATCCAGGTCGGCGGCTCGATCTCCTTCGCACCCGAGACCGACGGCGCGACCGCCAAGTGGCTCAAGGACGACACGCGCCACATGCTGGCCGAGCTCGATCCGAAGCCGGACCAGGTCACGGTCACCGTCAACACGACGCAGATGAACGTGCTGGAGCACATGGAAGCCGATGACATCGCCGGCACCTCGCTCGCCGACCCGCAGAACAACGCGGCCTACCGCGAGATGATCGTGCCCTCGGGCCCCGGCTTCATCGAGGAGCACGTGCGCCGCCTGAGCGCGGCGGGCATCCAGAGCGCCTTCCAGTTCTACAACATCAACAGCTACGAGACCGTGGAGCGGCTGATCCGCCGCGGCATCTACAAGGGCCCGCTGGTGATGAACTGGGTCGCGATCAGCGGCGGCATGGACGCGCCGAACATCTACAACCTCTCGAACTTCCTGCGTGCGATCCCCGACGGCGCGAAGCTCACCGTGGAAAGCAGCATGCGCAACGTGCTGCCGATCAACATGATGGGCATGGCCATGGGCCTGCACGTGCGCTGCGGCATCGAGGACAACCTCTGGAACCAGTCGCGCAGCGGGAAGATGACGACGGTGCAGCAGATCGAGCAGCTCGTTCGCATGTCGCGCGAGTTCGGCCGCGAAGTCGCCAATGGCAAGGAAGCGCGCGAGATCCTGAAGATCGGCGTGTTCTACGAGACCGTCGAGGAGACGCTGGCCGCCAACGGCTTCGCACCCAACCCCAAGGGCCGCCAGCAGGGCTACCTGCGCCGGGTGGCATGACGATGCAAGGTGCTGCCGCGATGGCCGGGTTGCCGACGGTGCTCATCGTCCCGGGCCTGCGCGACCATGTCGCCGGGCACTGGCAGACGCTGCTGGCCGCCGACCTCGCGGCCAAGGGGCGCCAAGTGCGCACCGTGCCGCCGATGGGCCGCACCGATCTCGATTGCGGGGCGAAGGTCGCGGCGATCGAGCACGAGGCGCAGGCCATCGAGGGCCCGATCGTCCTCGTGGCCCACAGCGGCGGCTGCGTGATGGTGGCGCACTGGGCCCACCAGACGCGGCGCGCGATCGAAGGCGCGCTGCTGGCCGCGCCGCCGGACTTCGAGCGCCCGATGCCCGAGGGCTATCCGACCATCGACGAACTGCGCGCCAGCGGCTGGCTGCCCGTGCCGCGCAGGACGCTTCCTTTCCCGAGCATCGTGGCGGCGAGCCGCAACGATCCGCTCGGCGACTACGTGCGCGTGGCCGCGCTGGCACGCGACTGGGGCAGCCGCCTGTTCGACCTCGGCGAGGTCGGCCACCTGAATCCCGCGTCCGGCTTCGGCAAATGGCCGCGCGCGGAACTGTTCATCAGCGAGCTTTCGATGAAATGAATCTCCCCCAGGCTTCGCGCACTTCGTGTCGCTGCGCCAACCCCCTCTCCGGGGGCGCACCCAGCGGCCCGGCAAAGCCGGTTCCGCGGGTGCCCTGGGTAAGAGCCACTTTCTGCATCAAACAAGGAGACAAACATGGCCAAGGCCATTCGCTTTCATGAAACCGGTGGTCCGGAAGTCCTGCGTCTTGAGGACGTCGAAGTCGGCGAGCCCGGCCCGGGCCAGGCGCGCGTGCGCCACACCTACATCGCGGTCAACTTCATCGACATCTACTTCCGCACCGGCCGCTATCCGCTGCCGCTGCCCAATGGACTGGGCTCGGACGCGGTCGGCGTGGTCGAGGCGGTCGGCCCCGGCGTCACGGACATCCAGGTCGGCGACCGCGTCGGCTACCTGATCGGCCCGCAAGGCGCGTATTCCGAAGCGCGCGTGATGCCGGCCGAAGTGCTGATCCCGCTGCCCCATGGCGTCTCCGACCGCACCGCGGCCACGCTGATGATGAAGGGCATGACGGCGCAGTACCTGTTCCGCCAGGTCTACCCGCTCAAGGGCGGCGAGACCATCCTCTACCACGCCGCAGCCGGCGGTGTCGGCCTGATCGCCTGCCAGTGGGCGCGCGCGATGGGCGTGACCATGATCGGCACCGTCAGCACCGACGAGAAGGCCGAGATCGCCAAGGCCAACGGCTGCGCCTACACCATCGTGACCTCGCGCGAGAACATCGCCAAGCGCGTGCGCGAGATCACCGACGGCAAGGGCGTGCCGGTGGTCTACGACTCGGTCGGCAAGGACACGCTGGAGGCCTCGCTCGACAGCCTGCAGCCGCGCGGCTCGCTGGTGAGCAACGGCACCAGCTCGGGCCCGGTGGTGATCGACTCGCAACTGCTCGCCGTGAAGGGCTCGATCTGGGTCACGCGGCCGGCGATGATGCACTACATCCAGCCGCGCTCGCACATGCTGGAGATGGCCGACGAGCTGTTCGGCCACGTGCTCGCAGGCCGCATCGTGAGCGAGCCCAAGCAGAGCTTCGCGCTGGCCGACGCGGCCGACGCGCACCGCGCGCTCGAATCGCGGGCCACGACCGGCGCGACCGTGCTCGTGCCCTGAAGCCAAGGGGATTGCCATGGACATGCATGCCCTCGATTCGAAGCAAGGGTCCGACAGCTACCTGTTCGGCCCGCGCCAGGCGTGGTTCGCCTTCGCGATGACGCTCGGCCTGATGATGGTCGACTACATCGACCGCCAGGTGATCGTTTCGCTCTTTCCGCATCTGAAGCAAGCCTGGGGCCTTTCGGACAAGCAGCTCGGCGCGCTGGTGTCGGCGGTGTCGGTCACGGTCGCCGTGGGCGGCATCCCGATCGCACTCGTCGCCGACCGCTTCAGCCGCGTGAAGAGCATCGTCGTGATGGCGACGATCTGGAGCCTCGCCTCGATCTCCTGCATGTTCACGCGCAACTTCGGCCAGCTGCTGGCCGCGCGATCGGCGGTGGGTCTGGGCGAAGCGGGCTACGGCTCGGTCGGCGCGGCGCTCATCGCGAGCCACTTCCCGGCACGCATGCGCGGTGCGCTGATGGCGGCCTTCTTCTCCGCCGCATCGATCGGCTCGGTGCTGGGCGTGATGCTCGGCGGCGTCATCGCCGCGCGCTGGGGTTGGCAGGCTGCGTTCGGCGTGGTCGGCGTGCCGGGGCTGGTCCTGGCGCTGCTCTACATCAAGGTGCGCGACTACCGCACCGTCGCGCTCACGCCGCGCATCGAGCAGGCCACGCGCTCGACGCAGGGTGCGGCGCGCGCCATCATCAAGCGGCTGATGCGCTCGCGCACACTGCTGTGGGTCTGCATCGCCGCACCGGCGCAGCTCATCCTCGTGTCGTCCATCTGGGCCTGGCTTCCGAGCTTCCTCAACCGCGTGCACGGCATGACGCCGGAGCAGGCCGCGATCAAGGCCGCGCTGGTGGTGCTCTGCGGCGCGCTCGGCAGCGTGGTCTGGGGTGCGGTGGCGGATCGCGCCGGCAGGAAGCGGCCCGCCGCCAAGCTGCAGGTGACGGCCGCGATCTGCGTGGCTTCGGCCGCGGTGCTGGCGCTCGGCTTCGGCGCCAGGCACGTCGGGATCGAGCTGTCGGCACAGGCCCAGTTCGCGCTGCTGGCGCTCGGCGGCTTCCTGATGACCTGCAGCGTGGGCGTGGTCGCCGCGGTCGTCATCGACGTGATCCATCCCGGCATCCGTGCCACCGGCGCCTCGGTGCTCTCGCTGTTCCAGAACCTGCTGGGCCTGGCCACCGGTCCGCTGATTGCAGGCTTTCTGTCGGATGCCTGGTCGCTCGAACACGCGCTGATCGTGATGCCGGTCTTCGGCCTGCTGGCGGCCGGGGCCTTCATGGTCGCGTCGCGCAGCTACGGGGCCGACCTGGAGCGGGCCTGCGAAGCCGCCGCCGATGCCGAACCCGAATCCGCGCCCGCAGGCGCACCCCGCAGCGTGCCGGCCTGAACCTGCGTACGCACCCTCACCGAATTTGAACGGACTTCCACCATGAACGGATTGATGATGGATCAGCCCCTGCTGATCTCGAGCCTCCTCACGCACGCCGAACGCCACCACGGCGAACAGCAGATCGTCTCGCGCCGCGTCGAGGGCGACGTGCACCGCTACACCTACCGCGATATGGGCCAGCGCGCGCGCCGCCTCGCCAACGCGCTCGCCGCGCGCGGCATCGAGCAGGGCGACCGCGTCGCCACGCTGGCCTGGAACGGCTATCGCCACATGGAGCTGTACTACGCGGTCTCCGGGTCCGGCGCGGTGCTGCACACGCTCAACCCGCGCCTGCACCCCGACCAGGTGGTTTGGATCGCCGACCATGCCGAAGACCAGATCCTCTTCTTCGACCTGACCTTCCTGCCGCTGATCGAGGCCGTCGCCTCGCGCGTCTCGACCATCAAGGCCTTCGTCGTGATGACCGACCGCGCGCACATGCCGGCTTCGTCGAAGGTGCCGAACCTGCTGTGCTACGAAGACCTGATCGACGACCACACGCCTGATTTCCACTGGCCGGTGTTCGACGAGAAGGCGGCCTCGTCGCTGTGCTACACCTCGGGCACCACGGGCAATCCCAAGGGCGCGCTCTACAGCCATCGCTCGACGATGCTGCACACCTATGCCGCCGCGCTGCCCGACGCGCTCAACTGCTCGGCCAAGGACGTGATCCTGCCGGTGGTGCCGATGTTCCACGTCAATGCCTGGGGCCTGCCGTACATCGCGTGCATGGTCGGCGCCAAGCTGGTGTTCCCGGGCCCGTGGCTCGACGGCAAGTCGCTGCACGACCTCTTCGAGGCCGAAGGCGTCACGGTCTCGGCCGGTGTGCCCACCGTGTGGCAGGGCCTGCTCGCGCACGTGGAGAGCAACGGCCTCAACTTCCGCACCATGCGCCGCACGATCATCGGCGGCTCGGCCTGCCCGCCGGCGATGATGCGCGCCTTCCAGGAGCGCTACGACGTGCAGGTGCTGCACGCCTGGGGCATGACCGAGCTGAGCCCGGTGGGCACCGTGTGCACGCTCAAGCCCTGCCACCAGTCGCTGGACGCCGACGAGCGCCTCGCGATCCAGTCCAAGCAGGGCCGCTCGGTGTTCGGCATCGACATGAAGATCGTCGGCGAGGACGGCGCCGAGCTGCCGCACGACGGCAAGACCGCCGGCGAGCTGATGGTGCGCGGCGCCTGGGTGATCTCCGGCTACTTCAAGGGCGAGGGCGCGGGTCCGCTGGTGGACGGCTGGTTCCCGACCGGTGACGTCTCGACCATCGACGCCGACGGCTTCATGCAGATCACCGACCGCAGCAAGGACGTGATCAAGTCGGGCGGCGAGTGGATCGGCTCCATCGACCTGGAGAACATCGCGATGGCGCACCCCGCCGTCGAGATGGCGGCCTGCATCGCCGCGCGCCACCCCAAGTGGGACGAGCGCCCGCTGCTCATCGTCGTGAAGAAGGCCGGCCAGGACGTGACGCGCGAGGAGCTGATCCGCTTCTACGACGGCCGCATCGCCAAGTGGTGGACGCCCGACGACGTGGTCTTCGTCGACCGCATTCCGCTCGGTGCGACCGGCAAGGTGCAGAAGAACCTGCTGCGTGAGGCGCATGGCGATCACCTGCTGGCCAACATCGGGATGAGGTTTGCATGATCGGCAGCCTCTCCATCGCGGCGTGGCCGGCCCTCAAGCCCGTGCGCTTGATGTTGGGCGAGACGACGTTTCTCGCCATACTGGCGCTCGCGCTGCTGCGCTGGTCTGCCTGAATCCATAACGAAGGAGACACAGAACATGAAATCGAATCACTTGTTGCGGCGGAAGATGATCCAGGCCGCTTGCCTCTCATGCCTTGGCGTTGCAAGCCTTGCAGCGCACGCCGAGCAGCCCGCCAAATGGCCCGAGAAGGTGGTGCGCATCATCGTGGCCGGACCGGCCGGCGGCACCGCCGACATCGTCGCGCGCCTCTTGGGCGACCAGCTCACGAAGGACACGGGCCAGCCCGTCGTGGTCGACGCCAAGCCCGGCGCGGGCGGTGCGCTGGCGGTCAACGAACTCTCGATGGCGCCGCATGACGGCTACACGCTGCTGGTCGGCGTCAGCTCCCTGGTGAGCGAGATCCCGCACATCGTCAAGCTGCCCAAGGACATGGCCAAGGAGATCCGCCCCGTGGCCGAGCTCGGCCGCGGCGGCCTCGTGATGGTCGGCGCGCCCTCGGTCCCGGCGAAGAACTTCGCCGAGGTGCTGAGCTGGGTGAAGGCCAACCCGGGCAAGGTGAGCTATGCCTCGTACAGCCCCGGCACCGTGTCGCATGTCATCGGCCTGCAGCTCAACAAGGCGGCCGGCATCGACATGACCCATGTCGGCTACAAGGGATCGACGCCCGCGCTCACCGACGTGATGGGCGGCCACGTGCCGCTCATGTTCGACGGCATGGCGACTTCGCTGCCGATGATCAAGGCCGGCAAGATCAAGGCCTTCGCGGTCAGCACGCCCAAGCGCTCGCCGCTCTTGCCGGATGTGCCGACCTTTGCGGAGCTCGGCTATCCGCAGCTCGAAACGGTCTCGTGGATGGGCCTGTGGATCAAGCCCGACACGCCCGCCGCGCTGCAGGCGAGCGTGCGCGAGGCGGCGCTCAAGGCGATTGCGCAGCCGGCCGTGCGCACGCGCTTGCTGGATGCGGGCCTCGAAGCCGGCAGCGGGCGCACGCCCGACGAGCTGGTGAGCTCGCTGAACAGCGACTACAAGCGCGTCGGCGAGGTGCTGAAGTCGATCGACTTCAAGCCGGAGTGACGCGGCAGCCGGTTCACGCGGGGGGTGCCATCGCATGAGACACCTCTCCGAATTCGTGCGCAGCAGCAGCCTGAGCGGCTACGTCGAGCTGGTCAGGTCGCTCGGGCGGGACCCCTATGCGTTCATGCGCACGGTGGGGCTGCAGGCGAAGTTCCTCGAAGACTCCGAGATGCTGATTCCGCGGGATGCGGTGCGCGAGCTGCTGGAAATCACCGCCCGCGCCACGCAGACGGAGGATCTGGCGCTGCGTCTCGCGGCACAGCGCAAGCTCTCCGCGCTCGGACCGATCAGCCTCGTGCTGCGCGAGGATCCGACGCCCAGGGCCGCCCTCGACACGCTGTGCCGCTATCTGAAGCTCGTGAACGCCTCGCTGACGATCCGTGTCGAAGACGCCGGCCGCACGGTGATCATCCGGGAAGACCTGCTGCCGACGCCCGGCCTGCCGATGCGGCAGTCGGTGGAGCTCGCCGTGGGCACCATGTTTCGCATGCTCTCTGAATTGATCGGACCGCATTGGCGGCCGCTCGAGGTCTGCTTCGCACATCGTCCGCCCGGGGACGTCTCCGCGCATCGGGCTTTCTTCGGGCGGAACGTCAAGTTCAACCAGGAATTCAACGGCCTGGTCTGCCTGGCGAGCGACTTGTCCGCACCGCGCGAGTCCGGAGACCAGGTGGCTGCGGGCTTCGCCAGGAAGTACCCGGAAGCGGCCCTGATGGATCGCAGCGAAAGCATGGAGGCCAGCTGCCGCCAGATCATCCTGGCGCTGCTGCCGGGTGGCGCCTGCACCGCCCAGGAGGTGGCACGCTTCCTTCACATCGATCGCCGTACGCTGCATCGCCGACTCGACGCCGAGGGCCTCAGCTTCAGCCGCTTGCTCGAGCAGGTGCGCTCGGAGCTGGTCAGGCGCCACTTGCGCGAGAGCGACCTGCCGCTTCGCGAAGTGGCGGAGCTTCTGGGCTTCTCCCGGCCCAGCAGCTTCAGTCACTGGTTCCACGGTCTTTTCGGCTGCAGCGCCTCGCAATGGAGCAAGGAGGCGGCCGCCATGGCGGCGCGGGGGGAGTACGGGACCTCCTGAGCCGAGCGGGCTGACTGTGAAGGCGCGCGTGGCGGGCCATTCAGGCAGCGCGCAATTTCTGCTCCGCCGGCAGGCTCATGGCGGGCTTGCGCAGGAATCCCTGGTTGCCGCCATTGCGGTTGGGCGCGAAGCCATTGGCCTCGAGCGTCTCTTCGGCGGTGTCGTAGAAGACCCCGATCTTCATGATCTCCCGCGCCTGCTCTGCTGTCGCGATCGGGCGGCCGAACTCGCCGGCGATGCGCACCAGTTGCCTGATCTGCTCGACCGAGCTCATCTTGCCGGTGCGGGTCTGGTTCCATAGCACGTCCTCGATGCCGCAGCGCACATGCAGGCCCAGGGCGATGCCGATCATGTTGATGGGCAGCACATTGAGCACCGAGCTTTCCACCGTGACCACCGCGCCGTCGGGCACGGCACGCAGCATGTTGGCCAGGTTGTAGATGTTCGCCTGGTCCATGCCGCCGCTGATGGCCACCCAGTTCATCACCAGCGGCCCCTTGTAGACGCCGCGGCGGATCATCCGCTCGATGGTCTCGAAGCTGTTGATGTTGTAGACCTGGAACTCGCTCTGGATTCCCGCGGCCGTCAGGCGCCGGATGTGCTCCTCGACCCAGCTCGGGTTCGCGGGCACGTGCATGTCCTTGTAGGTCGCATAGAGGTGCGGGAATCCGCGCGAAACGCCCCTGAAGTCGTCCTCGCCTGCATGCTCCGTCACGTTCATCTGCGTGGTGTTGACGGTCACCGTCACCTGGTCGGGCGTCGGCGTGAGCTCGGCCAGCATATGGCGCGTGTCGTCGCTCAGCCACTTGGCGGCCTGGCCTTCGGACTCCGGCGCGAAGCTGATGGAGCCACCCACCTGGATGATCATTTCCGGCACGCGGGCTCGAACCCCCGCGATCAGCTCGTTGAACTTGGACAGGCGCTTGCTGCCCTTGCCGTCTTCTTCACGCACATGCAGGTGCAGTACGGTGGCGCCGGCCTCGTAGCAATCCACCGCCTTCTGGATCTGATCCTCCATCGTGACCGGAATGTCTTCCGGGAAGTCGGAAGGGATCCAGCCCGGCGCATAGGGCGCGGCCGTGATGACCAGCGGCTGCTGGTTCTCGGGATACAGATGGCCGTCGAGGAAGTTCATGATGAAAGGTCTCCAGGTTGAGTGATGAGCGTTGTGAACGTCGAGTGGGATGCAGTGGGTTCGGGCACTGCGCGGGGCTGTCAGTCCGCCTTGATTTCGAACTTCTTGACGATGGCGGCGTTGCGCTGGGACAGCAGCCTGTTTTCAGCCAGCAGCGCCGCCGAATCGACACTCAGGTCGGGCTCCAGGCCCACGTCGATCAGCTTCTGCTGAACGCGCGGGGCACTCGCAGCCTTCTTGATGCTGGCCCGAAGCTTCGCCAGGACCTCGGGCGGCAGCTTGCTGGAGCCGTAGAAGCACACCTGTCCCTGGAACTGGATCTCCGGATAGCCCAGTTCGGTCATGGTCGGCACGTCGGGGAGGTACCTGGACCGGTTCTTCCCCGCAACGGCATAGGGGCGCAGCATGCCGCTCCTGATCAACGGCAGCGAAGTCACCATGCCATCGAACATGATGTCGACCTGGCCGCCGATCACCTCTTGCAGCGCGGGCGGGGACCCGAGGTAGGCCACGTGCTGCATGCCCAGGCCGGCTTTGCTGCTGAAGATGAGTCCCGAGTACTGCGACACCGTGCCGGTGCCGTAGCTGGCGAAGGAGGACTTGTCCTTGCGCGTCTTCAGGTGTTCGACAAGGCCCTGGAAATCCTTGGCCGGGTAGTTCGCGGCCGTGACGAGCACGTAGCTCGTGAAGGCCACCCTGGCGATGGAAACGATGTCCTTGAGCGGGTCGTAGGGCACCTTCATCACCTGCGGCGCTTCCACCAGCATGTTGTTCGGGCCCAGTGCGATCGTGTTGCCGTCGGGGTCGGCCTTCAGCATGGCGCCCAGGCCGATCGACCCGGTGGCGCCGGCACGGTTTTCGACCACGACGGGCCGGCCGATGTCCTCGGACATCTGCTGGCCGATCACGCGAGCGGCAATGTCCACCGTGCCGCCCGCCGGTGCCGGAACGATGATCTTCAGAGGCTTGTCGCCGAACGCCCAGACGCTGAGCGACAGCGACCATCCGATCAATGCCAGGGCAGGGCGCCCGAATCGCTGCAGATTCATCCTTGTCTCCAATCCGTTTCGATGTCCGGCTCGATGCGCCGGTGCAGGCAGTGTCTGGCGCCATGGGCGCTTTCACTTGCCTTTTGGGGACACGAACTTGCTGGATTGGGACAATCGCGGTTGGCCTCCTCAGCCTGCCAGTGAAATCGTCGCGGCCGCGGTGTACCCGTCGGCGACGCTGCCCGCCATCGTCGGCGTCTGGGCGGCGATCTGCGCCGCCGTGTTGTCGCTGAAGACGTTGTCGGTCGAGAGGCTGATCGCGGCGAAGTTCGAGACGCTGCGGGTGTAGTTCGAGACGTACGGATAGATCGCCGAACAGACGGCGCTCGGCATCGCGAGCTGGGTGGTCAGCACCGCATTTTTTCCGGAGGTCGCAGCCGCCTGGGAGCTGAACACCTCCAGGTGCATGTGCGGCCAGCGGCCCGAGTAGCAGCCCGGGAAGATGGTCACGAAGGTCACCTGTCCGGCGCTGTTGCTGACCTGCACGCCGCGCAGGTAGCTTTCGGCCGGCGCCGAATAGAGCGAGTAGTTGCCGACGGCGTCGCAATGCCAGAGGTAGACGGCATAGCCGGCCAATGCCGCGCAGTTGGCGCCGGTGTTGGCGAGCGTCAGGGTCAGCGTGACCTGCACGCCCTGCGCCACCGTCGTCGAGCTGATGAAGCTCGAACGGATGTCGCTGCGCACGATGCCGCTGGCGGTCAGGATGTCGGAGGTCGAGCCGGACGAGGTGTTGGTGCCGTCGGCCGGGTAGGGCCCCGCGGTTTCCTGCGGGTCGGCGACGCACGACGACGACGAGGTGCTGCTGGTGCTCGTGCTGCTGCTCGACGCCGTCGTGGCGGCGGCCGTTGTGCCCGTGCTCGTTCCCGTGCTCGTCGCGGCAGTGGTCGCCGCCGTGGTCGCCGAGCCCGACGAACTGCCGCCCCCGCCGCAGCCGCCGATGAGGAGCGCACCGGCGGAGGAGCCCAGCCAGGCCAGCGCGCGGCGGCGTTGCAGCATCTGCGCCTCGATCCGCGCGATGTCTTCGGCCAGGCTGTGGCCGTGGGTCGGGTCGCTGGGGAGGGTGTCTTTGATCACTTGCTTCATCCGGATCCAGTGGTGGGACCCCGAGGATCGACACGCCTTGTTTCCCGTGTGTTTCGCAACCTTGCGCGATTCTTTCAGTGGCCGGGGCGTCAATGCACGCCCGCGAAGCTCATCGCCAGCGGCACCCGAAGCTGCGCGACCAGCCCGCGCGCGCCGGACTTGAGCTGCACGTCGCCGCCGTGGGCACGCGCGATCGAGCGGCACACCGCCAGGCCGAGACCGCTGCCGCGCTTGCCGGAGGCGCGCGCGAGCGGGGCGCGATAGAAGGGCTCGAACACGCGCTCGAGTTCGCCCTCGGGCAGCCCCGGGCCGCTGTCGCTGACCTCGGCGACCGCATCCTCGCCGTCGATGAACAGCCGCACCCGGGCTTCGCTGCCGTACTTGACGGCGTTGTCGATCAGGTTGTCCAGCACGCGCCGCATGCCGATGGCGTCGACATCCACCGGCGCTTCCTCGCTGTGGCCGAGGCGCACGTTCTTGCCGACGAACTCCGCGTTCTCGACCACGTCCTCGACGACGCTCGCGAGGTCCAGGTGTTCGCGCGGCCCGGGCTCCGACGCATCGCGGATGAAGGCCAGCACCGAGCTGATCATCTGCTCCATTTCCTCGACGTCCTCGAGCATCCCGGCGCGCACCTCGTCCGGCACATCCTCGATGCGGAAGCGCAGGCGGGTCAGCGGCGTGCGCATGTCGTGGCTGATCGCGCCGATCATGGCGGTGCGGTCCGCCACGAAGCTGCGAAGCTGGCTCTGCATCCGGTTGAAGGCCTGCGCGGCGCGGCCCACTTCCGCGGGGCCGGAAAGCGCCAGCACCGGCGCCTGCGGGTCGCGGCCGAGCTGCTCGGCCGCGCGCGCGAAGCCGGCAATGGGCCGCACCAGCCGGCGCGAGAACCACCAGCCCGCCGGCGTCACGATCAGCGCGGCGACCAGGAACCACAGCAGCACGCGGCGCTGCCAGGCGTTCGGGAAGGGCTCGGGCACCGGCTGGACGGTGGCCCAGCCGCCTTCGGGCAGACGCACCGCGGCGACGAAATCGCCGATGACGAAGGGGGCGGGCGCGAGCCCGAACAGGCCACGCGCGGGTGCCGTGACCGGCTGGGGCTTTTCAGCTTCAGCCGGCTGCGGCCGCACGAGTGCCGGGGCTGCAGGCGCCTTGCCGGCGGGAGGCGGCACGGTCTGGACCTGCGGTGCGCGCGCGTTGTCGGTGCTCGTCGCGGGCTGGGGCGGCAGCGCATCGGCTGCGGCACGGGTGGTCGTCCTGGCGGGGGCTTCGCGATGGGCTGGTGCAACGGGGCGCGATGGTGGCTGCGCCGGGTCCGCGATGACGCTGCCGCCCGTCGAGGGAGGCGATACCGCGCCGCCACTTGGCACTGGCATGCGGGCGGCGCCTGAAGGTGCGGGACCGATGCCGGGCGTCAGCCCGGTCGGCGGGGCAGGGCGGGCGGCGTCTGGGGACGGTCCTGCCGTCATGCCGGCGGGAGGCGATGCCGGTGCCGCCGTCGTGGAAGGCGAACTGGCCGCTGCCGCAGGCTTGGCGGCCGTGCCGTCGGGAACGGCAGACGGCTTGGCGGCGCCGGGCGCGCCAGGGGCACCGGCGGCGCTCCCCGCATCCGGCGGCGCCGGCACGCCACCGTGTCCGGGCGGCGAATCGGGCGCGGGGACAGGTCCCGCACCCGGCGCTCCCTGCCGCTGTGGGCTCACGTCCGGCTGTCGTTGAGGCAGCGGCCCCATGCCGCCTCCACCTTGCGGAAAGCCGCCCGGCATGCCGAGACCCCCGGGGGCGCCGAATCCGCCCGGTGGACCGAATCCACCGGGGCCGAAGCCGCCGGGCGCCATGCCGCCACCCGGCCCGCCCGGGCCCCCTTGCGCGACCGTGAAATCGACCCGCATGAAGCCGTCGGGCCACACCCGCACCGGCAGTGCGGCGCGCGTCACCACCGGCGCGGCGGGATCGCCGCCCATGGCGCGCGGCGGCGGGCCGGCCACGCCCGCGAAGGGCAGCGGCGTGTAGAAGTAGAGGCGCACGTCGGCGTCGTCGCGCCCGAGCAGTTGCGCGAGGTCGTGGCGCGAGCGCTCCGAGGTCAGCCAGCCGGGCCCGCTGGGCTCGGGCGATCCGGACCGCACGGCGCGCAGGAGCATGCGGTCGCGCTCGGCGGCGCCGGCGTCGCCCTTCAGCATCCTGGCGATGTCGTCGAGCTGGTACTGGGGCGGCGGTTGCGGGGGCAGCAGCATCGTCAATGCGAGGGTGACGAGTTGGGCAACGCCGAGGCCTGCCAGCAGCAATGCCGCGATCTGCAGGGCAAGCGGCGGGCCGGTCCAGCGGCGCGCGGTACGGGAAGAATTCATGTGCGGATGCTGGCATGAAGCCCCGTTCGCTGTCACCGCTGTCGCGGCAGCGCGGTCCGGAATCGCGTGGGGCGGCCCTCGGCCAGGCAATGCCGCGATAATTCCCGGCGCGTTTTGCGCCTGCATTTCATCGTGTTGCGCGTTGTTGCAGCGTGGCGCGCCCCTTGCACCGACTCATTTCCGGCCTTCAGTGATTCAGTGAACCTGTCCACCCGCCTCCTCATCGTCGATGACGACGTCGGCATCCGCGGCCTGGTGTCGTCGTTTCTCGAGAAACACGGCTTCCAGGTCGACACGGCCGCCAACGTGGCGCAGATGAACGCGATGCTGGCCGCGCAGCCCTATGCGCTGATCGTGCTCGACGTGATGATGCCGGGCGAGGATGGCCTGAGCGCCCTGCGCAACCTGCAAAAGAGCGGCGGCCCGCCGGTCATCATGCTGTCGGCCGTGGGCAGCGACGTCGACCGCATCGTCGGCCTCGAGATCGGTGCCGAGGACTACCTGGCCAAGCCCTGCAATCCGAGGGAACTGCTGGCGCGCATCCGCACCGTGCTGCGCCGTGTCGCGGCGCCGGCCGTGGCCCCCGCCGTCGCCGCCGCGCCGGTGCAAGGCGATGCCCCGGAAGCCGTCTGCTTCGACGGCTGGCGCCTGGACCTGGCCGCGCGCGTGCTTCTCGACCCGGCCGGCTCCGTCGTGGCGCTGTCGGATGGTGAATTCAGGCTGTTGCGCACCTTTGTCCAGAGCCCGAGGCGCGTGTTGTCGCGCGATCACCTGCTCGACCAGGCGCTGGGCGCCGGCAGCGAGTCGTACGACCGTGCCATCGACGTGCAGATCAGCCGGTTGCGCCGCAAGCTGAGCTTCGGCGAAGAGCGCGCCAACCTGATTCGCACGGTGCGCAACGAAGGCTACATGTTCACCCCCGCCGTCACGCGGCAGGCGCCTTCGCCCTGAGGCGCCCGCAACGCGCGCGCAAACAAGCGAAATCCCCCGGCAACAAGCGCCGGTGAAGCTCGCGGCTCCATCTTCATTGGAGCATTCGAGGTGAATCAATTCCGGGAATTCATGAAGCCGGCCGACCGCTGCCGGTGCCTGCCGCTTGTGGGCGAGGTGGTGGCATGAACGGCAGCGCCATCGCCATCGCCGGGGCCGTTCTCTTCATCCTCGTGAAGCTGTGGCAATCGATGCGGGACAACATCCGGGCGTCTTCGGCGCAGGTCGAGCTTTGCGCCGACCCGGCAGAGCTGCGCAACGATCAGGATTCGCCACCGCCGTGGCGCCGTGAGCGGGTCCGCGAGACCATCGACCTGCGCCAGTTCCTCTGCGCGCTGCAGTCGACCTACGAGCCGACACTCGCGCGTCACGGCCTCGGGCTGGAGCTCGAGGTGCCATCGATGCCCTTGACGGTGGCGGTGCACGAAGCCGATCTGCGGCGGGTCTTCGCGCACATCATCCGGGAGGTGTGCGCGGCGCCGGCCCCGGGTGCGACGCTGCGCATCCTGGCGCGGTCGGACGGCGCGCAGGCGGTGATCAATTGCCTCGACGCGGGCGGGGCGGAGCCCGTGGTGCCCCGCATCCTGGCGGCCCATGGCGACGCGACGCCATCGGCCATCGCGACCTGCCGCGCGATCGTCGAGGAGCTCGGCGGACGAATGTACGCGGCGCCGTCGCCGCTCGGCCAGCAATCGCTGACCTTGCGCTTTCCGCTGCTGCGGATCAACAACCCCGCGGGGAGCCAGCCTTGAGGGCGGGCGTCTGCGTGATCCTCATCGCCGGCTTGGCCGTGTTGTGGGGGTGCAGCGGCGCGGATGGATGCACCGATCGGAATCTCGCGTGCGGCACGGGTCCGTCCACGCTCGCGCTCGTGACTGCCCGCGGGACCGCAGGCCTTGCCGCTGGGTCCAGAATGGATGGGCCTGGCGTCCCCGCGCCATGGCGCAAACCGTCGGAGAAGGAATGAACCCGAACGCCATCGAACGAAACCAGAGCGCTCAACTGGGTGCCTCGATCTACCTCCTGCATGCGCTGCTGGAACAAGCGGAGCGCCAGCAGGGCGGCTTCGTCCGCGCAACGATCGAGCGCGTTCTCAAGGACCACGCAGGCATCCCCGGGGATGCTCCGGACAAGCCCTTCGTCGATGCCGTCTTCTCGGAGATCCTGGACATGCTCCGGCGCGCGGACCCGGCCGGTGCGCTGCCGGAGATGCCGCCCGCCCCGCGGCCTCGGGCCGCAGTGGCTGCCGGGCTCTCCCGCGACTGGCGCCAATGGATTGCCGAGAGCCGGCTCAGGGAGTGCACGCCCGAATCCATGCTGGAGACCATGAAGACGGCCGGCCTCGATGCGGCCGAGGCCGAGGCCGCGATCGCGGCGATGGAGAACGAGCCGGCGTTCCTTGCGGCGCGTCGCATGCAGCAAGTCCAGCGCAAGCTCGAATCCGTCACCGCCAACCTGCAGAAGCTGTGGGCGTCCGCACCGCGCTACGACGTCGTCGAGAAGCGCAGCTCGCCGTCACGCGAGGAATTCATCGAACGCTACGTCCGCGGATGCCGTCCCGTCGTGCTGACGGATGTCGCGCGCGACTGGCCGGCGATGCAGCGCTGGTCGCCCGAGGACCTCAAGCAGCGCTTCGGGCGCTTCGACGTGGAGATCCAGGACGGCCGCGACGCCGACCCGAACTACGAGGAGAACAAGCTGGCGCATCGCCGCGTCGTGCCGCTCGGCCCCTTCGTGGATCGCGTGCTCGCGGGCGGACCGACCAACGACTACTACCTCACCGCCAACAACGAGGTCCTGCGCGGCGAGGCCTTCTCGCCGCTTTTGGCCGACATCGGAAGCCTGCCGCCGGCCTGCGACCGGTCACAGCTGGCCGATCGGTCGTCCTTCTGGTTCGGGCCCGCGGGCACCAAGACGCCCCTGCACCACGACACGATCATGCTGTTCCACACGCAGGTGGTCGGACGCAAGCGCTGGCGCCTCGTCTCGCCGCTGGAGACGCCGAAGCTCTACAACTTCAACGGCGTCTTCAGCCCGGTCGACATCGACGACCCGGACCTGGGCCGCTATCCGCTCTTCAAGGAAGTCACGATCCTCGATGTGGTCGTCGAACCCGGGGAGACGATGTTCCTTCCGCTCGCCTGGTGGCATCAGGTGGTGTCGCTCGACCTGAGCATGTCGCTGTCCTATTCGAACCTGGACGTGCCCAACGACTTTTCCTATCGGAACCCTGACATCCGCAACTGGTAGGTTCGGCGGGTGTGACGGCCGCCTTCACTCGCCCAGGGCCAGGTCCGTCGGCTCCGGCGCGCAGTTTCCGAACTCGCATCGCACCGCGGTGCGCTGGCCATCCGCGCACACGACGCTGTGCCGCTCGAAACCGGGGCCTTTGCTTTCGAGCAGCGCCCGCGCCGGCCCGTGACAGATGTTCGCCTTGGCATAGCTCTCGGCCACGTAGGTGTCCCGCCCGGTGCGGAAAGCCTTCGCACCGGCTGCCGCCGGCGGCTGCGGCACATAGGCGACCGTCACGTGGGGATCGAGATTGCGGTAGCCCTTGCGGGCCATGCAGTTGACCAGCGTCCTCTGCTGAAGCGGGGCATCGGCCACGCGGGGCCTGGTCTCGTCATTCAGCCCTGACGCGATGCCGGAAAACACGGCCATCCCGACGAAGCCGAAGGGCACGACGATGCCCACGCCGAGTGCGACCGCGTCCGCCACCTCGTTGCCGCCCTGGCCCTTGACCGGCAGCACGCGCACGTTCGAAGCCACGGTGCGGCAGGCGGCGACATCGGCCGTGAGCGTATCGGGGTCCACGCCCTGCATGTCGACCATGGGCAGGTACGACGCGCCGGAGCCCGTGCCCGGCGTCGTGGACGGTTGGGTGGCGCAACCGCCAATCAGCGCGGTCGCACAGACGAACGCGAGGCCTCTGCCCATGGGTGCCCTCCTGCTTGGGGATTGCAGCGGGGCGGGATTTGAGCACACGTTCCGTGACTTGGGAACAGGTTGGCGGTGCGCGTGCGGGTTTCTTGGTCTTTGGTGCTGCTCGAACTTGGGTTGCATGCCGTCGACCATTGTCATAACATGTCTGACAAAGCCGCGGATCGCCCGGCTTTTGATTCGATCCAGGGAGAAAACCATGACCCATCTCATCACCAGCCGCGAATTTGCTCGCGACCTCAAGAGCGCGAAGCAGGCGGCGGCCAAGGGGCCCGTGCTCATCACGACGAGGGGCAGGCCGGAATTCGCTCTGCTGACTTATCACGACTTCGAGGAACTGAGTCGCGACAAGCAGCCGGCCCAATCGCTCTGGCAGGCCATGTCGGAACTGCCCGCAACGGACGACATCAAGTTCGAGCCGCCACGGCTGAACCTGAAGCTGCGGACGCCTGATTTCGACGAGGACGAGGCCAGTCGCTGATGTACGTGCTCGACACCAACGTGCTGTCGGAGTTGCGTGCCGGAAAGTCGCGTATCGAGCCTGCGGTCATTCAGTGGGCGCAGTCCGTGCCGCTCAGCCGGATCTATCTCTCGGCGATCACGATCCTCGAAATCGAACTGGGCATCCGGCAACTCGAACGACGCAAGCCGCCGCAAGGAACGGTCCTGCGGGCATGGTTCAACGGCATCCCCAGGGCGTTCGAGGGCCGCATCCTGCCGTTCACCGCGGAGATCGCGATGTGCTGTGCGGGGTTGCACGTGCCCGATCCTGCCCCCGAGCGGGACGCGATGATCGCTGCAACTGCCATGACGCACGGCATGACCCTGGTCACGCGCAACGTGGTCGACTTCACACGCACGGGCGTGACACTGCTCAATCCGTGGGAGCCGAAGGCCGCGAGCTAGGCTGACGCAGCACCCGCCGCATGCTGATCCATGAACGCCTCCACCCGCCGCGCCGTCTGCGCCGCGCGGGTGAGCACGAAGAGGTGCCCGCAATCGATCGTCTCCAGCGTGGCCCGGCGCAGGCCGGAGGCGAGGATGCGGCCGTTGATCGGCGGCACGATCGGGTCGTCCTCGCCCATCAGCACCAGGGCGGGCGCTTCGATGCGGCCGAGGCGCGGCCAGCTCGTCCAGCCGGCCGTGGCGAGCAGTTGGTAGAGGTAGCCGTGGCGGCTCGGGGTTCGCATCGATTCGGCGTGCAGTTGCAGCAGCTCAGATTCGAGTCGCAGTTCGCCGCCGTAGAGATCGCCGCCGATCTGCATCAGGTACGCAGGGTCGGTGTAGCGCCGCGGGCTCAGCATCTTGAACAGCACGTTGATCCGGCCGGGCACCATGACGATGCCGGCGCAGGTGGCCGCGAGCGTGAGGGTCTTGCAGCGGCGCGGATGGTTGATCGCGAACTCCTGCGCGATCGCGCCACCCCACGAGACGCCGAACACGTGCGCGTCCGGGACGCCGAGCTGCGCGAGCAGGTCCGCGCCGAGTTGCGCGATGTTCCGCGGGCGGTAGGGCAGCAATGGCGCGGGCGATTCGCCGACGCCGGGTGCGTCGAAGGTGACGACCCGCGTATGGGTGAATTGCGCCATGAAGGGCGCCATCGTCTCCACGCTGGCGCCGATGCCGTTGAACAGCAGCAGGGTGCGTTCCGCCTGCGGTGCGCCGCCGATGGCGACGCGCAGGCGCTGGGCTCCGATGCGGACCGGGAATGTCGCGAGAGGCTTGCTCGCCCGGCTCACTGGGAAACCTCCATGCTTCGCACTGCGGTGCGAGCCCCCTTCGGAGCGGCCGGGCGGGGGCTCATCCGGCCGCCGCCGCTTCGGTGGACGCGAGCACGTAGCTGCCCGGTGCATCGCAAAGCGGCGGATGCTTGCGCGAGCCCTCGCGCGCCGGCGCGCGTCTGTCGGCGTCGGAGCGCTCGGCGAGCCAGTTCGCAAGGTGCGGCCACCAGCTGCCTTCGTGGGTCCGGGCGCCGGCCTCGAAGCTCTGCGGCGAATCGTGCGCACCGGCGTTCGTCATGAACGAAGCCTTCTTGCCGCCCGGCGGCGTGACGATCGATTGCACATGCCCGCTGCCGGTCAGCACGAATTCGCTCCGGCCGCCGAGCATGCGGCGCGTCTGGTAGCAGCCGCTCCATGGCGTGATGTGGTCGGTGCGGCCGGCGACGATGTAGCTGTCGCAGGCGACGTCCGCCAGCGACAGCGGCAGCCCGCCGATCGAGAGTCCGCCCTCGTGCGCGAGCGCGTTGGTCTCCAGGAGCGCGATGAAGTCGGCGTGCAGCTGCGCGGGCAGGCGCGTGGTGTCGGAGTTCCAGTAGAGGATGTCGAAGGCCGGCGGCTTCTCGCCCATCAGGTAGTTGTTGACCCAGTAGTTCCACACCAGCTCGTTCGGCCGCAGCCAGGCGAAGACCTTGGCGAGGTCCTTGCCTTGCAGTACGCCGCTGTTGCCGCTCGCGGTGCGCGCGAGTTCGAGCGTCTCCAGGTTGGCGAAGAGCCCCATCGAGCTGTCGGCGATGTCGCGCACGTCGAGCAGCGAGACCAGCAGCGTCAGGCTGCGCGCCCAGTCGCTGCCCTTGGCCTGCAGATAGGCCAGGAGCGCCGCCGAGGTGATGCCGCCCGAGCAGGCGCCCAGCACGTGCATCTGCGGCGAGCGCGAGATCTCGCGCACCGCCTGCATCGCTTCTTCGAGCGCGAGCACGTAGTCCTGCAGGCCCCATTCCGACTGCTGTGCACCCGGATCGAACCAGCTCACGACGAAGACCTGGAAGCCTTGCCGCACCAGGTGCTCGATCAGGCTGCGGCCGGGCGCGAGGTCCCAGATGTAGTACTTGTTTATCTGCGGCGGCACGATGAAGAGCGGGGTGCCGTGCACCGTCTTCGTCTGCGCCTTGTATTCGATCAGCTCCAGCATCGCATGGCGGTGCACCACTGCGCCGGGCGTGACCGCGAGGTTGCGGCCGACGCCGAACTGCGATCCGTCGACCATCGCGGGCAGGCCGCCGTTGTCGCGCCAGTCGGCGCCGAGCTGCCTGGCGCCTTCGAACAGGTTGCGGCCGCCGGTCTCGAGCGTGCGGCGGATCGCGGCGGGGTTGCCCACGAGCGTGTTGGTCGGCGCGAGGCTGTCCGCGATCATGCCGAGCGCCATGTGCGCGCGTGCCTCGTCGCGCGGCGAGAGATCGAGCTCGCCGGCCAGCCGGTGCGCTTCCCTCGCGAGCGCGAGGTGGCTTTGCATGAGCGCGCGATACACCGGGTTGTGGGTCCAGGTCGGATCGTCGAAGCGGCGATCGCCCGCGGCAGGTTCGATCGTCGAGAAGCCGGTCGATGCCTCCAGCAGCGCCGAGCTGGTGCGCTGCAGGGCGTGGATGGTCTCGAAAGGACGGCGGCAGACCGCCGCGGCCAGCGCGATCAGGGAGTCGCTGATCCGTGAGCCGTCGCGGGCGAGATCCGGACGAATGCGCGCTCCATTGCTCATTGTTGAAACCTCCGTGCTTCGCACTGCGGTGCGAGCTTGCTTGGGGCGGGCCGGCGCGGCGCTCATGCCACCACCATCGCGAGCGATTCGGCCACCATCACCGGGCGCCATGCGTCGCCGCCGGCATAGGCCGTGTTCTTGCACCGCACGAGCCATTGGCCGGACTGCTTCTCGGTGACTTCCGTGAGCTCGACGTGCAGGCGGACATAGCTGCCGCTCGGCGCCGGCGAAAGAAAGCGTACACGATCGAAGCCGTAGTTCAGCACGCCCTTGGCGTCGGCGGGATAGACGCCAAGCTCGAAATGCGCGGAAGGAACCAGCGAAAGGACGAGCAGCCCGTGCGCGATGGTCTGGCCGAAGGGGCTCTGCGTCCGGGCGCGTTCGGCGTCGACGTGGATCCACTGCTCGTCGCCGGTGCACCCGGCAAAGCGGTCGATGCGCCGCTGGTCGAGCAGGGTCGGGGACGAGGCGCCGAAGTCGTGGCCGACGCGGTCCTTCAGCGTGGCGATGTCGTAGTTCTTGAGGGAAGTCATTGTTCTTGAATGAATCGGTGCAACTCAGGCCGCGTTCGGGGCCGCCGCGGCGGGGGCCTGCGCCACCGGCTCGCTCTTGCGGGGACGCAGCAGGAAGTGCGACAGCGCGGGGATCAGCAGCACCGCGCCGACCATGTTCCAGATGAACATGAACGCGAGCAGGATGCCCATGTCGGCCTGGAACTTGATGGGCGAGAGCGCCCAGGTCAGCACGCCGGCAGCCAGCGTGACGCCGACCAGCGCGACCACCTTGCCGGTGAAGCGCAGGGCCCGTGCATAGGCTTCGCCGAGCGTCGCGCCACGGCGCTGTTCGGCGAGCTGCACGCTCAGCAGGTACAGCGCATAGTCCACGCCGATGCCCACGCCGAGCGCGATCACCGGCAGGGTCGCGACCTTGACGCCGATGCCCAGGCACACCATGAGCGCCTCGCACATCACCGAGGTGATGACGAGCGGCACCACGGCCACCACCACTGCGCGCCAGCTGCGGAAGGTGACGAAGCACAGCGCGATGACGGCGGCGTAGACCAGCACGAGCATCTCGTTCCATGCCTTGTGCACCACGATGTTGGTCGCGGCCTCGATGCCCGCGCTGCCGGCGGCGAGCAGGAACTTGCGCTCGTCGTTGCTGTGCGCATCGGCGAAGGCGGCGCTGGCGGCGACCACGCGGTCGAGCGTCTCGGCGCGGTGGTCGGAGAGGTAGGCGATCACCGGCATCACCGAGCAGTCGGTGTTGAACAGCTCGGGGTTGTTCACGCTCGCCTGCTGCGCGCCGTAGTTCAGCACGTCCTGGTTGCGCGCGATGGTGAGCCACTTGGGGCTGCCTTCGTTGCTGCCCGCGGTGATCTGCCGCACCGCGTTGGCGAGCGACACCGTGGTCTGCACGCCCGGCACCTGCTGCAGCGCCCAGGCGAGGCGGTCGGCCTCGACCAGCGTGCCGTATTGCAGGCAGCCTTCCTTGGCGGTCTTCACGATCACCGCGAAGGTGTCGCTCGACAGCGAGTAGTTCGCCGTGATGTAGGCGTTGTCGCGGTTGTAGCGAGACTGCGGACGCAACTCCGGCGCGCCCGGATCGAGGTCGCCGATCTTCAGGTGCGTGCTGGCCGCGAAGCCGATCGCGAGCAGCGCGCCCGCCGCGCCGATGGTGCGCAGCGCCCACTTGCGCTCGGTGAAGTGGCCGAGCCATGCATTCAGGCGCGAGGCGCCGGCGTTGTTCTCGGCGCGCAGGCTGCGTGCGGCCGCGGCCGGGCTCACGCCCACGTAGGACAGCAGCACCGGCAGCAGGATCAGGTTGGTGAAGATCAGCACGCCCACGCCGATGCTCGCGGTGAGCGCGAGGTCCTTGATGACCGGAATGTCGATCACCATCAGCACCGCGAAGCCCACCACGTCGGCCACCAGCGCGGTGAGGCCGGCGAGGAAGAGGCGGCGGAAGGTGAAGCGCGCGGCGATCAGCCGGTGCTCGCCACGGCCGATGTCCTGCATGATCCCGTTCATCTTCTGCGCGCCGTGCGACACGCCGATCGCGAACACCAGGAAGGGCACGAGGATGGAGTAGGGATCGAGCTCGAAGCCGAGCGCCGCCACCAGCCCGAGCTGCCACACCACGGCCACGAGCGAGCACGCGATCACGAGCGCGGTGCTGCGCAGGCACCGGGTGTAGAGGAAGATGATCGCGGCCGCGACCAGGGCCGCGATGGCGAAGTACAGCGCCACCTGGTGCAGGCCGTCGATCAGGTCGCCGACCAGCTTGGCGAAGCCGACGGTGTGCACCTTGATGCCGGTGGGCTTGCCGCTGGCGTCCTTTTCGTAGCTCGCGGCCAGCTTGTCCAGCGTGTGCGAGAGCGCGCGGTAGTCGATGCGCTGGCCGGTGGTCGGGTCCTTGTCGAGCAGAGGCACGATGATCATGCTCGACTTGAAGTCGTTGCCGACCAGGCTGCCGCCGAGGCCCGCGCGGGCGATGTTGGCGCGCAGCTGCTCGATGGCGCGCGGCGAGCCGTCGTAGTTGTCGGGCATCACCGGGCCGCCGCGAAAGCCCTCCTCGGTCACTTCGGTCCAGCGCACGCCGGGGGCCCAGAGCGACTTCATCCAGGCGCGGTCCACGCCGGGGGTGAGGAAGAGTTCGTCCTGCAGGCGCTTGAGTGCGTCGAGGTACTTCGGCTGGTAGATGTCGCCTTCGGTGTTCTCGACCACGATGCGCAGCGAGTTGCCCAGGCCGCGCAGGTCCGCGCGCTGCTCCAGGTAGTTCTGGATGTACGGGTGGCTGCGCGGGATCATCTTCTCGAAGCTGGCGTTCAGGCCCAGCTTCATGAAGGCCATGAAGCCCAGTGTGATCGTGATCAGCGCGCAGGCGATGACGATCGCGAGCCGGTTGTTGAACACCAGCCGCTCCAGCCGGGGGCCGGAGCGCAGGTCGAAGGATTCGAGCGAAATCGGCGCGGCGTCCTGCGCGCGCGTAGCAGGGGTGTGCATCTAGGTTCTCCGGCTGCCCCGGAGGTCAGGGCAGCTGTAGGGACTGGGCGCCGCGCGGACCCGCGACGATGAGGGTTCCTTGGCCCGCGGCGGTCACTGCAGCCGCGGGCAGGGCGCCGGCAACGGGCACCGGCTTGAAGCTCGCGCCGTCATCGCGGCTCGCGAGGATGTGGCCGGCCTGGCTCACGATGACGAGGCGGCCGTCGCTGTCGCGCGTGCTCGCCGTCAGGCCGACCTGCAGGCCCGTGGGAACCTGCTGCCATTGGTGTCCGCCGTCGGTGCTGCGCAGCAGCGTGCCGCGCAGGCCGTGCGCGATCACGGTCTGTCCGCTGCCGGTGACGCCGAACAGCGTGCCCTTGTAGGGAAGTTCCAGCGCACGGAAGGCGGTGTCGCCCTGCGCGAGCTTGAGCAGCAGCCCTTGCTCGCCGGCGATATAGACGTCGGAACCGATGCCGCGCACCGCATAGAGGTGCTGGCCCTTCGGGTTCTCGACCGCGTGCTGCAGCGGTTCCCAGGTCGCGCCGCCGTCGGCAGTGCGGAACACGAGGCCGAAGGCGCCGACCACATAGCCGTTGTTCGCATCGCGGAACCACACGTCGAGGAACGGGTTCTCCGCCCCCTGGGCCTGGAAGCGCCTGGCTTCCTCGACCAGCAGCGCAGCGCGCTTCGGGTCGTCGGTGAGCGCGGCGGCGGATTTCGAGTAGTAGTCGAACATCAGCTGCCCGAGGCGGCGGCCGTCGAGCTGGGTGGCCCAGTTCTGGCCGCCGTCCTTCGAGTGCAGCACCACACCGTCGTGGCCCACGGCCCAGCCGTCGGTGGCGCTCGGGAAGCTCACGGCCACGAGGTCCGAGCTCACCGGCACCTCGGCCTGGCGCCAGCTCTTGCCGGCGTCGTCGGAGTACACGATGTGGCCGCGCTGGCCGACCGCGACGATGCGGTCGCCGGCCCGCGCCAGCCCGTTGAGCAGGGCGCGCGATGCCAGGGCGCTGCGGGCGGACGGCGTGTCGAGCACGTCGCGCCAGCCCTTGTCGGCCGCCGCCTGCGCTCCCCATGCGGCGGCGCAGGCGAGGGCCAGGGCGGCGGCCCGGATGGTCATCTTCGGATTCATGTCAATGCTCCAATGCCAGGAATCCCGCGGAACCGGCTCTGCCGGGCCGCTGGGATTGCCCCCTCGAAGGGGTGCAGAGCCACACGAAGTGGGCGAGGCTGGGGGTGGTCAACGAATCCCGGCGCCAGCCAGGGAATCGGCGGTCCACTCGCGGTCGGGCAGCGCCTTCGTCTGGCGCATGCCGCCGGTCTCGGCGATGTAGCCGGTCAGCGAGTAGACGCGCGAGACGAAGTCGTAGTGGCCGAACATGTCGGTGTACGGGGCCGGCAGGTCGTAGCTCGGCGCCATGTAGGCGAAGCCGGCGCGGTAGAGCTGGCCGCGGGCGTCGTAGTTGTCCGACGCCAGCGCCGCCCACGAGTCCTCGTCGAGGTAGAAGGTGCGCTTGCTGTAGACGTGGCGCTTGCCTTCACGCAGCGTGGCTTCGACCACCCACACGCGGTGCAGCTCCCAGCGGATCGCATCGGGGTTCAGGTGGTTGGGCTTGAGCAGGTCGTCCTGCTTGGTCCCGTAGACCGCGGCGTAGTCGTTGTAGGGCACGAACATCTCCTTCTTGCCGACGAGCTTGAAGTCGAAGCGGTCCATCGAGCCATTGAAGATGAAGGTGTCGTCGAAGGTGGTCGCGCCGGCGGTGCCGGGGTTCGGCGTGTCGAAGGCGAGATCGGGCGCGACCTTCACGCGGCGCTGCCCGGGCAGGTAGCTCCAGGCGCGGCGGTCCTTGTTGCCGACGTCCAGCGGGTCCACGACCATCAGTGCCTCGCCGGCACGGCGTGCCGGACCGGTGTAGGTCAGCTTGATGCGCCAGTAGGTGTCGGCGTCGGCCTTGGCGGTGTCCCAGAAGGGGAAGTCCTGCACGCTCATGCCTTCGGTGGCGAGCGCCGGGCGGCCGCTGGCGTCGACGTTGATGTTGCGGTACTTGGCTTCATAGGACTGGCCGTTGAAGCGCACCAGGTGGTTCCACATCGCCTCGTAGCCGGTCTTCGGAATCGGGAACGGGAAGCCCGCATGCACGCCCTCGATCGAGCGGCCGTCGTTCGCGGTCTTGGCGTTGAGCGCGCTCTTGGCGGTGTTGTCGGTCACGAACTTCGGGAAGGCCACGGTGCGGTGCGTCGGGTAGACGTCGACGCGGAAGCTCGGATAGGTCTTCAGCAGCGTCTTGGTGCCTTCGGTCAGCTTGTCGGCGTACTCGGCCATGTTCTTGGCGTCGATCACGAGACGCGGCTTCTCGCTCGCGAACGGGTCGGGACGGATGCCGTCGCCGGCCTTGAACTCGGCCGGGGCCTTGGTCAGGCCGCCGGTGTAGGCGGGGATGGTGCCGTCCTTGTTGCCGGCCTTCTCGGCGCCGATCGGCGTGAGCGTGGTGCCGAGTGCCTTGGCCTCGTCGGCACTCACGGCGGCCTGCGCCAGGATGCCGGCCTGTGCCGCGACGAATCCGGCGATGACGACGCGCTTGAGTGTGAACTTCATCTCTTGTCTCCTTGGGTGTGGGCTCTAGAAGGGCTCTAGAAGGTGGTCTTGAAAGTCAGGCTCACGAAGCCGCGGTCCTTCAGCAGCGTGGTGAACCCGTTCTGGCTCGTCACCGCGGTGCCGTTGGTACTGCGGTAGTGGCCGAGGTAGTCGATGTACTTGAGGTCGAAGCGGTACTTCTGGCGCACATCGACACCCAGGCCAACGCTGTAGTTGCCGTTGCCCTGGTTGCCGCCGAAGACCGTGGGAGCGTTGCCGCTGAGGCCCACCGCATAGGTGATGGGCGCGGAAAGATCGATGCCGGGCCACACCTGGAACCAGGTGGGCGTGAACGACATGCCGGTGCCGAAGAAGTTCTTGGTCGTGCAGCCGTCCCATTTGTCCTTGCCGACGCAGGGTGCGAAGCCTTCGGCATAGAAGAGGTTGGCGCCGCTGCGCACCTTGGCCCATTGCGCCCACGTCAGTTCGACGGCCCAGGTGGCGGTGTCGAACAAGGGGGTCTTGGGGATCACGCCGACGGCGTTGACGAGGCCGTGGTACGTATCGCCGCGCGGGCCCTTGGTATTGCCCTCCGTGGGCAGGCCGGGGGCGATGCCCAGCACCGTGCTGTTCAGCGGCGTGTTGTGGCGATACGAGAGCTCGCTGCCGAAGCTGATGCCCGCGATGTTCTTCGCCAGGCTCACGCCGTACATGTCGATGTTGTCGGCGTAGATCAGGTTGTAGCGGCTGATGTTGCGGCCGACCTGCGTGAGGAAGGTCTGCGGCAGCTTGTCGGCGTAGTTGCGCCAGTAGAAGCCCATCGTGCCGTCGAGCCATTCGGGGCTCCAGCGCGCGGCCAGGCCGCCTTCGCCGTGCTGCTTGGGCTCGGACGGGTTGCCGCGCTGGGCGAAGCCGAGCTGGCTCGAGAGGAACTGGCGATCCGGGCCGTTGAAGGCGAAGTCCACCGGGCCGAGGTAGGTGCCGCCTTCGGGGTAGCGGAAGGAGTCCCACTCCAGCATGTACTGGCCCGCGATGGACAGGTCCTGCGTGACCTGCGCCTGCCCCGAGAGCTGGTTCAGCGGACGGAACAGTTCCTTGGCTTCCACGCCCGGCGTGGCGAAGCCCTTCTGCAGGTCGAGCGGGTTCTGCGCGTAGGCGATGCCGTTCAGGTTGCCGCCCAGGAACAGCGACTCGCCCCAATACAGCGAGTGGCGGCCCAGCTTGGCGTTGACCGGCACGCTGCCGATGTCGGCGCCGCCGAACACGAAGGCATCGAGCCACTCGCCCGAAGGCCCGCGGTAGTAGCGCTTGGTGTAGTCGCTGTATTGGTGGTTGACGTAGCTGGGGATCTGGCTCAGCGGCGGCAGCGGATTGGAGTGGCTGGTCGATCCGTAGGCGGCGTCGGCCCAGCCGGCTGCGCTCACGCGCGCGCCGAAGCGCTTCTGGTAGGTGACGTCGAACTCGCTCAGCAGGTCCAGGCGGTTGGCCACCGTCTGGCCGCGGTCGAAGCTGTAGGTGCCTTCGTCGGAGACGGCGGAGTTGCCGATCTTCGGATCGCGGCTCTCGACCCGGTTCGCGTAGTTGTAGCGGACCGTGTTGTCCCAGCGGATCGCGACATCGGGGTTGCCCGTGTCGATCTCGAACGCCCGCGCGTTCGACGACAGGGTGACGAGCAGGGCCGCGAACGCGGTCGCGGCGAGCCGGAAGGACGGACCGGACGCGAAGAAGTCCGTCTGGGTGTTGAGCTGAGGCACGAGTGTCTCTTCTTTCTTGGTGGATCTGTGGGGGGTGTGTTCCCCGCCTGCGGGCAGCCGGGAACAGGATGGAATTCTGGGCGGCGGGGCCGCTCCGGCGCCCCTCCTTGGCGGAGGGGGCAGGGGCGGGGGAAAGGCCCGGTGGGAGGGGCGTGGAGCGGGGTTGGCGACCGCTCTGGAAGCGCTCGATCGCCAGTTCCAGCATGGCGAACAAAGGCCCGGCAGGGCGCGCACCGGTGCGCTTTTCGCTAATCTTGCGCGATGAACGCTTTCGCCACCCAGGGCGCCGCCGCGGGCACGCCGATCGGCCCGCCGCCACCCGCGCCCGACCTTCCCATCCCGCCGGCGCCGCCCGCGACGCAGCCCCCGACGCCGGTGGTCGATCCGCCGCCCGCGGACCCGCCGCTGGTCGAGCCCGGCAAGGGGCCCCCGGTGGCCGATCCGCCACCCGGCGCCCTCGCGCCAGGGCGGCAGCATGCGCGGCGCCTGCGCGAGGTCTATCGCTCCGCCGGCTGGCCCTGTTGCGACGCCATCGAGGTGGACCTGCTGGCCGCGGGGCTGCTGGAGCGCGTCCGCTCCGCGCACGGCCACGAGACCTTGCGCGTGACCGACGCGGGCATCGCGCACATCGCGACCTCGCTGGTGGTCAACCGCGCCGTCATGTCGCGCCACGAGGCGCTGGTGGAGCGCGTCGCGCGCGAGATGACGCGCGCAGGCCGTGTCGCCTGGCGTGGCCTGACCCTGCGCGCGCAGCTGCCGCCCGCCGCCGAGGGCGACAAGGCGCGCTGGTGCATCGCGCGCCCCGACGTCTTTTCGATTCGCAACACCAGCGTGGAGGCCTACGCCCACCCGGTGGTCCACGAGGTCAAGGTCAACCGCTCCGACCTGCTGAGCGACCTGCGCAAGCCGGACAAGCGCGCGGCCTACCTCGACTTGGGCGGCGAGTGCTGGTACGTGCTCGGCTGCGACGCGCGCGGCCGGCCGATCGGCGAGCCGGACGAGATCCCGGCGGAATGCGGCGTGATGGTCGCAGAGGGCGAGCGGCTCGTCGTGGCCCGCTCGGCCGTGCATCGCGCGCAGCCGCGCATGCCGTTCGCGATCTGGATGGCGCTGGCCAAGGCGCAGCCCATGGTGGGTTTCGACGACGAGCTGCAGGACCTGCTGCCAGGCCTCTGAGTGACGCCGGCGCACTGGCCGAAAGTTGTAGTCGCTTGTCAGGAGTGCGACGGAACGTAAACTACCTCCCCCGCCCATTTGGCGCCCGCCCCGCGTGGTCTGAAGAGGAGTCCGCGATGCAGCCAGTACTCGAAATTCTCAAGCTCGGGGAGCACTCCTACACCTACACCGTGCACGCCACCCGGCCGACGGGAGCGCCGGCTGCCGAGGCCTGCTACGTCGACCGGGGCCTGCCATCCTTCGTGGAATGCCTTCGCGACGCCGCGGAGGCGCTGACCTACTTTGCGCGCGTCCACGTCCGCTTCCAGGGCCGCTGCGTCGGCGAGCAGCTCGTGTCGCGGCTCGAAAGCCAGCCCGAGGCGGTGGTGCGCGATCTGCTCGTGCGCTATCTCGAAGGCAGCCTGTCTCCCCTGCCACCGCCGCCAGCGCCGCAGCGGACCGATGCCGCTCAGGCGTCCGTGCTTTCGTAGCGCGCGAGCCAGCTCCACAGCTCGAAGCGCGCATTCGTCGTGTCGCAGAGGAACTTCCGGGTGCCGATCAGGGCGGCGAGCGGCGCTTCGGCGCGCAGCACGAGTCGATCGCCCTGCGGGTCTTCCTCGACCAGCCTGGCGCCGCGGCGTGCCAGTTCCTCCCGCACATGGGCGGCGTGCGCGCGCATCACCTGCACGCGCACCAACATCACGGGCTGCAGCCGGGCGCCGTCATGCAGGCGAACGGCGTCATGCGCACGCGGCGTGCCGAAGCGCGCCGAGGCGCCGAGCGCGGCGGCCACCAGCGGCGTGGCTTCCTCCAGCGCCTGCTCGTCCGTGGCGCACAGGGTGAGCTGCTCGCCGTCGTCCACCAGCAGGTAGTGGTCCGGCTTGGAGATCCATTCGGTCGCCGCGTTGTCGCGCAGCGCGGCGAGCTTCTCTGCATTGACCGACAGCGACTGCCGCAGCGGATAGGGCTCCAGCGCGCGGTCGTCGAGGCTGGGCCTGCGGGGCGGGTTCGTGACCATGGCCACTCTGTTCCGCTCAGAGGGTGTACTCGCCACTGGCCTCGGGCTGGAAGAGGATTTCCTCCACCCGTGCGCTGCGCGCCTCGCCGCCGGGCGTGTTCCAGTGCGCCACCGCGCCGAGCCGAAGTCCGATCAGGCTCATGCCGACCGGCGAGAGCACCGAGAGGAAACCCTTGGCCGGATCGGCCTCGGGCGGATAGCACAGCGTCATCTGGTCGCGCTGGCCGGTTTGCGCGTCCACGATGGTGATCTTCGAATGCATGGTCACGATGTCGGCCGGGACTTCGCGCGAGCGCGTCACCTCGGCAAGGTCCAGAAGGGATTCGAGCGCCGGATGCGCCCTGGCGCCCTGCAGCTTGCGAAGGCGGACGTGATCGAGTTCGGTGAGCACGCGCTCGCCGTGAATGGTTGCGGTCATGAAAAGACTCTCCAGTCGAATGCGGCCGGTTGCAGATGGCGGCCGCTGTCGCGCGGGGCGGGAGCCCGGCGATCGATGGTTGCGCTAAAGAGGGGGGAGAGGGGATCGCCGGGCGGAGGAGGGTGCGTCCGGCTGGCGCAGTCCCGCCATGCCCGCAAGAGTCGCGGTGGCATGTTGATTGGCGTGGAACGGGGCGGGAACGCGCATGGACCCGGATTGTAGGCGGGGGGAGAATCAGTGATGCCTTGCTCTGCATGCGGGTTCGACGCCGACGCGACGTTCGCCTTCTGTCCGAAGTGCGGGCAGCGTCTCGAGGTGGCGCCCCCCGAGCCCGAATCGGACCGCCGCCCGGTCACGGTCATGTTCGCGGATCTGTCGGGCTTCACCTCGCTGAGCGAATCGCTCGACCCCGAGGTGGTGCGCGCGCTGCAGACCGAGCTGTTCGCCGAGATGGCCGCCTCCATCCAGCGCCTCGACGGCTTCGTCGAGAAATACGTCGGCGATGCGGTGATGGCTGTGTTCGGTGCACCGGTAGCGCACGACGAGGACCCGGTGCGCGCGGTGAGCGCGGCGCTGCTGCTGCACGAGCGGATCGCCGCGCTGAGCGAGCGCTGGCAGGCCCGCATCGGCCGGCCGCTGGCGCTGCACATCGGCATCAACACCGGCCCGGTGGTGGCCGGGCGCATCGGCTCCAATCCGGCCGCCACCTACGCGGTGACGGGCGACACGGTGAATGCCGCCGCGCGCCTGCAATCCGCCGCGGGCGCTGGCGAGACGCTGGTGAGCCGCTCGACCTGGCTGCTCACGCAGCACGCCTTCGGCTTCGAGGAGATGCCGCCGTTGCCGCTCAAGGGAAAGAGCCAGCCGGTGATCGCCTACCGGCTCGGCGCCGCGCTGGCGGCGCCGCTGGCCGCGCGCGGGCTGCAGGCGCATGGCCTCGCGACGCCGCTCGTCGGCCGGGACGCGGACCTCGACGCCCTGGTGGGCGCCTTCGAAGCGATGCGGGGCGGGCAGTGCCAGTTCGTCGGCATCGTCGCCGAGGCGGGCACCGGCAAGAGCCGGCTGGTGGCGGAGTTCATCGCACAACTGCGCGCCTACGGCAGGCTCGACGGCGTCGCGCTGCGAACCGCCGCCTGCTCGTCGCTCGGCGAGCGCACCTACGGCGTGCCCGCGGCGCTGCTGCGCGATGCCTACGGCCTTTCGGAGCACGAGGCCCCGGGCGAAGCGCAACGCAAGATCGCGGCAGCGCTCGCGGACCTCGGCGTGGACGAGCGCGAGCTGGTCGCCTCCTATCTCGGCTACGTGCTGGGCCTCGAAGGCGACGATTCGCGCACCCGCTATCTCGATCCGGAGCAGCTCAAGCGGCAGATCTTCTCCGCCGTGCTCGCGGTCGTCCAGCGCCGGCTGCAGCGCGAGCCGGTGATGCTGATCGTGGAGGACCTCCACTGGGCCGACGCGGCATCGCTCGACGTGCTGCGCTATCTGCTCGACCAGTTGGGCGGCAAGCCCTTCATGCTGCTCGTCACGCACCGGCCGGCGCCGCAAGTCGATGTGCTGGCCGGCGGGGCCGCGGCCCACACGCGGATCGAGCTGGAGCCGCTCTCGCCGGCCTGCAGCGCCACGCTGCTCGACGGCCTGTTCGGCAGCTCCCGGCGCACGCTGCCCGACGAACTGCGCAGGCGCATCGTCGAGCATGCGGGCGGCAATCCGCTCTTCCTCGAAGAGATGGTGCGTGCGCTGATCGCCGACGGCGTGCTGCGCCACCAGGCGGGCGCCTGGATCTACAGCCCGCGCGCGTCGGCCGAACACGTGCCGCTGACCATCCATGGCCTGCTGCTGGGCCGCATCGACCGACTGCCGGTGCCGGTCCGGCAGACGCTGCGCGAAGCGGCGGTGATCGGCCCGGTGTTCGCCGAGGCGCTGCTGCAGGGCGTCGCGACCGCCCGCGCGCGCACGCTGGCCGAGGCGCTGGATGCGCTCGTCGAAGCCGGGCTGCTGTCGACGGTGCCGCCTTCGCCCGGCGCGCCCGCAACCCGGGATCGGCAGTTCCGCTTCCGCCATGGCCTGTTCCAGGAAGTGGCCTACGAGACGCTGCTTTTGAGCCGGCGCACCGAGCTGCACACCCGCATCGGCGAGGGCCTGGAGCGCCTGTGCGGCGGCACGCCCCGGCAGCTGGAGGAACTGCAGGCGCTGGCCCATCACTTCCGCCTCGGCGCCGACAAGCAGCGCGCGGTGCACTACCTCGTCGCCGCGGGCGACTGGGCGCGCAACAGCTACGCGAACGCCGACGCGATCCGCCACTACGAGCACGCGCTGGAGACGCTCGCGCAAGCCGGCAGCGGGGAGGCCGGGCAGTCGCTGCAGATCCGCGAGCGGCTCGCCGACGTGCTCGCGCCGGCCGGGCGGATCGCCGACGCGACGGCGCATCTCGAAGCGGTGCGCGAGGGGCATGCGCGCGCTGGCGACCGGATCGCCCAGGCGCGCGTGCTGCGCAAGATCGCTGCGTTGCGCTGGGAGTCCGGACAGCGCGACGAGGCGCGTGGGTGCCTGGAAGCGGGGCTCGCGCTGATGAACGAGGTGGCGCCGCACCCCGAGCTCGCGTGGCTGTTCCAGAAGCGCGGCGAGCTGGCGTTTCGCAGCGGCGACAGCCAGGGTGCGCTGGCGTGGACAGAGCGCGCGCTCGCGCACGTCCGGAGCCTCGACGGCGCCGCCGACGAAGCTGCGGGCCTTCACGGGAGCCGCGCGGTGGTCGCGCTGGCGCTCAACATCCAGGGCGTCGCGCTGGCCCGGCTGGACCGGCTGGGCGAGGCCGTAGAGCGGCTGGAGCAGAGCATCGACATGGCGCGCGCCGCCGATCTGCCGCAGGCGGAATGCCGGGCCCTGTCGAACCTCGGCGTGCTCTACAGCTCCAGCGATCCGCAGCGTGCCATCGATGCCTGCGAGCGCGGCCTGCAGACCGCCCACCGCATCGGCGACCTCGGCCTGCAATCGCGCCTCTCGGCCAATCTGGCGGTGGCCTACTGCACCCTGACCAACCGCTGCGATGAACGCGGCATGGTGGCGGCCCACGATGCGATCCGCATCGACCGCAGCACCGGGCAGCTCGACCATCTGGCCGTCTCGCTTGTCGTGCTGGCGCAGATCTACCAGTGCCACGGCGATCCGCTGCGTGCGCTGCGCTACTACAAGGAGGCGCTGGTACTGGCCGAGAAGTCGGGCGAGCCGCAGTTGCTCTTTCCCTGCTACGACGGCCTGGCGACGCTGCACCTCGATCTGGACAAGGCGGAAGAAGCCGAGCGCTACATGGCGCTGGCCGGCGACATCTGCGACCGGGCGGGGCTCGATCCGGATGCGCTGGTCGTGCTGCCGTTCCTGGCGTAGCGCCTCAGTCCGCCTCGATGCCGGTCGCCTTCACCACCTCCGCCCACTGCGCGGTCTGCGCCTTGACCGCATCCGCGAACTGCTGCGGCGGCATGTAGTCCGCCACCGCGCCTTGCTCCTGCGCCTTCTGCCTGAAGGCGGGCGAGGCGACGATCTTCGCGATCTCGGCGCTCAGCTTGTCGATGATCGGCCTGGGCGTCCTGGCCGGCGCGAAGACGCCGAACCACGAGGTCGCATCCAGCTTCGGCAGGCCCGCTTCTGCGGTGGTCGGCACGTCCGGCAGGTTCGGCAGGCGCGTCTTGCCGGTGGTGGCGAGCACGCGCAGCTTGCCCGACTGGATGTGCGGCACGAAGGGCGGGGCGGTGCCGAAGGTCAGGTCGACGGTGCCGCCGAGCAGGTCCTGCAGCGCGGGCCCGGTGCCTTTGTACGGCACGTGCGTGAGCTTGATGCCGGCCTGCTGTTCGAGCATCGCGCCGGTCGCGTGCTGCAGCGAGCCGTTGCCCGACGAGGCGTAGTTGAGCTTGCCCGGGTGCGCCTTGGCGTAGGCGATGAGCTCGGCCATGTTCCTGATCGGCAGGTCGGCGCGGATCACCACGATCTGCGGCGCCGACAGCACGTTGGCGACCGGCGTCAGGTCGCTCGCCTGCCATTGCGCGGGCTGCTTGCTGACCAGTGGCGTGATGACGTGGTAGCCCGAGTACTGCATCAGCAGCGTGTAGCCGTCGGGCTCCGCGCGCTTGACGGCCATCGCGGCGATCGCGCCGTTGGCACCGCCCTTGTTGTCGACCACGATGGTCTGGCCCAGCGCGGTGCCGAGCTCCACGCCGAGCATGCGCGCCGCGATGTCGGTGGTGCCGCCCGCGGCGGCGGGCACCAGCAGCATCACAGGGCGGCTCGGGTAGCCGCTGGCCGCGTTCTGCGCCTGCAGCGGGCCCGCGAGCGCGACGGCCATCGCGCCGAGGGCGCCGGCGGCGATGGCGCGGCGCGAGAGGCCGTGGGTGGTTGTCGAGGTCATGCGATGTCTCCTGGTTTGTGTCGAATGCGTGCAAAAGAACGGCTCAGCGCGCGAGCGCGCGGTCGCGCCAGATGGCGAAATCCTGGGGCGGCTGGTGCAGATCGAGCCGCCGGCCGGCCTTGGCGATCTGGCTTGGGATGTCGTGGCCGACCAGCGCGGGCAGCCGATGCGCGGCGTCGATGAGGGCCTTCAGGTCGCAGCCGGTGTCGAAGTCCATGAGCTCGAGCGCATGCACGATCTCCTCGGTGCAGACATTGCCGCTCGCGCCCGGCGCGTAAGGGCAGCCGCCGAGGCCGCCCAGCGACGCGTCGAAGCGGTCCGCGCCGGCCTCGATCGAGGCGAGCACGTTCGCGAGCCCCATGCCGCGCGTGTTGTGGAAGTGCAGCGTGGTCTCCCGCGACCCGAAGCGGCTGCGGAAGTCGCGCACCAGCGCCGACACCTGCGTCGGATAGGCCATGCCGGTGGTATCGCAGAGCGTGATGCCGCGCGCGCCCGCATCGGCGAAGCGCGCGGCCCAGTCGAACACCACCTGAGGGTCGACCTCGCCTTCCATCGGGCAGCCGAACACGCATGACAGCGACACGTTGACCGGCACCTTCGCCTGCCGTGCCAGCGCCATGACCTCGCTGAGCGCGTCGAAGGACTGCCGGCGCGTCATGCGCAGGTTGGCGATGTTGTGCGTCTCGCTGCACGACATCACGAGGTTGAGCTCGTCGGCGTTGGCGTCGATCGCGCGTTCGGCGCCGCGCACGTTGGGCACGAGGCAGGTGTAGACGATGCCCGGCTTGCGGCGGATCTCGCGCAGCACGATCTCCGCGTCGCGCAGCGCGGGGATGGCCTCACGCGAGACGAAGGCGGTGGCCTCGATCTTCGCGAGGCCGGCTTCGGACAGGGCATCGATCAGCGCGATCTTGTCGGCCGTCGCGACGTAGGCGGCCTCGTTCTGCAGGCCGTCGCGCGGGCCGACTTCCTGCATGTGGATGCGGCGGCGTGCACCGGTCCAGGCGTCCGGTCTGCTCATTGGACCACCCTCGCGCAGCGGCGCTTCGGGATTCGCCTACGGGCGGCCGGGCGGCTCACTGGACTACCCTCGCGCAGCGGCGCTTCGGGATTCGCCTTCGGAACGGCCGGGCGGCTCATGCCACGGCTCCCTTCGCGCGCAGCGCCGCAATGTCGCCCGCGGCCAGTCCCAGTTCGGAAAGAACGCTGTCGGTGTCGTCCCCCAGGTGCGGCGCCGAAGTGCGCACGGTGCCCGGCGTGAGCGAGAGCTTGGGCACGATGCCCGGCACGTCGATCTCGCGGCCGTCGCGCGTGGTCTGGCGCAGGATCATGTCGCGTGCGCGGTAGTGCGGGTCCTCGTGGATGTCCTTCGCGGTATAGACGCGGCCTGCGGGCACGCGCGCTTCGCCGAGTGCCGAGAGCACCTGCGGGAGGGTGCGCGGCAGCGTCCATTCGCCGATCGCGGCATCGATCTCCTCGACGCGCGCCGCGCGGCCCGCGTTGCTCTGCAGATCGGGCGCGCTGCCGAGTTCGGGGCGGCCGACGACCTCCATCAGGCGGCGGAAGATGCTGTCGCCGTTGCCGGCGATCAGCACGTAGCCGTCGGCGCAGCGGTAGGCGTTCGACGGCGCGATGCCGGGCAGGGCGCTGCCGGCCGCCTCGCGCACCGCGCCGAAGGCGCTGTATTCGGGGATCAGGCTTTCCATGACGTTGAACACCGCTTCGTGCAGCGCCACGTCGATGACCTGCCCCGGTCCGCCGTGCACCGCGCGGTGGTAGAGCGCCATCAGCACGCCGATGGTGCCGTGCAGCGCCGCCAGCGAGTCGCCGATGGAGATGCCGGTGCGCACCGGCACGCGGCCGGGTTCGCCGGTCAGGTGGCGCAGGCCGCCCATCGCCTCGCCGATCGCGCCGAAGCCGGGCAGGTCGCGGTACGGGCCGGTCTGGCCGTAACCCGAGATGCGCAGCATCACGAGGCGCGGATTCAGCGCCTGCAGCGTTTCCCAGCCCATGCCCCAGCCTTCGAGCGTGCCGGGGCGGAAGTTCTCGATCAGCACGTCGGCCTCGGCGATCAGCCGACGCGCGATGTCCTGGCCCTCGCTGGCGCGTAGGTCGAGCGCGATCGAGCGCTTGTTGCGCGACTGCACCTGCCACCAGACCGAAGTGCCGTCCTGCAGCATGCGCCAGTTGCGCAGCGGATCGCCGCCGCTCGCAGCGGGGCGCGCCGGGTCGGCAGGCGGTTCGATCTTGATGACGTCGGCGCCGAAATCGCCGAGCGTCTTGCCGCAGAAGGGGCCGGCGATGAGCTGGCCCATTTCGACTACGCGCAGTCCGGCGAGGGCGCCCTGGATCGAGGCGGCGCCGGGTTGGGGGTGGGGTGCTTGCATGGGCATCGTCCGTGAGGGTGCGCGAATGATGCAAAAGGGCGCCCGGGCCGCAAAGCAGTCATTGGCGAGGCTGCCATCGCAAAACGCGATGGCAGATCGCGCCGGGGTGTCTAATGCGGCGCATGAAGCTCGATCCGGTCTCGTTGCGCCTCTTCGTGGCGGTCATGGAAGAAGGCACCATCGCCGCCGCGGCCCAGCGCGAACACATCGCGCCGGCGGCGGCGAGCAGGCGCATCAGCGAGCTCGAGGGCGTGCTCGACACGATGCTGTTCGAGCGCAGCAACCGGGGCACACGATCCACGCCCGCCGCGCATGCGCTGCTCGGCCTCGCGCGCAACGTGCTCTACGGGCTCGACGACATCGCCGAGCAGATGGCCGGCTTCGGCGCCGGGCTGCGCGGGCACGTGCGCGTGTTCGCGAACATCTCGGCCATCACCCAGTTCCTGCCGGACGAGCTGCGCAGCTTCATGGCGGCGGCGCCGATGGTGCAGGTGCACCTGCAGGAGCGCATCAGCACCGCCATCGCGCGCGCCGTGGCCGACAGCACGGCGGACATCGGCATCCTCAATGCCGGCGACTACGGCGAGTCGCTGAGCTTCCTGCCCTACCGCAGCGATGAACTGGTGCTGCTGGTGCCGCGCGGCCATGCGCTGGCACGCCGACGCCGGGTGCGGTTCCGCGAGGCGCTCGCCTACGAATTCGTCGGCGCGCATCCGGGCAGCGCGATCAACGCGCTGCTGCACCGCCTGGCGAGCGAGGCCGGCCAGCCGCTGCGGCTTCGCATCCAGGTCAGCGCCTACGACGCGATGGCACTGATGGTCGCTGCAGGCCTGGGCATAGGCGTCCTGCCACGGCTGAGCGCGAGGCTCTATGTGTCGTCACTGGGGATTCGCACGGTGTCGCTCGACGAAGCGTGGGCCAGCCGCCAACTGGTGCTGGCGGTGCGCTCCATCGAGGCCCTGTCGCCGGCCGCGCGCATGCTGGTGGACCATCTGGCCGATGCGTCGCGCAGGGGAGGGCAAACGTCGCCGGCGGGGCCCCGGACCGGGGGGAATGAGTGAGTCTTGGAGCGGGCGAAGGGAATCGAACCCTCGTATGAAGCTTGGGAAGCTGCCGTTCTGCCATTGAACTACGCCCGCGCTGGCTGCGGATTCTAGCGTGGCGCCTGATGGCCATCACCTCGTGGTCGTCCACGATGGGACGACTTCCGTCACGACTGCCGGCATCGATCCGATCGAGAGCGATCGAGACGATCTCGTGGGGTGGCGGCTGCGGATCGCGGCTGGACTCTGCCTCCGCTCTATGCCCCCTGTGCGTTCCCGGACAATTGACGTTTTCGCGCTTGCGTGAAACATTCCGTCTTACATGTCTCGAATTTGAAAACCGGTGTAAGCAGGCATGGCGCGGGCAGCGTTCCGCACCGGTGGCGGAAGGCTTCCTGCTGGGTGCACGGAGAGAGGAAGGTGTTCCTGTGAGACCCGAGCGCGACCCGGTGGCCGACCGCATCAAGGAAGCCGCCGGCAGCGCCGCTCGCCTGCCCATCGACTGGCTGCGCCGCACCACGCGCAGCACGGGTGGACCACCTGTGTCGGCGCCGGCGGCCGGTGATTCGAGCAGACTGAAAGGAGCGATCCCATGGAGATGTCCACGGTTCCAGCGGTGCATGATGCGACATTGCCCGACAAATGGATCGAAGCGAATTCTTCGGTGTTTCGGGAGAATTTCGACCGGATGAGTTTCGAGGTCAGCCACCATTTGGCATTGCATCCGCTCTTTCAACTCCCCCAATTGATGGAGCTGGCGGAGCGAACCCTGAAAACGCGCCCATCGGATCTTTACTACGACATGGGCAACGTCGCTCCCGGTCAAAAATGGAAAGATACGGGTCGTGTGTTCTCCCCACTGAAAGCATTGAGGCAGCTCGAGGATTCAAGCGCCTGGTTCATTTTCAGAAGCACGCAAAGAGATCCCGCCTACACCGAGCTGTACAGGCACGCGATCGCGGAGATCAAGGATATGGTTGGCGGCGGTATCGAATCCAAGATCAGCAGGGAAGACATCATCATTTTTGTGACATCGCCGAAGCGGGTGACGGCATATCACATAGATCGTGAATGCAATTTCATTCTTCAAATTCACGGGAAAAAGGATCTGCATGTCTTCGATCGTGAAGATCGGCAGGTTCTTCCGGAGGAAGAGCTTGAGCGATACTGGTCGGTCGACCACAACGCACCAAACTATAGACCCGAACTGCAGAACCGCGCGCGCTCGTACAAATTGGTTCCTGGAAATGGCGTACACGTTCCGGTCAACTGCCCTCATTGGTTGCAGAACGACGACAATATCTCGGTGACCTTGAGCGTGAATTTCCAATTCATAGATTCCATGCGAGCGGATGTCTATCGGGCCAACCATTACCTCAGAAGGCTTGGAATCAATCCCAGCCCGCCCGGACGGAGTTCCCTGCGTGATCGAGCCAAGGTCATGGCATTTTCAATCGCGAATGCCTTGACCCCATTGAGAACGGACCCGCTTTCAACTGAGCCCCTGTCTCAAGCCAGGAGGTCCGAAGGGAGGAAATGATTTTGCAAGGCATCACTTGATCTGTTCGTTGAAACAGAAAATCGGTTGATTGGAAGTCCCGTTCTGCCATTGAACGACGCCCGCGCAGGTCGGCATTCCAGCGTCGTGAAGACGCGCCCTCGTCCCACACCAGCGGCAAAAGCGCGGTGCCTAGGCTGGCCGGTCCGAAACATTGACGGGTCGATGGGCGTATGGAGATTCTTGTTGTCGTCGGGACCTTGAGCGGTCAGGGTGGAATCGAGACTTGCGTGCAGTCGCTCGCGCAGGAAGCGCGAGCCAATGGCGATCATGTCCGGGTGCTCGCGTTGTGCCCCAGCACCGTCGACGGGAGCTGGCACGAGGGGCTGGACTACGGCGAGATGCCGAACGGGTCGCCGTCGCTGAGGCGGCAGGCCATCGAAAGCCTGCCCGCCGTGGTTCGCGCGTGCCGCCAGCAGCGGCCGGACGCCGTCATCGTCATCTACAGCTCGTCGATTCCGCTGGCGAGGCTCGCGCTGTTCCTCGCGGGGCTGAAGCGGCCGGTCATGGCGTGGCTGCATTTCTCCGACGCGCTCAAGCAGCGCACCAGCCTGCTGCGCTTCGCGCACGGCCACATCTGCATCAGCCAGCCCATCGTGGAATCGACCCGAAGGCTCGCAGGCATCCGGCCCGAGAACGTCCATCTCGTGCACAACGGCACGCGCGTCGATTCGACCGCGCCGATCGCGCGCAGCGCACAGGGGCCGCTGCGGATCGTCCACGTCGGCCGCCTCACCGTGGGAGGTCAGAAGCGGACCGACGATCTGCTGCGGGCGCTCGCAACGGTCGAGGGCGACTGGCGACTGCAGGTCGTCGGGACGGTCGCCCTCGCCGGCGACGCCGGCAAGCTGGAGGCGCTCGCCGATGCGCTGGGCATCGCCGATCGCATCGACTGGGTGGGCTGGCAGCCCGACCCATGGGCCGCACTGGAGCGCGCGGACCTGCTCGTCCTCTGCTCGGCCTTCGAAGGCTTCCCGATGGTGCTGATCGAGGCGATGGCGCGCGGCATTCCGTGCCTCAGCAGCGATTGCCCGTCCGGCCCGTCGGACATCGTGCGGCCGGGGCAGAACGGGTGGCTCTATCCCGTGGCCGACTACGACGCACTGGCCGGCCGGCTCCAGGCCATCGTGGCCAATCGCTCGCTGTTGCCGGCCCCGGATGCGGTACGCGCCTCCGTGCGGCCGTTCAGCAGCCGGGCGGTGTTCCTGAAGATCAGGAAGGCGATCGAACAGACCCGCGGCAGCGCTTGCCCGCCGAGCTCCGTCCCCATCCATGAGTGACGATCGCCGGACGAAGGCGCTCTGGGTCGTGCTGACCTGGGCCGCCATCACCATCTTCCTGTCGATGCGGCACGTGATCTGGCGCGACGAGATGCGGGCGCTTTCGCTGGCATTGCAGGGCGACGGCTACGGCGAGATGCTGCGGTCGCTCGGCGACGGGCACCCGGGCCTGTGGCACACGCTGCTTCGCGCGGCCCACTCGCTGGTGCCGACGCCCGCGGTGCTGCCGGTCGTCTCGATGGTGGTCGCGCTGGCAGCGGTGGCCTTGCTGGCCTTTCGCTCGCCGTTCAGCCTGCCGGTGATCGCCGTCTTCCTGGCGGGGCGCGCGCCGCTGTACGAGTACTCCGTGATGGCGCGCAACTACGGCATCAGCATGCTGCTGATGTTCGTCTTCGCTGCCTTGTACCGGCGCTGCCGCGCGCGTGGCGTGGCGCTCGGCATCGTGCTGTTCCTGCTTGCCAACTGCAACGTGCATTCGGCGCTGCTGGTGGGCGCGTGGCTGCTGTTCTGGCTGCTCGACCTGTGGCTGGACGAGCCGCGCGAGCCTGCGGCGCTGCGGAATTTCGTGCTCAATGCGGCGATCGCGGTGGCCGGCATCGCGGTCTGCGCGGCCACCGTCTTTCCGACCACCAACGATCTCGCGCAGCTCGACCTGGGCGATACGTCGATCCCGAAGGCGATGCTCGAGGGCCTGCTGCTGCCGGGCGGGACCTTCGGCGAACTCACGGGTTTTCCGCGCCTCGGGGCGCTGCTCGGCCTGCTGTCCGCGCCGACCTTCCTCCTGGTCGCGGAAGCGCTGCTGTCGCTGATCCTCGCCGGCAGCACGCTCGTGCTGGTCCAGAGGCCCGCTGCCCTCGTCGCGGCGCTGGCGGCGCTCTTGGGCCTGTCGTGCCTTTTTGCGGTGATCTACAAGGGTGCATACCGGGATCAGGCGCTCTGGCTGGTGTTCGTGATGAGCCTGTACTGGATCGCGAAAGCCGATCCGGCGCGACAGGTCGCGCAAAGGGACCCCTGGATGGGGCGGCTTCGCGTCCTGGGGGTGGCGCTGTTCGGCCTGCTCCTGATGATCCAGGCGCTGTACGGGGCCCTGATGTTCGAGCGCATCGCGCCGGAGGGCGCGGCGGAAAGCCGCAGTCGCGATCTCGCGCAACTCATCGAGCGCAAGCCGGAACTGGGCGACGCGATCGTCATCGCCGACCCCGACTACCTGGTCGAGCCGCTGCCCTATTACAAGCTGCGCAATCCGACCTTCCTGATGCGCGAGCAGCGCTTCGGCAATGTCGTCACCTTCACGCGCGATGCCCGGCTCAGCCTGAGCCTGGACGAGATCCTCGGGCAGGCCAGGCAACTGCGCGAGGCCAACCACCGGCCGGTGCTGATCCTGCTGCGCGAACGGCTCGATCCGGCGGCGCCGGCGCGCACCGTCAAGGAGTCGTATGCGTGGCAGCTCACGACGAGCCCCGCGCAGGTGCGGAACTTCCTTTCATCGACGCACAAGCTCGCGAGTTTCGGCCCGGTGATCTGCTGTTCCGACGAGACTTTCGACGTCTACGTGCTGGGCTGAGTGGGCCATTGCATCACCCGCCTGCGCGCCTGCCACAGCTTGATCGGGCCCCGCACCGCATTCGATGCGACGGCCTTGACGTGATCCACGGCCTCGTTTTCTCCGATCGGATGCGGCGACATGCCCAGCCGCCTCAGGATCTCGTTGAAGCTGTGGGCCTTGGTCGCCATGTCGGACTTGAGGGTGCGGAAGGTGAAGGCGAGCGAAACGGAAAGGCCGTCCAGGGTATGGACCCTGTGCGGCGCGATGAACGGGTGGTGCACGCCGATGCCGGGCTTGAGGTCGAAGTGCATCGCCTTGGACTCGAAGGACGGCTTGTAGGTCGGCCGCCAGGCGCCGAAGGCGGAGAGCAGGTGGTCCTTTTCCGCGGGGCTCAGGATTTCCTCGTCGGCGGGGTCCCAGAGCAGCACTTCCTTGTCCCCGCGCACCTGGAGCAGGAAGTTCATCTCGCGGTCCATGTGGTAGGGCGTCACCGCGCCGCTGGTCGAGACGAAGATGTAGGTCGAGAACCAGGTGATGACCGGATCGATGTCCGCGATGGCGGCGCCGATTTCGGCCAGAAGGCCCGCGATGAGCGGCCGATAGGTCGGATCGCGCTCCGGGTTGTAGATGCAGATATAGGCCTTCAATTCCTCGAAATGCGCGAGCGTTTCCTCGAGCGAGAGGCCGTCCCGGTAGCGGTCGTAGGACGAATCGAAGTGGGCATTGCCGGGAATCACGCCCCGCCGGAGCTTGACGAAGTCCTCCGGCAGTCGCCGGCACAGCGCGAACAGCGACTCCAGCGTCAGGAGCGGATGCTCGGCCAGGTGATGGCGGACGATGAAGGGCCGGCGGTTGTACGAACTGCCGACCGCTTCGGGATCGAAATCGAGCAAGCCGCCGGATCGCGGCTTCCCGTCGGCGGCGAACGCGGCGGCCCGTTCGCGCGGGACGAACTCTCCAAGCATCGTGACCTCCTCCCAGGAAAGAACCGGTGTTCGTGCATCGCATGCACGCGGGAGATTGAAAACAAAAGGTTACTCGTTTGCAGAGTTGCCGCATAGGGGCAAACCCTTGGATATGCCTTCCGGCAGAGGTCAGGTCAGGCGCCGTTTCGGCGCGCCGCCCGCGCATTCAGATACACCGCGTAGAGCGAGGTCGTGGCGCAGATGAAGAGCCGGTTGAGCTTCGGACCGCCGAAGCACACGTTGGCGACGACCTCGGGCAGGTGGATCTTGCCGATCAGCGTGCCGTCCGGCGTGTAGCAGTGCACGCCGTCGCCCGCGCTGCTCCAGAGGTGGCCATTGGCGTCGATGCGAAAGCCATCGAAGAGACCGTTGCCGCAGGTGGCGAAGACCTCGCCGCCGCCGAGACTGCGGCCATCGTCCGCGACCTGGAAGCGGCGGATGTGGCGCGGGCCGTCCGCGACATGCGTCGCGCCGGTGTCGGCCACGTACAGCAGCCGCTCGTCGGGCGAGAAGGCCAGGCCGTTGGGTTGCACGAAGCCATCCGCCACGCGCGCCACCGAGCCGTCCTGCGGATCGATGCGAAAGACGCAGCGGTCGCCGATCTCGCTCGGCGCGGCGTCGCCTTCGTAGTCGCTGTCGATGCCGTAGCTCGGGTCCGAGAACCAGATGCTGCCGTCGGACTTCACCACCACGTCGTTCGGCGAGTTGAAGCGCTTGCCTTCGTGGTGCGATGCGAGCACGGTGCGCGAGCCGTCGTGCTCGGTGCGCGACACGCAGCGTCCGCGATGCTCGCAGGAGACCAGCCGGCCCTGCAGGTCCACGGTGTGGCCGTTGCTGTTGAGCGCCGGCTGGCGGAAGACCGAGACCGAGCCGTCGGTTTCGTCCCAGCGCATCATGCGGTCGTTCGGGATGTCGGACCACACGAGATAGCGCCCGGCCGCGAACCAGGCCGGCCCCTCGGCCCAGCGGCAGCCGGTGTAGAGCTTTTCGACGTGCACGGTCGGGAAGATGAGCCGGCTGAAGCGGGGGTCGAGCACCTCGTAGCTGGCGGCGGTTTCGATCGTCATGGAGTCTCCTTGGGAATCCGGGTGTGCTCAGCCGGTCTGCCGGCGGCCGCGGCCATAGACCAGCAGCATCGTGATGATGACGACGCCATAGATGACCTGCCGCCCCATCTCGGGAATCTGCATCACCGAGAGTATCGATTGGAGCAGGGTGATCAGGATCACCCCGACCACGGTGCCGAGGTACGCGCCCTGGCCGCCGAGGATGTTGGTGCCGCCCAGCACCACGGCCGCAATGGCCGGCAACTGGTAGGCGTCGCCCATCGCCTGGTAGGCCTTGGTCGAATAGCCGGTCAGGAGCACGCCGGCCGCCGCCGAGCACGCGCCCGCGATCACGAAGCACAAGAGCGTCACGCGGCGCGTGTCGATGCCCGACAGGTACGCGGCGCGCTCGCGGTTGCCCACCGCGTAGATCGCCCGGCCGAAGGTCGTGCGATGCAGGAGGAACATCGTGGCCGCGCCGAGCGCGATCCACACCAGGAGCGCGTTCGGAATGCCGAGCAGCGAGCGGCCGGTCGCGATCAGGTGCATCGCGGGCGTGGCGCGGTCCTGCGGCGCGAAGCCGCCGGTGTGCACCACGATCAAGCCCTGCGCGACCGCGTTGATGCCGAGCGTGAAGATCATCGAGGGCACGCGCAGGTAGGCCACGCCGATGCCGTTGACCAGCCCCAGTGCCGCGCCGCACAGGATGCCGAAGGGGATCGCGATCGCCGCGCCCGCGCCGCCCCACCAGCCCGCGGCGGCGGCCGACATCATGCCGCCTACCGTGACCAGCCACGGCACCGAGAGGTCGATGCCGCCGAGCAGGATCACCAGCATCGCGCCGGTGGCGATCACGCCGAGGAAGGAGGCGATCTGCAACTGCAGCAGCAGGTAGTCCGGCGAGAGGAAGTTCTTCGAATAGAGGCTGCCGACGAGCAGCAGCGCGACGGTGCACAGCGCGCCCGCGAGCACCGGCAGATGCCCCGATCGCCTGAACCGCAACGCTAGGCTGCTCATGCCTGGCCTCACCGGAAGATCTCGAGCCGGTTGTCGACCTTGAGCAGCCGCAGCGACCCGAAGCTCACCGCGGCCAGCAGGATCACGCCCTGGAACAGCGGCTGCCACAGCGGCTCGAGGTCGAACACGAAGAGCAGGTCGCCGATGGTGCGCAGCACCAGCGCGCCGAAGATCGAACCGATCGCGCTGCCCGAACCGCCGGCGAGCGAGGTGCCGCCGATCACTACCGCGGCGATCGAGTTCAGCGTGTAGACGCCGCCGATGGCCGACGAGGCCTCGCCCGAGTAGGTCACGAAGGTGAGCAGCAGCCCGCCGATGGCCGCCAGCAGGCCCGCGAGCGTGTAGGTGACGATCTTCGCGCGGCCGATCGCGACGCCGGACATGTAGCTCGCGTTTTCGGACGAGCCGATCGCCAGCGCCGCGCGTCCGGTCACCGAACGGCGCCAGGGTACCCATACCAGGAGCACCACCACGATGAGCACCACCAGCATCGTGGGGATGCCGCCGGGCAGGGCGCCCGTGAGCGCATCGGCCAGGCCCGCCTGCACGTCGCCGCCCGGCACCGGCCGCAGGCCCAGCGCGAGGCCGAAGTAGATGATGCCGGTGGCCAGCGTGGTGATGATCGGCTGCAGGCGGCCGTAGACGATGATGATCCCGTTGATGAAGCCGCACAGCGCGCCGGTCGCCAGCACCGCGACCACGCCGAGTCCCGCCTGCAGCGGCGTGCCGAGCACGAGGTGCGAGGCCATGCAGTTGGCGAGCACGAACACCATGCCCACCGAGAGGTCGATGCCCGCGGTCAGCACCGGCAGCGTCTGCGCCATCGCGACGATCGCGAGCAGCACGCCCTTGTTGGCCGCGGTGGTCAGCACCGGCGTGCTCCAGCCGACCGGATGCTTGGCGATGTAGAGCGCGAAGATGACGACGAACATCGCCGCGGTCGCGAGGACGGCGCGGTGCTCGCGCAGGTAAAAGCGCCAATCGGCGTGCTTCATGCTGCGGCCCGTTCCAGGTTCAGGGCGCTCGACACCAGCGCCCGTTCGGTGAGTTCCGCGCCGGCCAGCCAGCGCACGATCCGCCCGTCGTAGAAGACCGCGACGCGGTCGCAGCAGCCGATCAGCTCCGCGTAGTCGGTCGAATAGAGCATCACTGCCGCGCCCTCGTCGGCCAGCGTGCGCACCAGTGCATAGATCTCCTGCTTGGTGCCGACGTCGATGCCGCGCGTCGGGTCGTTCAAGAGCAGGATGCGCGGCGCATTGATCAACCATTTTCCGATCACCACCTTCTGCTGGTTGCCGCCCGAGAGCGTGGCGACCGGATCGCCGGTGTCCGGCGCCTTGATCGACAGGCGGCGCACCATCCGCGAGACCGCCTCGGCCTCGTCCGCAGCAATCAGCACGCCGGCACGGCTCAGGCGGTCGAGCGCGGCGAGGCTCAGGTTCTCCTTGACCGACATGGGCAGCATCAGGCCGTCGGTCTTGCGGTCCTCGGGCACCAGCGCGATGCCGAGGCGCCTGCTCTTGGCCTGCCTGGGATCGCGCACCGACGCGGGCCGGCCCTGGAGGCGCACCTCACCGGTCACGCCGCGCAGCACGCCGAAGAGCGAAAGGAAGAATTCGCGCTGCCCCTGGCCGTCGAGCCCGCCGAGCCCGACGATCTCGCCGGGCCACACCGCCATGTCGATGTCGTGCAGCCGGTTGCTCCACGAGAGGGCGCGCGTCTCCAGGGCCGGTGCGCCGCCGGCGTCCGCGGCACGCGGCGGCGGCTTGGGCGGAAAGGCGTGCGCGATGTCGCGGCCGATCATCATCTCGATGGTTTCCGCGTCGCTGCGCGTGCCGGCCTCGAAGGTCGCGACATGGCTGCCGTTGCGGAATACCGAGCAGTCGTCGGCCAGCTCGGCGATCTCCTTCATGCGGTGCGAGATGTAGATGATCGCGAGGCCTTCGCTGCGCAGGCGCTTGAGCAGCGAAAAGACGCGCTCCACGTCCGCCGTGGTCAGGGCCGAGGTCGCCTCGTCGAGGATCAGGATCTTCGGATCGCGCGCGAGCGCCTTCGCGATCTCGACCATCTGCCGCCGCGACAGCGTCAGGCTATCGACCGGCGCCAGCGGGTGGATGTCTTGCGCCCCCGCGCGTGCCAGCGCGGCCTCGGCGATGCGGCGCTGCGCCTGGCGGTCGATCAGGCCATGCCGGCGCGGCGGATTGGTGATGCAGATGTTGTCCGCGACAGAGAGGTCCGGCATCAGCGACAGCTCCTGGAAGATGCACGCGATGCCGGCCGCGACCGCCTCCTGGGGATGCGAGAAGCGGCGCTCCGTGCCCTCCAGCACGATGCGGCCCTCGTCGGGCTGCACCACGCCGGCCATGATCTTGATGAGCGTCGACTTGCCGGCGCCGTTCTCGCCGAGCACCGCGTGGATGCGGCCCGGTGCAGAGGCGAAGCTGGCGCGCTCCAGCGCCCGCACGCCGCCGTAGCGCTTGGAGACGTCGACCAGCCGCAGGATCGGTGCCAAAGCCAAAACGGTCGTGTTGCCGCTCAGTTGTTCTTCTCGTCCTTCGACATGATGTCCGTCGCCTTGAGGTTCACGTCGCAGGGCGGGAAATCATTCGTGGTGAAGAAGTTGTCGGTGAGGTCGGGGAAGTAGTTCTCGCCCGCCTCGAAGTTCGGATGCGTCGCCATCGGGATCGGCACCGAGATCATCTGCGGCATCACCTTGCCCTGCAGCGCGGCCACGGCGGCCTTCATCGAGATCGCGACCAGACCCGGCGACTGGCCGAGCGAGGCGCACACCAGGCCATCCTTGGCGTGCTCCACGCACAGCTTGCGGAAGCCGTTCTCGGCCTCGCCCGCAACCGGAATCATCTTGTGCTTGGCGTCGATCAGCGCGCGCACCGCGCCGGTGGAGCCGCCCTGCACGAACATGCCGTCGAAGTTCTTGTGCACCGCCACCGCATCGGCGACCGCCTTCTGCGCGGTGCCGTCGTCCCAGTTGCCGACGACCTCGACCACCTCGAACTTGTTGCCCGGCGCTTCCACCACCTTGCGGAAGCCGAGGTGACGGTCGCGGTCCACCGAGTTGCCCGGCACGCCGCGCACTTCGAGCAGCTTGCCGCTCTTGCTCGGGATGTTCTTGACCACCCATTCGCCGGACTGCTGGCCGATCCCGAGCTGGTCCTCGTTGACCATCATCACCTGGTCGCTGTCGAGCACGTTGTCGAAGGGCACGACCACCACGCCGGCCGCATTCGCGCGCTTGATCACCGGCGCGAAGGCGGTGGGGTTGACCGCGATCGTCACGATCGCGTCGTAGCCCGAGTTGATGAAGTTGTCGATCGCCGCGATCTGCGCCGCGACGTCGGTGCCGGTGGAGACGATCTTGAACTCCTTGATCTGCGACTTCATCTCCGGCGTCGCCGCGTAGGCCTTGGCCATCTTGATCATCTGGATGCGCCAGGTGTTGCCCACGAAGCCGTTGGCGAGCGCGATGCGGTACGGCCCCTTCTTGGCCGGCCACTGGAAGTACTTGGTGCTGGCGTCCCAGGGCTTGAAGCAGGCGGGGTTCTCGCCCGGGCCGCTGACCACCGAGGGGCCGGCCGCCATGGCGGATGCGCAGGCGAATGCCGCGGCTGCGGCGACGATGCGGGTGCGAAAGATCATTGCTGTCTCCTTGTTCTGGACGTGGGGCCCGCCTGAACGTGACCGCCCAAGGGGCGAAACAATGCCGCGCACACCTGCACATCGTCCTTTTGGGCAGGTTGCACGATCATCATACAAATTCGCCTTTGCACGGCCGGCTTGGGAATTACCCTTGCCGGGGGCTTTCGATGCCTCCGGTGCACGTAACCTTTGATTGCAGATGAACGCCCTCCACGAATCGACCCGGCGTCTCTTCATCGGGCTGTTCCCGGGGCCGGCCGTGCGTGCCGCCATCGAGGCGCATCGCAAGACGTGGGCGTGGCCGGCGGGCGTGCGGCTCACGAACGGGGCGCGCATCCACATGACGCTGCACTTCCTCGGCCCGGTGGAGCGCGCGCGCGAACCGCCCCTCGCGCAATGCCTGGCCGACGTGCGCATGCGCGGCATGACGCTGCTGCTGCGCACGCCCGAGGCCTGGCGCAACCCGATCGCCGTGCTGATGCCCGACGAGCACGAAGGGCTGCGCGCGCTGCACGAGGGCATCGTGCGGCAGGTCGAACGCGCCGGCTTCGTCGTGCCGCCCGAACGCTGGGTGCCGCATCTGACCCTCGCGCGCAGGACGCGCGGCGCGGTGCCGCCGGGCGGGATGGCGCCGATCGCCTGGCAAGTGAATGAATTCGTACTGGTTTGCTCGCACACCGCGTATCCGTCGCGCTACGAGTTCATCGCGCACTATCCAGCAAAGGGCTGATGGTCAGGGTGCTTGCGGCAGAATTTATCGATGAAGAAATTTCCGGTGGAGGCGAGCCTTCTGCTCGTCGATGACGATCCCAGCATCATCCAGGTGTTGAGTCTCATACTTTCTGATTACTCGACGCTTCGTTTCGCCACCAGCGGTGCCGACGCGCTGCAACTCAGCAGGGAGGCAACGCCCGATCTGATCCTGCTCGATGCGCAGATGGGCGACATGAGCGGCCTCCAGGTCTGCGAGGCGCTCAAGGCCGATCCCGCGCTGGCCGATGTGCCGGTGATCTTCGTCAGCAGCCACCAGGAATCCGAGCTCGAAGTCGCGGTGCTCCAGCTGGGCGCGATGGACTTCATCCGCAAGCCGTTCGACGCCGAGCAGGTGCTCGCGCGCGTCAACACGCAACTCAAGCTCAAGCGGCTGTCGGACGACCTGCGCCGGCTGTCGCGCGTCGACGGCCTCACGGGGCTGGCCAACGAGGCCGCCCATGCCGAGACGCTCGCGCGCGAATGCGCCCGCGCCGCGGAGGCTCGGCAGGCGATCGCCCTGGTGCTGCTGGAGGTCGATTTCTTCCAGTCCTTCGAGGCGCTCTACGACCGCAAGGCCACCGACGCCTGCCTCGCGGCCGTTGGCGATGCGCTCTGCCGCAGCATGCGGCGGCCGGGTGATGTCGCCGCCCGGATCGATCGCGAGCGCTTTGCGCTGGTGCTCCCCGACACCTCGGCCGACGACGCGCTGCATGTCGCGAACCGCGCGCTGCGCGCGGTCGAGTTGCTCGACATCAGCCACCAGGGCTCCGCGGTTTCGCGCCACGTGACTTGCAGTGCGGGCGTGTCTTCCGTCGACGCGGCGCGGCGTGACGAACTGGCAGCCGCCGGTGTCAGCGCGGTCGACGCGCTCGGCGCCGCGGCCGCGAAGGCGCTTGAGATGGCCGTCGCCGCGGGCCGCGCGCAGGCCGCTCTGGTGGCTCACGAAGTGCTGCCGGCGCCTGCCGTCGACGCGGGCTGAACTCTCCCGTGGGGATTCGTGAGTCCGCGCGGTCCCTGGTCTGGCTGATCGTCGGCCTTGGCGGCGCGATCGGCGCCGCATTGCTGCAGCATCAATCGAACGAGTCGCTGGCGCAGGAGCGCTTCGACGCGGTCGCGCGGCGCGCGGTGGAGCAGCTCTCCTCGCGCATGCATTCCTACGAAACCGGCCTGCGCAGCGCGCGCGGCGCGGTGATCGCCGCGGGCGGAGAGGGCGGCATCACCCGGCTGCGTTTCGCGCAGTTCATGGCCTCGCGCGATCTGGAGCGCGAGTTTCCGGGCGCGGGCGGATTCGGCTACATACGGCGCGTGCCGGTCGCGGAGGAGGCCGCCTTCGTCGCTGCGGCGCGGCTCGACGGCAAGGCCGACTTCCGGATCCATCAGCTCGGCCCGAACGAGGGCGAGCGCTTCGTCATCCAGTTCTTCGAGCCCTCCGATTCGAACAGTCCGGTGATCGGCCTGGACGTCGCGTCCGAACCCAAGCGGCGCGCCGCCGCCGAACGGTCCATGCGCAGCGGCGAAACCACGATCAGCGCGCCGATCACGCTGATCCAGACGGAGCCCAGGAACGCCGGCTTGCGTTCGGTGATCATGCTGCTGCCGATCTATCGGGCCGAGGCGCAACTCGGCAGGCTCCAGCAGCGGCAGCGCCGGTCGTCGGCGGCGCGCGGCATGCCGGACGAGGTCTTCGGCTGGGCCTATACGCCGCTGCGGATCGACGAGGTCCTGAGGGACTTCGATTTCCAGGACGGCGATTTCGCGATGTCGCTCGTCGACGCGACGCCCGGTGGCCGGCCCGAGCGCTTCTTCACTTCGCCGCGGCAGCCGGACGCCAAGGAGACGGAGCTCAAGACCTCGCTGCCGCTGCAGCTCTATGGGCGGACCTGGCAAGCGGAGATCACGGCGCAGCCGCGCTTCGTCAACCAGCTCAACCTGCGCAGCCCCTGGTCGATCCTCCTGATTGGCTCGGTGCTGGCGATGCTGCTGGCGCTGCTCTCGTTCGTGGAGCAGGTCACCCAGCGGCGCAAGGCACGCGAAGGCGAGCAGCGCTCGCGCCTCGCGGCCATCGTGGCCAGCTCGAACGACGCCGTCATCGGCTGCCGGCTCGACGGCCGGATCACCGACTGGAACGCCGCGGCCGCGAAGATCTTCGGCTACAGCGCCGAGGAGGTGCAGGGCCAGCCGCTGCAGTCGCTCCTGCTGCCGCCGGACTACGTGCAGGAAGAGGAGACGCTGCTGCGGCACATCGCCGACGGCAAGTCGGTCGCCGCCTTCGAGACCTTCCGCCGGCACCGCGACGGATCGCCGGTGGCGGTGTCGGTGGCCGCGGCGCCGATCCTGGCGGCGGACGGCCGCGTGGTCGGCGTCGCCGAGACGATGCGCGACATCACGCACGAAAAGGCGAGCAAGGCGCACATCCTCGAGCTCAACGCCACGCTCGAGCAGCAGGTGCAGCAGCGCACCGCCGAGCTGGCCGCGCTGTCGCAGCGCGAGCGCGCGATCCTCGACGGCGCGGCGAGCGCGATCATCGCGACCGACGTGCGCGGCGTGGTGACGCTGTTCAATCCGGCGGCGGAGGCCTTGCTGGGCTACTCGGCCGCCGAAGTCGTCGACCGGATGGAGATGAACGGCTTCCACGATGCGTTCGAACTCCAGGGGCGGGCCATGGCGCTCACCACCGAGGTGGGCCGTGCGCTCGAAGCCGGCGAGGTCTACGCGCCTGCGCCCGGCACCGGCCGTGCGCAGGCGCGCGAGTGGACCTACGTGCGAAAGGACGGCAGCCGCGTTGCGGTGCACCTGAACGTGAGTCCGCTGCGCGATGCGCAAGGCGCGGTGCTCGGCTTCATCGCGATCGCGACCGATCTGTCGGAACGCAAGGCGGCCGAACTGCGCCTGCGCTCGAACGAGCGCTTCATGCGCATCGTGACGGACAACATCCCGGGCGTGGTCGCCTACTGGACGCCGGACCTGCGATGCACCTTCGCCAATGACGCGCACGAGCGCTGGCTGGGCCGCAAGGCCTGGGAGATGGCCGGCATCACGATGGAAGAGCTCCTGGGGCCGGTGCGCCTGGCCGAGAACCAGCCCCTGATCCGCGCCGCGCTCGCCGGCGAGGACCAGCGCGTGATGCGCACCCGCGCGATGGTCGATGGCAGCGTCGTGCACTACTGGCTGCACTTCATCCCGGACCGGGACGACGCCGGGGTGGTGCAGGGCTTCATCACGGTGGCGGTGGACGTGACCGACATGCGCGAGGCGCAGGCGCAGCTCGAACAGCTCAACGAGGCGCTCAACGAGCGCAGCGCGCAGGCGGAATCGGCGAGCCGTGCCAAGAGCGAGTTCCTCGCCAACATGAGCCACGAGATCCGCTCGCCGCTCAACACCGTGCTGGGGCTGGCCTACCTGCTGCGCCAGACCGCGCTCGACGATCGCCAGCGCGAGCTGCTGCAGAAGATCCAGACCGCCAGCACCGCACTGCTCGGCGTCATCAACGACATCCTCGACATCTCGAAGATCGAGGCCGGCGAGATGGTGATCGAAGCGACCGAGTTCGGCCTGCGCGAGCTGCTCGAAGGCGTCGTCGAGATGGCGGCGGTTGCAGCCGGCAACAAGGACATCGCGCTCAGGCTCGACGCCGACGATGACCTGCCGCCACGGCTGTGCGGCGACGTCACGCGCATCCGGCAGATCCTGGTGAACCTGCTGAGCAATGCGGTCAAGTTCACCGCCAGGGGCTCGGTGCGTCTGCAGGTGCACGCGGTGGCGCGCGACGAGCATGCAGTGCGCCTGCGGCTTTCGGTGACCGACACCGGCATCGGCATCGAACCCGCCTTGCTCGACCGCCTGTTCACGCCTTTCATGCAGGCCGATTCGTCGACCACGCGGCGCTTCGGCGGCACCGGGCTGGGTTTGTCGATCGTCAGGCAGCTGGTCGAACTGATGGGCGGCGAGATCGGCGTCGCCAGCACGTCGGGCGTCGGCAGCGAGTTCTGGGTGGTGCTGCCGCTCGACATCGCCGGCGATGACGATGCGTTTCCGATGCCCGACGAGCCGCTTCCGGTCCGGCGGCTCGAGGGGGCCCGCGTGCTGGTGGTGGACGACAGCGCGACCAACCTCGACGTCTGCCGCCACATCCTCGAGCATGAGGGCGCGCGCGTGAGCCTGGCTTCCGACGGCGCCCAGGCCGTCCTGCAGTTGCGCGCCGCACCCGATGCCGTCGATGCGGTGCTGATGGACGTCCACATGCCGGGGCTCGACGGCAACGAGGCGACGCGGCGCATCCGCGGCGAGCTGGGCTTGCGCGACCTGCCGGTGATCGCGTTGACCGCGAGCGCGCTGATCGCCGAGCGCGACCGCGCGCTGGAAGCCGGCATGACGGATTTCATCAGCAAGCCCTTCGAGGTCGAGGCGCTGGTCCGCATCGTGCGCCGCTCGGTGGAGCGTGTGCGCGGCGCGCAGTCCGCGGCGCAGTCCGCGGCGCCGGCCGGGCCGCTCGCCGCCGGCACGCAGCCGCCGCCGGACTGGCCGCGCATCGAGGGCATCGACGCTGCGGATGCCTTCGCGCGCCTGCTGGGCGACAAGGCGCTGCTGCAGAGCGTGCTGCGCGGGCTTCTCGGCGAATACGCCGACCTTGCCGGGACGACGCCGGACGAGGGCGGCCTGGACGAAGCCCTGCGGGCGCGGCTGCACAAGCTTCAGGGCAGCGCGGGCGTGATCGGCGCCCGCGATGTCCGGCAGGCGGCGCAGGACGGCGAGACGGCGCTGAAGGCCGGCGACCGGGCGGCGGCCGGACGGGCGCTGCAGGCGCTGAACGCGGCGCTGCGCGTTCTCGAAGCGTCCGCTCGCCCGTGGCTGGACGCCAAGGAGGATGCGCACGAACCGGAAGAAGCGCCGCCGATCGATCCCGAGGGGCTTGCCCTGCTGGTCGATGCGCTGGACCGGCAGGACCTCGCCGCCATGCCCTGGTTCGAGGAACTGGGCCCTGCGCTGCGTGCCGCGCTCGGGGATGAGCGCTTCGCGCAATTCGACGCTGCGGTCCGGTCGCTGCAGTTCCGCCGCGCCGCCGCGCTGCTGCGCGACGCATCGCTGGTCAGCGACGCAGAAGCAGCCGCGCGTACACCATGAGGTTGACGAGCGCGACCAACGCGCCGAGGCCGATCTGCACGCCGCGCGTGAGCCCGTCGGGGTAGATCGCCGGCAGCAGGTAGTGCTCGATGAAGCCGCCGCCGTAGCCCGCGAGCCCGGCCGCGCGGCGGAACTCGTTTTCCAGCGGGGTCAGCGGGCAGATGCGGCCCGACCACTCGATCCAGATCGCCCAGGGCGACCGCCGGCAGGTGCAGCCACGCGAGCCGGGGCCAGCGCCACACCGCTGCGCCGCCCGCGAGGACGAAGAGGATGAACAAGCCATGCAGCACCAGCACGGCGTCGGCCAGGATGCGTTCGAGCATGGGGCCAGATTCTTCCCCAAACCTATAATCGAATGTTCAAGCAGATCAAGCAGTTAGGTGGGTTCGATGCAGGTGCTGCCCCGCAACCGGCCGCCTTTGCAACACCAGATTCCAAGATGAGCCAGCCCACTTTCAGCGTTGCCGACATCCGCAAGACCTTCCTCGATTTCTTCGAGAGCAAGGGCCACACCGTGGTGCCCTCCAGTTCGCTGGTGCCGGGCAACGACCCGACCCTGATGTTCACGAACTCCGGCATGGTGCAGTTCAAGGACGTGTTCCTCGGCACCGACAAGCGCCCGTATGTGCGCGCCGCTTCCGTCCAGGCCTGCCTGCGTGCCGGCGGCAAGCACAACGACCTCGAGAACGTGGGCTACACCGCGCGCCACCACACCTTCTTCGAGATGCTGGGCAACTGGAGCTTCGGCGACTACTTCAAGCGCGAGTCGCTCATGTGGGGCTGGGAACTGCTGACCCAGGTCTACAAGCTGCCGGCCGAACGCCTGCTGGCCACCGTCTACCAGGACGACGACGAGGCCTACGACATCTGGACCAAGGACATCGGCATGCCGCCCGAGCGCGTGATCCGCATCGGCGACAACAAGGGCGGCCGGTACAAGTCCGACAACTTCTGGATGATGGCCGACACCGGCCCCTGCGGCCCGTGCAGCGAGATCTTCTACGACCACGGCGCGGAAATCCCCGGCGGCCCTCCGGGCAGCCCCGACGAGGACGGCGACCGCTTCATCGAGATCTGGAACCACGTGTTCATGCAGTTCGACATGAAGGAAGACGGCAGCGTCGTGAAGCTGCCCGCGCCCTGCGTCGACACCGGCATGGGGCTGGAGCGCCTGGCGGCGATCCTGCAGCACGTGCACAGCAACTACCAGATCGACATCTTCGATGCGCTCATCAAGGCAGCGGGGCGCGAAACGGGCTGCACCGATCTCGCCAACAACTCGCTCAAGGTCATCGCCGACCACATCCGCGCCACCGCCTTCCTCGTGGCCGACGGCGTGATCCCCTCGAACGAGGGCCGCGGCTACGTGCAGCGCCGCATCGTGCGCCGCGCCATCCGCCACGGCTACAAGCTGGGCCAGAAGAAGCCCTTCTTCCACAAGCTGGTGCCCGACCTCGTGGCTCTGATGGGCGATGCCTACCCGAAGCTGCGCGCGGACGAGAAGCGCATCACCGAGACGCTGAAGGCCGAGGAAGAGCGTTTCTTCGAGACGCTCGCGAACGGCATGGAGATCCTCGACGCGGCCCTGGCCGGCGATGCCAAGGTGCTGCCGGGCGACGTGGCCTTCAAGCTGCATGACACCTATGGCTTCCCGCTCGATCTCTCGGCCGACGTGTGCCGCGAGCGCGGCGTGGCGGTCGACGAGGCCGGCTTCAACGCCGCGATGGAAAAGCAGAAGGCCGCGGGCCGTGCGGCGGGCAAGTTCAAGATGGAACGTGCCGTCGAATACAGCGGCGCGGCCAATGCGTTCACCGGCTACGAGAGTCTCGAAGAGAAGGCGACCGTGGTCGCGCTGTACTTCGAAGGCGCGCCGGTCCAGCAACTGGCCGAGGGTCATTCCGGCATCGTGGTGCTCGACACCACGCCGTTCTATGCCGAGAGCGGCGGCCAGGTGGGCGACCAGGGCGTGCTCGCGGCCGAGGGCGTTCAGTTCGGCGTCGACGACACGCAGAAGATCAAGGCCGACGTGTTCGGCCACCACGGCACCCAGACGCAGGGCACGCTCAAGGTCGGCGACGTCGTGACCGCGCGCGTCGACACCCGGCTGCGCGCCGCGACGATGCGCAACCACAGCGTCACCCACCTGATGCACAAGGCGCTGCGCGAAGTGCTCGGCGGCCATGTCCAGCAGAAGGGCTCGCTGGTCGACGCCGACAAGACGCGCTTCGACTTCGCGCACAACGCGCCGGTCACGGCCGACCAGATCACCGAGATCGAGCGCCGCGTGAACGCCGAGATCCTCGCCAACCAGGCGACGCAGGCACGGCTGATGGACATGGAGTCGGCCCAGAAGACCGGCGCCATGATGCTGTTCGGCGAGAAGTACGGCGAGACCGTTCGCGTGCTCGACATCGGCACGAGCCGCGAGCTGTGCGGCGGCACGCACGTCGCGCGCACCGGCGACATCGGCCTCTTCAAGATCGTGAGCGAGGGCGGCGTGGCCGCCGGCGTGCGCCGGATCGAGGCGCTGACCGGCGCCAATGCGCTGGCCTACCTGCAGCAGCTCGAAGCCACCGTGAACAGCGCGGCGGCGACGCTCAAGGCGCCGGTTTCCGAACTGCAGCCGCGCCTTTCGCAGGTGCTCGAGCAGGTCCGCGCGCTGGAGCGCGAAGTGGGCGCGCTCAAGGGCAAGCTCGCGTCCTCGAAGGGCGACGAGCTGGTGGCGCAGGCGGTCGACGTCAACGGCATCAAGGTGCTCGCGGCCAAGCTCGACGGCGCCGATGCCAAGACGCTGCGCGACACGATGGACAAGCTCAAGGACAAGCTCAAGTCCGCGGCCATCGTGCTCGCGGCCGTCGACGGCGCGAAGGTGCAGCTCGCGGCCGGCGTCACTTCCGACACCATGGGCAAGGTCAAGGCCGGCGAGCTGGTCAACTTCGTCGCCCAGCAGGTGGGCGGCAAGGGCGGCGGCAAGCCCGACATGGCGATGGCGGGCGGCACCGATGCCGCCGGCGTTCCGGCCGCCCTGCAATCGGTGCACGGCTGGGTGGCGGAACGCCTCCAAGCCAAGGGATGAACGAGGAGCTGGCGCTCGACGTCCTCGTGATGGGGGCGGGCGCGGTCGGGTGCTACATCGGCGGCAGCCTTGCGGCTGCGGGCGTTCGCGTCGGCTTCGTCGGGCGAGCGCGCGTGATCGGTGCGCTGGAAACGCGCGGCCTCACGCTGACCAATCTCGAGGGCATCCGCCACCACGTGCCGCCGGGCCTGATCAAGGTCTACGAACACGTCCCGACCGGCGTTCGTCCGGCGCTGGTGCTGCTCACGGTCAAGAGCGGGGCGACCGCCGAAGCCGCGGCCGAGCTCGCGGCGAAGCTGCCCGCCGGCACCGCGGTGCTGTCGCTGCAGAACGGCATGTCGAACACCGCCGTTGCTTCCGAAGCCGCGCCGAGGCTCAACGTCCTGCCGGCCATGGTTCCCTACAACATCGCCGAACTCGGCCCCGGCGCCTTCCACCGCGGCACCGTCGGTCGCCTGGCCGCGCAGGACGATCCGGTGCTGCGGCGCTGGGTGGCGGTGTTCGAGCGTGCGGGCGTGCCCATCGATCTGCATGCCGACCTCCTGCCGGTGCAGTGGGGCAAGCTGCTGATGAACCTCAACAACCCGGTGAACGCGCTGTCGGGGCTTGCGCTGCGCGAGGAATTGCTGCAGCGCGACTACCGCCGCTGCCTCGCCGCACTGATGGACGAGGCGCTGGCCGCGCTGGCCAAGGCGGGCATCGCGCCCGCGCAGCTCGCCGCGGTGCCCGCGCACAAGCTGCCGGGCATCCTGCGCCTGCCGACCCCGCTGTTCCGCATGGTGGCCGCGCGCATGCTGCGCATCGATGCCAAGGCGCGTTCGAGCATGGCGGACGACCTGGCGCTCGGCCGCCGTACCGAAATCGATGCGCTCTGCGGCGAGGTGGTGCGCCTCGCGCGCAAGCATGGCGGCGAAGCGCCACGCAACGCGAAGATGGTCGAATTGCTCGAGGCGTGGCCGGACAACAAGGCGCGCTGGCCCGCCAAGCAGCTGGCGGCGCAACTGGGGCTGTAGGCGCGCGCGGTCGCCGGGTCCCCAGCCTTGGGGAGGGCGGTGATTGACGCGGGGGATGTCGCGCATCACCATTGGCCGAATCCGTTCGCGGAGGCACCAATGCAAGAGCTGCTGGAAAGACCGGTAGAGCGGTCCAGGGCATCCTCATCCGATGGCGCCGATGCGATGAGCATCGAGGAGCGCCTGTCGCTGGCCGATCAACGCGCGCGGCGCCATGCCTTCGATGTCGAATCGCTGCGCCTGCACGGGCTCCAGGCCTGGTTGGCGGGGATCGCCGGGAACCCGCCGCCATGGGTCTTTGCCGTTCTGCGCTCGGTTCTCCCGGCGCTTCGGCTTCCCGGGTGGCGCTACATCGGCAAGTTTCCGGTGCCCAAGCTCGAGCGCTGGGTGTTGCTGACGCGCGATGAAGATGTCCGCGAGGTCCTTGGGCGCGCCGACGTCTTCAGGGTCCCGTGGGGACAGGACGTCCGGGTGCTCAATGACGGATCGGCGCCGGGAACCCCTTTCATCCTGGGGCTCGATACCGGCGATCCCGAAGAAGCCGCGTTGTATTGGGCCGGCCTCAAGCAGGTGATGCAGGCGTTCCGGCGCGATGACGTCGAGCGCATGGTGCGGCCGCTGGCCGAGGACTACGCGACGGAGATCGTCGAGGGCGCCGGGAGCGACCCGTTCGACGCCATCCAGACGCTGTTCGTCCCACTCTTCATCGACACCTGCGAGCGCTATTTCGGCGTGCCGGTGCCGCCCAGGATCCGGGTGGAATTCTTCCAGTGGACGGTGGCGGTGAGCGGCCTGCTGTTCGGGCCGCCCTACGAGCGGGATCGCGCATGGGCCACGGCCGAAGCCGGCGCCGACCGCGTGGCGCAATTCGTGGACCTCGCCATCGGGGAGGCCATTGAGCAGGCCAGGGACCCCCTCGCCGAGCGTCGGGACGACCTCGTCCTGCACCGGCTGGCCCGGCAGCACGTCGGCGATCCCGAGAGCATGAGCTGGCCGACCATGCGCGCGATCATGGTCGGCATGATCATGGGCTCGGTTCCCACGAACGCGCTGGCGGCCGGCCACATCCTGGAGGTCCTGCTGTCCCGTCCGGAGGCCATGGAGGCCGCGCGTGCCGCCGCCCACGGGGGCGATGATGTCCAGTTGTCGCGCTGCCTGTTCGAGGCGATGCGCTTCCGGCCGCTGAATCCGGGCCCGTGGCGGCGCTGCGAGAAGGCGTACGTCGTGGCCCGGGGCACGGCGCGCGAAACCACGATCCGTCCAGGCACGGTGGTGCTGGCGAGCACGCAATCGGCCATGCTCGATCCGCGCAGCGTCGATCGACCCGGCCGCTTCGACGGAACGCGCGACCCGGCCGTGTCGCTGCTTTTCGGACATGGCCTGCACTGGTGTGCCGGCAAGGCAATTGCCGATGCCCAGATCACGCAGGGGTTCAAGGCGCTTCTGCGGCGAGAGGGGCACTTGATGCGCGCGCCGGGCGCGGCGGGGCGGATGCGCCTCTTGGGTCTCTTTCCCGAGCATTTGTCGGTGCAGATCAGGTAGCGCCATGGACCACGGATTCGTGACCGTCGTGATGCCGTTCGAAGCCGCGCGCGCGAGCGAGGTCGAAGCGGCCATCGGCCGCGTGCTGGGAAATCCGATGCGCCCGCAGGTCGCGGCACGGCTCCAGGAGCGCGCCGTGGTGCACTTCATGAGCCTGCTCGTGGTGCCGGCCGAGCACGGCGGGTCGGCCAACCTGCTGCTCGAAGCCTCGGTGGACGGCACGGCCGAGGCCGGCATCGACGCCATCGCCGAAACGCTGGAGCCGGAGCTCGCGAAGGTGTTGGAAAAGGCGGGCATCGCGGGCCCCGGATCGCTGCGCGACCAGCTCCTGGGGCATCAGCTCGTGCTCGGCCAGGCGTGGTGGGAGACGCCGGGCTTGCCGTTCGCTGGAACGCCGGGACTCCAGTGCGGGCGGATCCAGCGGGAGGCGGCGCTGGCGCGCCGGTTGGGCGCCATCCTTCGGCAACTGCCCGACGGACTTGCGCCGTTCGAGAGGCTGCAGGCTGCGCGTGACCTGCTCTGGCACGAGGGCAATTTCAAGTGGGCATTCGCGCCCGAGGCCGCGCTGTGCCTGAAAGCCGCGCCCGACAGCGGACTGACGCCGCTGGTGCGCGGCTTCTTCGGCGATGCCATCCCGGAGCGCTCGTTCGATGCACTGGCGGCGATGCGCACCGCCGCGTGCATCGCCCTGGACTTTCTGGCGACCATCGGCTGGCCGTTCCTGCTGATCGCGCTGCTCCTCGTGATCGGGGCCGCGCGCTTCATGTCGGCGATCGATGCGCTGGTGCTCGTGGGGCTGCTGCTGGCCGTTCTGGCGGTCCTGGTGGTGCTGAGGCTGCGGCGCCTCGAAATCGGGAACACGCCCGAGGACAGGGAGCCGGCTTCGGCCGACGTGCAAGCGGTCATGCGGGGCGAGGGCCACACGGCCCAGAACCTGCTGTTCTCGGTGTCGAGGCTCCAGCCGGGGCTGCTGCGCCGGTTCGCCTTGCGTTTCTCGTTCTTCTCGGTGGGCCTCGTGAAGTACTTCTGCCGCCCCGGCTTTCTGGGCGCCAACCGGGTGATCCACTTCGCGCGCTGGCTGGTGGTGCCCGGCACGCGACAGATGGTGTTCCTCTCCAACTACGACGGGAGCTGGCAGGGATACGTCGGCGACTTCGTGATCAACACGGCCGGCGCCAAGGGCGTGACCTCCATCTGGAGCAACTGCCTGGGATTTCCCCGCACCCGCAACCTGTACGACGACGGCGCCGCGGACCGCGATCGCCTGGTGCGCTGGGCGCGCCGGCAGCAGCGTCCGGTGCACGGCTGGTACACCGCCTACGCGGGTCTGACGACCGACCGCATCCGCACCAACGCCGCGATTCGCCAGGGCCTGGCGAACGCGACGAGCGCGCAGGACGCGCGCGACTGGCTGGCCTGCTTCGGATCTGCAGCGGAGCCCGAATCCTCCCTCGCGCGCCACGACATCCCCGCGCTCGCATTCGGTGCCTTGCCGCGGCTTCGGCATGCCTGTCTTCTGGGCTATGCGTTCTGCGGCGCGCCGGACGATGCCCGCGCATGGCTCTCCCGGCTCGAACCCCTGTTGAGCTATGGCGAGGAGCCCGAGCGTCCATGGGCCGTGAGCCTCGCCCTGTCGGCGCGTGGCGTGCTGGGGACCGGCGTCCCGAACGCCCGGGACATGGCGACTTTCCCCGTCGCGTTCCAGCAGGGGATGGACGATGCGGAGCGCGCGCGGGCCAATGGGGACGTGGATGCGCAGGCGCCGGCGCGATGGATCTGGGGCAGCGGCAATGCCCGCGTGGATGCAGTCGTGATGGTGCATGCCGCTTCGCCGAGGACGCTGATCGAACGGCTCGACCAGGTCCGCGCGCAGGCACGCGCGGGCGCGCAGGTCGAGGTGTTCTTCCGGCGCTGCGCCGACCTGCCGCAGACCGGGCCATCGCGCGAGGCCTTCGGCTTCGTCGACGGCATCTCGCAACCCGCGATGAGCGGCACGCGGCGCGCCAAGGGGATGCGTGCGGAGGATGTCGTGGCCGCCGGCGAGCTCGTTCTCGGCTATCCGGACCAGCGCGGTGCGCTGGCGCCGTCGCCGACGCTGCGCGCAGCGTGCGATCCGGGCCATGCGCTCGACGATGCGGGAATGGCCGAGGACCGCCAGCGCCCGGAGTTCGCAGGCGGGCCCAACGTCACATCGCGCGACCTCGGACGCAATGGCAGCTATCTCGTGGTGCGCGAGCTGGAGCAGGACGTCGAGGCCTTCCAGCACTGGCTGGACACGGCGGCCGTGGCGGTCCGCGGCCCCGACGTGCCGCTGCATCCCGTGCACCGCCGTGAATGGCTGGCCGCCAAGCTGGTCGGCCGTTGGCGCGATGGCAGCCCGCTGGTGAACCATCCGGACGAGCCGGCGAGCGGATGGGATGGAACCCGGCCGGCCCGGATCGGCAACAGCTTCGCCTATGCAGAGCAGGACGCGTCCGGCGCGCGCTGTCCGCTGGGCGCACACATCCGCCGCGCCAACCCGCGCGACGCGCTCGCGCCCCGGTCGGCGGAGGGCTTCGCCGCCGTGCAGACCCATCGCGTGCTGCGCGTCGGGCGCTCCTATCGCGAACCGGACGGCAGGCAGGGGCTGATGTTCATGTGCATCAACGCCAGCATCGAGCGGCAGTTCGAGTTCGTCCAGCAGCGCTGGCTTCTCAACCCCTCGTTCAGCGGACTGGAAGACGAGACCGACGCGCTCCTGGGCAGCCGCAACGGCCGCGGCTTCAACCTGCCGGGTTGTCCGGGCCGCCAGGCCGCGGGGCTCTCGCGCTTCGTGACGATGCGCGGAGGCGGCTACTTCTTCCTTCCGGGCCGTGCCGCGTTGCGCGTCCTGGCGGGCTGATTCATTGCGCCGCGGCGGCAGCAGCCGTCGCACCGACCTTGCTGTCCGCCTGCCGGCGGATGCCGTTCATCGCGCTCTTGGACAGCACCCAGCCGGATGGATAGAGCCCGTCCGCCACCAGATCGAAACGATGGATCGGTCGGTCGGCCGCCCAGTTCGCGAACGATCCGCACGGTGTCGCCGACGGCTGCGCCGTGAGGCCGAGGCGATCCCACATCTGGTAGGCCTCGGCGGCGATCTGCGCATCGAAGGCATGCATGTGTGCCTCCCGGGTTTGGTAGAGCGTGACCGGCGACGACAGCAGCGCGGGCACGACCCGGCTCGGCGACCGATCGCGCGGCAGCGCGGGGTCGCGGCGCCCGGCTTCGTTGCAGCTGCCCTCCGGATCGTGGGCCGCTTCCTGGGCGAAGCGGTCTTCGTTGCGGATCGCGATGACGATCGGACGCAGCCGTGCGCGCAGCCGTTCGAGGCGCAGCGCCGCCTCGGCGTCGCCCGGCGGTGAAAGCGCCCCGCACCGGCCGAAGAGACAGTGATCGATCATGCGCAGGATGTCCGAACTGGTCGAGGCGGCGCTGTCATCGAAATAGCCGCCGTCCTGCAGCCGGGCGCGCAGGGCATGCGCGCGGCCTTTGTCGCCGGCATCGGTGCAATGGCTGCCGTACAGCGCGCCCACCGGGTTCGTGTAGGGAAAGCGGGAGCTGTTGTGCGCGGCCGTGCTGAGGCGCAGGTCGGACCCGAGCATCCCCAGCACGTCGCAGGCGGCCGGGAACACGCGCCAGTCGATCGCGAGATCGCTCTGGATCCACCTTTCGCCGGTCTCGACGCGGGTGACGGTCAGGAGCAGATGCGGCCGGCGCCCGTCGCCCGACGCCGCAAGCCCGGTGGCCATGCGCGGGACCGCGCCTTCGATGGCGCCCTCGAACCAGTAGGAGCGCCCGAGCAGGCCGCAACCGGGACTGCGGCAGAACAGCGATGTGGGCAGGGCGCTGGCCAGCGCATCCTCGAACAGCAGGCCGCCCAGCAGTTGGGTCCACAGGTCGGCGCCGCCCATCCGGTCGACGCAGCCCTGCAATCGCGCTGCGTCGGCGCCGGCCTCGAGTTCGCACGAGCGAAAGGCGGCGACGCCGAGCGCGCCGCCCGAAACGGCCGAGATCGCGAAGGTGCGCTGATCGAAGTCGGGATCGATGCCCTTCAGCCGCGCCAGGATGGATGCGGTCCAGTAGGCGGAGCGGATGCCCCCGCCTTCCGCGGAAATCACGTAGACGGGAAGGGCGCCTTCGCCCGGTCGCGGTTCCTGCCGGGCCAGTTCGCCCAGCCATTGCGCCACCGCGCCTTCCAGGCTGGGCCGCTCGGGGAGCGCCAGGGTCTGGGGCGGCCTGTCGTGCAGCTTGAGGACCGCGATGATCGCGAGCAGCACCGGCACGCCGATCGCCAGCCAGCCCCTGGATGGAACGTCCCTGCGGTAGAGCCAGCAGGCGAGGGCCACGCAGGGCAGCCCGAGTGCCGCCGTCCAGAGGAAACGCGCGAGGTCCGCGGCTTCCGGGGCCCGGTCGGTACGGATGCCGTGGACCTCGCTCCATCCGAGAATGCCGAACAGGGCATACACGCCGAATGCCGCGAACAGGTAGGGAACGGCGTTCCGGCGCGACAGATAGGCGACCCAGCCGACGATCCCGGCCCAGGCAGCCAGCCCGCTGGTGATGACGCCCAGGGCGAGCGGCGGGGTCCAGCTCTGCAGGCTGGTCAGCCGCACGAGCATGAAGAGCAGCGGCGGCGCCCAGGCCACCCAGAAGGGGCGCAGTCCCATGTCGGCCCGGGCCTCTTCGGCGCCCGGTTTGGTCTGGTAGTAGCCGGCCGAGGGGTCGTGGCGCCTGAACGTCACCACAGAGAGGTACAGCATCGCGAGCACCCCGATGCCCACCAGGAACCCGGCGAGCCATCGCGTTCCGGGCGAACCTGCCGGCTGATCGCGCAGGGTCCAGGCGATCGCCAGGCTGACCGCGCCGAACGGCGCCAGCCCCAGGATGCGGGCCCACCATGTGGCGAATGCGATGGACGATGTACCGGGCGCGCGCTCGCGTCCCGGCGTCGCCAGGCGCAGCAGCAGGCGCGGCCAGAGCCATGAGGCGTAGGCCAGCAGCCACAGCGCCGCGGCCGTCAGAAGGAGTCCGAGGAGCATGCCCCACTGCATGCCCGGAGGGTCCGCCGCGTCCGGCACCTGGCGCACCAGGCCGTCGCGTGTCTGGTCCATGAGAAGCACCAGCGCGCCGTGCGCGACAAGGATCGCGATGGCGAACTTGCTGCGCCACAGGATGTCGGCGATGTCCGCGCGCATGCGCGATCGCGTATTGGCGGGATCCGGCGCGTCGGGCGGGTCGAGCGCGAAATACCAGTGGGCGAACCACAGGCCCGCATAGACGACCGCCAGGCCCCAGAGGCAGAGCTTGATCCACTGTGCGACATGCGTGCCTTGCGCGATCCAGCCCGGGGTGGACGCGGCGCGCGAAATCGCCAGTAGCGTGAGGAGATTGGCCGCCAGCGTGACGAGGAGCGCGGCGAAGACCAGCAGGCAGAACCAGACGAAGGTCGGCCGCGCGCCCGGACCAGATTCGGTCCCCCGGTCGTGCGCGAGCAGTTGGCGCAGGCGGACGCCGAACGACAGCAGCGCGATCGCCGCCGCCGGGGCCAGCGCAAGGGTTTCCAGGATCACGAAGAGCCGTGCGCGATGTGCCAGGCCGTTTTGCCGCCAGAAGTCCAGGATGGCGCTCTGCTGCCGAAGATCGTCCGCCAGCGCGAAGCCATAGACCGACCCGATGCCGCGCGGCGTCGGATCGATCGCGCTCAGGGCGACGGCGGTCGCCAGCACGATGAGGACCGAGAGGCCCAGGATGCGCCCGATGGCGCGGGCGTTGAGCGTCTGCGTCGCCAGCCCGCGCAGCACCGAGCGAAGGGCGGACAAAGGTGAGCTCGCCATGGAGTCAGGTGCCGCGCGAGAGCAGGGCCCGGGCGCGTGCGATGTCCGGCGTTTCGGCGTCCCTGCCGGCGGCTTCGATCGCGGCAGCGAGCATCCCCATGGATTCTTCCTTCAGGCCGGCGCGGGACTCGTCGAGCGCCACGAGATCGCAAACGGCGCGCAGCTCCCACAGCAGCGCCTTCTGGCGGCGGGCCACCGCGCAGGCGCGGACGAGTTCCCGTCTCGCACCTTCGATGTCGCCGGCCGCCTTCAGCAGGACGCCGTGCACCCGATGTGTTTCGGCCTCGTCCCATCGCTGGTCGGTCGCCTCCAGCACCGAGAGCGACTCTTCGATCAGCGGCAGCCCCAGATCGGTCCTGCCGGCCCATGCATGGGCTTCGGCCGCGTGCCGGAGGAACCCCGAGAGGTAGAGCCGCGCGTCCGTGGCCCGATAGGCCGCGATGCCGCGCTCGAGCAGCGCATGCGATTCGTCGAAGCGCCCGAGCGCCGCCAGGCACCATCCCCGGAGCACCGTCTCGACCGCGTCGTAGTAGGCGATGCCGTTGTCCTCCAGCAGCGCGCGCAGGTCGTCCAGCCTCTGCAGCGCCGCCTCGGGCCGGTCGATCGTGAGGGCCACGAACGATGCGCCGGTCAGGGCATGCGCCAGCGTATAGGCGTGATGCATCCCGCGCGCCTCGCTGATGGCGCGTTCGCTGTTGCGGCGCGCGTCGGCAATGCGGCCCAGGCACATCTGCGACCAGGACAGGTAGGTCAGCATGATGACCTTCGGGTCGTCCACGGTGAGGGCCCAGTAAGTGGCCTGCTGAGCCGGGTCGTAGAGGGAGAGCCCTTCCTCCAGCAGGCGCACGGCATCGAAGAACGCGCCGCGCGGATGGCTCGTGATGCCGCTGAAGCGATGGCCCATCAGCAGGCACATGCGGTCGCCGCTCGCGCGGCCCTGCGCCAGCAATGCATCGGCCTGGCGCTGCGCGGAGGCCAGTTCGCCACGCAGCAGCGCGTGGGTCCACAGGCCATGCAGGGCGGCCAGCAATTGCGGCGGATTGCCGAGTTGATCGCACAGCACCCGGGCGCGTGCGAAGGTCTCCCCGGTGCTCGCGATCGAATAGCCCTGCGTCGCGATCAAGGCCTTGCCGAGGGCGATCGTGAGATCGAGCTCCAGCTTGATGCGCCAGGGCTCGTCCGCTTCCGCCGGCAGCACCTTGATGCCGCTGCGCAGATGGATCAGGGCCTCGTGCATGGCGGAGCGCCTGAGTGCCGCGACGCCGGCCATGAGCCAGTACTGGGCTGCTTCGCGGTCCAGGCCGCCCTCGGCGCAGTGCCAGGCCAAGACCTCGGGTTGCACGCTGCGCATCTCCGGAAAGTGCGATTCGATCGCCGACACGATGCGCAGCTGAATGGCCTGGCGGCGTTCGCGAACCATGATCCGGTAGGCGGCATCGCGAATCAGTGCGTGCCGGAAGGTGTAGTCCGCGTCTGCGCCGCCGAGGCGCAGGAAGATGCCCGATGCGACCAGCGTGTCCAGCGAGCGCTGCAACCCCTCGGTCCGCTGCAGCACGAGCGCGAGCAGTTCCATGCTGAAGGTGCGGCCGATGGCGGCGGCGATCTCCGCCACCTCGCGGGATTCGCCCAGGCGGTCCAGCCGCGACAGCAGCGAAGCCTGCAGCGAGATCGGCAGGGCCCCGATCGCGTGGCCGGCCGAAGGCTGCCACTGGCGGTTCTCCAGCACGGCCTTGGTCATCTCCTCGATGTAGAGCGGTATGCCGTCGGTGCGGGCCACGATGTCCTGGACCGTCTGCGCGGAGAGGGCGGCGCTGCCCGCGATCATCCGCACCAGTTGTCCGCCGACCGCGGGTTCGAGCGGCGTGAGCGTCACCTCCTCCAGGTGCTTGTTTCTTCCCCACGCCGGACTGAACTCCGGCCGCGCGAGGATCAGCATCAGGACCGGGAGGCGATGCACGCGCGCCACGGCCATGCCAAGCAACTCGATCGAGGTTTCGTCGCCCCATTGCGCGTCTTCGAAGATCACGAGCGTCGGCTCGATGGCGGCGAGGCGCTCCAGTTGCGAGAGCAGCGCCTCCATCGTCCGGCGGCGCTTGGCCTGCGGCGTGAGCGGCGGTGCGGACGCGTGCGCAGCCGGCGCCAGGTTGACCAGTTCCGCCAGCAGGTCCCGGTCCTGTTCCGGAACCTCACCGATCACCGCGCGGAGCTTGCCCCGCTTGGTTTCGTTGGAGTCCTCGCGCGCGAAGCCCGCCGCCCATTCGAGCTGTTGGGCGCAGGGATGCAGGGTGGAGCCGCGGCGGTAAGGCGAGCAGAAGTAGCGCAGGGTCGTGCGTGCGGAGGTCGCTTCGAGGATGGCCGCCGCCATGCGCGACTTGCCCACACCGGGCTCGCCGCGGATCAGGACGCTGCGGCCCCGGCCCTCGCAGGCCTGGCGCCAGTGGCCGAGGATGGCATCGCGCAGATCGTTGCGGCCGAGCATCGGCAACAGGCGGCTCTCGTGCTGGGCTTCGTAGCGGCTGGCCGCCGGCCGTGCGCCCATGACCGCCCAGGCCTGCATGGGCCTGTCGAAGCCCTTGAGGGTGAGATCGCCGAGGCTGCGCCATGAGAACAGATCGCCGACGCGCTGGCGGGTCCGCGTATCGGCCAGGATCCCGCCCGGTTCTGCGACCGCCTGGAGCCGCGCGGCGAGGTGAGGCGCCTCGCCGGCGACATCCAGCACATCGGGCGTCATCTCCTCGTGCAGATTGCCGATCACGACCAGACCGGTTGCGATGCCGATGCGCGATTGCAGGGGGCGGCCCTGGGGATCCTTCAACGCCCGGACCTGCCTGGACGCTTCGATCGCGGCATTGATCGCGCGCTCGGCGTCGTCTTCCTGCGTCTCCGGATAGCCGAAGTACACCAGCGCCGCATCCCCGATGAAGCGCGCGACGTGGCCGCCGAATTCCCGCATGGCGGCCGTCACGGCGCGGTGGAACGTCGTCAGCAGCGTGCGTGCGTCTTCGGGGTCCGCGCCTGCGACCATCGCGGTGGAGTCGACCAGGTCGCAGAACAGGACGGTGAGCGGGCGGCGTTCCAGCTGGGCCGCGCTGATCAGGCGCGCGCCGCATTCGGAACAGAATTTGGCACCTGGCTTGAACGGGGCTCCGCACCGGGGGCACCCGAGCGGCGCAGCCGCCCGCGATTCGGCATCCAACGGTGAGCCTGCTTCGCTCATGATCGCCAGCCTTTCTCAGCTGCGCGGACGATATCACCGGCCTCGGGGATCCGCCATCCTCCCTCCGGCCTGTGTCCGTTGGGGGGGAGCGCTATGCGGTCGCAGCGGCCGGCCGGCGTCCCTTGCGATAGAGCGCGAGCGTCGCGCCCAGCCCGCACAGGGCGGCCACGCTAAGCCAGTACGCGGGCGCGGCCTTGTCGCCGGTGGTCTCGATCAACCAGGTCGAGATCGCGGGCGTGAAGCCGCCGAAGACGGCGGTCGCGAGGCTGTAGGCGAGCGAGAAGCCCACCACGCGGACCTCGACCGGCATCACTTCGGTCAGGGCCACCACCATCGCGCCGTTGTACATGCCGAACAGGAACGAGAACCACAGCAGCACGTCGAGCATCCGGCCGAAGCTCGGCGCCGCGGCGAGCCAGTGCATCGCGGGGTAGGCGGTGAGGATGGCGAGCACCGTCACCGCCAGCAGCAGCGGCTTGCGGCCGATGCGGTCCGACAGCGTGCCGCCGATCGGCAGCCAGATGAAGTTGGTCACCGCCACCAGCAGGGTGACGACGAGGCTGTCGCGTGCGCTCAGGTGCAGCACGGTCTTGCCGAAGGTCGGCGTGTAGACCGTGATGAGGTAGAAGGTCGTGGTCGTCATCGCGACCAGCAGCATGCCGGCCAGCACGATGCGCCAGTTGCGCGTCATCGACTGGAACACCTCGCGTGTGCTCGGATGGTGCTTGCGCGCCTGGAAGGCTTCGGTCTCCTGCAGCGAGCGGCGCAGCACGAAGATGCACGGGATGATCATGCAGCCGACGAAGAAGGGGATGCGCCAGCCCCAGGCCGAGAGCGCGGCCGGATCGAGCATCTCGTTGAGCGCGAAGCCCAGCGCCGCGGCCAGCACGATCGCCACCTGCTGGCTCGCGGACTGCCACGAGGTGTAGAAGCCCTTGTGGCCGGGCGTCGCCATCTCCGAGAGATAGACCGACACGCCGCCCAGCTCGGCGCCCGCCGAGAAGCCCTGCAGCAGCCGCCCGAGCAGCACGAGCACCGGCGCGATGAGGCCGATCGTGGCGTAGCCCGGCACGAAGGCGATCAGCACCGTGCCGCTGGCCATGATGCCCAGGGTCACGATCAGGCCCTGGCGCCGGCCGACCTTGTCGATGTAGGCGCCGAGCACGATCGCGCCGAGCGGCCGCATCAGGAAGCCGGCGCCGAACACCGCGAAAGTCAGCATCAGCGAGGCGAATTCGCTGCTGGCCGGGAAGAAGGCCTTGGAAATGTAGGTGGCGTAGAAGCCGAACAGGAAGAAGTCGAACTGCTCGAGGAAGTTGCCGCTCGTCACGCGCAGCACGGCGCCGAGTTTGGATGTGCCGTGGCGAGGCGCGGTGTTCCCCGGCGCCAGAGTGGCTGAGGTCATGGGTGTCTCCGGAAGTGGGCGGGTTGCGTCCGGCTCATCGTAGGAAGCGAAGCTGTCGAACAGCCGTCTGCGCGCTCGGGGTTTCTCCGGGCGGCCGAAGTCAGGTGCCCTTCAGCCCCTCGGGTGCAGGCACGCGCCGGGCGAGCCGCCGCTGAACCGAAGAGGCTTCGGGCTGTAAGCAGAGGTAATGCCTAGGGTTTTTACCTATGTCTGCCAATGGATTTCGTCATATTCTCCTTCCATCGTTTCACCAATAGATCACTGTTTTATTAGTGAAACGAATCCGGAGCAAACAAGGCGGGCGTCCCGACCCGCTGATCTGCATCCGGAGTGGAGGCCGGTTTTCAGTTTCAACCTCGTACGGATTGCAGACCACCATGATGAAGCAGACACGTCGCCAAGCCCTGACCCTCGCCCTGTCGCTGGCGGCCGCCACCGGCGCCGGCCCGCTCTGGGCGCAAAGCTATCCGAGCAAGCCGATCACCATCGTGGTGGCCTACCCGGCCGGCGGCGACACCGATGCGCTCATCCGCCTCTACGCCGAGAAGCTCTCCACCCGCATCGGGCAGGCCGTCGTGATCGACAACAAGCCGGGCGCCAGCGGCGTCATCGGCAGCAGCCTCGTCTCCAAGGCGCCGGCCGACGGCTACACGCTGCTGTTCGCGCCGAGCACTTTCTCCATCGCGCAGCTCGTGCTCAAGACCGGCTCGGGCGGCTATGACGTGCTGAACGGCTTCACCCCGGTCATCCAGACCGGCACCTTGCCGCTGGCACTGGTGTCGAGCTCGGCCTCCGGCATCAAGAGCTTCAAGGACCTCACGGCCGCCGCGAAGTCGCAGCAACTGAGCTTCGCCAGCCCGGGCAGCGGTTCCCCCATGCACATCCTCGGCGAGATGGTCAACAAGGCCACCGGCCTCAAGCTGGCGCACGTGCCGTACAAGGGCGTCGCGCCCGCCATCAACGACGTGCTGGGCGGGCACGTGCCGCTGACCTACATCACGCTGGGCCCGGTGGATCCGTACCTGCAGGGCGGCAAGCTGAACGTGCTGGCCGTGGCCGACAAGCAGCGTTCGCCGCTCGCGCCGAACGTGCCCACCTTCCAGGAACTGGGCGTGAAGGACGTGGAGATCACCGCCTGGCACGGCCTCTTCGGGCCCAAGGGCATGCCGCCCGAAGTCGTGAAGACGCTCAACGCCCACTTCAACGAAATCATCAGGATGCCCGACGTGGTGGCGCGCATGGCGACGCTCGGCGCACTGCCGCTCGGCGGCACGCCCGAAACGCTGGCGAAGACCAACGCCTCGGATTTCGAGCGCTTCGGGCGAATCATCAAGGAACTGGGCATCCAGGCCGACTGAACACCATGACCGCTGCTGTGAACACCACCGCCGATCCCGCCAGCCTGGATGCGCTGCTCGCCGAACTGCCGGCCGACCTGCTCAAGGGCCGCCGCGTGCTCGTGACCGGCGCCGCACGCGGCCTGGGCCTGGCGTTTGCCAAGTGCATCGCCCGATCCGGCGCCAGCGTGGTGCTGGCCGACATCCTGGCGGACCTCGCGCAGACCGAGGCAGAGGCGCTGCGCGACGCGGGCTTCAACGCGCATGCGCTGGCGATCGACCTGTCCGACCCGGCATCGATCAGCGCCGGCGCCGACGAGGCGGTGCGCCTGCTCGGCGGCCTCGACGGCCTGGTGAACAACGCCGCGATCACCAATTCCGGCGGCCGCGATGCCCACGCGCTCGAGATCGAGATGTGGGACCGCGTGATGAACGTCAATGTGCGCGGCACCTGGCTCATGAGCCGCGCCTGCCAGCCTGCGCTCGCCAGCAGCGGCCGCGGCGCGATCGTCAACCTCGCGTCCGACACCGCGCTGTGGGGCGCGCCCAACCTGCTGGCCTACGCATCGAGCAAGGGTGCGGTCATCTCCATGACGCGCTCGCTGTCGCGCGAGTGGGGTGGCGACGGCATCACGGTCAACGCCGTGGCGCCGGGCCTCACGCTGGTGGAGGCCACCGAATACGTGCCGATGGCACGGCACCAGAAATATCTCGAAGGCCGCTCGATTCCGCGCGAGCAGCAGGCGGTGGACGTCTGCGGCGCGGTGCTGTTCGGCCTGTCCGGCCTGTCGCGCTTCGTGACGGGCCAACTGCTGGCCGTCAACGGCGGCTTCGTCATGCACTGATTTTTTCGACCAAGGAGTACCTGATGAGCGATCTGTCCGAGCAAAAGAACGTCGACAACGAACAAGCGAGCTGGGCTCGCCCCGAAGGCGCGAGCTTCGAGGAGTGGATGACCACCCGCATCGCACGTTTCTCGACCCGCAAGTACGACTGGAACGCCCTCAAGTTCCAGGCCGACTACGACCCCAAGTTCCGCCGTGCGCAGATGCGCTACATCGGCACCGGCGGCACCGGCGTGGCGAGCGACGTTCACACCATCCCGGCGGAGAACTTCACTTTCTCGACGATGGTCATCCCGGCCGGCCATGAAGGCCCGCCGCACATCCACGTCGACGTCGAGGAAGTGTTCTTCGTCATGCGCGGCAAGCTCAAGCTGGTGCTGACCACGCCCGAAGGCGAGCGCTACGAAACCGTGCTGACCGACCGCGACGTCGTGTCGGTGCCGCCCGGCGTGTACCGCGAAGAGATCAACATCGGCGACGAAGACGCGCTGATGTGCGTGATGCTCGGCGCCAAGAAGCCGATCACGCCGACCTATCCCGCGGATCACCCGCTCGCAAAAATCAAGCGCTGAGGTGCTGCGATGAGCGACGCTGCCGTGACCGACATCTCCCTGCTGCCCGAGGCCGAAGTGGCCCGGCTCGAGGCGCGCTTTCCCGCGCGCAGCGTGCCGGTGCAGGGCGGCGGCGTGGTCTCGGTGCGCGAATGCGGCGCCGGTCCGGCGCTGGTGTGCCTGCACGGCATCGGCTCGGGTGCCGCGTCGTGGCTCGATACGGCGCTGCTGCTCGAAGCGGATGCGCGGCTGATCGCGTGGGACGCACCGGGCTACGGCGCCTCGACGCCGCTCACGCCAGACGTGCCGAAGGCGGCCGACTATGCGAAGCGCCTGCTCGGCCTGCTCGATGCGATGGAAATCGAATCCTGCGTGCTGGTCGGTCATTCGCTCGGCGCGCTGACGGCGGCCTCGGCGGCCCGTGCGGGCTCGCCGCTGGCCGCGCGCATCCGCCGGCTGGTGCTCATCAGCCCGGCCGCCGGCTACGGCACGCGCCCGGAGGCCAGCCAGCGCGTTCGCAGCGAACGGCTCGGCACGCTCGACCAACTCGGCGTCGCCGGCATGGCCGCCCATCGCTCGGGCCGCCTGGTGTCGGACAACGCCAGCGAAGTCGCGCGCCAATGGGTGCGCTGGAACATGGCGCGCCTGAACGACCGCGGGTACCGTCAGGCCGTCGAACTGCTCTGCGGCGCCGACCTGCTGGCCGACCTGCCGCCCGCGATGCCGGTGCGCGTCGCCTGCGGCGAGCTCGACGTGGTCACCACGCCGGCCGCCTGCGAAGAAGTCGCGCGCCGATGCGGCGTCGCGCTCGAGCTGCTCCCCGGCGCGGGCCATGCCAGCTATGTGGAGCGGCCTGCCGTGGTGGCGCCCCTGCTGCGCGAAGCCCTGGCGGCCTGAGCCGAACAACAAGCAACAGAACCAGAGACCTATGACCACCCCTGGCAATGAAGTGATCGAAGAGGGCGCCGACCGGTACAACGTTCCGGCGCTGGAGCGCGGCCTTCGCGTGCTGTGCGAATTCAGCCGCGAGAACCGCACGCTGTCCGCGCCCGAACTCGCGCGCCGTTTCGACCTGCCGCGCTCGACGGTCTTCCGCCTGCTCACGACGCTCGAGAACATGGGCTTCCTCGAAAAGGCCGAAGGCGGCCGCGACTACCGCCTCGGCCTCGCGGTGCTGCGCCTGGGCTTCGAGTACCTGGCGTCGCTCGAACTCACGCAGCTCGGCACGCCGCTGCTGCAGCGCCTCTGCGAGGACCTGCGCACGCCCTGCAACCTCGTGGTGCGCGACGGCCGTTCGATCGTCTACGTCGCCAAGGTCGCGCCGCCGACGCCGTTCGCCAGCTCGGTCACGGTCGGCACGCGCCTGCCCGCACACGCCACGGTGCTCGGCCGCATCCTGCTCGAGGACCTGAGCCTGCCGCAACTGCGCGCGCTCTATCCCGAGGAGCGGCTGGAGACCTTCTCGCCGAGCACGCCGAAGACGGTCACCGAGCTGTTCGACATGGTCCAGGCCGACCGCACGCGCGGCTACGTGCTGGGCGAAGGCTTCTTCGAATCGAACATCTCCACCATCGCCGCGCCGGTGCGCGACCACAGCGGCCACATCGTGGCGGCGCTGGGCGCGACCATCACCTCCGGCCACATCGAGGAGAACCGCATGGACGAAATGGTCCGGCGCGTGCGCGACACCGCCGACGCCATCTCCGGCCTCCTGAACTATTCGCCCGCCGCCTCGGCCAAGGTGGTTCCGCTGCGCAACGGCGGCCGCGCCTGAGACGATCATGACCACGCCCACGATCTCCACCCCCTTTTTCGCGCCCGATGCGCTCGCAGGCCGCGTCGCGGTCGTGACCGGCGGCTCCTCGGGCATCGGCCTTGCGACGGTGGAGCAGTTGGTCGAATGCGGCGCCTCGGTCGCGCTGTGCGGCCGCAATGCCGAGCGCCTCGACGGTGCGGTGGCCGGCCTGCGCGCCAGGTTCCCGCAGGCCGAACTGTTCGCCCGCACCTGCGACGTGCTCGACGCCGCATCGGTGCAGAGCTTCGCCGCCGAGAGCGAGGCCGCGCTCGGCGCCGCGTCGATGCTCATCAACAACGCGGGGCAGGGGCGCGTCAGCACCTTCGCCAACACCGAGGATTCGGCGTGGATGGAGGAACTGCACCTCAAGTTCTTCTCGGTCATCAACCCGACGCGCGCCTTCCTGCCGCAGCTCGTGGCCCAGCGCGTGGTGCTCGGCGACGCGGCCATCGTCTGCGCCAACTCGCTGCTCGCGCGCCAGCCCGAGCCGCACATGGTCGCCACCTCGGCCGCACGCGCGGGCCTGCTGAACCTCGTGCGCTCGATGGCCACCGAGTTCGCGCCGCAGGGCGTGCGCGTCAACGGCATCCTCATCGGCCTCGTCGAGTCGGGCCAGTGGCGCCGCCGCTTCGAGGCGCGCGAAGACAAGTCGCAGGACTGGCCGACCTGGAGCGGCCAGCTCGCCAGGACCAAGCACATCCCGATGGGCCGCCTCGGACTTCCGATCGAAGCCGCGCGCGCCATCCTTTTCCTCGCTTCGCCCCTCGCTTCGTATACGACGGGTGCCCACATAGATATCTCCGGAGGCCATTCCCGAAATGCATGAGCCCACCCCCAGCCTTGCCCACTTCGTGTGGCTTCTGCACCCCCTCGAGGGGGCGACACCAGCGGCCCGGCAAAGCCGGATCCGCGGTGTCCCCCGCCTCGGCCGCGCGAGTTGAAGCGCTCCTTCCCACAAAGATCCAGTGAGAACTGATATGCAACCCACAGTCACCGTCGGCGCAGTCGTCGCGGCCTTCCTCGAACAGTGCGGCGTCAAGGCTGCGTTCGGCGTCATCTCCATCCACAACATGCCGATCCTGGATGCCTTCGCCCAGCGCGGCGCGATCCGCTTCATCTCGGCGCGCGGCGAAGCGGGTGCGGGCAACATGGCCGACGCCTATGCGCGTTCGACCGCCAGCCTCGGCGTGGCGGTCACGAGCACCGGCCCGGCCGCAGGGAACATCGCCGGCAGCATGGTCGAGGCGCTGACCGCAGGCGCTCCGGTGCTGCACATCACCGGCCAGATCGAGACGCCCTACATCGACAAGGGCATGTCGTACATCCACGAGGCACCGGACCAGCTCACCATGCTCAAGGCCGTCTCGAAGGCCGCCTTCCGCGTGCGCAGCGTCGAGAACGTGCTCGGCACGCTCAAGCGCGCGGTGCAGGTCGCGCTCACGGCGCCGACCGGCCCGGTCAGCGTCGAGATCCCGATCGACATCCAGTCCGCGCTCGTCACGATGCCGGAAGACCTCTCGCCGCTGCCGATCGAGGCGGCCGTGCCCTCCAAGGCCGGGCTCGACGCGCTGGCCGCGAACCTCGCGAAGGCCAAGCGCCCGCTGCTGTGGGTCGGCGGCGGCGCCCGCCACGCCGGCGCGGCCATCAAGCGCCTGCAGAAGCTCGGCTTCGGCGTCGTCACCACCACGCAAGGCCGCGGCACGGTGCCCGAGGACGATCCGGGCTCGCTCGGCGCCTACAACATCCAGAAGCCGGTCGAGAACTTCTACCAGACCTGCGACGCGATGCTCGTCGTCGGCTCGCGCCTGCGCGGCAACGAAACGCTGAAGTACGAGCTCAAGCTCCCGCGTCCGCTCTATCGCGTCGACGCCGACGGCGCCGTCGAAGGCCGCTGCTACACGACCGACGCCTTCGTCTGCGGTGACTCGGCCCTCGCGCTCGAAGGCCTGGCCGACCGCCTCGAAGCCGCCAAGTACAAGGCCGATCCGAAGCTGCTGAGCGACCTGCGCGCGGCCCACGACGAAGCGGTCGCGTCGCTGCGTGACGGCCTCGGACCCTACGCCGAACTCGTGCGCCAGCTCCAGACGGCCGCCGGCCGCAACTTCAACTGGGTGCGCGACGTGACCGTCTCCAACAGCACCTGGGGCAACCGCGAGCTGCGCATCTTCGAACCCAGCGCCGGCGTGCACGCCACCGGCGGCGGCATCGGCCAGGGCATGCCCATGGCGATCGGCGCCGCGATCGGTGCGGCAGTCACCGGCTCGGGCCGCAAGACCTTCTGCCTGGCCGGCGACGGCGGCTTCATCCTGAACCTCGGCGAGCTCGCCTGCATGGTGCAGGAGAGGGCCCCGATGGTGATCGTGCTCATGAACGACAAGAGCTACGGCGTCATCAAGAACATCCAGGACGTGCAGTACGGCGGCCGCCGCTGCTACGCCGAACTGCACACGCCCGACTACGACCTGCTGTGCAAGTCGATCGCGCTGCCGCATGCCCGCGTGACCGGCCTCGACCAATTGCCCGCACGCCTGGACGAAGCGCTGTCGACCGACGGCCCGTTCCTGCTCGAGATCGATATGCTCTCGATCGGCAGCTTCAAGAGCACCTTCGCGGGTCCGCCGACCAACAAGATCACGCAGATCCCCGCGCTCGGCGGCGGCAAGTGAGCGGGGCACCGGCAATGACCGTTCGCATCGCTCTGATCGGCTGCGGCGCCATCGGCACCGCGGCGCTCGAACTGCTGCGCGAAGACGCTGGCCTGTCGGTGGCCGCCATCGTCGTGCCCGCCGAGGCCTTCGCGGCCACGAAGGACGTGGCCGCGCGGCTCGCGCCCGGCGCGCAGGTGGTGTCGGCGGTACCGGCCGATGGCATCGATCTCGTGGTCGAAGCCGCAGGCCATGCCGCGATCGAGGCGCATGTGCTGCCCGCGCTGCAGCGCGGCACGCCTTGCGTCGTGGCCTCCGTCGGCGCGCTTTCGGCGCAGGGCTTCGCCGAGAAGCTCGAAGCCGCGGCGGTCGCCGGCAAGACGCAGGTGCAATTGATTGCCGGCGCGATCGGCGCCATCGATGCGCTGGCCGCGGCCCGCATCGGCGGGCTCGACAGCGTGCGCTACACCGGCCGCAAGCCGCCGCACGCCTGGAAGGGCACGCCGGCCGAGCAGGGCCGCGATCTCGGCGCGCTGACCGGCGCCACCGTGATCTTCGAGGGCAGCGCGCGCGAAGCCGCGACGCTCTATCCGAAGAACGCCAACGTCGCGGCGACCGTGTCCCTCGCCGGCCTCGGCCTCGATCGCACCAGCGTGCGCCTGATCGCCGACCCGACGGTCGCCGAGAACGTCCACACCGTCGAAGCCGAGGGCGCGTTCGGCAACTTCGAGTTGACCATGCGCAACAAGCCGCTGGCAGCCAACCCGAAGACCTCGGCGCTGACCGTCTACAGCGCTGTGCGCGCGCTGCGCAACAGAGTCGCGCCCCTCACGATCTGAAGCCCGGAAGCGAGCCACCCATGATTTCCTCCGAACTTCTCCCCATCAACGTTGCCGGCGAATGGCGCCTGGGCGGCGGCGATGTCTACGAGAGCCTCTATCCGGCGACCGGCGAGCCGATCGCGCGCCTGAGGGCCGCGAGCCTGGCCGATGTCGAAGAAGCCATCACCCGTGCCGACCATGCCTTCCGCACAAGCGGCTGGGCGCAGAAGCTGCCGCACGAGCGCGCTGCCGTGCTGCACCGCGTGGCGCACCTGATCCGCGCCGAGGCCGAGACCCTGGCGCAGAAGCAGCGCCTGGACAACGGCAAGCCGATCAACGAGACGCGCGCCCTGGTCGCCAGCGCCGCCGGCACCTTCCAGTTCTTCGCTGCCGCGCTCGAGACGCTCGAAGAAACCATCACGCCTTCGCGCGGCCCCTTCGTCACGATGAGCGTGCACGAGCCGATGGGCGTCGTCGCCGCGATCACGCCGTGGAACTCGCCGATCGCGAGCGAGGCGCAGAAGCTGGCGCCGGCCCTCGCCGCGGGTTGCGCGGTGGTCGTCAAGCCCGCCGAAGTCACGCCCGTCATGGCGCTCGAACTGGCCCGCATCTGCGAAGAAGCCGGCGTGCCCAAGGGCATCGTGAGCGTGCTGCCGGGCAAGGGCTCGGTCATCGGCGACGCGATCACCAAGCACCCGCTGGTCAAGCGCGTGTCCTTCACCGGCGGCACCACCACCGGCAAGCACATCGCGCACATCGCGGCCGACAAGATGATGCCGGTGTCGCTCGAACTCGGCGGCAAGTCGCCGACCATGGTGCTCGAGGACGCGGACCTCGACCACGCGGTCAAGGGCGTGCTCTACGGCATCTTCAGCAGCTCGGGCGAATCGTGCATCGCCGGCTCCCGGCTGTTCGTGGCGCGCGACATCTACGACGAGTTCCTTACGCACCTGGTCGAAGGCGCCAATGCGCTGCGAGTGGGCGACCCGGCTTCCGAGCGCACGCAGATGGGACCGCTGATCACCGCGCGTCACCGCGAGAGCATCGAGCGCTACGTGGAACTCGGTGTCTCCGAGGGCGGGCACATCCGCACCGGCGGCGTGCGCCCGCACGGCAATGGGCTCGACAAGGGCTACTTCTACACGCCGACCATCCTCGAAGGCCTGACCAACAACGCACGCATTGCCCAGGAGGAAATCTTCGGCCCGGTGCTCGTCGCGATGCCCTTCGACCGCGAGGAAGAATTGATCGCGCAGGCCAACGACAGCGTCTACGCGCTGGCCGCCGGCGTCTGGAGCCGCGACTTCAAGCGCGCCTGGAAGCTCGGCCGCGCGGTGCAGGCGGGCACCGTCTGGGTCAACACCTACAAGCAGTTCTCGGTCTCGACGCCGTTCGGCGGCTGGCGCGACAGCGGCCTGGGCCGCGAGAAGGGCCGCGAAGGCATCTTCCAGTACATGGAGCAGAAGAGCATGTACTGGGGCACCAACGAGCAGCCCCTGCCGTGGGCGAACTGACAGGAAGAACGAAATGAGCGTCTTGGGCATTGACCAGATCACCTACGGGGCAGATGACCTCACCGTCTGTCGCACCTTCTTCCAGGATTGGGGCCTCGCCCTGAAGTCCGAGGCCGCCGACGAGCTCGTCTTCGAGTGCCTGAACGGCTGCCGCGTGGTGGTCGCCGCGCTCGGCAAGCCGGGCCTGCCGGTCGCGATGGAGGAGGGCCCGACCCTGCTCGAAGTGGTATGGGGCGTCGAGAACGACGCCGACCTCGACCGCTATGCCGCCGCGATCGCCAAGGACCCGGGCTTCATCGACGCCAAGGTCGAGGGCGCACGCCGCATCGGCTGCATCGACCCGAACGGCCTCGCGGTGCGCCTGCAGGTCTCGCGCAAGCGTGCGGTCGAGGTCGAGTGCGGCGCGATGAACACCTGGAACGCCAAGCAGCGCATCGACCAGCCGGCGCCGATCTACGAACGCGCGACGCCGATCGAAGTGGGCCACGTGGTCTTCTTCGTCAGCGATGTGAAGGGCACCAGCGCCTTCTATGCCGAGCGCTTCGGCTTCGTCGGCTCCGACAGCTACCCGAACCGCGGCGCCTTCATGCGCTGCGCGCCGGACGGCGGCCACCACGACCTGTTCCTGCTGCAGCTTCCCTCGGGCAAGCGCGGCCTCAACCACGTGGCCTTCACCGTGCGCGACATCCACGAGGTGTTCGGCGGCGGCCTGCATTTCTCGCGCAAGGGCTGGGAGACGCAGCTCGGCCCCGGCCGCCACCCGATTTCGTCGGCCTACTTCTGGTACTTCAAGAACCCGGCCGGCGGCCTGATCGAGTACTACGCGGACGAAGACCAGCTCACCGGCGACTGGCAGCCGCGCGAATTCGAGCCCGGCCCGACCGTGTTCGCGGAGTGGGCGGTCGAAGGCGGCCTCGACGGCAATACCCGCCGCCAGAAGAACGTGCAAGGGCCCGAAGGCAAGTTCTTGACCGAGAAGAAATGAAGCTCATGACCATGAATCGCCGTACTTCCATGTTTCGCCTGCTCGGCACCACGCTGCTGGCCCTGGGGGCCCTGACGTCGGCGTATGCGCAGACCGAAGCACAGAAGCAGCTCGGCAGCGATCGCTTCACGATCGTCTCGCCGTTCCCGCCGGGCGGGCCCGTCGACACGCTGGCGCGCATCCTGTCCGACGGCCTCGCCAAGCGCTACGGCCAGGTGGCCGTGGTCGACAACGCCGCGGGCGCGGCGGGCAACATCGGCATGGACCGGGTCAAGCGCGCCAAGGGCGACGGCCACACGCTGCTGGTGGTGCCGGCCGGCAACCTGACGATCAACCCGACCTTGATGCCGAACTTCCCGTTCAACATCGAGAAGGACTTCGTGCCGGTCACGATGCTGGCGAAGGCGCCCAACGTGCTCGTGGCCGCGCCGGGTGCGGGCATCAAGAGCGCGAAGGACCTCGTCGCACAGGCCAAGGCCAAGCCGGGCAGCCTGTCGTATGCGTCGCCGGGCGTCGGCAGCGGCCTGCATCTGGCCGGCGAGCTCTTCAAGCAGCAGGCCGGCGTCGACCTGATACACGTGCCGTACAAGGGCACGGCGCCGGCGCTCAACGACGTGCTGGGCGGCGTGGTGCCGCTGATGTTCAGCAACCTGCCGGGCACGCTGCAGTTCATCAAGAGCGGCAAGCTGGTCGCACTGGGCATCACCGATACCAGGCGCACGCCGGTGGCGCCCGAGATCCCGACCTTGGCGGAGCAGGGCATCCAGGGCGTGAACGTGACCTCGTGGTATGGCCTGCTGGCGCCCGCCGGCACGCCGCCGGCCGTGGTCGAGCAGCTCGCGAAGGACGCGGCCGAGATGCTGGCGCAGCCCGAGGTGCGCGAGCGCCTGCAGGCGCAGGGCATGACCGCCTCGACCATGAAGCCGGCCGAGTTCGCCGCCGCGATGCGCGACGAGACCAAGGTCTGGGCCCAGATCATCAAGGCGCGCAACATCGTCGCCGAATAGACCGAAGAGCCAAGGAGACAAGCAGAGCATGAGCACCGCAGCCGCCGCTTCGCCGACGATGCTTCTCACGATCGTGATGAAGCATCACCCCGGCCTCACGCTGGACGACGTGCAATCGCGCATGAAGGCCAGCGACTGGTGGGAGTCGTTCCCGCCGGAAGGCACGCGCATCGTCTCGTGGACGGTGGCGATGGGGCTGGGCCAGATCCTGACGCTGGAGCTGCCGCCCGAGAAGCTGCCGCTGGTGAACCTCGAACTCGAACGACGTGCGTGGGGCGTGTTCAGCACCGAGTGCTACCCGACCTACGACTTCGTCCCCGTGCGCGAACGCATCCGCGAGCGCGTACGCAACGGCGGCCAGTGAGGCCGCGCCGAACGCAACCCTTACGCACGTCCTATTAAACCCAGATGGAGCGAACCATGACCGACCGCATTCTCGAACCGCATCAGGCGCGCACGCGCACCCCCACCACCTACGAGGACCTGCTCGGCGACGCGATCGAGCGCGCCTATGCCGCAGGTGTCCATGACCTGACGGGTCTGGTGGAGGCGCTCAATCGCGATGGCATCACGAGCCCGAGCGGCCAGCTCTGGACCGAGGCCATCTACCGCGAAGAGATCGCCGCGCTCGGCAACTGATCCGCCCGACATTCATTCTTCATTCGAGGAACCCACCATGACGACCATTCCCATCCAAGTCGATCCCGTCGACCAACTGCTCGAAGTTGGCCTCAAGGACCTCTGGTATCCGATCTGCCCGTCGAGCCTCATCAAGGAACGGCCGGTTTCGCTGCGCCGGCTCGGCCGCAAGTTCGCGTTCTGGCGCGACCACGCGGGCAAGCTGCATGCGCTCGAAGACCGCTGCCCGCACCGCGGTGCGCCGCTGTCGCAGGGCGTGATCCTGGGCGATCGCCTTTCGTGCCCTTACCACGGCGTCGAAGTGCGCTGCGACGGCGTGGTCACCAAGGTGCCCGGCAGCCCGGGCTGCAAGCTCGAAGGCTCGCACGCGACGCGCTTCTTCCACGTGCAGGAGAAGGCCGGCGCGGTGTGGCTCTACAACTCGAAGGACGATGTCGAGACGCCGCCGCCGCTGGTGCTGCCCGAGCAGCTCACCAACGAGGACGAGTACTCGCACTTCCTCTGCTACGCGGAGTGGAAGGGCGACTACCGCTACGTGCTCGACAACGTGATGGACCCGATGCACGGCACCTTCCTGCACAAGCAGTCGCACTCGATGGCCGAAGGCGATTCGAAGGCCAAGTTCGGCATCCGCGCGACCGACACCGGCTTCGTGTTCGAGAAGGAAGGCCAGCGCAACGTCAACTTCGACTGGACCGAGTGGGCCGACACCGGCGTGCACTGGATGCGCCTGGAGATCCCGTACCCGAAGACCGGCGGCCCGGGCGGCAACTTCATCATCGTCGGCAGCTACACGCCGATCTCGCCGACGCTGTCGTGCGCCTTCCACTGGCGCGTGCGCAAGCTGCCCAAGGGCTGGGAGCGCGATACCTGGCGCTTCCTCTACAAGAACCGCCTCGAAGCGCGCCACTGGCACGTGCTCGAGCAGGACCGCGTGCTGATCGAGAACATGGAGCCCGATGCCAACCAGCACGAGCAGCTCTACCAGCACGACCTGGGCATCGTGCGCCTGCGCCGCCACCTGCGTGGCCTCGCGCGGCAGCAGATCGAAGCCGCCTCGCAGTCCGCATGACCACCCAGGCCGCCATGCCCGTGCGCCGCGTCGCCTGCGAGGCCGTGCCCGATCTGCCGCATGCCATCTGGTCCAACGCGCTCGTCGTCGGCCAGGAGGTGGTGCTGTCGGGGCAGACGGCGCATCCCGCGACGCGCGACGCCGCGCAGGCGGGCCGGCCGCTCGGCGCCTACGAGCAGACGCTGGTGGTGCTGCGCAAGGTGCAGGCCCTGCTCGAAGCGGCAGGGGGCGGCATCCACAACATCGTGAAGCTCGTGGTGTACGTGACCGACATCGCGGACAAGGACGAGGTCGGGCGTGCCCGGCGCGACTTCTTCGCGCAGCTGCCGGAGTGCGCCTACCCGGCCTCCACCCTGGTCGCGGTCAGCGCGCTGGTGTTTCCCGAACTCCGCGTCGAGATCGACGCCTTCGCGCGGCTCGACGTCGACCTGCGCACCGCCAACTGAATCGTTTCTTCGAGGTTCCCGCCATGTCTTCCCCCACGCTGAACGCCCTGGTGCACACGATGCGCTATGAAGCCGACGGCATCGTCAGCGTCGAGTTCCGCCCGGCTTCGCCGGACGTGGATTTCCCCGCCTTCGAGGCCGGCTCCCACATCGACCTGCACCTGCCCAACGGCCTGGTGCGCAGCTACTCGCTGTGCAACCCTTCGAGCGACCGCCAGCGCTACGTGGTGGGCGTGCTCAACGACCGCAAGAGCCGCGGCGGCTCGCGCTACGTGCACCAGCAGTTGCGCGTGGGCATGACGCTGCCGATCTCGGCGCCGCGCAACAACTTCAAGCTCGAAGAGGGCGCCGAGCGCTCGGTGCTGGTGGCCGGGGGCATCGGCGTGACGCCGATCTGGTGCATGCTGCAGCGCCTCGTGGCGATCGGCAGGCCGGTGGAGATGCTCTACTGCGCGCGCACCCGCAAGGAAGCTGCCTTCTGCGAGGCGATCGGCGCGCTGGCGGCCGAGAAGTCGGTGCAGCTCACCTGGCACTTCGATGACGAGAAGGGCGCGCCGCCCAAGCTCGCCGAGCTGCTGGCCGGCAAGGGCGCCGACAGCCACTACTACTGCTGCGGCCCGACGCCGATGCTCGACAGCTTCGAGAAGGCCTGCGAGCAGCTCGGCTTGCCGCATGCGCACATCGAGCGCTTCGCGGCGGCGCATGTCGAAGCGCCGGCGGCGAGCGAGGCCTTCGTCGTCGAATGCGCGAAGAGCGGCAAGTCGGTCGAAGTGCCGCCGGGCAAGTCGATCCTCGACAGCCTGATCGATGCCGGCCTGAGCCCCGACCACAGCTGCAAGGAAGGCGTCTGCGGCGCCTGCGAAACGAAGGTGGTCTCGGGCGAGATCGACCATCGCGACGGCATACTGACCAAGGCCGAACAGGCTGCCAACAAGACCATCATGATCTGCGTTTCCGGTTGCAAGCGCGGCCCGCTGGTCCTGGATATCTGAGCCGGAGCAAGCGATGCAAGCCAGGCAATTTCGTTGGTACGGCGTGATCACGCTGTTCGTGATCGTCGCCATCTCCTACGTCGACCGCATCAACATCGCGGTCCTGATCACCGACCCGGCCTTCCTCGGCCACATGGGCATCGCCGCCTCCGACCGGGTCAGCCAGGGCCTGCTCGCGACCGCCTTCATGGTCGGCTACGGCGTCTCGGCCTTCGTGCTGACGCCGTTCTGCGCGGCGCTGTTCGGCGTGCGAAAAAGCCTGATCATGGGCCTCGTCCTCTGGGGCGTGGTGACCTTCGTCACGCCCTGGTTCACGGGCTACGGCATGCTGCTCGCGTCGCGCATCCTGCTCGGCGTCTCCGAAGGGCCGCTGTTCTCGCTGGCCTCGTCCTACATCAAGGCGCACTACGAGGACCGCGAGAACGGCAAGCCGAACTCCTTCGTCAACATGGGCACCGGGCTGGGGCTCGCGGTGGGCTATCCCTTCGTCGGCTATCTGCTGGCCAGCTATGCGTGGGATACCTCCTTCCACGTGCTGGGCCTCCTGAACATCCTGCTGGGCATTCCGCTGGTGGTCGCCTTCGTGCGCATGCCGGCCTCGTACGTGAACCAGGCCAAGCCGCGTTCCTTCGGCGAGGCGATGGCCAAGGTGGCGGGCATCGCGCGCGGCGCCTTGCACACGCGGCATCTCGTGCTCATCACGGTGATGACGTCCGCCATGCTGGCCTATCTCTGGGGCGGCAGCAACTGGCTGCCGGCCTACCTCAAGGAAGCGCGCGGCTTCTCGCTGCGCGAAATGGGCTGGCTCGCATCGCTGCCCCAGTACGCGACGGTGCTCGCGGTGCTGCTGGGCGGCGTGATCATCGACAGGATCGAGCGGCTGCACGTGCCCTTCATCTTCATGGGCGCGAGCGTCGGCGTGGCGCTGTCGGTGCTGCTGGCGATCAGCGCGCAGGACCGCTACGTCGCCGCCTATTCGCTCATTGCGGCCAACTTCTGCTGGGGCCTGATGAGCCCGGCGATCCCGAGCACGGTGCAGTACTGCTCGCGGCCCGAGCACGTGGCCAGCGCCTTCGGCGTGGTCAACGGCACGGGCAGCCTGGTGGCGGGCTTCATGCCGGCCTTCATGGGGGCGGTGATCGCTGCGCTCTCGGGCGGCGCGGGCACGGCGGGCAGCTCGGCCTCGGGCTTCTTCGCCGGCTTCGCGATGCTGATCGGCACGCAGCTGGTCGTGTTCATCTGCGGCCTGATCCTGTGGCTGCGCGAGCGCAGCGCGCCGCAGGCGGGCATGACGGCGACGGCGGCCTGATACCGCCGCAGGCGGGCGCAGGACCCGCCGCGCCGTTCAGCCGGCCGCAGGGGCCGCAGCCGGCTTCACCAGGCCATCCGCCTTGAACATGGCCTTGATGCCCCGCACCGCCTGCCGGATGCGCGACTCGTTCTCGATCAGCGCGAAGCGCACGTAGTCGTCACCCAGGTCGCCGAATCCGATGCCCGGCGACACCGACACCTTGGCCTTGGCCAGCAACTCTTTGGCGAATTCGAGCGAGCCGAGCGAGCGGTAGGGTTCGGGGATCTTCGCCCAGATGTACATCGACGCCTTGGGCCGCTCCACCAGCCAGCCGGCCTCCATGAGGCCCTTGTAGAGCACGTCGCGCCGGCGCTGGTACTGCCCGGCGATCTCGCGCACGCATTGCTGGTCGCCTTCGAGCGCCGCGATCGCCGCCACCTGCACCGGCGTGAACGAGCCGTAGTCGTGGTAGCTCTTGATGCGCGCCAGGGCCGCGACCAGCTCGGCATTGCCGACCATGAAGCCGACGCGCCAGCCGGCCATGTTGTAGCTCTTGGAGAGGGTGAAGAACTCGACCGCGACGTCCTTCGCGCCCTCGACCTGCATGATCGACGGTGCCTTCCAGCCGTCGAACACGATGTCGGCATAGGCGAGGTCGTGCACCACCAGGATCTCGTGCTTGCGCGCCAGCGCGATCACGCGTTCGAAGAAGTCCAGCTCCACGCACTGCGCGGTCGGATTCGACGGAAAGCCGAGGATCATCATCTTCGGCTTGGGATAGCTGCCGCGGATCGCTTTTTCGAGTTCGGCGAAGAAGTCGACATCCGGGTCCATCGGCACCGAGCGGATGTCGGCGCCCGCGATCACGGCGCCGTAGATGTGGATCGGGTAGCTCGGGTTCGGCACCAGCACCGTGTCGCCGCGATCGAGCGTCGCGAGCATCAGGTGCGCGAGCCCTTCCTTGGAGCCGATGGTGACGATGGCCTCGCTTTCCGGGTCGATCTCGACGTCGTAGCGCTCGCGATACCAGTGGGCGATGGCGCGGCGCAGCCTGGGGATGCCCTTGGACGACGAATAGCCATGCGTGTCCGTCCGTTGCGCGACTTCGGTCAGCTTGGCGACGATGTGCGCCGGGGTCGCCCCATCGGGGTTGCCCATGCTCATGTCGATGATGTCCTCGCCGCGCCGGCGAGCCGCGAGCTTGAGCTCGGCAGTGATGTTGAAGACGTAGGGGGGAAGGCGATCGATACGCGCGAAGCGGCGCGTGCCTGGGGATGACATGAAGAGTTTCCTTGACGTTAGCGCCCGGAACCGTCCGAGCGACGTGTGGCGCCGTGTGCACCGACCGGGGTCGATGCTTGCGGCGCCGGACTCATCATAGCGGCCGCGTCGTCACTTCGCGAGCAGTTCTCGCAGCCAGTCCTTGCACTGGTCCGCGCCTTCGAGCGGCCATTCGATGTGGATCGTCTTGTCGCGCTGGCGGATCTCGATGCGGATCGAGCGATCCGTCGTCATGCCGTTGGCGGAGCGGCCGTTGCGCACGCCGAGCAGGCGGGACCACCAGCCGGCTTCGGGTTCCCGCTCCCGTTCCCGTTCGTGCGTGCTCGTCGTGCGCGTCGCCGCGACGTGCGGGCGCGCGGCATCGACCGGCCTGCCGCAGTCGGAAAGAACCGGCGCGACGGCCGAGGCCGCTTCGTGCACCACCTGCGGCGCGGGCTTGCGCGCGGTGGCGGGCGCCGCCTTGGGCGCTGGTGCCGGTGCCGCCGGCACCGCACCTCCGTCGATGCGCGCGGCAAGGTTCGCGCCGAACTCTTCCCACATCCGGTCGGCCTTGGTCTTCATCACGCTGAGCCCGAAGGTGCCGAGGCGGCCGAGCACGTCGACGTTGACCTTGATGCGCAGCTCGGTGCCGCCTTCCGCGGTCGGCGTGAGGAAGATCTCGCTCTGCTGCTTCAGCGAGCTGGCGACCGACGCATCCTCGCCCGTGCCTTCGGCGCGCAGGTAGCTCGGCGCGCGCTGCTCCACGATGGTGGTGCGGAGCCGGAACTTGGCGTTGATGAAGGCGATCTTCACGTGCATCAGCGCGACGTACTCGACGTCGCTCACCACGTCGATCGACTTCATGCCCGGCACGCAGCCGCCCATCACCTGCGGATCGAGCAGCAGGGCCCATACGCGCTGCGGCGGGGCAGCGACGGTCAGTGTCTTTTCAATTTCCACGCATCTTCTCCGCGGCGTTCAGGATGGATTCGACGATCTGGGTGTAGCCGGTGCAGCGGCACAGATTGCCGGTGAGGCCGTGCCGCACTTCGTCGGCGGTCGGCTCAGGGTTGCTCTCGAGCATCGCGCACGAGGTCATGAGAAAGCCCGGCGTGCAGTAGCCGCATTGCAGGCCGCCGCATTGCATGAAGCTCTCCTGCAGCGGATGCAGCCGGTCGCCGTCGGCGAGGCCCTCGACGGTCCTGATATCGCAGCCCTGCACCTGCACGGCGAGCTTGAGGCAGGACTTGACGACTTCGCCATCCACCAGCACCGAGCAGGCGCCGCAGATGCCGGTCTCGCAGCCGCGCTTGGTGCCGGTGAGGTGCAGGTCGTCACGCAGGAAGTCCGACAGCAGTCGGCGCGCCGGCACCTCGACGCTCTGCGCCTCGCCGTTCACGGTGCATTCGATGCGGTGTTGGCTCATTTCAATTCTCCATTGCGCTTTCGCGCGACTCATGACCCACGACACTGACGCAGCACAGTCCAGGGCACCCGCGGAACCGGCTTTGCCGGGCCGCTGGGCGCGCCCCCTTGAGGGGGGAGGCGGCTACACGAAGTGAGCAAGCAACGGGGGTGGGCTTCATTTCACAGGCCGAAGAGTTCGGCCACCGTGCGGCGCGCGACGACGCGCACCATGTCGCGGCGGAAGTCCGCCGAGCCGCGGGCGTCCGACACCGGCGCGATGTCGGCGGCCACGATGTCGGCCACTTCGGCCACGACCTCGGGCGTGACCATGCGGTCCTCGAGGAAGGCTTCGGCGCGCCGCAGGCGGGTCGGAATCGGCGTCGAGGCGCCGACGCTGAGCTTCGCTTCGCGGCAGAGCCGGCCGTGGCGCTGCGCAACCAGGGCCACGCTGGCGAGCGGCCGGTGCTCGGCCGCGGTGCGCAGGAAGCGCGTGTACACGCCGTCGGTGCCGGCCGCGAGCGGCGGCACGCGGATCTCGACGACCATCTCGTCGGTCTCCAGCGCGGTCACGTAGTAGTCGACCAGGAATTCCTCGATGCCAAGGACGCGCTCGCCGCGCGCGCTGCCGAGCACCACTTGCGCATCGAGCGCCATCAGGCAGCCCGGCGGATCGGTGGACGGGTCGGCATAGCAGAGGTTGCCGCCGATCGTGCCCTGGTTGCGCACCTGCGGGTTCGCCACGCGCGAGGCCATGCTCGCGAGCACCGGGTAGTGCTTCTGCACGATGGCCGAGTTCGCGACGTCCGCATGGCGCGAGAGCGCGCCGATGGTGAGGCCCTTGCGCGGATCGAAGTCGATGCCGCGCAGCGCCTCGATGCGCGCGAGCGAAACGAGGTGCGTGGGGCTCAGCATGCGCTGGCGCATGCCGAGCATCAGCGCGGTGCCGCCCGCGATCGCGCGGCATTCGTCGCCGAGGTCGCCGAGCATGCGGCTGGCTTCGTCGACGCTGGTCGGTTCGAGATAGTCGAAGTCACGCATGAAGCGCCTCCTCTTGCTTCGCGCGCAGGGCGGCGAGGATCTTTTCGGGGGTGATCGGCAGCTCGGTGATGCGCACGCCGACGGCGTCGAACACCGCGTTGGCGATGGCCGGCGCACCGGGCAGGATCGCCGTCTCGCTCGCGCCCTTGGCGCCGTAGGGGCCGTTCGGGTCGTTCGATTCGACGAAGCCACCGCGCAACAGCGGCACCGCTTCGGCGGTCGCCATCGTGTAGTCGGCGAAGTTGCCGTTCATCAGGCGGCCGTTGTCGAGCTGGAGCTGCTCGTAGAGCGCCCAGCCGATGGCCTGCACCGTCGCGCCGTTGGTCTGTCCGTGGATCGCGATCGGGTTCAGCGCCTTGCCGCAGTCGTCCGAGACGTAGCTGTCGAGCACGGTGACCTGGCCGGTCTCGGTGTCGACCTCGACCTCGACCGCCTGCGCGGCGAAGGAGTAGGCCGGCGCGATGTTGCCGTAGACCTTGTCGTCGTGCATGACGGTCTTGGCGTCCCAGGTGCCGCTGACTTGGATGCCTTCGCCGCCGTGGGTCCAGACATGGAGCCTGGCGAGTTCGGCGATGGTCGCGCGGCGCTCGGGCGCATCGGCCACGAAGACCGCGCCGCCCGCGAGTGTGAGCTGCTCGGCCGGCACATTCCATTGCTTCGATGCCAGCGCGAACAGCTTGTCGCGTGCCATGCGCGCCGCCACGATCGCCGCATTGCCGGCCGCGATGGTGACGCGCGAGGCGAGCGAGCCGATCGCGATCGGCGAGGTGTCGGTGTCCGGCTGCAGCACCAGCACATGCGCGAGCGGCAGGTCGAGCTCGTGCGCGACCACCTGGCTCAGCATGGTCATCGCGCCCTGGCCCATGTCGCATTCGCCGCTCATGATGAAAAGGCGGCCGTCCTCGTTGATCTTGACGACGACCGTGGAGCCGTCCCAGTTGCCGATGGTGCGGTTGCCGCTCACGTGCATCGCGGCCGCCATGCCGACGCCGCGCTTCTTCGGGCCGTCCTTCGGCGCCTTGCGCCTGGCTTCCCAGTCGAGCGCCTGCGTCGCCTGGTCGATGCACTCGACGAGGCCGGTGCTGCCGATCTCCCAGCCGTGGATCGAGACTTCGCCCTTGCGGATCGCGTTGCGCTTGTGGATCTCCACCGGATCGAGCCCGAGCATGCCGGCCATCGTGTGGATGTGGCTGTTGAGCGCGAACTGCATCTGCGTGCCGCCGAAGCCGCGGAACGCGCCGTGCGGCGGGTTGTTGGTGTAGACCAGCGTGGCGTGCGAGCGCACGTTGGGGTTGCGATGCATGTTGTCGCTGCGCATCGCGCTGACGTGCATCACCTCGGCGGAGAGGCCCGAATACGCGCCGCACTCGGCAACGATGCGAACCTCCTTCGCGACGATGATCCCGCCCTGGTCCATGCCCAGCTTGAGCGTGATGCGCTCGGGCACGCTGGAGCAACAGGCGAGAAAGTCTTCGAGCCGGTTGTTGACCACCCGCACCGGCTTGCCGGTCTTCACCGCCAGCAGGCCGGCGATGAGGTTGTTGGCGTCTTCCACCATCTTGCCGCCGAAGCCGCCGCCGGTGGTCGCCTGGATCACGCGGATGCTCGAGATCGGCCGCTCCAGCGCCGCGGCGAGCCGGAGGCGCGCCTGGGTGATCGACTGCGTCGAGGTCCAGACGACCAGGCGGCCTTCCGGGTCGATGTTCGCGACCGTGCCCATCGGCTCCAGATAGCCCGGGTACTGCGCGTGCGTGTCGTAGGTGGCCTCGTGGATGACGTGCGCGGACGCGAAGCCCGCATCCACGTCCCCGCGCTCGAAGCGGATCTCGTGCGAGATGTTGTTGCGCCCCGGATGCACGCCGGGCGCTTCCTCGTCCATTGCCTCTTCGGGCGTGAGGATCGCGGGCAGTTCCTCGTACTCGACGCGGATCAGGTCCAGCGCATCGCGCGCGATCTCCTCCGTCGTCGCGGCCACCGCGGCCACTTCCTCGCCCGCGAAGCGAACGATGCCTTCGGCGAGGATGCGCCTCTCCTTGCGATGCACGCCCCACATCGCGCGCGGCGCATCGGTGCCCGTCAGCGCCGCCTTCACGCCCGGCAGCGCGAGCGCTTCCGACACATCGATCGACACGATCCGCGCATGCGGATAAGGACTGCGCAGCACCTTGCCGTGCAGCATGCCCGGCAGCTTGATATCGCCCGCATACATCGCGCGACCGAGCACCTTGGCGCGTGCAGTGACCTGCGGAATGTCCGCACCCAAGGTCGAAGCGCCAGCAGTAGAAATCTCAGGGGGATTCTTCATATTCACCTCGAAGTGCGCGCAGCCTGGGACGAGCTTTACTCTGCGGAAATTCCGAGGTCCTTGATGACCTTGCCCATCACCGTGTAGTCGCTCGCATTGATCTTGCCCAGCTTGTCCGCCGGTCCACCCGCGGGCAGCGCGCCGAACACGGCCAGCTTCTCGGCTACTTCAGGCTGCTTGAGGATCTCGTTGAGGTTCTCGTTGAGCATCTTCACGACTGGCCCCGGCGTGCCCTTGGGCGCGAAGAAGCCGTTCCACGAACCGACGACCACGTCCTTGTAGCCCAGCTCGACCAGCGTCGGCACGTTCGGCGCGAGCTTGGAGCGCTGCGCATCGCCGATCGCGAGCGGGATCAGGCGGCCGTTTTCCAGGTAGGCGCGCACCGCGCCGATGGTGACCCAGGCAGTATCCACATGGCCGGCCACCACGTCCGTGACCGACGGGCCGACGCCCTTGTACGGCACGTGCGTGAGCTTCACGTCGGCGGCCTTGTTGAGCCACTCGCCCACGATGTGCATCGGCGAGCCGGCACCCGGGCTGGCGTAGGTCACCTGCCTGCCGCTCTTGGCGAGCTTGATCAGGTCCGGCAGCGTCTTGACACCGACCGCCGGGTTCGCGACCAGCACCAGCGGCTGGGTCGCGGTGTTGATCACCGGCTCGAAGCCGTGCAGCACGTCGTAGCTGGCGCCCGGCGACAGCTTCATCACCAGCGGCGCGGTGGTGAAGGGGTTCGGCGTGAACAGCAGCGTGTAGCCGTCCGGCTGGGCGCGGCCCACGAAGTTGTTGCCGAGCGCGCCGCCGGCGCCCGGCTTGTTGTCGATGATCACCGCCTGGTTCAGGCGCTGCGAGAGCTTGTCCGCGAACAGGCGCGCAATCGCGTCGGTGTCGCCGCCCGGCGGGTAGGACACGATCACGCTGATCGTCTTGGCAGGGTAGGCCGCTTCGGCAAAGGCGGCGGGTCCGGCGGACAGGGCGCAAGCCGCCATCGTGGCCGCAAGAAGAACTTGGCGACGGGTCGAGAACATCGGGGGCTCCTGGGAGAGGACCATGCGGAGGTAAAGGTCCCCCGCATGGCGGCTGGCTACATGAGAAAACGCTGGTTTATTAGTGAAACAGCGATCCACTAACGAGAGAGAATTCTCCGCCTGCTTGTTGATGCATCAACTTGCCGTAAACACGGATTGACAATGGAAATTTCGATTAACGGATGTCCCCGAATCGGGCCGCCGCCCGTCATGGAACAATGCGCGCCAATGACTGACCACAGCTCTTCCCGGCCGGCCGGCGCCCAGACAACGCCTTGGACCGAACTCGACGCGGCCGGGACCGGCCTCACCGTCGACGCCTTCATCACGACCATGATGAGCCAGGTGGGCAACGCCCTGCGGCGCATCGTCACGCTGCCTTATGCCGACCAGTTCGGCCTTTCGGTGTCTGAATGGCGCGTGCTGGCGCTCGTGGCGCACGCAGGGACGCTGGCCTTCAGCGATCTGGTGCAGCAGTCGACCTCGGACAAGGCGCTGGTCAGCCGCACGCTCAAGCTGCTGGAAAACAGGGGCTACGTCGAGCTGCGCGCCGAGGGCAGCACACCACGCAAGAAGGTGTTCTGCTCGATCACCGAATCGGGCAGGGCGCTGCACGCCGAGGCCATCCCGGTCGCGCGCCAGCGCCAGGCGGAGGCCTTGCGCGTGCTCGATTCGGCGGAGCGCGACGCGCTGTATCGCGCGCTGGTCAAGCTGCGGGAGTACTGCCGGGTGGAGGAAGAAGCCCGGGGCCGCCTGCCGACATCGCGGGACGGCGGCGGGCTGGATATCTAGCTCAGCTCTTGTACGACGGATCGACCCGATCCAGCTTGCGGATCAGCGCCGGCCACACGAAAACGCCGCCCAGGCCACCCGTCTGCACCTTCATCGCCTGGCCCACGCCGTCGACGATGCGCGGGTCCACCTGCGTGAGTTCGCCGCCGCCGGCCTGCGCGGCAATCTGGATCTGGCAGGTGCTCTCGAAGAAGTACATCGCGAGGAAGGCATCGGCGATGGTCTTGCCCACTGTCAACAGGCCGTGGTTGCGCAGCATCAGGAAATTGGCCTCGCCCATGTCGTCCTGCAGGCGCGGCTTCTCGTCCTCGCGGAAGGCCACGCCCTCGTAGTCGTGGTAGGCGAGCGATGCCAGCACGAAGGTGGATTGCTGGCTGATCGGCAGCACGCCGTTCTTCTGCGCGCTCACGGCAATGCCGGCGCGCGTGTGGGTGTGCAGCACGCACTGGATGTCCTCGCGCGCCTCGTGCACCGCGCTGTGGATCACGAAGCCGGCCGGGTTGACCGGGTAGGGCGAGTCGATGATCTTGTTGCAGCTCTTGTCGACCTTGATCAGGCTCGACGCCGTGATCTCGTCGAACATCAGCCCATACGGATTGATGAGGAAGTGGTGCTCGGGGCCCGGCACGCGCGCGCTGATGTGGGTGAAGACGAGGTCGCTCCAGCCGTGGAGCGCGACCAGCCGGTAGCAGGCGGCAAGGTCGACGCGCAGCTGCCATTCTTCGGCGCTGACGAGTTTCTGGACTTCGCTGGGGGCGGTGGCGTTCATCGGGGTCTCCTGGTGAAGGGGTTCAGGCGGCGGCCTGTTCGGATTTCAAGGCGGACTTGTAGAGGCTCTCTCGCGGCTGCGCCATCACACGTCGCAGCATCGGCTCGAATTCGCTGATCGGCAAGGTCTTCGCCTTCGGGTCGAAGGCGGGGTTGTCGTAGAGCTCGCAGAACTCGGCGGTGCGCTCGAAGTTCGGATGGCTGCGGAAGTTCTCGCGCAGGTCGCGATCGAGCCCGATGTGATGGAAGAAGTAGTGGCCCTGGAAGATGCCGTGGTGCTGCACCATCCAGTGGTTTTCCTCGGCGACGAAGGGCTTCACGATCGCCGCGGCGATGTCCGGATGGTTGAAGCTGCCGAGCGTGTCGCCGATGTCGTGCAGCAGCGCGCACACCACGTACTCCTCGTCGCGGCCGTCGCGCAGCGCCCGCGTCGCGGTCTGCAGCGAATGCGCATAGCGGTCGATCGGGAAGCCGCCGTAGTCGCCTTCGAGGAGCTGCAGGTGCTTGACCACGCGATCGGGCAGGTTGGCGGCGAAGTGCATGAACTCGCCGCCGATCAGTTTCCAGTCTTCGCGCGTGCTGTCCTGCATGCGGTTGAAGTTCGCTCTCGCGTTCATGGTCTCGTCTTTCTTCGTGGAAAAGTGCGGCCCACTGTAGACCCGCGCTTGACGCTCAACTGTCAAGAATTTGACAATGCGGCGCCCAGACAAACCCCGAATGCCGCCGCCGTCCAGACCCCGCATTTCCGCCGCGCACCGCAGCGCGCTGGAAGCCAATCCCTGGTTCGCCTCGATCGGCCGCGCGCAGCGCGAAGCCCTGCTCGGCGCGGCCGAGCTGATCCACGTGCGGCGCGGCGCGATGGTCTTCAGGCAGGGCGATCCGGTGCATGTGGCCGGCACCGGCTTCTACGGGCTCGCCGGCGGGACCATCAAGATCTCGACCTTGCGGCAGGACGGGCGCGAGGCGATCCTCGCGGTGCTCGAACCCGGCAACTGGTTCGGCGAGATCAGCCTCATCGACGGATCGCCGCGCACCCACGACGCCACTGCCCTGTCGGCGCTCGACCTGCTGGTCGTGCCCTACGAGGCCTTCGCGCGGCAGATGCAGGACGCCGCTTTCGCGCGCGCGATCGCCGCCTTGCTGGCGGCGCGCGTGCGCGGGCTCTACGGCCTGATGGAAGACGCCACCTTGCGCGGCCTGCGTGCCCGCGTGGCGCGGCGGCTGATGTCGCTCGCGCGCGGCGACGTCACGCAGTCGCCGGCGCTGCGCCGCACCGTGTCGCTGCCGCAGGAGGCGCTCGCGATGATGCTCGGCGTGACGCGGCAGACGCTGTCGAAGGAACTCAACGCGATGGCCGAGGAGGGCGTGATCGCCCTCGGCTACGGGCGCATCGAGCTATTGTCGATCGACGCACTGCAGCAGCTCGGCAGCACTGCATGACCGGGGGCACCCGCGGAACCGGCTTTGCCGGGCCGCAGGGGTGCGCCCCCTTGAGGGGGTGCAGAGCCACACGAAGTGGGCGAGGCTGGGGGTGATCAACGAAGTACCCGGCCGTCCTTGGCGATGCTGATGAGATCGATGCTGCGCCCGGGATCGCGCAGCCCCGGCCGCAGGTTGATGCGGAAGCCCCCGACGTCGTAGTCGCTCATGCCGGCCATCACCTTCTGCAAGGTCGCGGGCGTGAAGCCCTTGCCCGCGCGGCGCACCGCTTCGCCGGCGGCCTTGGCGGCGATGAAGCCTTCGAGGCCTTCGTAGGACGCGGTCTGGTCGGAGTTGTCCACCGCGGCGAGGTACTCCTTGACGATCGGGATCGCCGACGAGCGCGGCGAAGGCACTACCTGCGAGATCACCATGCCGCCCACGTCCTTGCCGAGCGTGGCGTAGAGCGGGTCGATGCCCACGATCGAGAAGGTCATCAGCGTGCCGAAATAGCCGCTCTTGCGCAGCTTGCGCACCACGTTGGAAGTCGTGCCCGACAGCGACACCAGCACGATGGCCTGCGGCGACTGCTTCAGCACGCCGGCGATCGCCGCATCGGCCTTGTCGCCGCCCTCCGGCACCATCGCGGTGGCGACGAGCGGCGCGATCTTGAGTTCGTCGATCGCCTGCTGGACCGCCGCGAGACCTGCGCGGCCCATGGCGTCGTCGTCGCCGATGAGCGCGATGCGCGTCTGCCCGACGGCCGCGCACTGGCGCAGGATCTTGATCGCCTCGTCCGCCATGCTGGGGCGCACGTGGAAGACATTCGGGTAGTTCGCGCTGCGCAGGTTGTCGGCGGCGGCGAAGGGCGCGAACAGCATCGAGCCCTGCTGCGCCGCGATCGTGGCGCCGGCTTCGCTGCTGGCGGTGCCGACGAAGCCGAACAGCATGTCGGCCTTGTCCGTGCCCAGCAGCTTGCGCGCATTGGCGGTGGCGCGTGCGGCGTCGTAGCCGTCGTCGAGCTGCAGCAGCTTGAGCTGGATGCCGCTCGCCGCGCTGGATTCGTTGAACTGGTCGGCATAGAGCTTGGCACCCGCCGCGAACGCGAGGCCGATCTCGCTGGCCGCGCCGGTCAGCGGCACGGATTGCCCGAGGACCACGGTACGCGGCGCGGCTGCAGCGGTTGCGGCCTGCGCACGGCCGGGGCTGGCCGTTTGCGCATGGGCCGGTCGGCCCGCGTGGATCGCGGCGCCGCCGAGCAACAGCGTGGCGCCGGCCTTGCCCATCCAACTCCTGCGCGTCAGTTCCATCGCTTCACCTTTTGTTGCAATCGACAAAAAAATGTAGCAATTCGTTGGGCGCAAACAAAGGGATTAGTTCACGGGACTGACACGCGTTCGGCCTGACTGTGGTGGTTCGGGTCGTTGTAGGGATCCAAAAATGTTAACTTTTGCATCAAGCGTGTGGCATTTTTCACAGGGGCAACCGGGCCCGCCCTGTCACCATTCCCGGCGTACCGGAAATCACCGCCGGCGAATCAAATGAAGTCCAAGTCCATCGATCTCGCCCTGCTCGAAAACGCACTCCTGGCCATCGAAAAAGTGCTTGCACATGCCGACAGCGAACTCTGTGGAGGGCCGTATTTCGGACTGGCGATCGACCTGCCGCTGGAGGCCGAGGGCGGCGCTTGCGCATCGGAGGCCGAGCGCTTTCGCGGCAGCGCGGCGCAGTCGGCGGTCAACATCTGCCTGAGCGCGGCTGCTGCACTGGTCGACGTGAGCAAGGCGCTGATGCGCGCACCGGGCGACCGGTCACCGGAGGACCTCGAGCTCGAGTGGCAGGCGCTGATCACCCATACCAAGATCGCGAGCCGTTCCGCGCACCGGGCGGCGCTGATCCTGGCGCAGCAGGAGGATGCCTTGTCCGCGCGGGGCATCGATGGGGTGCCGGCGAGCGAAGTGCGCTCGCTCTCGTTCGCACACTGAGCCGCCTGCGGGCGGCGGGCGCGTTCAGGCGCGCTCGAACACCAGGTCCCACACGCCGTGGCCCAGCTTGAGGCCACGGTTCTCGAACTTCGTCAGCGGACGGTAGGGCGGCTTGGGTGCGTAGCCTTGCGCCGTGTTGCGCAGCAGGGGCTCCTGCGAGAGCACTTCGAGCATCTGCTCGGCGTAAGGCTGCCAGTCGGTGGCGCAATGCAGATAGCCGCCGGGCGCGAGCCGGTCCGCCAGCTTGCGCACCAAAGGCCCCTGGATCAGCCGCCGCTTGTTGTGCCGCTTCTTGTGCCATGGGTCGGGGAAGAACACATGCACGCCCGCGAGCGTCGCCGCCGGCAGCATGTGGTCGAGCACGTCGACCGCGTCGTGCGCGCAGATGCGGATGTTCTTGAGGTTCTGTTCGCCGACGCGCTTGAGCAGCGCGCCGACGCCGGGCTCGTGCACTTCGCAGCAGAGGAAATTCTTTTCGGGCAGGAGCGCCGCGATGTGCGCCGTGGCTTCGCCCATGCCGAAGCCGATCTCCAGGATGGTCGGCGCCCGGCGGCCGAATGCCGATTCGAGATCGAGCGGCGCGGGGGCGTAGGGCAGCAGGAACTTCGGGCCGAACTGCTCGTAGGCGCGCGCCTGGCCTTCGGTGGTGCGGCCGGCGCGGCGCACGAAGCTCTTGAGGCGCCGATGCAGCGGATGCGCTTCGCCGCTGGGTTTGTCGTCCGGGGTGTCTTCCGGCGGGTCGTGGGGGATGTCGTCGATGGTGCTGATCACGGGCGCGAATTGTAGAGATCGCGCCATCGCGGAACCCACTGTGCGAGCGCTTCCGCGGCCGAGCCGGCGGCCGTGGGGCCGAGCCCGAGCACCAGCGCGGCGGCGTCGAGCGCAGCGACCGCCTCGGCGGGCGTCCCCGTGCGCAGCGGCGTCGCGCCGTTCTGCTTCGAGAGCTTGTCGCCGTCCGGGCCGAGCACCAGCGGCGTGTGGAGGTAGCGGGGCGTCGTCAGACCGAGCGCGCGCTGCAGCATGATCTGCCGCGCGGTGTTGTCCGCCAGGTCTTCGCCGCGAACCACGTCCGTCACGCCTTGCTCGGCATCGTCGACCACCACGGCGAGCTGGTAGGCCCACGGGCCGTCCGCGCGCTTGAGCACGAAGTCGCCGACTTCGCGCGCCACGTCCTGCTGCTGATTGCCGAGGCGGCGGTCATGCCAATGCACCAGAGGCTCGGCCGCCGCTTGCTGGAAACTCGTCGCGGCAAATCGCCAGGCGCGCGGGGCCTTGCCGTGCAGGCCGTCGCGGCAGGTGCCGGGATAGACCCGCTCGCCGTGCCGCGTGTGCGGGGCGCCCAGCCGCGCCAGCGCTTCGTCGATGTCCTTGCGGGAGCAGCCGCAGGGGTAGGCGAGCCCGGTGGCCTTCAGTTTCTCCAGCGCCAGTTCGTAGCGATGCGTGCGCTCTGTCTGCCAGACCGGCGCTTCGTCCGGCACCAGCGCGCAGGCGGCGAGCTGCGACAGGATCAGCTCGCCCACGCCCGGCAGGCAGCGCTCGGTATCGGCGTCTTCGATCCGCACCAGCCAGCGCGCCGCCGGGCCTCGTGCCCGTACGTCGAGCCAGCTGGCCAGCGCGGCCACCAGTGAACCGGCATGAAGCGGCCCGGTCGGCGAGGGGGCGAAGCGGCCGATCGGCGTCATGCCGTCCCGGGGCAGCGTCAGAGGGCCTTGAGCGCCAGCGTGAGGCCCGACAGAAAGGCATCCTCGACGCGGTGCCCGGTGCACCAGTCGCCGGCGACGCCGATGCGCGCCTCGGCGTCCCACAGATGCTCTGCGCCGGCCGGCACCTGCGTCTGCGCCTCGGGCCAGCAGCGGGCCTGCGAGTGCGAAGGCGCGGCACGGATGCCGGTGATCTCGGAGAAGGCGCGAAGCAGCTTGGCCTCGACGCGCGGGCGGTCGTCGCGCAGATGCTCCAGCGACCATGCCGGGCTGGCCTGCACCGTCCAGCGTTCGATGCGGTCGCGGCCGGGCTTGGACGATTCGCGCGCCAGCCAGGCCACGCGGTGGTGCGTGCTGCGCGCCACGTTCCATTGCGGGCCGAGGTGCGACATCGTCGGCTGGTTGGCCTGCGGGAAGGCGATCATCAGCGTCCAGCACGGTGCGATGCGCACCGCCTCGACCTTCTTGCTGATCGCGCGCGAAAGCCGGCCGTTGTCGAGCAATTCGCGCGTGCGGGCCGGCGGGACGGCGAGCAGCACCGCATCGAAGCCCGAATAGACATGCTGCGAATCGTCGTCGCCGGCCGTGCGCAATTGCCAGCGCTTTGCATCGAGCGCGTCGGGCTCGATGCGCGTCACGTTCGTCCGCGGGACGAGGGCATCACCGAGCGGCGCCGCCCATTGCTTGACGAGGGCATCCATGCCGGGCTGGGCGACCCAGTGCTGTTCGAGGCCCGGGAGCGCCGCTTCGGCGACGCGGCCATGGGCGTCGAGCACGCGCACCAGGTTCGCGCTCCAGGGCTTGCAGATGCCCGGTGCGGTCTCGATCGCCTGGGTGAAGCGCGGGTCGCGCACGGTGAAGTACTGCGCGCCGCTGTCGAAACGCCCGAACGGCGTCGACACGCTGGCCATGCGCCCACCGGCGCTGGCTTCGCGCTCGAACACGGTGGCGCGATGCCCGGCCTGGATCAGCGTGCGGGCGCAGGCCACGCCGGCGATGCCCGCCCCGACCACCGCAAAGTGGCGGGACGGGGTGGGTCGGTGGCGGTCGGCTGGGGGTCGAAGGATCATGTCGGACGTCTCGCTGGTTGGTTGTCGAATGGCTGAAAGCGACTCTAACCGTTGCCGCTCAGTTCAGAACCGAAACGATGCTCGGTGCCCAGGCCGGGGCACCCGCGGAACCGGCTTTGCCGGGCCGCTGGGGAGGCCTTGCAGGCCGCGCCGGGCCAGCGGCCCGGCCCTTCGCCGGCCACAAAAGGTCCACCGGGCCTTTTGTGTGCGGGCTCAGCCCCCTTGAGGGGCTGAGGGCCGCGGCTCCAAGCCTGCCTGCGCAGGCTTGGACGTGCCCGAAGAGCAGCCGCCTCTGGCGGCCGCCCGGAGGCGGCTACACGAAGTGAGCAAGCAACGGGGGTGGGTCTATCTGCCGCGGTGACGTTCGAGCAAGGCACGGCGGCTGCCCTCGTGCTCGAACTGCTCGAGCCACCACTTGAGCGCGCGCCCCGGATTGCCCGCGCTGCGGTCACGCCAGGCGACGTGCATGGTCGCGATCGGCTGCACGCGCTGCGTCTGCCGCTCGACCAGGTGCCCGGCCTCGATGTAGGGCCGCGCCATCGGCTCGGGAAGGAAACCGCCGCCCAGCCCGTGCAGCTGGGCCGCCAGCTTGGCCTGCATGGTCGGCACGGTCAGCACGTCCTGCCCGCCGACCAGATTGACCGTCATGCTCGGGCCCGAGCGCGATGAATCCGCCGCCGCGACGGCACGGTGCTGCCTCAGCACCTCGTCGCTCAGCGGCTCTTCGACCCGGGCCAGCGGATGGTGCGGCGCGACCGCATAGACGAAGGCCAGCTTCCCGATCGGCCGGCTGCGGATGCCGGTGGCGGTGAAGGCGAGGCTGGCCGCGTCGAGCACCGCGCCGATCGCGAGGTCGGCTTCGCCGCTGGCCAGCGCCTCGATGGTGCCCAGCAGCGTCTCGTCGCGCAGCTTGAGGCGCGTCGGCGGGTCGAGCGCGTAGAAGGCGTTGACCAGATCGAGCAGCGGATCGCGCGCGATCACGGTGTCGACCGCGATCGTGAGCATGGGCTCCCAGCCGGTGGCGACCCGCTTGACCCGGTTGGCGACGGCATCGATCTCGCCGAGCAGGCGGGAGCCTTCGCGCAGCAGCTCGACGCCGGCCTCGGTCACGCGCGCCTGCCGGCCGCTGCGATCGAAAAGCAGGACGTCGAGCGCGTCCTCGATCAGCCGCACCCGGTAGCTCAGGGCGCTGGGCACGAGGTTGAGCGTGCGTGCCGCGGCCGCGAAGCTGCCCGTGCTCGCCACGGTCTGCAGCATCGCCAGCGCGTCGGGCGTCAGGACATCGCGGGCGGTGGGCATGGGGGCTAACCGTTCAAAAAAATTGAATGATGCCATCAAACGGCATTGCTTTTGGCAGAAGGTCCGGACCCTAAAGTTCCGGACATCCGCCGCGCACAGGGCGCGGCCTACCGAAAGCCCTTGATGGAAGGGCAGGAAGTCAACGATGTTGCAAGTCCGTAAATCCCAGGAACGCGGCTATGCCGACCACGGCTGGCTGCGCTCGTTTCACAGTTTTTCCTTTGCCGGCTACTACGACCCCGAGCACATGGGCTTCGGCAACCTGCGCGTGATCAACGAAGACCGCGTCGCCGCCGGCGCCGGCTTCGGCAAGCACGGCCACCGGGACATGGAAATCATCAGCTACGTGCTGTCCGGCGAGCTCGCGCACAAGGACAGCATGGGCAATGTCGAGTCCATTCCGCCCGGCGACGTCCAGCGCATGAGCGCCGGCCGCGGCGTGATGCACAGCGAGTTCAACCACAAGGCCGACGAGGCGACGCACTTTCTGCAAATCTGGATCGAGCCGAACGTGCGCGGCATTGCGCCGAGCTACGAGCAGAAGAGCTTTTCGGCGTCCGATAAGCGCGGCAAGCTGCGTCTGGTCGCGTCGCCGGACGGCGCTGACGGCTCGGTGCTGGTGCACGCCGATGCGAAGCTGTTCGCGGGCCTGTTCGATGGCGACGAAAAGGCCAACCTCGCGCTCGACCCGAAGCGCAAGAGCTACGTGCACCTGGTGCGCGGCGAGCTCGCCGCCAACGGCATCAAGCTCAGCAACGGAGATGCGGCCCTGATCCAGGGCGAATCTCAGCTCACCCTCGAAGGCGGCAAGGACGCCGAAGTGCTGGTTTTCGACCTCGCGGCCTGAGGCGGCGAGTTTTCTTTTTCACGTTTTTTCAACCCAGGAGTCCATCCCATGACCACCACCACCGCATCCAACTACGCCGCTCCGGCCGCCACCACCGGTGCGGCGCAAGACGCGCTGGCCCTCATTGGCCGCATCCTGATCGCGGCACTCTTCATTCCGGCGGGCTTCGGCAAGCTGATGGGTTTCGCCGGCACGGTGGGCTACATCGCCTCGGCCGGCCTGCCGCTGCCGCAACTCGGCGCGGTGATCGCGATCGTCGTCGAACTCGGTCTCGGCATCCTGCTCTTGGTCGGCTTCAAGTCGCGCCTGGCGGCGATCGCCATCGCGGTGTTCACCGTGGCTGCCGCGGTGTTCTTCCACAACTACTGGGGCATGCCCGCCGAGAAGGCGTACGTGAACCAGCTGATGTTCTTCAAGAACATCGCGATCGCTGGTGGCCTGCTCGCCATCGCGGCGTTCGGCGCCGGCCGCTTCAGCATCGATCGCAAGTAACTCTGAGCCTCGGCCACCCGAGCGGACCGGCGCTGCCGGTCCGCTTTGTTTCTGGCATAAGCTCTGCCGCTTGATCGCAAGGAGGGCTGATGGCCGAGATCGTTGTTGTTTTTCATTCGGGCTACGGCCACACGCAGCGCGTGGCGCAGGCCGTGGCCGATGGCGCGGGCGCGCACCTGCTGGCGATCGATGCCGACGGCAACCTGCCGGCCCACGGCTGGGACCTGCTCGCGGGCGCCGACGCCATCATCCTCGGTGCCCCGACCTACATGGGCGGGCCGAGCTGGCAGTTCAAGAAGTTCGCCGACGCCTCCTCCAAGGTCTGGTACACCCAGGGCTGGAAGAACAAGTTCTTCGCCGGTTTCACCAACAGCAGCGCGATGAACGGCGACAAGGACGCCACGCTGACCTACCTCTGGCACTTCGCGATGCAGCACGGCGGGCTCTGGATCAGCCTCGGCATCATGCCGGCCAACGACAAGGCGGCGAAGCGCGACTCGATCAACTATGTCGGCGGCTACAACGGGCTGCTCACCACGTCACCCACGGATGCCAGCCCGGCCGAGATGGCGAAAGGCGACTTCGAAACCGCCATCGCATTTGGCGAGCGCGTCGCTGCGGTGCTACAAAACTGACCAGATCCAGACCGGAACACCACGATGACCGAAACGCTCCAGCTTCGACCCCATGACAAGGATTTGGGAGGCGGCTTCAACGTCCGCCGCCTGCTGCCGGCTGCCAGCCGCCGTTCGGTGGGGCCTTTCGTCTTTTTCGATCATTTCGGGCCGGCGACGGAGCAGCCGGGCAACCAGCACGACGTGCGGCCGCATCCGCACATCGGCCTGGCGACGGTGACCTATCTGTTCGAGGGCGCGATGATGCATCGCGACAGCCTCGGGAGCAGGCAGGAAATCCTCCCCGGTGCGATCAACTGGATGACCGCCGGCCGCGGCATCGTCCACTCGGAGCGCAAGCCCGAACGCCTGCTCGAAGCCACCTACGTCAACCACGGCCTGCAGCTCTGGTGCGCGTTGCCGCAGGCGCACGAAGAGGCCGATCCCAGCTTCACGCACACCGCCGCCGAAGACATTCCGGCGCTCGAGCTGCAGGGCGTGCCGGTGCGGGTGCTGATCGGCGAAGCCTTCGGCGTGCGCTCGCCGGTGGCGACCTTCTCGAAGACGATCTACCTCGACATCGCGCTGCCCGCGGGCGCGCGATTCGAGCTGCCGGCGCTGGCGCCCGAACTGGCGGTCTATCCGGTCGACGGCGATCTGGCGCTCGACGGCGAACCGGTCGCGCAGCACACGATGGCGGTGCTGCCGGACGGGCAGGGCGGCGTGCTGACCACGCAGGATGCGGTTCGCGCCGTGGTGATCGGCGGCGAGCCGCTCGACGGTCCGCGCTTCATTACCTGGAACTTCGTCTCGAGCCGGCGCGAGCGCATCCTCGACGCCGGCGCCGACTGGGCCGCGCAGCGCATCGGCCATGTGCCCGGCGAGACCGAGTTCATTCCGCTGCCCGACCATCCAGCCTTCCGACCGGCGGGCTGAGCGAGGGACCCCGCGGAACCGGCTTCGCCGGGCCGCTGGGGTCGCTCCCGGAGAGGGGGTGCCCGAGCCACACGAAGTGGGCGAGGCTGGGGGAGAGCCGTTTTCTAGCGCTTGATCCCGATGTCCGGGTCTTCCGAGGCCCGGGCGCTGACGCCGTTGGCGCGTGCCTTGAGGTCCGGCGAGAGCGACTCGCGGCCATCGAAGACGAAGCACTCGCCGTCGTAGTGCGCGCCGCCGACCTCTTCGAAATATTTGAGGATGCCGCCGTCGAGCTGCAGCACGTTGTCCAGCCCGAGTTCGTGCATCAGGATCGCGGCCTTCTCGCAGCGGATGCCGCCGGTGCAGAAGCTCACCACGGTCTTGCCCGCGAGCTGGTCGCGGTGCTTTTGCACGGCCTTGGGAAATTCGGTGAACTTGTGGATGCGCCAGTCGATCGCGCCCTCGAAGGTGCCGTAGTCGACTTCGAAGGCATTGCGGGTGTCGAGCATCGCGACCGGCTTGCCGGCATCGTCGTGGCCCTGGTCGAGCCAGCGCTTGAGCGTGCCGGCGTCCACCCCGGGCGCACGGCCGGCGGCCGGCTGGATCGCGGGATGGTCCATGCGGATGATCTCGCGCTTGATCTTCACCAGCATGCGGCGGAACGGCTGGGTGGCGGACCAGCTTTCCTTGGCTTCGAGGTCCGCGAAGCGCGGATCCGCGCGCAGCAGCGCCAGAAAGGCGCGCACCGAATCCGGCGTGCCCGCCACGAACAGATTGATGCCTTCCGTCGCGATCAGGATGGTTCCCTTGAGGCCCAGTTCGTGGGTCCTGGCGCGAAGCATTTCGCGCAGCTCGGCGGCGTCGTCGAGCTGGACGAACTTGTAGGCCGCGATATTCAGAGTCTCTTGCACGGGGCGGGATTTTAGGCGGGCGGGCCCACGCGATACCCGATGCAATAGGGACAGCGAGATCACATCGTGAAGCCCCCGCTTCCTACAATCGACGGATGTTCGTTCACCTGCGCCTGCACACCGAGTTTTCCGTCGTCGACGGCACCAACCGCATCGATGACGTCGTCAAGGCGGCCGCCGCCGACAAACAGCCCGCACTGGCGATCACCGACCTGAACAACCTGTTCGGCGGCGTCAAGTTCTACAAGGAAGCGCGCGGCAAGGGCGTCAAGCCGGTGCTGGGCGCCGAAGTGGTCGTCGAAGGGCTGGGTTCCGACCCCGCCGCGCTCACGCGCATCGTGCTGCTGGTGCAGAACAAGGAGGGCTATCTCAACCTCTCCGAGCTGCTCGCGCGCGCCTGGACGCAGAACGTCGGCCGCGGCCAGGCGCAGGCCGCCTGCAAGCTGGCATGGCTCAAGGAATTGCAGGGCGGGCTGATCGCGCTGTCCGGCGCGCAGGCCGGGCCGCTGGGCGCGCCGCTGCTCCAGGGCCAGCACGAGCGCGCCGCCGAAGTCGCGCTGCAACTGGCCGGGATGTTCCCGCATCGCTTCTACATCGAGCTCCAGCGCGCCGGCCGGCCGGAAGACGAGCCGCACGTGATCGCCGCGGTGCAGCTCGCCGCGCGCCTGCGGCTGCCGGTGGTCGCGACGCATCCGGTGCAGTTCGCGACCGCCGAGGATTTCGAGGCCCACGAGGCGCGCGTCTGCATTTCCGAGGGCGAGATCCTCGGCAACCCGCGCCGCATCCGCAAGTTCACCCAGGAGCAGTACTTCAAGTCCTCGGCCGAGATGGAGGCGCTCTTCGCCGACGTGCCGAGCGCGATCGCCAACACCGTCGAGATCGCCAAGCGCTGCAACCTGACCTTGGTGCTCGGCAAGCCGCAGCTGCCGAACTTCCCGACGCCGAACGGCATGCCGATGGAAGAGTACTTCCGGCACGCCTCGTTCGAAGGCCTCGAAGCGCGGCTCGCGCATCTCTACCCCGACGCGGCCAGGCGCGATGCCGAGCGCCCGCGCTACGTGGAGCGGCTGGAGTTCGAGATCAACACCATCCTCAAGATGGGGTTCCCGGGCTACTTCCTGATCGTGGGCGACTTCATCAACTGGGCCAAGAACAACGGCTGCCCGGTCGGTCCGGGCCGGGGCTCGGGTGCCGGCTCGCTGGTGGCCTACGCGCTGAAGATCACCGACCTCGATCCGCTCGAATACAAGCTGCTGTTCGAGCGCTTCCTGAACCCGGAGCGGGTGTCGATGCCCGACTTCGACATCGACTTCTGCCAGGGCAACCGCGATCGCGTGATCGACTACGTGAAGGACAAGTATGGCCGCGATGCGGTGAGCCAGATCGCCACCTTCGGCACGATGGCCGCGCGCGCCGCGATCCGCGACGTGGGCCGGGTGATGGACATGAGCTACACCTTCTGCGACGGCATCAGCAAGCTGATCCCGAACAAGCCGGGCATGTCGGTCTCGCTGCAGTACCCGCCCTCGCCCAAGATCGAAGGCGACAAGAACAACTACGCGATCGAGATGGAGCCGCAACTGGCGGCGCGCATCGAAAAGGAAGAAGAGGTCCGCACCGTCGTCGAGATGGCGCAGAAGCTCGAAGGAATGACCCGCAACATCGGCATGCACGCCGGCGGGGTGCTGATCGCGCCGGGCAAGCTCACCGATTTCTGCCCGCTCTACCAGCAGCCCGGCAGCGACTCGGCAGTGAGCCAGTACGACAAGGACGACGTGGAAGCGGTCGGCCTCGTGAAGTTCGACTTTCTGGGGCTGGCGACGCTCACGATCCTGGAGATCGCGAAGGAGTTCATCGCCCGCCGCCACAAGGGGCAGGAGAACTTCGCCTTCGAGAACATCCCGCTCTCCGACGCGCCGACCTACCGGCTCTTCGCGGACGGCAAGACCGAAGCCGTGTTCCAGTTCGAATCGCGCGGCATGCAGGGCATGCTGAAGGACGCGCGGCCGACGCGGCTCGAAGACCTGATCGCGCTCAACGCGCTGTACCGGCCGGGGCCGATGGACCTGATCCCGAGCTTCGTCGCGCGCAAGCACGGGCGCGAGCCGGTCGAGTACCCGCACCCGCTGGTGGCCGACATGCTCTCCGAGACCTACGGGATCATGGTCTACCAGGAACAGGTGATGCAGACCGCGCAGATCCTGGGCGGCTACTCGCTCGGCGGCGCCGACCTGCTGCGCCGTGCGATGGGCAAGAAGAAGGCCGAGGAGATGGCCGAGCACCGCCAGATCTTCCGCAAGGGCGCGGCGCAGAACGGCATCAACGAGGCGAAGGCCGACGAGATCTTCGACCTGATGGAGAAGTTCGCGGGCTACGGCTTCAACAAGTCGCACGCGGCCGCGTACTCGCTCCTGGCCTATCACACCGGCTGGCTCAAGGTGCACTACACGGCCGAGTTCTTCTGCGCCAACATGACCGTGGAAATGGACAACACCGACAAGCTCAAGGTGCTGTTCGAGGACGCGCAGAAGAACTTCGGCATCACCTTCGAGCCGCCGGACGTGAACCGCGGCAACTACCGCTTCGAGCCGGTCAACGACAAGGTCATCCGCTACGGCCTCGGCGCGGTCAAGGGCACAGGCCAGCTCGCGGTCGAGGCGGTGGTGCGGGCGCGGGAGCAGGGCGGGCCGTTCAGGAGCCTGTTCGACTTCTGCGTGCGCGTGGACCGCCAGCGCATCAACAAGCGCACCGTCGAGGCGCTGATCAAGGCCGGCGCCTTCGATTCGCTGCAGCAGAACCGCGCCTCGCTGATCGCATCGCTCGATCGCGCCTTCGAGTTCGCGGTGGCGACCGAGGCCAATGCGGCGCAGGTCGACATCTTCGGTGACAGCGAGCACGGCTCGGCGGCGCAGGAGCCCGACCTGATCGACGCCACGCCCTGGGGCGTGAAGGAACGGCTGACCTACGAGAAGACCGCGGTCGGCTTCTACCTCTCGGGCCATCTCTTCGACGAGGTCGAGCACGAGGTGCGCCGCTTCTGCAAGCGCGCGATCGACGACCTGATCGACAGCCGCGAGCAGCAGGTGATCGCCGGCATCGTGAGCGACTTCCGCGTCATCAACGGGCAGCGCGGGCGGCTTTGCATCTTCAAGCTCGACGACAAGTCGGGCTCGATCGAGGCGACCGCCGACGAGGCGCTGTTCAACGCCAACCGCAATGTGCTCAAGGACGACGAGCTGGTGATCGTGAGCGGCCGGCTGCAACCGGCGCGCGGCGGTTTCGAGGCGCGCTTCCAGGTCATGCAGGCCTGGGACCTCGCCGCGGCGCGCTGCCGCTTCGGCAAGTACCTGCGGGTGGCGGTCAACGGCAAGGCGCCGGACATCGCGCGGCTCGTGAAGGAGTTTCCGCCGCGTGCCGAGCAGAGCGAGCACGGCGAACTGCTCCAGGGTCTGGGCGTGCGGCTGTCGATGGCCCGCAACGGTGCGCAGGTCGAGCTTCAGCTCGGCGAGCGCGCCAGGTTCTTCCCGACCGATGCCGCACTGGCGAGCTGGATGGCGCAGGCCGAGGCCGGCAAGGCGGCCGTCGTCTACGAGTAGCGGGCTTTTCGATGCTCGACGCGCTGGATAGCCAGCTCTTCCTGTTGCTGAATGCGAGCGCCGATGCCCCCCGGTGGTGGATCGGCGCGTGGTATTTCTTCGCGGTCCATGCGCACTGGGTGGCGCTCGCGCTGCTGGCGGGTTATGCGCTGCGTCGGGGGAAGCCGTCCCTGACGCCGCTGATGGCGGCGCTCCTCGCGCTGGCACTGGGCTCGGTGGCCTGCGAGCTCATCGGCCATGTCTGGAACCGGCCGCGGCCCTTCGTGCTCGGGCTGGGCTTCCAGCATCTGCCGCACGGTCCGAGTGCCTCGTTTCCGAGCAGCCATGCGACGGCCTACGGCGCCATGGCCTTCTCGTTCCTGCTCGCGGCGGGCCACCGGGCCTTCGGCTGCATCCTGCTCGTGCTTGCGGCCCTGGTGGCCGCGGCCCGCGTGGTGGTCGGGGTGCACTACCCGATGGACGTGTTCTTCGGACTCGTGCTCGGCGGCCTCGCGGCGATTGCGGCGCACTACATCGTCGCGACGGCTGGGCGGCGACATGCGACGCGCGGCGTGATCGCGCCGCAGCGAACATCCGGGAAGGAGGAGCCATGACCATGCATTCAAGGCTGCGTTCCGCTTCCCTCGCTGCGACGCTGGCCGCCTGTGCGACGCTCTCGCAAGCGGCCGGATTCGTCCTCACCAGTCCCGATATCAAGCCCGGGAGCACGCTGACGGATGCGCAGGTGTCCAACGACTTCGGCTGCACCGGCAGGAACATCTCGCCTGCGTTGAAGTGGAGCGGGGCGCCCAAGGACACCAGGAGCTTCGCGGTGTCCTTGTACGACCCCGATGCGCCCGGTTCGGGCTGGTGGCACTGGGTGGTCTACAACATCCCGGCCACGGCCAGCGAGCTCCCCGAGGGCGCCGGCGCCGCCGACGGCAAGGGCCTGCCAACGGGCAGCGTGCAGGGCCGCTCTGACTTCGGCTCGTCGGAGTTCGGTGGCGCATGCCCGCCGGTGGGGGACAAGCCGCATCGGTACATCTTCACGGTGTATGCGTTGGGGACCGACAAGCTCGACATCCCGCCGGACGCCGCCGCAGCACGGGTCGGCTCGGCGATCAACGCCAACAAGCTCGCCTCGGCGAGCTTCGCTGCGAAGTACGGCCGAGCCAAGTGATGGGGCTGGGGGCGGGATGTCGCCCTCAGCGCTTTGGTTGAAGTGCGACGGTCAATGAGGGAAATACGCGACCGTCGGTGTCACGCGGCAGCCTGTCAGTGGCTCGCAATCCACGTTCAGCAGCGTCATCCCAACCGGGAACGCCACTGGACTTACGGAGCTTAATCCCGACGATCGTGCCGTCGGGTGCCAGGCTGACATCGAATTCGACCGTTGGATTGCCACTGACTGTATCTGCGTCGGGATAGTTGACATGGGGGCGAACTGCTGCAGCAATTCGCGCCGCATAGCCGCTCGACGGCCCTGACGAGCGCGCAGCCGTGCCCGTCGAGCTTTCGCTGCCGGTGCCGGCCATCGCCTGCATGCGCTTGAGCGTTGCCGCGCGATCGGCGGCCGCCTGGGCAGCCTGCTTGGCGTCGGCTTCCTTCTTCTTCGCGGCCTCGGCCTGCTGCTTGGCCTCGGCCTGCTGCTTGGCCTCGGCTTCCTGCTTGCGCTTCTGCTCGGCGAGCTTCTTCTGCTCGTCCTTCTTGCGCTCGGCCTCTTCCTCTTCGCGCTGGCGCGCCTCGGTTTCCTTCTTCTGCTGCTCGGCCTTCTTCTGGGCCTCGAGTTTCTTCTGCTGCTCGACGCGCTGCTGCTCCAGCTCGCGTTCCTTCTGCTCCTTCTGCTTCTTCTCGCGTTCGAGCGCGATGTCGGGCTGGCGCGGCACGGGCGTCGGCTCGGGCGGCTTCACGGCCTGCGGCGGTGGGGGCGGAGGCGGTGGTGGCGGCGGGGCCGGTGTCGGGACGGGAGGGGGAGGCGTCGGCGTCGGCGGTGCGACGGCGCGCGGCGCAGCCTGCTGCACGGTCGACGACCACAGCTCGGCCTCGACGGCGTCGTTCTCGGCCTCACGACGCCAGCTCACGCCCCAGGTCAACAGGGCGATCAGCAGCGCGTGCGCGAACAGCGCCAGCAGCACGGCGCGCGGTGTGCCGCGCTGCGGCGGCGGCGCGAATTCGGGGCGTTCCGCGGCGAGCGACATGCCTTACTTCGCGCCCGTGGTCTGCACCGAGAGGCCGACCCGCTCGATGCCGCTGCGCTTGAGCTGGTTCATGGCCTTGACCACGGTCTCGTACTTGACGGACTTGTCGGCGCTGATGACCACCGGACGATCGCCGTCGCCGCCCTGCGCGGTCTTGGCCGCCGAGCCGATCTGCGTCATCGGGACCGAGCTGCCGCCGCTGCCGGTGGACGCGTCTTTCTTGATCTGCACCTCGTCATCGCTCTTGATGACGATCTCGATCGGCTTGTCGGGCTGCTTGTTGGCCTTGTCGACGCTCGGCAGGTTGATCACGCTGGGCGTGATGAGCGGCGCGGTGACCATGAAGATGATCAGCAGCACCAGCATCACGTCGATGAACGGGACCATGTTGATCTCGTTGATCGTTCGGCGGCCGCGGCCGCGGGAGGACAGGGCTGGCATGGCGTCGTGCTCCGCTTCAGCGGCCCGTGGCCGCCGCGACGGTCGCCGGATTCTGGTGGGCCGTCAGGTTGCGCTGGAGGATGTTCGAGAACTCCTCGATGAAGGTCTCGAGCGCGATCGCGATCTTGTCGATCTCGCGCGCGAAGCGGTTGTAGGCGACCACGGCCGGGATCGCGGCGAAGAGGCCGATCGCGGTGGCCACGAGTGCTTCGGCAATGCCGGGTGCGACGGTGGAAAGCGTGACCTGCGCCAGCGCGGCGAGGCCGGTGAAGGCATGCATGATCCCCCATACCGTGCCGAAGAGGCCGACGTACGGCGAGACCGAGCCCACGGTGGCGAGGAACGAGAGGTTCTGTTCGACCGCGTCGAGCTCGCGCTGGAAGCTGGCGCGCATCGCGCGCCGGGAGCCGTCGAGCAAGGTGCCGGGGTCGGACACATGGCGCTCGCGCAGCTTCTGGTATTCGCGCATGCCGGAGGCGAAGATGCGCTCCATCGGGCCGGCGAACTTCGCGTTCTGGGCGGCGGAAGAGAAGAGTTCGTTCAGGCTCGTGCCCGACCAGAAGTCGCGCTCGAAGTCTTCGTTGAGCGAGCGCGTGCGCTTGAGAGAGAAGTACTTGCGGAAGATGGCCGCCCAGCTCGCGACGGAAACGACGATGAGCAGTGCCACCACCAGTTGCACCGGGAGGCTGGCGTGCAGCAGCAGGGAGATGATCGAGAGGTCTTGATTCATGGCTTGAAAGGTTGAGACATGGAGCCGGCGTGGCGCTCGAGGGTTCCCGAAACCTGGCGGGGAATGCGCGCGGGCCGCAGTGTGTCGGCCTGGATCCAGCCGATGCGGATCGTGCCTTCGCACAGCAGCCCGGTGCCGGCTGCGGCGGCATCGGCGCCTTGCTCTGATTTTGATAGCACGCGCTGAGCGATTATCAGCGACGCGGAACCGATCTGACGCAGTTCGGCTGTAACCAGCAGTTCGTCGTCGAGGCGCGCGGGCCGGTGGTATTTGAGCTGCGTCTCGCAGACGACGAAGATGCCGCCGGTCTCCTCCCGAAGGCGCTGCTGCCCGATGCCCATCGAGCGCAGCCACTCGGTGCGGGCACGCTCCATGAACTTCAGGTAGTTGGCGTAGAACACGATGCCGCCGGCATCGGTGTCCTCCCAATAAACGCGGATCGCCAGGGAAAAACTCATGCAGTAACTGTGGCGTTCGCCCACACGCGCAGGCGGTCGATCGATTCTTCGAGATGCGCCATCGAGCTGGCCGTCGAGAAGCGCACGAAGCGCGAGGTCTCGGCCGAGCCGAAATCGCGCCCCGGCGTGACCGCGACATGCGCCTGCTTCATGGCCTCGAAGGCGAAGTCCCAGCTGCCGAAGATGCCGAGCCGCTCCGCGAAGTTCGAGCAGTCGGCCCAGGCATAGAAGGCGCCGTCGGGCACCACCGGTACGTCCAGGCCCAGCGCGTTGAGCTGCGGGATGAACCAGTCGCGGCGCGCCTTGAACTCGGCGCGACGGCGCTCGTACTCGGCGATGCTGTCGGGCTCGAAGCAGGCGAGCGCGGCGTATTGCGACACGGTGCTCGCGCAGATGAAGAGGTTCTGCGCCAGCCGCTCGACCGCCGGCACCAGCGCTTCCGGCACCACCAGCCAGCCGAGGCGCCAGCCGGTCATGTTGAAGTACTTGCTGAAGCTGTTGATGCTGATGACCTGGTCGTCGATTGCGAGCGCGGTCTGGCCGAAGCTGCTGTCGTAGGAAAGGCCGAGATAGATCTCGTCGATCAGCGTGATGCCGCCGCGCTCTGACACCACCTCGTGGATGCGGCGCAGCTCGTCGGGCGCGATCGAGGTCCCGGTCGGGTTCGAAGGCGATGCCAGCAGCACGCCGCGCGTGCGCTCGTTCCATGCCGCCTCGACCTTGGCGGCGCTGAGCTGGAAGCGCTCGGCCGCGGTCGTCGGCACCAGCACCGCGCGGCCGTCCGCTGCGGTGACGAAATGGCGGTTGCACGGGTAGCTCGGGTCCGGCAGCAGGATCTCGTCGCCGGCTTCGATCAGCGCGAGGCAGGCGAGCTGCAAGGCCGCCGAAGCGCCGGCCGTGACGACGATGCGGCGCGCCGGCACGTCGACGCCGAAGCGCTCCGCATACCAGCCGCTGATGCGCTCGCGCAGGCGGTCGAGGCCGGTCGCGTGCGTGTACTGCGTGGCGCCTGAACGAACCGCCCGGATGGCCGCTTCCTGGACCAGCGGCGGTGCGGTGAAGTCGGGCTCGCCGATGTTCAGGAAGATCATCGGCCGGTCGGTGTGCGCGACTTCGCGCGCGAGCGCGGAAGCGGCCTTGGCGACCTCCATCACGTAGAACGGCTCGATGCGCTCCGCCCTCTTGGAAATTCTCATTAGCGGGCCTTCCCGGCCGCGCGGTCGGCTTCGACTTCGGTGGCGCGCAGCTTCGGCGCGAGGCCGTTGAGGACCGCGTTCACGTACTTGTGGCCGTCGGTGCCGCCGAACTCCTTGGCCAGTTCGATGCATTCGTTGAGCACCACGCGCCACGGCACGTCGAGGCAGTTCTGGAATTCGTACACGCCGATCCACATCACGGCGTGTTCGATCGGGGAGATTTCTTCGAGCTTGCGGTCGAGCAGGGGAACGATCAGCGCATCGAGGCTTTCGGCGGATTCGATCGCGCCATGCAGCAGCGCGTCGTAGTGCGCCGCATCGGCCTTGTGGAAGCCGGCGAGGTCGCGCGTGAATTCGTCGATTGCGGTGGCGTCGTTGTGGCCCACCAGATGCTGGTAGAGCGCCTGCAGCGCGAATTCGCGCGCACGGCTGCGGGTGGATTTGGCGGACGCCTTGCGCGCGCCCGTGCTCGTGAGGCCGGTGCGCGACTGGCGCGGCTTGGCGCCTGGGGCCTTGTCGTTGTTCTCGGTCATTGGAGGGTGGCCAGCAGTCGCGCCATTTCCACCGCCACGCGCGCCGCGTCACGGCCCTTCTCGGTCTGCCGCGCGATGGCCTGCTCGAGGTTCTCGGTGGTGAGGATCGCGTTCGCGATCGGAATGCGGTAGTCGAGCGCCACGCGGCTCACGCTGGCGCCGGATTCGTTCGCGACCAGCTCGAAGTGGTAGGTCTCGCCACGGATGATGCAGCCCAGCGCGACCAGCGCGTGATAGCGGTTGCGCTCGGCCAGGCCTTGCAGTGCGACCGGCACTTCGAGCGCGCCCGGCACGCTCACGTGGTCGATGTCGGCATCGGCGACGCCGAGCGCCGTGAGCTCGTCGCGGCAGGCCTTGGCCAGCGCGTCGGTGATGTCCTCGTTGAAGCGCGCCTGCACGATGCCGATGCGCAATCCCTTGCCGTCGAGTGCGACGTCACTGCCTTTGTTCGCGTGTTGCATCAGTCAGCCTGCCCGCTCGTTGGGGTTGATCATTGTTCGTCTTTCGTGATGTAGCCGGCGATCTCGAGTCCGAAACCGGCGGCCATGCTGGGCATGCGTCGCGGCGTGCCCATGAGATTCATGCGGTGCACGCCGCATGCGCGCAGGATCTGCGCGCCGATGCCGTAGCTGCGCAGGTCCATGCGGCCGCGCTCGGGCGCTTGCGCGGGGCGCGCGGTGCCGTCGAACTGCGACAGCAGCTCCGCGCCGGTTTCGCCGCAGTTCAGCAGCACGGCAACGCCCTTGCCCTGGGTGGCGATGTGGGCGAGGCTGGCATCGAGGCTCCACGAGTGCATCGCGCGATCGAGCTCGAGCGCGTCCAGCACCGACAGCGGCTCGTGCACCCGCACGTCGACGGTGTCGCCGGCATTCCACTGGCCGCGCACCAGCGCGAGGTGCACGCCATTGCTCGGCTTGTCCTTGAAGGCGTGCGCGGTGAAGGGGCCCCACGCGGTCCGGATCTCGCGGCAACCCACTTTCTCGACCAGCGATTCGGTGCGGCTGCGGTGCTCGATCAGCGCCGCGATGGTGCCGATCTTGAGGCCGTGCTCGGCCGCGAAGAGCTGCAGATCGGGCAGGCGCGCCATCGTGCCGTCTTCGTTCATCACCTCGCAGATCACCGCAGAGGGCGAGCAGCCCGCCATCGCGGCGAAGTCGCAGCCGGCCTCGGTATGGCCGGCGCGCATCAGCACCCCGCCGTCCACCGCCTGCAACGGAAAGATGTGGCCCGGCTGCACCAGGTCGGAGGCGACCGCGTTGGGCGCGACCGCCGCCTGCACGGTACGGGCGCGATCGGCGGCCGAGATGCCGGTGGTGACACCTTCGGCGGCCTCGATGGATACGGTGAACGCCGTCGAATGCTTGGCGCCGTTGCGCGCCACCATCGGCGGCAGGTTCAGGCGCTCGCACATCTCGCGCGAGAGCGTGAGGCAGATCAGGCCGCGTGCATGCCGGGCCATGAAGTTGATGGCTTCGGGCGTGACGTGGTCGGCCGCGAGCACGATGTCGCCTTCGTTCTCGCGGTCTTCTTCGTCGACCAGGATCACCATGCGGCCGGCGCGCATGTCGGCGACGATTTCCTCGACCGATGAAATGGGCGCCGGCGCGCGGTTGCTGCGGGGCGCTCCGATCGGTGTGACGGATGCGTTCATGGGGCTTTGTCTTTCTGTGGGAGTGGAATGGCGCCGGCCTGGAGCATGCGCTCCACGTAGCGCGCCACGGTGTCGATCTCGAGGTTCACGCGGCTGCCTTGCTGGAGGCTGCCGAGCGCCGTGTTCTCCACGGTGTGGGGGATGAGGTTGATGCTGACCTCGCTGCCGTCCGCGAGGTCGGTCACGCTGTTGACGGTGAGGCTCACGCCATTGATCGTGATCGAGCCCTTGTAGGCGAGGAAGCGGGCGAGGGCAGGGGGCGCGAGCACGCGCAGCTCCCAGCTCTCGCCGACCGGTGCGAAGCGGGTGACCGTGCCGATGCCGTCGACGTGGCCCGAGACGATGTGGCCGCCCAGCCGGTCGTGGGCCCGCAACGCCTTCTCGAGATTGACCTCGGCGGCCGCGTCCGACAGGCCCGCCGTCTTGTCGAGCGATTCGGCGGAAATGTCGATGGTGAACTGCTGGCCGGGGAGGTCGAGCGAGGTGACCGTCATGCATGCGCCATTGAGCGCGATGCTGTCACCGAGCCCCACGTCGTCGAGGTAGCCGTCGGGCACCGCGATGCTGAGCCGCTTGCCGTGGGATGAAGAGCTGCCGAGGTCGTGGACGGCGGCGATGCGCCCCACGCCGGTGATGATTCCGGTGAACATCCCGCCATTTTCGCAGAGATGCGGCCGGGGATCGGGGTGAACCCTAAAACCGGTCGCGTCCCGCCACCCGCGCGACGATGCGCAGGTCCGGCCCGACCGCCTCGAACGAGCGGAATTCGAGCGCCAGGGCGTCGCCCAGCGAGGTCAGCGCACCCCCCGGGTGGGGCCGGCTTGCGATGCCGAGGCCGGCGCCGATGAACTTCGGGGCGACGTAGAGCAGCAGCTCGTCGACCAGCCCTTCGCGCATCAGCGAGCCATTGAGCTTGTGGCCGGCTTCGACGTGCAATTCGTTGACTTCGCGTGCCGCCAGGTCGCGCAGCAGCGCCGCGAGGTCCACCTTGCCGTGGGGATTGGCGATGCAGCTGACCGTGGCGCCGCGCGCCTCCAGCGCCGCGGCCTTGGCTTCGTCGCGCCCGGCGGCGTAGATCCAGACCTTGCGCTCGACCTCGAAAAGCCGCGCGGTCGGTGGCGTCTGCAGGCGGCTGTCGACGATCACGAGCGGCGGCTGTCGCGTCGATTCGACCAGCCGGACGTCGAGTCGCGGATCGTCCTCGATGACGGTGCCGACGCCGGTCAGGATCGCGCCGGCCCGCGCGCGCCAGGCGTGGCCGTCGGCGCGCGCGGCTTCGGAGGTGATCCATTGGCTCGTGCCGTTCTCGAGCGCGGTCTTGCCGTCGAGCGAGGCCGCCGCCTTGAGCCGGACCCACGGCGTCTTGCGGATCATGCGGCTGAAGAAACCGATGTTGAGCTCGCGCGATTCGGCGGCGAGTGGCCCGACCTCGACTTCGATGCCTGCGGCGCGCAGGCGCTCGAAGCCCTGGCCGGCGACGAGCGGATTGGGGTCGGCGATGGAGGCCACGACCTTGCGGATGCCGGCGGCGATCAGGGCGTCGCAGCAGGGGCCGGTGCGGCCGTGGTGGGAGCAGGGTTCGAGGGTGACGTAGGCGGTGGCGCCGGCGACTACAACGCCGCGAGCCGATGCATCCCGCAGCGCCATGATCTCCGCGTGCGGGCCGCCCGCCTGCTGCGTGTGACCTGCGCCCAGCACCCTGCCGTCGGCCGACGTGATCACGCAACCGACGGCGGGGTTTGGCGCAGCGATCGCGTTTGCCTCGTGAGCCAGCGAAATCGCCAGGCGCACCGCTTCATCGGAGGACACGCGGGTGGGAATTCGATTGGCGTGAGTCAGAGCGAGCTTTCGATGATTTCCGCGCGAGGAGGATGCGCCCGAGGGCTCGGCGCGGGATTGCATTCAAGAGAACACGAGTGTAGTTGCGGCCCGCGCGCTTGTCCCATGCCCCGAGGGCGTCAGCAGCCGCCCGCGCCGTGGACGGTCCTGAGCCGCCCACCCGAGTTGACGCACAGGGTCATGTGCGCTTCGTTGCCGCCGTCCTTGACCGGCTCGAGCCGGAAGCTGAACGCGTTCACGGTCTCGTTGAAGCGGCCCCATCGATTGATCTTGAGGTAGCTCGATGGATTGGGGATGACGATCGTGACCTTCACCCTGCTCGTGGGTGGCGATGTCTGGATCAGCTCTTCCCCCGCATCGTGCACGCCATTGGCATTGGTGTCGGCGAACACGATCCATCCGCAACTCCAATCGGTGGGGCCGGTCGTTGGGCATTGGGTTGACGAAGCCTTCCGCAATGTGACGTTGCCCGCGCGCCGGATGGCCTCGGTCCGGGCGAAATAGATGGCGGCCTTGAGTGACTCGCTCGCGTGCCGGACGCGGTACTGGTCGAAGAACCGGGCCAGGTTCGGCGCCGCGATGACCGCAAGGATCGCAACGATGCCCATGGCGGCCGCAAGCTCGATGGCGGTGAAGCCGGCGAAATGCCGCCGTCGAACGAAGGGGGCCATGGAAGACACGCCAGTCAGCGGTTCCAGCATTCCGCGATCAGTTCGGGTGCCGTCGGGGAGGTGAGGCTGCGCTCACCGGACTGGTTGAGCGCGAAGCTGCCGCATTTGTCGCCGGCCTGCGCATTCTTCGGTTGGGCCTCGAGGCTGTAGGCGTGGGCACTGGTCGATACCAGCACGATGTCGTAGCTATCCGATGGGACGGTCTGCAGCGAGCCGGGGAAATCCGTCAATTCCGTCAGGTAGTGACCCCTTGCCGTCGCCACGCGCTCGAGCCATTGCGCCGCCTGGAGCAGGGCCGCGCGCGCTTCGGCGCGGCGGCCTCGTCGCATGTACTCCTGATAGCTCGGCAATGCGATGGCCGCCAGAATGGCGACGACCATGACGACGATCATGACTTCGATCAGGGTGAAGCCGCGTTGACTGGGTTTGCTCATGGTCATGGGCCTTCCCTCACTGCAGCTGGCGCCATGACGGCTGGAGGCCCTGGTAGGTCCATCTTGTTTCGCCTGCGCATTTGCCTTCGACGCACACGTATTGCTGTCCGCCTGATGACGAGAGGCGGTACTGCTTGCCGGACTCGCTGCGCGACGCAGTCATCTCCGCGGAAGGGGCCCCGCTCGCCGTGTAGGCGTAGACCTGCGACTTGGGTGCCGCGCCGGTCAGGGCATTCATGGTGTTCAGGAAGTCATGCCCGACCATCAAAGAAGGCGAGCATGTTTCCTCGGTGATATCGCTGCCGATATTCGGTACGGTGCTGTTGACGTCGATCAGTTGCCCCGCGAACCACGAGAGGTTGCTCACCACGCGTTCGCCGGAATCGGGCAGATCCAGATACCAGCCCTTCTTGGCACCGGCGCCGACATAGTCGACTGTGTTGGAAGACAGCGACCACATCCGCGAGCCCGAGGCGGCGGTTCCAGCCACGGTCGGGTCGACGGATTGGCCCACGAGGTCGGAGCGTCCCCTGGCCACCGCGGCACCGCCTGAGAGGCTCAATACGTTGTTGGCATTCCGACTGATCGAAGTGCTGTCATGGATGCCGTAGACGCTTTGAACGGCGGTACTGGACTGATCGGCATCCGTCAGGTTGCGTCCGGTTCCGAACACGACCATCAAACCGCCGTTCGGATGGGGCAGCCAGACTGGCGCCGCGGTGATGGATTGCGGGTTGTTGCCCGCATCCTTTGCGACGTAGAGGGGAGTCCCACCGAAGGCGACATTCCAGGTCGATGATGTGCTGCCGCTCAGGTCGAACTTCCAGAGCTTGCCCTGAAGGTCCCCGGCGTAGGCCACGTCGGGCATTTTGTCGCCGTTGAGGTCGACCAGCCTGGGCGCGCCGAGCCCGTTGCCGCCCGGCGCGCCGGCAGTCAGCTTGAGCAGTTCCTTGGCCCCGTCGAGATACTGGATCAGCAGGACGGCCTGTTCGTTGGCGCTGTTGTAGCCGTTGCCCATGACCAGCGCCCAGCGTCCGTCGTTTAGCTTCGTGATCTGCCGTGTGATCGACGCAGTAGCGTCGTCCATCACAGGGTCGCCGAAGATGTGCCCCACGTCGGGATCGAGACTCGCGGCATCGGTGTCGTCGATCACGACCAGGCTGTTCGGGCTTGTCGAGCCGAAGCTGTCCGGCGCGGTGACGTCGAGTACGAAGTACCCGCGTCCGCCGGCGCCGAGGAAGCCCGCCAGGTAGGTCTTCCAGGCGGCACCCACCTTCAGGTCGCCCGAGAGGGGAGAGCCGTCGACGTAGTATCGGTGCGCATAGTTGACATCGGTCAGTGCAGGCAGCGCGGCATGCAGGCCGCGCGGGACATAGGCGATCTTCTCGACGCCATCGGCGGCCGAAAAGCCGTGCAGCATGCCGTCGTTGCCGCCCACGTACAGCATGGAGGTGCGGCTGGCATTGGCACTCCTGAAGGTGGCATAGGTGGAGTCCGCAAAGCCCGCCGCCGGCTTGCCCGCGAGATACCAGAGCCTGGAGTTCACGATGTCGCCCTGTCGCGAGGTCCGGTTGCGGAAGCTGCCGCCGTGGCTGACCTCTTTGGAGCGGTCGCCGCGCAGGTAGTCGAGGCGATCGGAACCGCTCGCATCGGTCGTGCCGCGGAGCGTGTTCAGCGCCGTCTTCTGGGCGTCGGAAAGCTCGCTCCATTTCCAGGCGATGCCCTGCGTACCGTCATGGGACAGCACGACGCGCGCCGCCGGGTCGAATGTGCTGGCGTCCAGCTTCGACGCCGTGGTGACTGGTTTGGGCGGAGAACTGCCGACGATGGTGCCCCAGGCGCCGGTCGACGAAAGCGCTCCCGTGCCCGCAGCCACGCCGTAGGCCGTGACGTGGCCCGTCCAGTTGGCGCCCTGGTAGCCGGCGGCGAAGGCCATCGATGCGGTGCGCGTCGTGAGTGAACTGCCGGCCACGGAGGTCACAGGCGTGGACTGGTCGGCATTGATCGTGTTGAGGATGTCCTGGAAGGCGGTCGTCAGCGCGTTGGCATTCGGTGCCGGCACGAACTTGCCGCGGCTGTTCAATGCCATGTGCCACAACTCCGGCCTGCGGCCGCCTTCTTTTGCCGAGATGGCATCGGTCCAGCCCCGGGTTCCCGTCATGAGGGCCGGATAGTCGCCGCCGGTCCAGGTGTCGGTCCCGAACTTGGGCTCGGCGGATAAGTTCCAGTCCGCCGCGTCATTGAATCCGACGGTGTAGGTGATCATGTGCTGCCAGGTCGCCGGATCGTTGCGCGGATTCCAGTAGGGCGGGACCGCCCGTGTCGTGCCCCCGCTGGTGATGATCTCGGGGAGGTCGACGACCATGCGCTTCGGGACATTGTTGGCGATGCCCGACTGCAGGTCGTTGGCCCAGTAGTAGAAGGCGACGTCGGCCAACGTCGGCAGCACGGTCGATCCGTAGGCGTCCTTGAAGGGGTGGGCATCGGTGCTGCTGGCGTCGTACACGGTGCCGTCGGGCAGCGTCCGTGTCGTGCCGTCCGCATTCCCGATGAACGACCAGACGTTGGGGGTCGTGCTGTTCCAGCCGCCGTCCGTCATGAAGATGTCGTAGGCCTTTCGGCAGCCGAGCAATGGCGCTTCGGTCGTGCCGGGTACGCTGGCCCAGGGGCTGTTGATGCCGAGCCTGGTATTCCTGTAGTACTCGCCGGCGTTGATCAGCATGCGATGCGAAGGCGTGCCGCCCTGAGTCTTGAGCGTTGCGACCCAATCCGTGAAACGCTTGCGGTGCGCTGCATCCAGCACACGCATGGTGTTTTCGTTTTTGCAATCGCCTCCGCTGGGGATGTCGGCGCAGCCGGTCATGGCCTGCCAGGCGAGGCGGATGCTTCCATCGGGCGCGTTCGCTTCGGTGAAGGTGTTGAGCAGGGCGTCGCGCAGCGTCCCCATCCCGCGGTCTCCCATGCTCCCGGAGTCGTCCACGGAAACGATGACGTTCGGGGCGGGGGCCTTGTAGCCCGAGCCCGCAGGCGCGCTGCTCAATGCCAGGGGGGCCGCCAGTGCCGGGTTCGCGAGGACGCCGATGGCGACCCATATCGCTGAGCGACGGAGTCGCTCCTTCGCTTTTTCTGATTTCATGAACACTCCCTTGTCGATCCGATCTTCGCGAGCTGATGGGACGTGCTACGACGCGTTCTTGCGCCACACGAATACCGTCTGCACCACGGCCTGGGTCCCGGCTTTGCGCCCGAGGGCGATGCCAGTGATGCGGTAGACGTAGGGCACTTCCTTGTCCGGCATGAACTCGTAGGAAAGGCCCGGCCAGTCGTAGGGAAGCACCTCCACCCAGTACCACGCGTTCGCGCCGCTGCTGCTGCTGACCAGCGACGGGTCGCCGTTGGCGGTCGCCACGGCCCCCGTGAAGTCACCGTAGTGCGCGGCCGCTGCCTTCATCTGGTCGAGCCCCATGGCCCCGTTCGCCGTCTTCCAGAATTCCGGCTGCACCTTGTTCGCGAGGCAGATGCCCCTGATGCAGGAGGGCGTCTTTGCGGCCAGGGCGGCCTCGAGGTCCTGGTAGTCCTCGGTGCCTTGCGGGAAGAACACCTTGCCGGCCGATATGTCGATCACGGTTTCGCGGCAGCTTTGCTGGAAGGCTGCATCGGTCTTGCAGGGCGTGCCGTCGGGCTTCTGCCCCGTGATGTCGAGCTCTGCGTCGCGAACCATGGCCTGCGCGGCTTCGAGCGCCCGCTGGTAGTCGCTGTCGTTGCCCGTCACCATTTCGTTGAGAAGCGCGGTGCGGCTGCCCCACATGGCGATCAGCGTGGTGAGCATCACCATGACCATGACGACGAACAGAGAGATGCCTTGCTGGCGATGACGGGGTGAGTTCATCAGAGAAATCCCTGCGTGCGAAGATTGAAGACGTTGCGGTAGACCAGATGAATGCGGCCGTCGCGGGACGCGCGCACGGGAGTCCCGCTGCCGTCGACCCGGCAGGTCTGGTAGGTGCCGGCCTGCGGGTTGCTGTTGTCGGTGCCCTGGAGGTCGAGGCAGATTTCGATGGCCGACACGGAGGACCACAAGTTCGCGGCTTTGACCTTGTCGGCCGCGAGCGACTGTGTGCCCGCGTCGGTCTTGACCCGGTAGCTGACCTGGAAGTCCGCCACGTTGCCGATGATGGCCTGGGCCTTCGGGTCGGAGCCCCTGCAATAGAGCTGCGCGTTCCTCACGAAGAACGTGCTGTCCATGCGGTCGCCGGTGGTTTCCCTGCCGAGGCAATCGCGCCGCTGCGTCGCCAGCACCGCGGACGGCTGGTTGCTGACCGATACCTCGTCGGGCAACCCATTGGCGCCTTCCTTGCCGGTCACCACCGTGGGGCCGCCGCCGAAGCCGGTGAAGGCGCTGCTGAAGGCGTAAGCGCCCGAGGCGGCCTGCATCAATTCGACCGAGCCGGCCTGCCGGAACTGGACGCCGATCACGCGCAGCGCGTAGGAGCCTTGCTGCTGCAACTGGCTCATCTCGGTGATCGCGACCGAAGAGCCACGGCTGATGAGCAGCGTCCCGAGCGCGGCGGCAATCACGAGCAAACCGATCGTGAGGCCCACGAGCAATTCGATCAGGGAAGCCCCCTTCTGGCGTACGCGCGGGGGGGTGTTGCGCCGGAAGGCGCCGAGGTGGCGGTCAGGGCTGAACATGGGCGAGATGGCAGATGAGATCGGCGGGGCAGTCGATGCCGGCAGCTCCGGTGGCGACCCTCAATGGCTTTTCATAGAGTTCGATGTCTTTCGCGTCCTGGCCCTGACGCCGGTACTCGTTGGCGCGCCAGGCCACGACGATGCGCAATTGGCGGCGGGTGCCGGGGTCGACTTCGCCCGTGGCGGTGAAGATGGCTGCCTTCCCCATCGGCAGCGTCTCCGAAACGGCGGCGCGCCATTGGCGGACGTCCCATTTCGCGAGCTCGCCTGGAGTGCAACTGCTGGTGTCGCATGAGGTGCCCGGCGCGCCGCTGGCATTGAAGTCGCCGGCGAAGGCTGCGAGCTGCGCAAAGCCGTCGGGATTCGATTTGACGCGTTCCGCGAGATCTTCGATGAGCCGCACGGCTTGCGCGCGCCGCACGCCAGTCTGCGTCTCGGCGAGCGAGCGCAGTTGCACGCCGAGCGTTGCGAGGACGGCGAGGACCAGCACCACGATGGCGACGAGCGATTCCAGCAAGGTGATGCCTTGCTGGAACTTGCGATACACGCGACGCGCCGCACGCCGATGGCTGAGCCTCTTCATTCGTCGCATGTGTGTGCTCCATGGCTCGTGTACATCCAGCCGCCTGCCAGAAGACACAGGGTCGTCGCCAGCGAGTCGCTCACGTCGTCGACGGGACGGAATGTGAAGTTGAAGGAGCCTTCGTTCCATTGGCCCCAGCGGTCAGCCTGAAGCGATTCCGGTGCCGAATCGCCCTGCTGGATTTCGACTTTCACTCCCATCGGCGCGGAAGAGGTCTGGAGAACGATATCGGTGCCGTCGAGCGTGGCGTTCTCGTTCGCATCCGCGAACAGCATCCACCCGCAACTCCACTCGGCAGATGCTGGAGCGCAGTCAGCAGATGCGATGCGCTGCAGGGTCACCTGACCGCCGCGCTTGATGGATTCGGTACGCGCGAGATAAAGCGTGCCGCGCATCTCTTCCACTGCGCGCCGAACCTTGTAGCGGTTCAGCACGTCCCGGAACTGCGGCATGGCGATTGCAGCCAGGATGGCGAGGAGCGCGATCACGACCATCAGTTCGATGGCCGTAAACCCCGAGTGGATGCGGGCCGCCGGGCGGCGTTCGTGACGAAAGAAGGATGAAAACGAGCCTGTCCGCATAGGGCGCGGATGCTAGGGCTCGTTAGGCGGTGACAGATCTCAAAGCGACCGGGCGGCGCAGTTCGCGCGATGAATGGTCAGATCTGCAATCGAAAAGACAATTCGGAACAGTTGTCTTTGGGAGAGCGCTGGCGTGCGGCCAGTCAGATATCCCGCAGCAACTGCCTGAACTCATCCACGTCCTCGAAGCTCCGGTACACCGACGCGAAGCGGACGTAGGCCACCTTGTCGAGCTTCTTGAGCTCGCGCATCACGAGCTCGCCCACCTTGGTCGATTCGATCTCGCGCAGGCCGCTGGAGAGCAGCTTCTGCTCGATGCGCAGCAGTGCGTTGTCGATCTGCTCGATGCTCACGGGGCGCTTGCGCAGCGCCAGCATCATCGAGGCGCGAACCTTCGCGGGCACGAAGTCGGCGCGGCTGCCGTCCTTCTTGACGACCACCGGGAAGGTCACGTCGGGCCGCTCGTAGGTGGTGAAGCGCTTGTCGCAGGCGCTGCACTGGCGCCGGCGGCGCACGAAGTCACCGTCCTCCGAAACGCGGGTCTCGACGACCTGCGTTTCGAGGTGGCCGCAGAAGGGGCATTTCATGCGGCCGCTCCGCCCGGCGCCGGGCCGCGACTCTGACGACGACTTGCAGCGCCGGGCATGGGAATCACGGGAGTCAGCGGTACACCGGGAAACGGCTGGTCAGCGCGTTCACCTTGGCGCGAACCGCCTCGATGTTGGCCGCGTCGCGCGGGTTGTCGAGCACGTCGGCGATCAGGTTGGCCGTGATGCGCGCTTCCTCTTCCTTGAAGCCGCGCGTCGTCATCGCCGGCGTTCCGATGCGCACGCCGCTGGTGACCATCGGCTTCTCGGGATCGTGCGGGATGGCGTTCTTGTTGATCGTCATGTGGGCATCGCCCAGCACCGCTTCGGCTTCCTTGCCGGTGATGCCCTTGGCGCGCAGGTCGACCAGCATCACGTGGCTTTCGGTACGGCCGCTCACGATGCGCAGGCCCCGCGCGGTGAGGGTCTCGGCGACGACCTGGGCGTTCTTGACCACCTGCTGCTGGTAGGCCTTGAATTCCGGCGACAGCGCTTCCTTGAAAGCAACCGCCTTGGCGGCGATCACGTGCATCAGCGGACCGCCTTGCAGGCCCGGGAAGATCGCGCTGTTGATCGCCTTCTCGTGCTGCGACTTCATCAGGATGATGCCGCCGCGCGGGCCGCGCAGGCTCTTGTGCGTGGTGGAGGTGACCACGTCCGCGTGAGGCACCGGGTTGGGGTAGACGCCCGCGGCCACGAGGCCTGCGTAGTGGGCGATGTCGACCATGAAGATCGCGCCGACGTCCTTCGCGACCTTGGCGAAGCGCTCGAAGTCGATGCGCAGCGAATAGGCCGAGGCGCCGGCGATGATCAGCTTGGGCAGGTGCTCGTGCGCCTTGCGCTCCATCGCGTCGTAGTCGATCGCTTCCTTTTCGTCGAGGCCGTAGCTCACGACATTGAACCACTTGCCGCTCATGTTGAGCGGCATGCCGTGGGTCAGGTGGCCGCCTTCGGCAAGGCTCATGCCCATGATGGTGTCGCCGGGCTTGAGGAAGGCCAGCATCACGGCTTCGTTCGCGGAGGCGCCGCAATGCGGCTGCACGTTGGCGGCATCGGCGCCGAAGAGCTGCTTGACGCGGTCGATGGCCAGTTGCTCGGCGATGTCGACGTTCTCGCAGCCGCCGTAGTAGCGCTTGCCGGGATAGCCCTCGGCGTATTTGTTGGTGAGCTGCGAGCCCTGCGCGGCCATGACGGCGGGCGAGGCGTAGTTTTCGCTCGCGATGAGCTCGATGTGGTGTTCCTGGCGGGCGTTCTCGGCCTGGATGGCGGCCCAGATTTCAGGATCGGTCTGTTCGACCAGGTTGTTGCGGTGGTACATGGCAGTCCTTCAAGACGGTGGGCCTTGTTCTTCAACCAAACAAGGGCTGCCCAGGCGAACGGCTGAACACCTGCTCGAGACCGCAGGCAGCACGCTCCCCAGTGGTAGTCCACGTCAGCGCAACGCACCTGAAAAAGTGCAGCGCCTATCGCCAGTCGCGTGCCCGCCGAGTGTAGCTGACGGCGGTTGCCGCCGTCTCGAAAGAACGCTAATCCCCGACGACCATTGCGACGCGCTCCGAACCGGCCTCCTGCTGCTTGGCCGGGCTCGGGTTCGCCGCGGGCACCGGGTTCTGGCGCGGCGCGGCCGGCGGCGTGTTGATGGACGGCGGACGTCCGGCGACGACCTGGCGCAGGCGCTCGTGCTCGGCCAGCACCTTGGAGGCATAGCCGCCGTCGTCCCCGAGATTGGCGGCGCCGACATAGAAGCGCAGTCCGCCTTCGAGCGAGCCGGCGCGCGCGATGCACTCCTGCAGCACCTTGACGCCGACGCGCATGTTGGTGACCGGGTCGAAAGCGGTCAGGGTACCGCCGGCGCTTTCGTACTTCTCGCCGTGGATGCGCGTCATGACCTGCATCAGGCCCTGGGCGCCGACCTGGCTTTGGGCGAACGGGTTGAAGCTGGATTCCACCGCCATGATCGCCAGGATCAGCGTCGGGTCGAGCTTGGTGCGCTGGCCGAGGTCGTAGGCCTCGGAAACCAGCGCCGCCAGCGGTTCCGCGGCGACGCGGTATTTCTTGCTCAGCCAATAGGCAACGGCCGCCTGCTGCTTCGGCAGCTCACGGGGGCTGGCCGCGGTGGTGCGCTCGATGGCGGTCGGCTCGAGTTCGAGGTCCGGGGCTTCCGGCGGCGGCGGCTTGCGGGACTGGAGCCAGCCCATGAGCTGCTCTTCGCCGGTCTGGCGCAGGTCTGGCCGGGCGGCCAGTGCGAGCGCCGCGAAGACGATCGCCAGCCCGACAAGGGCAAAGCCGTTGTGCGTGATTTCAAAGAAGCCGTCGGCCACGTCGGACATGAAGGTCCTTAGCCCGCGGGCTGTGGCATTGAGCGCCTGCTTCATCGCTTTTCCTTTCTATGCGGACCTTGTTCGCAACGCCACGAGGACGAAGGAGAACGCAGCAGCGCCTGGATTGGTACGTATCAGGTCGTCCGCGCGGAGGAGGGAAGGGGCGCGGCCACCTGATCAAGCCGATGCATATCGGCAGCGGATTTAGGTGAGTCCGGACGGATCTGGTGGTCCGGGCTGGCGGCATTCTAGGAGCGGCTAAATACCCGGTCAAGAATAAGAACTTGGTGCGTTATTCTAATTTTGATTGTAAAAAATGTGAAGATCAGTTCGCGAATCGGCCGCCGCGGCTCGATTGAAAAGCTCATTTTGAAATCTTTCCGCTACGGGCATAGGCTGTAGGTGCCTCGACTTTGTAGGCGTTTCACCAAGGTCCGGTAACCCAAGGAGCAATCCGGCGGTTCAACGACTGCGGCCCAACGGTGGCAATCTCTTGCTGCCAGCCTGATCGGAACGAATCCACTTCCGGTCGCGCGAAAAGATGGCATGGGCGTTGCGCCCGCCATCGAGCCCGGTGGCATGACTTTCGTTGCGCCACCGGGCTTTCTCGTTTCTGGGAAGGCGGGGTCGTTTGGGGCACACTCCCGGGCGATGAAAATAGGTGAGCTGAAACAGAACAAATGGGTGCGGCGCGGCGTCGTGGCGCTGCTGGGCCTCCTGGGCGTGTGGCTGCTGGCGTGGCTCGCGGTGCCGCCCGTCGCCAAGGGGCAGATCCAGCGAATCGCGAGCGACAAGCTGGGCCGGCAGGTCACGGTCGGCAAGATCGACTTCAAGCCGTGGACTCTCGAGCTCACGGTGCATGACCTGCGCATCGCCACTGCCGACGGCAAAGCGGCGCAGGTGGCGATCAATCGCATCTATCTCGACGCCGAGCTGCAATCGGTCCTGCGCCTCGCGCCGGTGATCGACGCGGTGTCGATCGACTCGCCAGCCATCCTGCTCACGCACCTGAGCGACGGCAAATACGACATCGACGACATCCTGGCCAAGCTCGCGCCCGCGCCGGACGCGCCCAAGGGCGAGCCGCCGCGTTTCGCGATCTACAACATCGGGATTTCGAACGGCTCCTTCACCTTCGACGACCAGACGGTCCAGCGCCGGCACGAACTGCGCAAGCTCGAACTGGCGGTGCCGTTCCTGAGCAACCTGGCCTCCAAGCGGGACATCAAGACCGAGCCGAAGCTGGCCTTCGTGCTCAACGGCAGCAAGTTCGACTCCGCCGCGGAGTCGACGCCCTTCGCGGAGAGCCACAAGACCGATGCGCAGATCAAGTTCGAGGGGCTCGATCTGGTGCCCTACCTCGGCTACATCCCCGGCGGCCTGCCGGTTGCGTTGCAGGCCGGCAAGCTCGATGCCGACATCCGGATCGATTTCGCGCAGGCAGCGGCGCCGGCACTCAGGATCACCGGCAGCGTGGCGGCGAACGGCGTCAAGATGGCGGATGGCAGGGGCCGGGACCTGCTCGGCTTCGAGTCGCTCAAGGTCGCGCTCGCGGACGTGCGGCCGCTGGAGCGGGTTGTCCATCTGAGCGAGGTGGCGCTGGCCGCGCCGCAGCTCGTGGTGGCGCGCGATGCGGGCGGCAAGCTGAACCTGCTCGCGACCGACCCGGCCACCGGTGCCAAGGAAAAGGTCGCGACCCCGCCGGCACCCGAATCCAACGGCGACCCCGCCGCCAAGCCGGCCGAGCCGCCGGGCTGGCACGTGCAGGTGGACAAGGTCGCGCTCAGCGGCGGCCAGATCGGCTGGCGCGACCAGACCACGAAGCCGGCCGCCGAAATCGACGCGAAGGAACTGGCCGTCGTAGTGAATGCCGTCACCTGGCCCATGGACAAGCCGGCGAGCTTCAACGGATCGACCTCCGTCGGCGGCGCGGCCGTCAAGTTCGAGGGCCGGGCGACCGACAAGGAGGCGCAGGTGCAGACCGAAGTCGGCGCGCTGCCGCTGTCGCTGGCGGCGCCGTACCTCGCGCAAAGCCTCGAACCGACGCTCGACGGCAAGCTCAGCGGCCACATCGAAGTGGCCTGGATCCAGCCGGAACTGAAGTTCAAGGCGCGCAGCGTGGTCGCCGAGGATCTCGCGCTCACCCAGGAGAAGACCGCGCTCGCGAGCGTCGGCCGCTTCGAGCTGCGCGATGCCGAGGTCGACATGACCCAGCACACCTTGGCGATCGGCTCTTTCTCGGCCACGAGCCCGAAGGTGCGCGTGGAGCGCGACAAGGAAAAGCGCTGGATGTTCGAGCGCTGGCTCAAGGTGCCGGCCAGTGGCAATGGCAGTGGCGGCAACGGCGGCAGCGGTGAGGCGAAGGAGGCCAAGGTCGCCGCGCCGAAGGACCGGCAGGCGTCCGAGGCCCCGGCACCCGGGGCCAACACGAAGCCGTGGGCGCTTTCCGTCGCCACGGTGGCGGTCGACAACGGCGCGCTTTCCTATGCCGACAACGCCAGCGACACGCCGGTGGCGTTCGAGGTCAGCGCGCTGAAGCTCAGCGCCCAGAAGATCGCGCCGAACACAGCGACCGTCTCGCCGCTCAAGGTCTCGGGCCTCATCGCGGCGGGCCGGGCCGAGCCGGGCCACTTCGAATACGACGGCAACCTGGCGCTCAAGCCGATTGCCGCCGAGGGGAAGGTGACGGTCGCGGCGCTGCCGGCGCACGTCTTCAAGGCCTACTACGCCGATCAGCTCAACATCGACATCCGCCGCGCCTTCGCGAGCTATCGGGGCACGGTCAAATATGCGTCGACCCCCGCGGGCATGAGCCTGCGGCTGGCGGGTGACACCGCCGTCGACGATTTCCGCGCCAACAGCGTGATCCTCACGCAGGCGCAGGGGAGTTCGGGGAACAGGCAGCTGCTGAGCTGGAAGACGCTGGGACTGCGCGGCGTGCAGGTGAACATGGTGCCGGGCGCGCCGCTCAACCTCGACGTGCGCGAAACGACGCTCACCGACTTCTTCGCCCGGATCATCATCGATCCGACCGGGAAGCTGAACCTGCTGTACCTGGTCAAGCAGCCGGGGCAGCCGGGGCAGCCGGCGGTGCCGGAGGCCTCGGCGCCGACGCCCGAGGTCACGACCCGGCGCAGCCTGGGCGGAACCACCACGACGACGAATGCCAGCCGCGCGGCGCGCTCGCGCGCCCCGGCGGCCGCGCCACCGCCTGCGGAATCGGTGGTGGGGGGCGCCCCCCAGGCCGCTGCTGCCGCACCGGCCGCGCCTGCACCCGCGGCGCCTCCCAACCCGATGGCGCCGGTCATCAATTTCGGCCCGATCGCGCTGGTCAACGGACGGATCGATTTCTCCGACATGTTCATCAAGCCGAATTACTCGGCGGACCTGACCGAACTGACGGGCCGGCTGAGCGCGTTTTCGTCCAGGCCCCAGGGCGACAAGCCCGCGCTCGCCGATCTCGAATTGCGCGGCAAGGCCCAGCAGACCGCCTCGCTCGAGATCACCGGCCGGCTGAATCCGCTGGTCAAGCCGCTCGAGCTCGACATCACGGCGAAGATGCGCGAGCTCGATCTTCCGCCCCTGTCGCCGTACTCGGTCCGCTTCGCGGGCCACGGCATCGAGCGCGGCAAGCTGAGCATGGACGTGAACTACAAGATCGCGCCGGATGGCTCGCTCACCGCGTCCAACCGCCTGATCCTCAACCAGCTTCAGTTCGGCGAGCAGGTCGAGGGCGCGCCGGCGAGCCTGCCGGTGCGGCTGGCGGTGGCGCTGCTCGCTGACCGCAACGGTGTGATCGACGTCGACCTGCCGCTGCGCGGCTCGATCAACGATCCCGAGTTCAGCATCGGGCCGCTGATCCTCAAGGCGTTCGTGAACCTGATCGCGAAGGCCGCGACGGCGCCGTTCGCGCTGCTGACCGGCGGCGGCGGCGGCGGCGAGTCGAGCGCCGTCGTGTTCGCGCCCGGCAGCTCCGATCTGTCCGCCGAGGCCAAGCAGAGCCTCGACAAGGTCGCGAAGGCGATCATCGACCGGCCCGGCCTGCAGATGACGGTCGTCGGCACGGCCGATCTCGAACACGAGCGCGACGGCTACCAGCGGCAGCGTGTGCGCCAGCTCGCGCAGGCCGAAAAGCGGCGCGCGGCCGTTCGGGCCGGAAAGGACGCGGCGGATGTCGATGCGCTCAGCGATTCCGAATACCCGGAGCTGCTGACCGCGGCGTACAAGCGCTCGGACATCACCAAGCCGCGCAACATGGTGGGTCTGGCCAAGGACCTGCCGCAGCAGGACATGGAGAACCTGCTGGCGGCCAGCATCGCGGTCGACGAAGAGTCGATGCGGCAACTGGCGGTCGCGCGCGGCGCCGCGGTGCGCGACTACCTGCTCGAGCAGAAGGTGCCGAGCGAGCGCCTTTTCCTCGGCGCGGTGCGTACCAAGGCCGAGGGCGACAATTGGAAACCCAGTGCCGAACTGAAACTCGCGACCCGTTGAACCGGGCGGCGGCAAGTCGGCGAAAATGCAGCGGTGCGCCGGCAAATTGCCGGCGCCTTCGCTTTTCTTCTTCAGATAACGATTCTTCGCGCAGTGACTTCAACTTCTTCCAAGCCTCACGACATCCAGTCCCTCGACACGCTGACGGGCGGCGCGTTCACCGCGCCGACCTCGGGCGAACGAGCGCAGCGCATCCGTGAATGGCTCGCCCGCAATCCGGCCGCGGAGCAGATGCAGGACGTGTTCAAGGAACTGAGCGGCCGCGACAAGGGAGCCGCCCGCCTGCTGCGCGAAAAGCTCGACGAACTCAAGCGCGCGAAGGGGCAGGAAGCCATCGCCGTCGAATGGACGCACAAGGCCGAAGCGCTCCTGGGCCAGCCCAAGCTCAACATTGCCGATGCGCTCGCCTGGCAGCGCGATGCGGCGAAGGCCGGCGCACCCCTGTCGCGCGAGCCGCTGGCCGGCATCAAGACGCGGCTGGCCGAACGGGTCAAGGGCATCGAGGATCTCCAGCATCGCGCCCAGGTCCATCGCGAAGCGGCGGTGCTGCTCGCGCAACGCTTCGAGGTGCTGTCGACCAAGAGCTGGCGCGACGCCCAGGCCGCCGAAGAGGCCCTGCGCAGCGATGTCGCGCACTGGCAGCAGCAGGCGGCCGAGATCGCGGCCGACGGCAACTGGAGCAGCCTCGACGCCAGGTTCGCGCCGCAGCTCGAATCCTCCAGGGCGCAGCTGCTGGTCGTGTCCGACGCGTTCCATGGCGCACTCGCGCAGGCCCAGGCCGCGGCCACCGATCCTGCCGCGCCGCTGCCCCCGGTGCCGGTATGGGCCGAGGAGTTGCATGTGGCGCGAGGCGGCGTGCCGGAAGCGGCCGCGCCCGCCGCGGCGAAGCCCGCCGCGCCCAAGGTCGATCCCGAAAAGCGCGCCGCGGCGCACGGCGCGGTGGAGGCGGCGCTCGCCAAGCTCGAGCAGGAAACCGCCCAGGGACACGGCAAGGCAAGCGCCGGTGCGGCAGCAGCGCTGCGCGCGGTGCTCAAGGAGCATGGCCGGCTGGTCGACGCCGCGCTCGAAGCCCGGGTTCACGCCGCCCTGGTCGCCGCCGGCGAGCTCGAAGGCTGGCAACGCTGGAGCGCCGACAAGGTGCGCGAAGAACTGGTGGCCAAGGCCGAGGGCCTGCTCAAGCGCCCCGAAGGCCAGGCGCTGGGCGGCAGGAAGATGCAGGAAACCCTGCGCAGCCTGCGCGAGCAGTGGAAGCAATCCGACCAGGGCGGGGTGCCGAACCACGCACTCTGGAAACGCTTCGACGAAGCCTGCAACGAGGCCCACAAGGTGGTCGAGGCGTGGCTCGAGAAGGTTCGCGCGGATGCAGCGGAGCATCGTGCGCATCGCGTCGCGCTGATCGAGGAAATGAAGGCCTGGGCGGCCGAGCATGCGAGCGGGCCGGACCTGAAGTCCGTCAATCGCGCGCTGCATCAGTTCGCCGATCGCTGGCGCGACGCGGGCCATGTGGGCGAGAAGGTCTTCGCCGAGCTGCAGTCGCAGTGGTCCGAGGCTTTCGGAGCGGCGCGTGCGCCGTTCGAGGTCCAGCAGAAGGCAAGCGTCGAGCGCCGCCAGGCCATGATCGCCGAGGCGGCCGAGCTCGGGGCGGCGCCTGCGCTGCGCATCGATGCGGTCAAGTCGCTCCAGCAGCGCTGGCAATCCGAGGCGCAGTCGGTTCCGCTCGATCGGCGGCAGGAGCAGAAGCTGTGGGACGCGTTCCGCGCGCCCATCGACGAAGCCTTCAACCGCAAGACAGCCGAGCGCGAAAAGGCGTCGGCGGCCATGAATGCGCACGATCGGAGCGTTCTCGATGCGTCGAAGGCGCTCGAAGCCGCCAGCGCCGGCGGCGATGCGCAGAAGATCCGCGCCGCCATCGCGCAACTGGAGGCCGCGATGCGCGGCGAAGCCGCCAGGGAGGCGGTGCCCGCGACCGCATCCGCCGATGGTCCGGCCGTCGGTGCGACCGAAGTCGTGGCCCCGGGACAGGCAGCCGCCGAGTTCAGCGAAAGCGCCGGGCAATCGCCTGCGCCGGAAGATGCTGAAGCACAACCCGCACCGGCGGAGGCCGCCGCGCCCGCGCCGGCTGCCGATCTGGTTGCGCCGGCCGATGGCGCCGATCCTTCGGCGCGCAGCGATGCCGAGGCGATGCCTGCCGCCGCGCCGGCCAAGCCCGCACCGAAGCCGGTGATCGCCGTGCGCGGCGACGACCGTCCGGGCAACAAGAAGGCCGAGGCCGTGCCCGCCGCGCGCGGCGGCCGGTTCGGCGATCGTCGCGACAGCCGTGGTGCACCGGGCGGACGACCGGGCGACCGTGCGCCGCGCGGCGGCGAACGCGGTGCGCCGGCGGGCGGACGCTTTGGCGATCGGCCGCCGCGCGAGGATCGCGGGCCGCGTCTGGGCGACACCGCATTCCGCGCGCAGCGCGACGCGCTGGAGCGCGCCGACCTGGCGCTGCGCAAGCTCGCGGCACAGGCGCACGGCGAGGCGCTCACCCACGTGCTCGGCGCGTGGGAGAAGCGCGACGCGTCTCAACTGCCGAGTGTGCAGGAACTGGGCCGCGCGGTGACGCCCGCGGTCCGCAATGTCTGGTCGCAGGCGCTTGGCGCGGCTTCCGCACCGGCCGCCGATGCGGCCGAAGCCTTGCTGCGCCTCGAAATGGCGGCCGAAGTGCCGACGCCGGCCGAGCAGCTCGAGGCGCGCCGTGCGCTGCAACTCAAGCTGCTGACACGTCGTGGCGACCCGGCGCCCGCACAGACCTGGGGTCAGGATGCGGGCAAGGTGTTGGCCGCGCCGCACGATGCGGCGTCTGCGCGCCGGTTGCAGAACGCACTCAAGGCCCTTCTGCGCAAGTGAGTGCAAGTGAGCGCCGCGCCGGCGGCTAGCGCCGGCCGGCCGGCGTGAAGAACTCGTCGAACAGCAGGACGAGTTCCGCGAAGTCGCTGCGCAGCCTCTCGCGGTTCACGAAATACGCCTCGCAGGCGACGGCGAAGAACTCGCCGGTCGATTGGGCGCCGTAGGCGTCGAGCCACGGCTCTTCGCCGCCGAAGCGCTCGGCGACGATGGTCTTTTCGCGCAAGGTGTCGTAGGCGGGCTGCAGTACCGCGAGCCACGCGGCGCGCGCGTCGCGCGGATTCGAGGTGCCGCGAAAGCCCCGGGGCAGCGGCGGGCAGCCATCGGCCGCGCCGCCGCGCATATCGATCTTGTGGGCGAATTCGTGGATGACGACGTTGTAGCCCTCGTCGCGCGTGGCGCCGCTGGCGAGCACGTCCTGCCAGCTCAGCATCACCGGGCCGCGGTCCATGGCCTCGCCGGCCACGATCTCTTCGTATTCGTGCACGACGCCGGTCGCGTCGACCGTCGTGCGTTGCGCGACCGCTTCGGACGGGTGCACGACGACGCCGACGAAATCGTCGTACCAGTCGAGCCCGCCCTTGAGGTGCAGCACCGGCAGGACGGCCTGCGCGGCGATCGCCAGCGCGACCTCATCGGAGATCACGAACCCGTGCGCGCCGTGGAAGCGCTTGTCGCGCAGGAATTCGGCCGCGAGTTGGCGCAGGCGCTCGATGTCGGCCGGGGAGCGCTCGGCCAGAAAGCGATAGCGGGCCAGCGTCGCCTGCCATGCTTCGTCGGGAATGCGGGGCGCCGGGCGAATCCGGCGCAGCCAGGAGAACATCAGCGCAGATCGACGCGCTGAGCGCCGGCGGCGGAGATGCAGAGCAATTGCGCGCGCGGCGGATGGGCCGCCGCATCCCAATCGCTCAGCACGATGCGTTCGAGACCGTCGCCCAGCTCGTGTTTCCTGGGCTTGTGGGTATGGCCGTGGACCAGCGTGGTCGCATGGGCGCGATGCAGCCAGTCGCGCGCGGCGTTCGTGTCGACATCGGCCCAGACCATGCCGGGGCTCTGCTTGCGGTCCTCGCTCTGCGCGCGGACCGAGCGGGCGAGGGCCCGGCGCTCCTCCATCGGGCGGGCGAGCACCGCGGCCATCCATTCGGGCGTGCGCACCTGGGCGCGGAAGCGCAGGTACTCGACGTCGTCGAGGCACAGGAGATCGCCGTGGCTCAGCAGCCAGCGCCGCTCGTGCAGGACGAGCACCGTCGGATCGCCGATGAGCGTCATGCCGCACTGGGCCGCGAAGGCGGGACCGAGCAGGAAGTCCCGGTTGCCATGCATGAAGAAGATGGGCCGCCGCGTGGTTGCGGCGCGCAGCACGTCGGCGCATTGCGCCTCGAAGCCCGGGAGCGTGGCGGCGTCGTCGCCGATCCAGACTTCGAACAGGTCGCCGAGGATGAAGATCGCGTCGGCCGGCGAGGTTTCGAGATAGCCGCGCCAGGCCTCGAAAGTGGCCGGGTCCGCGGCCTGCAGATGGAGGTCGGAGATGAGATCGACTGTGCGCCAGCTCGCCGGCGCGACGATCTCTGCAAACGCCTCCATGGGCGTCAGTCCGCCGCCGGGCCGCCCCAAGGCGGACTCGGCCCCCTCGGGGGGCAGTGAGTACACGAAGTGACGAACGTGGGGGTCATTCAGGCTTTGACGACGGCCTTTTCGATCACGACGTCCTCGAGCGGCACGTCGTCATGGAAGCCCTTGCGGCCGGTCTTGACCGCCTTGATCTTGTCGACGACGTCCTTGCCCTCGACGACCTTGCCGAACACCGCATAACCCCAGCCCTGGGCCGAAGGCGCGGTGTGGTTCAGGAAGCTGTTGTCCGCGACGTTGATGAAGAACTGCGCGGTGGCCGAGTGCGGCGCGCTGGTGCGTGCCATGGCGACCGTGTAGGTGTCGTTCTTCAGGCCGTTGTTGGCTTCGTTCTGGATTTCGGCGCCGGTCGGCTTTTGCGCCATGCCGGGCTCGAAACCGCCGCCCTGCACCATGAAGCCGGGGATCACGCGGTGGAAGACGGTGTTGTTGTAGTGGCCGTTGTTGACGTAGTCGAGGAAGTTCGCGACCGTCTTCGGGGCCTTGTCCTGATCGAGTTCGAGCGTGATCACGCCCTTGTCCTTGATGTGGAGTTCGACTTGGGGATTGCTCATGAGGGCTCCTTGGGATTACTTGGCCACCACGGTGGCCGATTGAATGGTGATGGTTTCGACCGGCACGTCCTGCATGCCGCCCTTGTTGCCCGTGCGGGCCGCGCGGATTTTGTCGACGACCTCGGTGCCCGAGACCACCTTGCCGAACACCGTGTAGCCATAGCCGTCGGGCGAGGGCGCGTTGAGGCTGGCGTTGTCCTTCACGTTGATGAAGAACTGCGAGGTGGCGGAGTTCGGGTCGGAGGTGCGCGCCATCGCGATCGTGTACTTGTCGTTCTTCAGGCCGTTCTTCGCTTCGAGCGGAACGGGTGCGCGCGTGGGCTTCTGCCGCATCTCGGGCGTGAAGCCGCCGCCCTGGATCATGAAGCCGTCGATGACGCGATGGAAGATCGTGCCGTCGTAGTGCTTGTCGCCCACGTACTGGAGGAAGTTCTCGACCGTCTTGGGCGCCTTGTCCGGGTAGAGCTCGACCACGATGTCGCCGGCCGAGGTGCTGAGCTTGACGCGGGGCGCGGCGGCCTGCGCCCAGGCGATGCTGCCGGTGCCGGCCAGCGCCAGCGTCGTGGCTGCGATCAGCGCCGCGCGGCGCGTAAGGATTCGAAGGGTCACGGGAGATTCGCTTTCCGAAAATTGCGCAAAAGCGCGGGAGCACATGGTCGGCTTACTTGCGCACGGGCTTGCGTGCCGCCTGCGTCGCGGGCGGCAGTTCGCCGGAGGCGGGGGCGCTGAACATCTGGCGGATCAGCGCGAGCTTGGGCGGCACGGTGGCGTTGCCGGCTTCGAGCTGCTTGGCCCGGCTGTAGGACTCCGCGGCCAGGCGCACATAGACGTCGCCGAGGTTCTCGTGCGCGGTCGCGTAGTCGGGGTTGAGCTTGACGGCCATCTCGAGCGCGGCGCGGGCCTTGTCGAACTGGCCCTGCGCGGCGTAGAGGGCGGCGAGGTTGTTGTAGGGCTCGGGCAGCTCGGGATAGTCCTGCGTGAGCTGCGTGAAGGCGGTCACGGCGTCGGCCTGCTTGCCTTGTTCGGTGAGGATCACGCCGCGCAGGAAGCGCATCTGCGGATCGCGGGGCTTGCCGCTGATGTAGGCGTCGGCCTTGACCAGCGCTTCGTCCGCCTTGCCCTGGCGCAGCAGGGCGTTGACATCGCCGTAGTCGTCCGCGTGCGCGGCGCCCATCGCGAAGGCCAGCGCAAGAGCAGGGAAAACGCGCAGGAGGGAAGCGGGGGAGAAGAAAGCGGCAAGCTGCATGGAGCCTCGAGATTGGGAGGGGACACAGGCCGCGTAACACGCGGAAATATCCATCGGTGGCCGTTTATACTGCGGGGCATTGTAGCCGAGGGGTCATGCCGAACCGCTCGTCTGCGCGGCACTTCCACCCCTGAAAATGAGCAGTCCTTCGCCCGTTTTGCACGCGCGCGAACTGACGCTCCTAGCCTCATGAGTCTTCGCATCTACAACACGCTGTCGCGTGAACTGGAGGAGTTTTCTCCGCTGCAACCCGGACAGGTGCGCATGTACGTGTGCGGAATGACCGTCTACGACTACTGCCACCTGGGCCATGCGCGTTCGATGATCGCGTTCGACGTGGTGCAGCGATGGCTCAAGGCCTCGGGCCTGGCAGTGGACTACGTGCGCAACATCACCGACATCGACGACAAGATCATCCGCCGCGCGGTCGAGAACGGCGAAAGCATCCGCGCGCTGACCGATCGCATGATTGCTGCGCTGCATGAAGATGCCGATGCGCTCGGCATCGAAAGGCCCACGCACGAGCCGCGCGCGACCGAATACGTGCCCCAGATGCTGTCGATGATCGGTACGCTGGAAGACAAGGGCCTGGCCTACCGCTCGCCCAACGGCGACGTGAACTACGCGGTGCGCAAGTTCCCCGGCTACGGCAAGCTCAGCGGCAAGTCGCTCGACGAGCTGCATGCCGGCGAGCGCGTCGCGGTACTCGACGGCAAGGACGATCCGCTGGACCCGGTGCTCTGGAAGAGCGCCAAGCCGACCGAGCCCGAAGAGGTCAAGTGGGCGAGCCCGTTCGGCCCGGGCCGGCCCGGCTGGCACATCGAATGCTCGGCCATGGCCTGCGAACTGCTCGGCGAAACGCTGGACATCCACGGCGGCGGTGCGGACCTGCAGTTTCCCCATCACGAGAACGAGATCGCGCAGAGCGAAGGCGCCAACGGCAAGCCGCTGGCGCGCTTCTGGATGCACAACGGCTTCATCAACATCGACGACGAGAAGATGTCCAAGAGCCTGGGCAACTTCTTCCTCATCCGCGACGTGCTCAAGGAGTTCGACGCCGAGACGGTCCGGTTCTTCGTGGTGCGGGCGCACTACCGCAGCCCGCTCAACTACAGCGACGTGCATCTGGGCGATGCCCGTGCGTCGCTCAAGCGGTTGTACAACGCGCTGCATCTGGTGCCGCCGGCAAGGATCGATATCGACTGGAACAAGGACTACGCATCGCGCTTCAAGGCGGCGATGGACGAGGACTTCGGCACGCCCGAAGCCGTGGCGGTGCTGTTCGATCTGGCCGGCGAAGTCAATCGCACCCGGTCGCCTGCGTTGGCCGGGCTGCTGAAGGCGCTGGGCGCGTGCCTCGGCATCCTGCAGTCCGATCCGCAGGCCTTCCTGCAGGCGGGCGCGACGCTCGACGAGGCGGCCATCCAGGCCCTGATCCAGCAGCGCGCGGATGCCAAGGCGGCAAGGAACTTTGCCGAGGCGGACCGCATCCGCAGCGAACTGCTCGCGCAAGGCATCGTGCTGAAGGATTCCCCCACCGGCACCACATGGTCGTCGGCCCAGTGAACAGGGCGAAGACGATGCCCCCTGCACAGAAGCCGGCCGTCCTGGTCTTTACGCCCGACTATTGGGAGGAAGCCTGCAAGCACCTGGCCAAGAAAGACCGCGTCATGAAGCGGCTCATTCCCCGTTTCGGCGACGCCTGCCTCGAATCGCGCGGCGACGCGTTCACCACGCTGGCACGCAGCATCGTGGGCCAGCAGATCTCGGTGAAGGCGGCCCAGTCCGTATGGGACCGTTTCGCGAAGCTGCCGCGCAAGATGGCGCCGGCGAGCGTCCTCAGGCTCAAGGTCGACGACATGCGCGCGGCCGGGCTTTCGGTCCGCAAGGTCGAGTACCTCGTCGATCTCGCGCTGCATTTCGACTCGGGCGCGGTCCATGTCGACAAGTGGAAGGACATGTCGGACGAGATGATCATCGAGGAACTCGTCGCGATCCGCGGCATCGGCCGCTGGACGGCCGAGATGTTCCTGATCTTCCACCTGATGCGTCCCAACGTGCTGCCGCTGGACGACCTCGGGCTCATCAACGGCATCAGCCAGAACTATTTTTCGGGTGACCCGGTCAGCCGCAGCGATGCGCGCGAGGTGGCTGTCGCCTGGGCCCCGTACTGCAGCGTGGCGACTTGGTATATTTGGCGATCGCTCGACCCGCTACCGGTCGCATACTGACAACAGGAGAAGACGTTGGCGAAACGAACCTTTCTCGACTTCGAGCAGCCCGTTGCCGAGCTCGAAAGCAAGATCGAAGAGCTGCGCTATGTGCAGACGGAGTCCGCAGTCGATATCTCTGAGGAGATCGATCAACTCGGCAAGAAGAGCCTTCAGCTCACCAAGGAAATCTACAGCGACCTGACGCCCTGGCAGATCACCAAGATCGCGCGGCATCCGGAACGTCCCTACACGCTCGACTACATCAACGAGATCTTCACGGACTTCGTCGAACTGCACGGCGATCGCCACTTTGCCGACGACCTCTCGATCGTCGGCGGTCTCGCGCGATTCAACGGCACGCCTTGCATGGTGCTCGGTCATCAGAAGGGCCGCGACACCAAGGAGCGCACCGCGCGCAACTTCGGCATGAGCAAGCCCGAGGGCTACCGCAAGGCGCTGCGCCTGATGAAGACGGCCGAGAAGTTCAAGCTTCCGGTCTTCACCTTCGTCGATACGCCGGGTGCGTACCCGGGCATCGATGCCGAGGAGCGCGGCCAGTCCGAGGCCATCGGCCGCAACATCTTCGAGATGGCGCAGCTCGAGGTGCCGATCATCGTCACCATCATCGGCGAGGGCGGCTCCGGCGGCGCGCTGGCGATCTCGGTGGGCGACCAGGTGCTGATGCTCCAGTACTCGGTGTACTCCGTGATCAGCCCCGAAGGCTGCGCGTCCATCCTCTGGAAGACCAGCGACAAGGCGCAGGAAGCGGCCGATGCGCTGGGCATCACCGCGCACCGGCTCAAAGCGCTCGGCCTGGTGGACAAGATCGTCAACGAGCCCGTCGGCGGTTCGCACCGCGATCATCGGCAGATGGCCGCCTTCCTCAAGCGTGCGTTGAACGACGCCTTCCGTCAGGTGGGCGACCTGTCGGTCAAGGAACTGCTCGCGCGCCGCTACGACCGGCTCCAGAGCTACGGCCGCTTCGCCGACACCAAGGCCGACAGCGGCAAGTAACGCGCGGCGCGGGCGCGAGCCTGCCGCGCGATCTCTCCCATGGAAAATCCCGCCGACCATGCACTGGCTTCATGGTCGGCGGTTTTGCCATTGGGCGTGGCCTACAGCGGCGGAGCGGATTCGACAGCGCTCCTGCACGCGGCAGCAAGGCGCTGGCCGGGACAGGTCCATGCGCTTCATGTTCACCATGGCCTGCAGCACGCCGCCGATGATTTCGAGGCGCATTGCGCCGCCGCCTGCGCGGCGCTGGAGGTGCCGCTGCACGTCGGGCGTGTCGATGCGCGCCATGCGCCCGGCGAAAGCCCGGAGGACGCGGCGCGGCGTGCGCGTTACGCCACGCTCGCCTCCCTGGCCCTGGGGCACGGACTACAGCACGTCCTCCTCGCGCAGCATGCCGACGATCAGGTCGAGACGCTGCTGATCGCGCTCGGCCGCGGCGCCGGCGTCGACGGCCTGGCCGGCATGCCAGGCCGCATGGAGCGGCATGGCGTGGTGTTCCACCGGCCGCTGCTCGAACTGCACGCCGACGCCTTGCGCGCGTGGATCGCGGCAGCCGGCATTTCCCACATCGACGATCCGAGCAATGCCGACCTGCGCTACACGCGCAACCGCATCCGCCGGCTGGTGCTGCCGGCGCTCGCGCAGGCCCTGCCGCAGTACCGCGAGACCTTCGCGCGCTCGGCGCGCAACGCGGCGCGGGCGTCGAGCCTGCTTTCCGAGGCAGCGGCGGGCGATCTCGCCGAAGCGGGCTCCCCGCCCAGGCTGGCCGCGCTGCGCGCGCTGCCCCGCGAGCGCCTGGCGAATCTCCTGCGCCACTGGCTCAAGAGCGAGCATGGCGTGGTGCCGAGCGAAGCGCAGCTCGAACAGCTTCTGGGCCAGATCGCGGCCTGCAGCACCCGGGGCCATCGGATCCGCATCAAGGTGGCTTCCGGGCGGGTCGAACGCGAAGGCGACACGCTGCGTTGGTACAATGCTTCGCCCTTGCCGTAGCTCGCAGCCTCGCGCTGATCTCGATAGGTGAGCTGAATGGCGAAGGCGCACGAATGCCGGCATTGCGGCATGCGAACTCTTCTCTCTTGACTTCACCCATGGCATTGATCGTTCACAAATACGGCGGCACGTCGATGGGCTCGACCGAGCGCATCCGAAATGTCGCCAAGCGCGTCGCCAAATGGGCTCGCGCCGGCCACCAGATGATCGTGGTCCCGAGTGCCATGAGCGGCGAAACCAATCGCCTGCTCGGGCTCGCCAAGGAACTCGCCTCCGGCACGCCCGACGACGACCACAACCGCGAACTCGACATGCTGGCCTCGACCGGCGAGCAGGCCTCCTCGGCGCTGCTGGCGATCGCCCTCCAGTCCGAAGGTCTTCAGGCGGTCAGCTACGCAGGCTGGCAGGTCCAGGTCAAGACCGACAGTGCCTTCACCAAGGCGCGCATCGAACGCATCGAAGACGAGCGCGTGCGCGCCGACCTCGATGCCGGCAAGGTGGTCGTGATCACCGGCTTCCAGGGCGTCGACGACGCCGGCAACATCACCACGCTCGGCCGTGGCGGCAGCGACACCTCGGCGGTGGCGGTCGCCGCGGCGATGAAGGCGAACGAGTGCCTCATCTACACCGACGTCGACGGCGTCTACACCACCGACCCGCGCGTCGAGCCCGATGCGCGCCGCCTGGCCACCGTGAGCTTCGAGGAAATGCTCGAGATGGCGAGCCTGGGTTCCAAGGTGCTGCAGATCCGCTCGGTCGAATTCGCCGGCAAGTACAAGGTGCCGCTGCGCGTGCTTTCGAGCTTCACGCCGTGGGACATCGACATCAACGAAGAAGCCAAGTCAGGCACGCTGATCACTTTCGAGGAAGACGAAAACATGGAACAAGCCGTCGTATCCGGCATTGCGTTCAATCGCGACGAAGCCAAGATTTCCGTGCTGGGCGTGCCCGACAAGCCGGGCATCGCATACCACATCCTCGGCGCAGTCGCCGATGCGAACATCGAGGTCGATGTGATCATCCAGAACCTGAGCAAGGACGGTCGCACCGACTTCAGCTTCACGGTTCACCGCAACGACTACGCCAAGGCGGTCGATCTGCTCAAGGCCAAGGTGCTGCCCACCCTGGGCGCGGCGGACATCGTCGGCGACACCAAGATCTGCAAGGTCAGCATCGTGGGCATCGGCATGCGCAGCCACGTCGGCGTGGCGAGCAAGATGTTCCGCGTGCTGAGCGAGGAGGGCATCAACATCCAGATGATTTCCACCAGCGAGATCAAGACCTCGGTCGTGATCGACGAGAAATACATGGAATTGGCCGTCCGCGCACTGCATAAAGCCTTCGATCTGGATCAACCCGCCTCCTGAAACTGGCATAATGGCGGGCTTGAGGAACTGTGACCGAGTGGCCGAAGGTGCTCCCCTGCTAAGGGAGTATGGGGTGTAGAGCCTCATCGAGGGTTCGAATCCCTCCGGTTCCGCCAAACAGCAGAAACCCCGTTGATCTCCGGATCAGCGGGGTTTTTTGTTTTGGCCGGCGGCGATCGGTCCGTGTCAGGTCGCAAGCGCTTCAAATCGCCGACTAAGGGTAACTACGGGGTACGGCCGGAAAACTTCATTCAGTACACTTATCGACGACGATTCAGTGTACTGAATCAAGCCGCCGAGAGCACTGAATTTCAGCCCCACGATCCCACTTCGCACTCACCCACGAGGAGCCACCATGTTTCCGAAGAACGCCTGGTACGTCGCCTGTTCGGCCAACGAGATCGACGACAAGCCCCTGGGCCGCAAGATCTGCGGCGAAAGCCTGGTCCTGTATCGCGCGCTCGGCGGCAAGGCCACGGCGCTGGAGGACTTCTGCCCGCACCGCGGCGCGCCGCTGTCGCTGGGCCGCGTGATCGAAGGCAAGCTGGTCTGCGGCTACCACGGCCTCGAAATGGGCTGCGACGGCAAGACCGTCGCCATGCCCGGCCAGCGCGTGCGCGGTTTTCCGGCGATCCGCAACTTCCCGGTGATCGAGCGCTATGGCTTCGTCTGGGTCTGGCCCGGCGATCCGGCGCTGGCCGATGCCGCCAAGCTGCACCATCTCGAGTGGGCCGAGAGCCCCGAGTGGGCCTACGGCGGCGGCCTGTTCCACATCCACTGCGACTACCGCCTGATGGTCGACAACCTGATGGACCTGACGCACGAGACCTACGTGCATTCCACCAGCATCGGCCAGAAGGAAATCGACGAGACGCCGACCACCACCAAGGTGGATGGCGATACGGTGGTCACCAGCCGCTTCATGGAGAACATCTCGGCGCCGCCGTTCTGGCGCATGGCGCTGCGCGGCAACCACCTCGCCGACGACGTGCCGGTGGACCGCTGGCAGATCTGCCGCTTCACGCCGCCGAGCCACGTGATGATCGAGGTCGGCGTCGCGCACGCGGGCAAGGGTGGCTACAACGCCGACCCGGCACACAAGGTGTCGAGCATCGTGGTCGACTTCATCACGCCTGAAACCGAGACCTCGCATTGGTACTTCTGGGGCATGGCGCGCAACTTCCAGCCGCAGGACAAGGCCCTCACGGCAGCCATCCGCGAAGGCCAGGGCAAGATCTTCAGCGAGGACCTCGAGATGCTCGAATCGCAGCAGCGCAACCTGCTTACGCACCCCACGCGCAACCTGCTCAAGCTCAACATCGACTCGGGCGGCGTGCAGTCGCGCCGCGTGCTCGATCGCCTGATGGCGCAGGAAGGCATCGGCACCGAAGCGGTGGTTGTATGAGCTGCGCCGAACTCGAGGTGCGCATCGCGCGCAAGCAGACGGAAGCCGTCGACATCTGCACCTTCGAGCTGGTGCAGGCCGAGGGCCATGCGCTGCCGGCGTTCTCGGCCGGCTCGCACATCGACGTGCACATGCCCGGCGGCGTGACGCGCCAGTACTCGCTGTGCAACGACCCGCGCGAAAGCCATCGCTACCTGATCGGCGTGCTGCGCGACCCGGCATCGCGCGGCGGCTCGAAGACCATGCACGACGCGGTGGAAGAGGGCGCTCTGCTGCGCATCAGCGCACCGAAGAACCACTTCCCGCTCGCGCACGGCGCAACGCGCAGCCTGCTGATCGCGGGCGGCATCGGCGTGACGCCGATCCTGTGCATGGCCGAGCGTCTCGCGCTGACCGGCGGCGCGTTCGAGATGCACTACTGCACGCGCTCGCGCGATCGGACGGCTTTCGTCGAGCGCATTGCGCAGTCGGCCTTCGCGCCGCAGGTGCAGTTCCATTTCGACGACGGTGATGCATCGCAGAAGCTGGCGCTCGATCCGCTGCTGGCCTCGCCGCAGCCGGGCGTTCACCTCTACGTCTGCGGGCCGAAGGGCTTCATGGACTGGGTGCTCGACGCTGCGCGCGCCGCGGGCTGGCCGGCCGACCAGCTCCACTACGAGTTCTTCTCCGCCGAAGTGGCCAAGTCGGATGACGATGCGGCTTTCGAGGTCAAGCTCGCCAGCTCAGGCCGCGTCGTCAAGGTCGAGAAGGACCAGACGGTGGTGCAGGCGCTGGCCGCGATCGGCGTCGAGGTCCAGACCTCCTGCGAGCAGGGCGTCTGCGGCACCTGCCTCACGCGCGTGCTCGAAGGCGAGCCGGACCACAAGGACATGTACCTCACGCCCGAAGAGCAGGCGGCCAATGACCAGTTCACGCCCTGCTGCTCGCGGTCGCGTTCGCCGATGCTGGTTCTTGATCTGTAGCCGCGAGCGGGGCCTGTCCCGCCATCGATAATCGCGGGCTGAATGCCAATCGAATCCGCCATGCAGAGCCAGGAATCCAGCACCGCCGAAATCAGCCTCAACGACCAGCCCGGACACCTGATCCGCCGGGCGCATCAGATCTCGGTGTCGGTCTTCTACGAAACGCTGGGCCGCGAGGTCACGCCGGTCCAGTACGCGGTGATGCGCACCCTGCAGGACAACCCTGGGATCGACCAGGTGACGCTCGCGCAGCAGGTGGCGCTCGACACATCGAGCACCGCCGACATCGCGGTGCGGCTCGAAGGCAAGGGCTGGATCACCCGCAAGCTCCTGGCGCGCGGCCAGCGCGAACTGCGCCTGACCGCCGAGGGCGAAGAACTGCTCGCGAAGATGGTGCCCGGCATGCAGCAGATGCAGAACGCGCTGCTGGGCATGCTCTCGGACAGCGAGCGCGAAGCCTTCCTGCACCTGCTCAGCAAGTTCGTGACCGTCAACAACGAGCGCAGCCGCGCCCCCATGCGCACCTGAGCACCTGAGGCCGGACCTCTGGCGGCGGCGCCGGCTGGGCACTATGCTCGTGCGCCATCAAGGAGACACCGATGCCGCAAGAGACTGCACGCCGCCAGACCCTGGCGGACCTTCTGCGCCGCAGTGCGAGGCGCTATCCCGACAAGCTCGCCATCGCCTGCGGCGAGACGCGCTGGACCTACGCCGAGTTCGACGCGATCTGTTCGCGGGTGGCCGGCGCCCTGGCCCGCCACGGCATCGGCAAGGGCGAGCGGGTGGCGGTCCTCGCGCGCAACTCGCATGCCTTCGCGGCGCTGCGCTTCGCGCTCGCACGCCTCGGTGCGGTGCTGGTGCCGATCAATTTCATGCTGAAGTCGGAGGAGGTGGCCTACATCCTGCGTCACGCCGGTGCGTCCATGCTCGCGACCGACTCCGGCCTCGCTGCCCTGGCGCGCGAAGCCGCGGCGCTCGACACCGCGGTGCGCGACTTCCTCTGGCTGCCGTCCGAGGAGCCCAGCGATGCGGTGCCCGGCATGCTGCGCTTCGATGAGCTCGCACGAAGCGATGCCGAACCGCCGGAGGCCGACCTGCAGAGCACCGACCTCGCGCAGATCGTCTACACCAGCGGCACCGAGTCGACGCCCAAGGGCGCGATGCTCACCCACGATGCGGTGATCGCGCAGTACGTGAGCTGCCTCGTCGACGCCGAGATCACCGGCAGCGACCTGACGCTGCACGCACTGCCGCTCTACCACTGCGCGCAGCTCGACGTCTTCCTCGGCCCGTCGATCTATGCGGGTGCGACCAATGTCATCACCGCCAGGCCGACGCCGGACAACCTGCTGCCGCTGATCGAGAAATTCCGCATCGGCTCGTTCTTCGCACCGCCGACGGTCTGGATCTCGCTGCTGCGCTCGCCGCTGTTCGATGCCACCGACCTGGGCAGCCTGCGCAAGGGCTACTACGGCGCATCGATCATGCCGGTCGAAGTGATGCGCGAGATCATCCGCCGGCTGCCGCAGATGCGGCTCTGGAATCTTTATGGCCAGACCGAGATCGCGCCACTGGCGACGATGCTGGGCCCCGACGACCAGCTGCGCAAGCCCGGTTCTGCCGGACGCGCGGTGCTCAATGTCGAGACGCGCGTGGTCGACGACCTGATGAAGGATGTCGCGGTCGGCGAGATCGGTGAGGTGGTGCACCGCTCGCCGCACCTGATGCTCGGCTACTTCCACGACGACGAGCGCACCCGGGCCGCATTCGACGGCGACTGGTTCCATTCGGGCGACCTCGCGACCACCGACGAGGAGGGCTACATCACCATCGTCGATCGCAAGAAGGACATGATCAAGACCGGCGGCGAGAACGTCGCCAGCCGCGAGGTCGAGGAAATGATCTACCGCATGCCGCAGGTGTCCGAAGTCGCAGTGGTCGGCGTGCCGCATCCGCACTGGGTGGAAGCCGTGGTCGCCATCGTGGTGCCCAAGGCGGGCCAGACGCTCGACGAAGGGCTGGTGCTGGCCCACTGCAGCGAACACCTCGCGGGCTTCAAGACGCCCAAGCGGGTGGTGTTCGCAGAGGCCCTGCCCAAGAACCCCAGCGGCAAGCTGCTCAAGCGCGACCTGCGCAAGGCGCACGCGGGGCTTTTTGGCGGCGCATAGCCGCCAGACGCTGCGGCAGGTTCAGGGGCCGCTCATTGCACGACGAGATGCTCCAGGGCGGGGCTCGACGGCGGCAGGGCGAGCTTCATGTCCTCCAGCGTCTTCACGATCAGGTGCGCGACCATCAGGTTGCGGTGGATCTTGCTGTCGGCCGGCACCACGTGCCACGGTGCATAGGCGGTCGAGGTGGCCGCGAGCGCCTTCTCGTACGCTTGCTCGTAGTCCGGCCATTTCTTGCGCACCGAGAGGTCGTCCATCTGGAACTTCCAGTGCTTGTCCGGCTGGTCGATGCGCGCCTGCAGCCGCTTGCGCTGCTCTTCCCGGCTGATGTGCAGCATGCACTTGATGACCACGGTGCCGGTTTCGGTCAGCAGGCGCTCGAAATCGTTGATCTGCGCGTAGCGGCGCTGGGTCTCGGCCTTGTCGATGAATCCTTCGACCACCGGAACCAGCACGTCCTCGTAGTGGCTGCGGTTCCAGATCGCGATGTCGCCGGTCGGCGGCACGGCCGCGTGGCAGCGCCAGAGGAAGTCGTGCGCGCGTTCGTCCTCGCTGGGCACCTTGAAGGCCTTCACGCGAACGCCGAGCGGGGAGGTGCGCGAGAAGACCCAGCGGATCGTGCCGTCCTTGCCGCTGGTATCCAGCCCCTGCAGCACCAGCAGCAGCTTGCGCCGGCCCTCGGCATGCAGCTTGTTCTGCAGATCGTCGAGGCGAACCGCGAGTTGTTCGAGCTCCTGCCGCTGCGCGTCCTCGGTGCCGGTCAGAAATGGGGTGTCGGCGGGATCGATGCTCGCGAGCTTGAACTTGCCGGTGACGCAGTACTTCTTGAAGCTGGCCATGGGGTCGGACTCCTTTTCGCAAAAGCCGCAGGGTACGCCAAGCGGCAGGGTCCGGCCGGTTTCACTCGTCATCGTCGAGCGAGGCGCTCCAGCGGTTGTCCCAGTTGCCGCGACGCGCATGCTCCAGCTCGCGCCGGTCGCGCTTGGTCGGCCGGCCCTGCTCGATGCTGAGCGCGGGCTCGCTGCCCAGGCGGCGCTGCTCCCGCACGGCGGCCTGCGCCGCGAGGCTTTCCTGCGTCTCTTCGTAGAGCTGCTGCGCGACCGGCGCCGGGCCGCGCTGAGCGCTGAGCCCGCGCACCAGCACCTCGCGCGTGAACGGGCCGAGCCGCAGCGTGACCTTGTCGCCCGCTTTCACCTCGCGCGAGGCCTTGGCGACCTCGCCGTTCACCTGCACGCGGTGCTTGCCGATCTCGTCCGCGGCGAGCGAGCGCGTCTTGTAGAAGCGCGCGGCCCAGAGCCATTTGTCGATGCGTAGGCGATCCATTGAGCGGTCCATGAATCAGGGATTGTCGCGCGCCAGCGGCAGATGGACGACGGCATCGAGCCCGATCACCTGTCCGCCGGATTCCCGGTTTTCGAGCGCGATGGTGCCGCCGAGCGCCAGCACGATCTCGCGGCAGATCGCGAGGCCGAGTCCGGAGCCGCTCGCCACGTCGCCCGCCGCGAAGGGGGCGAACAGGCGCTGGCGCAACTCGTCGGATATCCCCGGGCCCTGGTCGCTCACCGTCAGGATCGCCGACTCCGCTTCGGCCGCGATGCGCACGACCAGCGCGCCCCCGACAGGGCTGTGCTTGATCGCGTTGTGCAGCAGGTTGCGCGACAGCTCCTGCAGCATCCACCGGTGCGCGCGTACCGGCACCGGCGCGGGCGCGGCGGAGAGCTCGAAATCGAGCGCCTTGTCCGCCACCAGAGGAGAAAGGTCGAGTGCGACGTCGCGCACGCACTCGGCGAGGTCCAGCGTCACCGACTCGGGCTGCTGGCGCAGCTGCTCGACCTTCGCGAGCGACAGCATCTGGTTGGCGAGCAGGGTGGCGCGCTCGACCGTCTGGCTGATCTCCTGGAGCGCCTGCCCGGCCGGCACGTCGCCGCGGCGCGCAGATTGCACCTGCGCCTTGAGCACCGCGAGCGGCGTGCGCAACTGGTGCGCGCTGTCGCGTACGAAGCGCTTCTGGTGATCGAGCAGGCGCTGCAGCCGCCCCATGACGCGCGTGGTCGCGTCGATCAGCGGCGCGAGCTCGCGCGGCGCGTCGGGCGCGTCGATGGGCGACAGGTCGTCGGCGGCGCGTGCCTCGATCGCCTCGCCGAGCTCCCGCACCGGCCGGGTCGCGCGCTGCACCACCACCACCGTGACCGCCGCGATCACCGAGATCAGCACCAGTTGCTGCCATAGCGTATCGATGAGCAGCTTGCGCGCGAGCGTCTCGCGCAGCTCCAGCGTTTCGGCCACCTGCACCACCGCCATGCCGAGCCCGTGCGGGCTGGCGACCGGCTGCAGCAGCACCGCGACGCGCACCGGCATGCCGCGGAATTCGGTGTCGTAGAAATCCACCAGCGCCGCATAGGGTGGCCGGTCGGGCAGCTTGCCGTGCCAGAGGGGGAAGTCCTCGAAGCCGGAGACGAGGTCGCCGTTCAGGGCCGAGACGCGGTAGAACATGCGGCTCTGGTTGTCGGCCTCGAAGGCCTCGAGCGCGGCGTAGGGGACGATGGCGCGCAGCGCCGCGTGCTCGTCGTAGCCGTCCACGTCGAGTTCCTCGCCGATGGTCTTGGCCGAGGCGAGCAGGGTGCGGTCATAGGCGGTGGTCGCGGCCGCGAGGCTCTGGCGGTGGAGGCTCACGCTGTTGATGACGATGAACAGCGCGATCGGCGCCAGGATGCCGATGAGCAGCCTTGCGCGCAGCGAGGACACCGGCTTCATTTTTCTTCGCGCAGCAGGTAGCCGAGGCCGCGCAGCGTGATCAGCGTGACGCCGGTGGCGGCGAGCTTCTTGCGCAGGCGGTAGACCACGACTTCGATCGCTTCGTACTGCACGTCCATTTCGCCGGGGAAGACCAGCTCGAACAGGCGCTCCTTCGAGACCGCATGGCCGGGCTTGACCATCAGCGCCTTCAAGAGCGCGAGCTCGCGCGGCGTGAGTTCGAGCACTTCCGCGCGGTGGTAGATCGCGCCGTTCTCGGGGTCGTAGCGCAGGCCGCCGACTTCCGGCAGCCGGGGCGGCGAATCGGCGCCCGCGTTCTGGCTGCGGCGGTGCAGGGCGCGGATGCGCGCCTCGAGCTCGTCGAGGTCGAAAGGCTTGGGCAGGTAATCGTCGGCGCCGGCATTGAGGCCCATGATGCGGTCGCCGACCGTGCCGCGCGCGGTCAGCAGCAACACCGGCGTGCGCAGCCCGGCGGCGCGGGCCTGGGCCAACACCTGCAGGCCGTCGAGGTTCGGAAGACTCAGGTCGAGCGCCACCACGTCGGGTTCGAGCGAGCGCCATTGCGCGATCGCCTGGGCGCCGTCCCCGCACACCCGGACGTCGATCTGGCGGCGGCCGAAGCTGCGCTGCAGCGTGGTTTGCATCGACGGGTCGTCTTCGACTAGCAGCAGCTTCATGCCGGGATTTTCGGTGTTTACCCCAGTCTGCCGGACAGCCAACTGACAGCAGGGCGGCGCATCATACCGGCGTCAGCTTCTACTCAGGTTCAAACAAAAGGAGACATCGATGCGCCGAGACACGTTTCTGAAATCCATGGCCGCGCTGGCGGCCACCGGTGCCTTGCCGCTCGCGGCATGGGCCGGCGCCAACATCAAGATGATGATCCCCGCCAACCCGGGCGGCGGCTGGGACACCACCGGGCGTGCGCTCGGCAAGGCCCTGACCGACGGCAAGCTGGCCGACACGGTCACCTTCGACAACAAGGGCGGCGCGGCCGGCGCGCTCGGCCTGGCGCAGTTCGTCAACGGCTCCAAGGGCGATCCCAACGCGATGATGATCATGGGCGCCGTGATGCTCGGCGGCATCATCACCGGCAAGCCGCCGGTCTCGCTCTCGCAGGCCACGCCGATCGCGCGCCTGACGAGCGAATACAACGTCTTCGTGCTGCCGGCCAACTCGCCGCACAAGAGCATGAAGGACGTGATCGACCAGCTCAGGAAGGACCCGGGCAGCGTGAAGTGGGGCGGCGGCTCGCGCGGCTCCACCGAGCACATCGCGGCGGCGATGATCGCGCAGAAGGTCGGTGTCGATCCGGCCAAGATCAACTACGTCGCCTTCCGCGGCGGCGGCGAGGCCACGGCGGCCATCCTCGGCGGCAACGTCACGGTGGGCGGCAGCGGCTTCAGCGAGTTCGCCGAATACATCAACGCCGGCAAGATGAAGCCGATCGCCGTCACTTCGGCAGAGCGCCTGTCGGGCGTGAACGTGCCGACGCTCAAGGAGCAGGGCATCGACGTCGAGATCGGCAACTGGCGCGGCGTGTACGGCGCGCCGGGCATCACGCCGGAGCAGCGCAAGGCGCTGACCGACCTGGTGCTGGCCGCGGTCAAGACGCCGGCCTGGGCCGAAGCCGTGAAGAAGAACGACTGGACGCCGGCGGTGCTTTCGGGCGACGCCTTCGCCAAGTTCGTGGACGACGAGTTCGCAAGCCTGCGCGCCACCATGGTCAAGTCGGGAATGGTCTGACCGTGCAGGCCGAACTGACCTCCATGCCGCCGCCTGCGAACTGGCCCCAGACGCTGGTCGGCGTCGGGGTCCTGGCGAGCGGCCTCGCGCTCGCGTGGGGCGCGATCGACATTTCCTCCGAGGCCGGCTACAGCGGCGTCGGCCCCAACTTCCTGCCCTGGCTGGTCTCGGTTGCGCTCACGGTGTGCGGCGCGTGGATCCTCTGGGAGGCTCGCACCGGCGGCTTCCGCGAGATGGAGGAGTCGGACTCGGCGCCGCCGTATTGGACCGGCTTCATCTGGGTCTCGGCGGGGCTGCTGCTCAATGCCGGGCTCATCACGAGCATCGGCTTCGTGCTGAGCTGCGCGCTGTGCTACCTGCTCGCGGTGCAGGGCCTGCGCCGCGCAGGCGGCCAGGCGATCGCGAATTCGCCGCGTGCGTGGCTGATCGACGCCGTGACCGGACTCATCATCTCCGCGCCGGTGTACTGGACCTTCACGAAGTTCCTGGCGATCAACCTCCCGGGCCTCACGGCGACCGGCTGGATCTGAAGTGATGACGCTCTCCCCCAGCCTCGCCCACTTCGTGTGGCTCTGCACCCCCTCGCCGGGGGCAACCTCAGCGGCCCGGCAGAGCCGGTTCCGCGAGGTCCCCCGCCTGGGTCCGGTGTGTTGAAGCGTTTGGATTGCTCATATGGAAATTCTTAGTGCTCTTTTGCACGGCTTCGCGCTCGCGATCACGCCGGCGAATCTCCTGTGGTGCCTGGTGGGCTGCGCGCTCGGCACGGCGGTCGGCGTGCTGCCCGGCATCGGGCCGGCGGTCGCCGTCGCGATGCTGCTGCCGATCACCGGCAAGGTCGACGTCACGGCGTCGATGATCTTCTTCTCGGGCATCTACTACGGCGCCATGTATGGCGGCTCGACCACCTCCATCCTGCTCAACACGCCCGGCGAAACCGCCAGCATGGTGACCGCGATGGAAGGCAACAAGATGGCCAAGAGCGGCCGCGCGGGCGCGGCGCTGGCGACGGCGGCCATCGGCTCGTTCGTGGCCGCCACCATCGCCACCGTGATCGTCACGCTGTTCGCGCCGTTCGTGGCCGACTTCGCGGTCCGGCTCGGCCCGCCGGAGTACTTCCTGCTGATGCTGCTGGCCTTCACCACCGTGAGCGCGGTGCTCGGCAAGAGCACGCTGCGCGGCATGACGGCGCTGTTCATCGGCCTCGCGGCCGGATGCATCGGGCTCGACCAGATCTCGGGGCAGGGCCGCTACACCGGCGGCATCCCCGAACTGCTCGACGGCATCGAAATCGTGCTGGTGGCGGTCGGCCTGTTCGCGGTGGCCGAGGTGCTCTACGCGGTGCTGTACGAGGGCCGCGTCGTCGAAGGGCAGAACAAGCTCAGCCGTGTGCACATGACGGCGCGCGACTGGAAGCGGTCGATCCCGGCGTGGCTGCGCGGCACTGCGATCGGCACGCCCTTCGGCTGCATTCCGGCCGGCGGCACCGAGATCCCGACCTTCCTGAGCTATGCGACCGAGCGCAAGCTGGCAAAGGACCCGCAAGCCCGCGCCGAATTCGGCACCAGGGGGGCGATCGAAGGCGTGGCCGGCCCCGAGGCCGCGAACAACGCGACGGTGACCGCGGCGCTCATTCCGCTGCTCACGCTCGGCATCCCGACGTCGAATACGACTGCGATCCTGCTCGGCGCGTTCCAGAACTACGGCATCCAGCCCGGTCCGCAGCTCTTTGCCACCTCGGCCGCGCTGGTGTGGGCGCTGATCGCCTCGCTCTACATCGGCAACGTGATGCTGCTGGTGCTGAACCTGCCGATGGTGGGCCTGTGGGTCAAGCTGCTCAAGATCCCGAAGCCGCAGCTCTACGCGGGCATCCTGATCTTCGCGACGGTCGGCGCCTACGGCATGCGGCAGAGCGCGTTCGATCTGTTCCTGCTCTATGCCATCGGCGTGCTGGGCGTGGTCATGCGGCGCTTCGACTTCCCGACCGCGCCGGTCGTGGTGGGCATGATCCTCGGGCCGCTCGCCGAAGCGCAACTGCGCAACGCGATGTCGATCGGGGAGGGCAGCGCGAGCGTGTTCTTCCAGCGCCCGATGTCGATCGCGCTGGTCGTCGTGATCCTGGCCGTGCTGGTGCTGCCGCGGGTGGCCAGGCGCATGGGCGCGAAGCCGCAGCTGGCCTGATTCCGCCGTCGCCGCCGCTCGATTGAAAAAACGCCGCGGACCGCCCGGGCGGTTCCGCGGCGATGGCGACGCACCTGCTTGTAGGGCGGCCTTATTCAGCCGACGATCCGCGGCCGAACCGTGCCATGCTCATCGAGCGCGTGCTCTGGGCGCGCTGCACCTCGGCCATGAACTCCGGGCCGCTGCGCATGCGCTGATAGGCCGCCATCTGCTGGCGGAATTCGGCGCTCGTCGGATCGAAGCCGTCGCGGTTCGCGACCTGGCTCATGCCCGAGCGGATCCACAGGCTCGTGTCGGCGGCGACTTCGGCGCGGCTTGTCGCGCCCGTCGCCGGGTCGGCGGGACCGACGCGGTATTCCGCCGGTGCGCTCGCGAAGCTCATGCGGCTCGCGCTCAGGTCCGCCGCCACTTCGGCGCGGCTGAGGTGGCTCGCGGCCGGAATCGGCGCACCGACCCACTGCTCGGCCGGCACGGTCTGGGCGGACACGGCGCCGGCAAGCGCAAGTGCGGAGATGCCGAGAAGTAGTTTTGCGTTCATGATGAAATCTCCTTGAAGCCTTGATGTGTGACTGCGGGAATCGCTGGATCACGAAGCCGTACTGTGGCGTCGGCGGGCCTTTGGCGCTGTGCGTTTGCGCACAGGTTTTCTCAACTGTTTCACGCACATGACGATCCAGCGTTCCAGCCTGGCCCTCAAGCACATTGCGCTGCTGGAGGGCCTGTCGCAATCCCGTTTCGATCGACTGGCCCAGCGCTGCCAGTGGCAGAGCGTTGCCGCCGGTGCACCGCTGCTCTTGCGATCCGAGGAGAAAAGCGATGTCTACTTCCTCGTCTCGGGCCAGTTGCGCGTGACCACCTATTCGGCCAACGGACGGCAGATCACCTTTCGCGACCTGAACGAAGGCGACCATCTCGGCGAGATCGCGGCCATCGACGGCCGGCCGCGCTCCGCCGATGTGTTGACCCTCAAACCCAGCGTGGTGGCGAGCCTGGATCGCCTCGCGTTCCTCGAACTGCTGCGTGAAGAACCGATGGTGGCCGAGCGCGTGATGCAGAGCCTCGCTTCGCTCGTGAGGCAGTTGTCCGAGCGCGTGATCGACCTGAGCACGATGGGGGTGCAGAACCGGGTCCATGCCGAGTTGCTGCGGCTGGCGCACGAGGTGGGCGTCAGCGAGAACCGCGCGCGGCTGGACCCCGCACCGACGCACGCCGAGCTCGCCAGCCGGGTCAGCACCAATCGCGAGCAGGTCACGCGCGAACTCAATGCGCTTTCGCGCGCGGGCGTTCTTGCGAAAGACGGCAAGGCGCTGGTCGTGCTGGATGTGCGGCGCCTTGCCGCGATGCTGGCGGAGGTGCGGGGCTTTCCCTGAAACTCAGCGCTGCGGCGGGGCCGGCACCACCACGGTGGACCGGCCGTCGGGCGTGGTGACCGTCGTCGTGCCGGCCGGCGCGGGCGTGCCCTGCGGCGTCACGACGGTAGAGCGGCGATCGCCCGAGCGGACCGTCGCCGTGCTGCCGGGCACCGGCGCGCCTTCGGGCTTGACCACGGTGGAGCGCCGATCCCGCGTGCGCGTCGTGACGTTGCCCGCCGGACCGCCGCGCGCGCGGTCCAGCGCGGCGCCGGCGTCGCGGATGCAGGCATCGCGTTCGGGCCGGGGCAGCGCGCCGCTGTTGCACTTCGCGACCTGGGCGTCGAACTGCCGCTGGGCCTGCGCCAGATCGGGCGCCTGTGCAAGCGCAGCCGACGAGATGCCGAAGAAGGCGCCGGAAACCGCCACACGCTGAAGGATGCTGATCACGGTGTACCCCTGTCGTTCGACGATGGCGCGAGTCTATCGCCAGCTTCATGGCCGTGGCCGACGTGCACCGCACCACGAATGCGCTTGACCGTCCGGCGGATCCATTGCTGGACGTCGTCGACATAGGTGAACACCGCCGGCACCACCAGCAGGCTCAGCACGGTGGAGGTGATGAGTCCGCCGATCACCGCCATGGCCATCGGCGCGCGGAAGCTCGAATCCGCCGCGCTCCAGCCGAAGGCGATCGGCGTCATGCCCGCGCCCATCGCGAGCGTGGTCATGATGATCGGCCGCGCCCGCTTGTGGCAGGCATCGCGCAGCGCGTCCCAGCGGCTCATGCCATGGTCGCGGCGCGCGACGATCGCGTATTCGACCAGCAGGATGGAGTTCTTCGTCGCGATGCCCATCAGCATGATGAGCCCGATCAGCGAGGGCATCGAGAGCGCCTTCTGCCCGATCAGGAGCCCGACGAAGGCGCCGCCGAGCGCGAGCGGCAGCGCGCAGAGGATCGTGACCGGATGCAGGAAGTCCTTGAACAGCAGCACCAGCACGATGTAGATGCACAGCACGCCGGTCAGCATCGCGAGGCCGAAGCTGTTGAACAGCTCGGTCATGACTTCCGCATCGCCCACCTCGGCGACCCGCACGCCGGGCGGCAGGCTGCGGATCGAGGGCAGCTTCATCGCTGCATCCTTCGCGTCGCCGAGGCCGACGCCGGAGAGCTCGATCTCGAAGTTGACATTGCGCGAGCGGTCGTAGCGGTCGATCACCGCCGGGCCGCCCTCGATCGACAGCCTGGCGACCTGGCCCAGCATCACCGGCCCGCGCGCGCCGGGCACCGCGAGGCGCTCGAGCAGCGAGAGATCCTGTCGCGCCGAGTCCTCGAGCTTGACCACGATCGGCACCTGCCGCTGCGCGAGGTTGAGCTTGGGCAGGTTCTGGTCGTAGTCGCCCAGCGTGGCGACGCGCAGCGTGTCGGCGATGGCCGAGCTGGTCACGCCGAGATCGGCCGCGCGCGCGAAGTCGGGCCGCACCGCGATCTCGGGGCGGATCAGGCTCGCGGTCGAGGTGATGTTGCCAAGGCCCGGGATGGTGCGCAGGTCGCGCTCCACCGCGCGCGCGGCGGCGGTCAGCGCATTGGGGTCGTCGCCGGAGAGCGCGAGGATGTATTTCTCGCCCGAGCCGCCGAGGCCCACCGTGCTGCGCACGCCGGGCAGGGTCTCGAGCGCGGCGCGGATGTTCTTCTCGATCACCTGCTTGCGCGGCCGGTCGCCACGCGGTTCGAGCTGGGTCGTGAGCGTGGCCTTGCGCGTCTCGGGCGTGCCGAAGTTCGCGAACGGATCGCCGCCTGCGCTGCCGCCCCCGACGGTGGTGTAGACGCTGCGCACGTGCTCGATCGCCATCACGCGCCGTCGCGTTTCCTCCGCCATCGCGGTGGTCTGCGCGAGCGTCGCACCGGGAGCGAGCGAGATGTACACCTGCGTCTGCGAGTTGTCGTCCGGCGGGATGAAGCCGGTCTTGAGCAGCGGGATCATCGCCACCGAGCCGAAGAAGAAGAGGGTGGCCAGGACCATGGTCGCGAGGCGGTGCCTGAGGCACCAACCGGCCATGCGCATGTAGGTCGCGAGCCAGCGCGGCTCCCTGTGGTCGTCCAGGAGCGGCTTGAGGATGTAGGCCGCCATCATCGGCGTGAGCATCCGCGCCACCACCAGCGAGGCGAACACCGCGAGCGAGGCGGTCCAGCCGAACTGCTTGAAGAACTTGCCGGCCACGCCGCTCATGAAGGCGGTCGGCAGGAACACCGCGATCAAGGTGAAGGTGGTCGCGATCACCGCGAGGCCGATCTCGTCGGCCGCCTCCATCGCGGCCTGGTACGGCGTCTTGCCCATGCGCAGGTGGCGCACGATGTTCTCGACCTCGACGATCGCGTCGTCCACCAGGATGCCGACCACCAGCGACAGCGCGAGCAGCGTCACCACGTTGATCGAGAAGCCCAGCAGGTACATGCCCACGAAAGCCGGGATCACCGACATCGGCAGCGCGACCGCCGACACGAAGGTGGCGCGCCAGTCGCGCAGAAACAGCCACACCACCACCACCGCGAGGATGGCGCCTTCGTACAGCAGGTGCAGCGATCCCTGGTATTCCTCGCGCACCGGCTCGACGAAGTTGAAGGCCTCGGTCAGGCGGATGTCGGGACGCTCGGCGCGCAACTGCTGCAGCACCTTCTGCACCGCATCGCCCACCTCGACCTCGCTCGCGCCGCGGCTGCGCGCGACCTCGAAGCCGACCACCGGCTTGCCGTCGAGGAAGGCGGCGGCACGCGGCTCTGCGATGGTGTCGCTGATGCGCGCCACCTGGTCGAGCCGGATGCGCCGGCCGTCCGACAGCGGGATCTGGATGTCGGCAATCTCGTTTGCCGAACGCACCGTGGCGAGCGTGCGCACCGGCTGCTCGCTGCCGCCCACGTCGGTGCGGCCGCCGGCGCTCTCGATCTGCTGCTGCCGCAGCTGGCGCGAGATGTCGGCCGCGGTCGCGCCGAGTGCCTGCAGCTTGCCCGGATCGAGATCGACGTGCACCTGGCGCGCAACCCCGCCCACGCGATTCACCGCGCCCACGCCGCTGATCGCGAGCAGGCGGCGCGTCACGTCGTTGTCGACGAACCACGAGAGCTCCTGGTCGTCCATGCGCGACGACGAGATCGTGAACGCCAGCACCGGCTGCGCCGCGAAGTCGAGCTTGGTGATGACCGGATCGCGCAGGTCCGCCGGCAGGTCCGCGCGCACCCGCTGCACCGCCGAGCGGACGTCGTCGACCGCTTCCTGCACCGGCTTTTCGAGGCGGAACTCGACGATCAGCGTCACCGCGCCGTCCTGCACCTTGGTCGCGATGTGCTTGAGGCCCTGCACGGTGGCGATCGAGTTCTCGATCTTGCGCGCGACGTCGTTCTCGAGCTGCGACGGCGACGCCCCCGGCAGCGACGCCGACACGGTGACCGTCGGCAGGTCGATGTCGGGGAAGTTCTGCACCTTCATCGCGTTGAAGGACAGCAGCCCCGCAAAGGTGAGCAGCACGAACAGCATCACCGCCGGGATCGGGTTGCGGATGGACCAGGCCGAGACGTTCACTTGGCGGCTCCATTCGCCGGATTGGCGGGCAGCGCGTCCACCACCCGCACCAGATCGCCATCGTTGAGGAAGCCGGCGCCCTGCACGACCACGCGCGCGTCGGGCGGCAGCGGGGTGGTGATCTCGACGCGGTCGGCGACGCGGCGGCCGGTCTCGATGCGCAGCATCGACACGCGGCTGTCGGGCTGCATCAGCAGCAGATGATTGAAGCCGTCGCGCGGCACCACCGAGGCCAGCGGCACCGTGACCGCGTGGCTGCGGCCGAGCATGAAATCGCCACGCGCGAACATGCCGGCCTTGATGCCGGTGTTCTGCTGCACGTCGGGGATGTCGACGTAGATCAGCGCCGCGCGCGTCTGCGGGTCCACCGTGGGCGCGACGCTGCGCACCTTGCCGTCGACCGTCGCGCCGGTCGCGCTCACCACCACGGCGGGCGTGCCCACCGTGATGCGCCCGAGGTCGGCGGACATGATCTCCGCGCGCCATTCGAGCCGGCCCTGGCGGATCAGGCGGAACAGCTCGGTGCCGGCCGAGACCACGCTGCCCACCGTCGCGGTGCGCGAGGAGATCACGCCGTCATCCGGCGCCACCACCTTGGTGTTGCGGCCGCGCACCTGTTGCGCCGCCAGCACCGCTTCGGCCGCTTCGACGCGCGCCTTGGCGGTCTGCTCGGCGGTCGTGTACTGGTTGATCTGCTGCTGGCTCATCGCGCCGGTCGCCTGCAGCGTGCGGGCACGCGCTGCCGTGCCGGCGGCGTCGGCGGCGGTCGCGCGCGCCTCGGCCAGCGAGGCCCTGGCCTGCGCCACGTCGGCATCCACCGAATCGCCCGAGAACACCGCGAGCACCTGGCCCTTCCTGACTGCATCCCCGACATTCACCCGCACCTCGGCGAGCCGCAGCCCGTTGGCCTCGGAGCCGACGCTGGCTTCCTGCCACGCCGCGACGTTGCCGTTGGCCGAGAGCGTGACGTTGAGCTCGCTGGTCTCCGGCCTGGCGACGGTGACGGTCAGCGTGGGCCGGGCCGTCGATGCGGCTGGCTTTCGCTCGCCGCCGGACTTGCCGCGCGCGAGCCAGAAGCCCGCGCCGGCGAGAACCAGCACGACCAATGCGATGACGATGAGGGTGGAACGCTTCTTCATTCTTTTCATGGTGAGGACGGCGCGGCCGCCGGGGCCGTCGTGGCGATCGATTCGGGCCGCGTCCAGCCGCCGCCCATGGCGCGATAGAGCGCGACCCAGGCCTCGGCGCGCTCGCGCTGCAGCGACACGCGCGAGGTCTGCGAGGCGAACAGCGTGCGCCGCGCACTCTCCAGGTCGAACAGGCTCGCGAGGCCGGTGCCGAAACGCGCCTGCGTGGCATCGAAGGAGGCCTGGTAGTTGTTCACGGCGGTGTCGGCGTCTTCGGCGCGCTCGTCGGTGCTGCGCAGATTGATCAGCGCTTCCTCGACCTCGCGCACCGCCTGCCGCACGCTCGCGCGGTAGAGCGCGACCGCTTCGTCGTAGCGCACCTTGGCCGCGGCCTCGTTGGCCGCCAGCGTGCCGCCGTCGAAGATCGGCAGGTTGAGCGCGAGCGGTCCGATGGTCCAGGTGTCGAAGGTCTCGCGGAAGCCGCCGGTGCGCACCTGCACCGTGGCGATCGAGCCCTGCAGCGTCAGCCGCGGAAAGCGCTGCGCGAGCGCCGCGCCGGCGTCGGCGCTCGCCGCCGCCACGCCGAGTTCGGCCGCGTACACATCGGGCCGCTGCGCGAGTGCCTCGGCCGGCACGCTGTGCACCGCCTGCACGGCCGGCAGCGCGACGTCGATCGGTGCGGCCTCCAGCCTGGCGCGGAGCACCGGCGCCTCGATGCCCGTCAGGGACACCAGCGCCTGTTCGAGCAGCGCGCACTGCGCACGCTGCTGCGTGAGCCGCCCCGACGCCTCGGCGGCGCTGGCACGCGCGAGCGCCGCGTCGGCCGGCGCGGTGAAGCCGGCGCGCATCGACAGGTCGGTGAGCCGCGCCGTTTCGGCGCGCGATTGCGCATCGGAGGTCGAGACCACGAGTTGCCGGCGGCAGGCTCGCTCGTCGAGGTAGGTGTTCGCGGTCTCGGCCGCGACCGACACCCGCGCGTCATGCCACCTGGCGTCCGCGCCGGCGAGCCGCGCCTGGCTCGCGTCGCGGTTCGCGCGCAGGCCGCCGAACAGGTCGATCTCCCAGCTCGACTGCAGACCCGCTTGACCGGTCGTGAGGATCGGCAGGCTGGTGCTCAAGCCAGTGGTGCCGGAGGTCGAGGTGCCGGTGAAGCCGGAGGTCGGCGAATTGCCGCGGCTGGCCGCCAATTGCCCGTTGAGATTGGGGATCAGTGCCGCCCCGGCCGCCACGCGCGTGGCCCGCGCTTCGGCGATGCGCGCGCCGGCGCTCGCGACCGTCGGGCTCACGGACTCGGCGGCGAAGATGAGGTCGACCAGCAGCGGATCATGCAACTGCTCCCACCACTGGCCGAGCGTCGGCAGCGAGCCGCCGTGGGGCAGCGGGGCGGTGGAGGCGGGGAGCGGATTGCTCCATGTCGGCGGCATCGGGGCGTCGGCCTTCTCGGGCGGACGCGGGACGGCGCAGGCCGAAAGCAGCAGCAGTGAGACGACGAGCGAAAGCGTCGGAAGCCGGGTGGTCCTCATGCGTTCGAGGTTCCGAAAAAAGGGGCGCGTCGTCCAGCGGCCGGATGGGCCGCCGCGGCGCCTTGTGGAGGCTGGTGGGCCCTGTCAGGGGCGGAGCATAGCAAGGCCAAATGTCCATTAGCTCGGTGAGCCCGTGCCATCGGGCATTCGGATCTTGCCGCTGCCCCAGACATGGCTCCTGAGGCGCGCCGGATGGCTGAGCAAGACGATATCGCCGCTGCCTTCGATCGACAGGTCGGCCTCCTCGCCGGGCGCCAGCGTCACGTCGCCCGAGCCGGCGAGCGTGACGGTCGCGCGCTCGGGTTCGAGCAGGCTCAGGTCGATGTCGCCCGAGCCCAGCAGGTGGGCGCTGAGCTCCTGCACGCGCCCGGCGGCCTTGATGTCGCCGCTGCCGTCGAGCTCGAGGTTCAACGCCGCTTGAGACAGATGGAGCAGGCGCAGGTCGCCGTGGCTTTTCACGTGCCAGGTCTCGATCGCCGGGCTTTCGAGATCGAGGCGCAGGTGGTTGTTGTGGAACAGCCGCCACTTGAAGCGGCCTTTGAACTGCTCGCTTTCGAGTCGCACATGCTCCACCAGCCATGCGGGCCCGTGCAGGGTCGCGCGAGGGTGATCGGCGGGCCGCCATGACACGTCGACGGGCAGCCCGATGGTCATGCGCGAACCCGGGGTCCATGCGATCTGCCGCTCGACGACCGTGTTGTCGCCGTGCGACCGACGGCCGGGATCGAGCAGGCGCTTGGCAGCGCTCAGCAGCCCGTGCTCTTCCTGGCGCAGATCGGCAACGTGTTCCTGCCCCAGCCAGGCGGGATCTCCCAGCGCGGCCGCGGTGGCTTCCTCGGAGCGGCCAAGGGCCGTGGATTCGTCGAAATGCGCGCCGTAGTCCGCGAGGATTTCGTCGATTTCGGCGGGTGTGAGGCCCTGCAGGGCGGCGCGGATCTTGCGCAGGAATTCTTCCTTGTTCATGAGCTTGCTCCAACGATGGCGTTGACTTGAGTTGATGAATTGATGCCACGCCTGCCGCTGTTCGGCAAGCCGGGCGCGTCCTGCCTCGGTGAGCCGGTAGTACTTGCGCGGCGGGAGGGGGGCGCAGAGGTGATGGCCGGCTATCCTATGAACGAAGGTAGCTGCCGGGACTCAGAAAAGTCTGGTTTTGCCTGTCGCCGATGGGCCTCGGAGCGCCGCGCTACGATCCCGCCCATGCCGCCCGCCACTGCCGCTCCACCCGCTCTGCCGCTCGACGCCGACAGCATCCTCGCGCTCGCCGCGCGCTCGATGTTCCATCTGTTCTCGAGCATCAGCCAGGGGATGTTCCTGGTCGATCGCACCGGGCGGATCGTGTGGGTCAACGAGGGCTACCGGCGTTTTCTGCCGGCGCTGGGTTTCTCGTCGATCGACCAGTTCCTCGGCCATATGGTCGAGGATGTGATCCCCAACACGCAGATGCGCCGCGTGCTCGAAACCGGCGAGCCGATCCTGGTCGACCTGCTGACGAACAAGGCGGGGACGTTCGTGGTGAGCCGGATTCCGCTGCGCGAGGAAGGCGAGGGCGCCGCGCCGGGCAAGGTGATCGGCGCGATCGGCATCGTGCTGTTCGACCACCCGGAAACGACGCTGCAGCCCCTGATCAGCAAGTTCGCGCTGCTCCAGCGCGACCTCGAAGACGCGCGGCGCGAGCTGGCGAGCCAGCGCAACAACCCGCTCTACCAGCAGTCGGCGGACGGGCAGCGGCGGTCCAAATACACCTTCGCGAGCTTCATCGGCAGCAGTCCCGCCGCGGTGGAGGTCAAGCGCCATGCGCGGCGCGCGGCGCAATCGTCGAGTCCGGTGCTGCTGCTCGGCGAAACCGGCACCGGCAAGGAACTGCTCGCGCACGCGATCCACGCGGCTTCGGCGCGGGCGCAGGGCCTTTTCGTCAGCGTGAACATCGCGGCCGTGCCCGACACGCTGCTCGAAGCCGAGTTCTTCGGCGTTGCGCCCGGCGCGTTCACCGGCGCGGACCGCAAGGCGCGCGAAGGCAAGTTCAAGCTGGCGGACGGCGGCACGCTGTTCCTCGATGAAATCGGCGACATGCCGCTGGGCCTGCAGGCCAAGCTGCTGCGCGCGTTGCAGGAAGGCGAGATCGAGCCGCTGGGTTCGAACAAGCTGGTGCCGTTCGATGCCCGCGTGATCGCGGCCACTTCACGCGATCTGGCGGCGCTGGTGCGCGAAGGGCGCTTCCGCGAGGACCTGTACTACCGCCTCAACGTGCTGCCGGTGCGCGTGCCGCCGCTGCGCGAGCGCCGCGGCGACATCCCCGCGCTGGTGGAAGCCTTGGCTGAAGACATGGCGCTGCGCAGCGGCGAGGCGCCACCCGAACTGACGCCCGATGCTCTCGCGCTGCTCGCGGCGCAGCACTGGCGCGGCAACATCCGCGAGCTGCGCAACGTGCTGGAGCAGGTGACCATGCGCAGCGATTCGCAGCGCATCGATGCGGCGCAGCTCGAACGCATCCTGCGCGAAGCCGGGCAGGAGAACATCGCGCCGCCGACCCGTGTCCAGGCCGAGCCCGCCACCGAGGCGGAGGAGCGCGCCTTGCTGCTGCGGCCGCTCGCGCAGCAGGTCGCCGAACTGGAACGCAAGGCAATCGCCGCCGCGATGGCCGAGACCGGCGGCAACAAGCTCGCGACCTCGCGGCTGCTCGGGATCTCGCGCGCGACACTCTATGAACGTCTGGAAAACCCTGACTGAAGATCATGCAATTGTCTGAATTGAAGACATGCGATTTGTCTTGAATTCGGTCGTTCCGAGTGAAAGCCAAGGGAAAGTCCCCTGTTTCCGGGGTAGCGGCGACTGGCACGAACTGTGCAACATTCAGTCACCTTCAACTGGAGACAAATAATGCAACGTCGTCACCTCGTCGCGCTGGCTGGCATCGCCGCTGCGGCCGCCACCACCCTGAGCGCACCGGCCTGGGCGCAGTCCAACGAGATCCGCATCGCCCACATCTACAGCAAGACCGGGCCGCTCGAAGCCTACGGCAAGCAGACGCAGACCGGGCTGATGATGGGCCTGGACTACGCCACGGGCGGCACCATGGAGATCAACGGCAAGAAGATCGTCGTGATCGAGAAGGACGACCAGGGCAAGCCGGACCTCGGCAAGTCGCTGCTGGCGGCCGCCTATGCCGACGACAAGGCGGCAATCGCGGTCGGCCCCACGTCGTCCAGTGTCGCGCTCGCGATGCTGCCGGTGGCCGAGGAATACAAGAAGATCCTGCTGGTCGAGCCCGCGGTGGCCGATTCGATCACCGGCGACAAGTGGAACAAGTACATCTTCCGCACCGGCCGCAACTCCAGCCAGGATGCGATCAGCAATGCAGTGGCCATGGACGCCAGCGACATTTCGGTGGCCACGCTGGCGCAGGACTATGCCTTCGGTCGCGACGGCGTCAAAGCTTTCAAGGACGCGCTGAAGAAGACCAAGATCGTCCATGAGGAATACCTGCCGCCCGCCACCACCGATTTCACCGCGGGTATTCAGCGCATGGTCGATGCCCTGAAAGACAAGCCCGGCCGCAAGGTGATCGCCGTGGTGTGGGCCGGTGCCACCACGCCGTTCAATGCGCTGGCGGACGCCGACCTCAAGAAACGCTACAACATCGACGTGGGCACGGGCGGCAATATCCTGCCGGCCATGACGGCATACAAACGCTTCCCGGGCATGGAGGGCGCGACGTACTACTACTTCGGCATCCCGAAGAACCCGGTGAACGAGGCGATGGTCGCGGCGCACTACAAGGAATTCAAGGCGCCGCCGGACTTCTTCACGGCGGGCGGCTTCTCGGCCGCGATGGCGCTGGTCACCGCGCTCAAGAAGACGGGCGGCGACACCAGCACCAACAAGCTCATCGGGGCCATGGAAGGCATGAGCTTCGACACGCCCAAGGGCAAGATGACATTCCGCAAGGAAGACCACCAGGCGATGCAGAGCATGTACCACTTCAAGATCAAGGCAGACCCGGCGTTCGCGTGGGGCGTGCCTGAGCTGGTCCATGAGATCAAGCCGGAGGAAATGGACATCCCGATCCGGAACAAGCGCTAAGCCGCGCATCGGCCCCTGCGAGGGGCCGCCCATTCACAAGACGCTTTCCCCATCTGTCCTCCTCGCGAGAGGAGGCGGTTCAGTGCACCTCGAAAAAGCCAACGGAGACAAGCATGAAGCGCAACTGGATGATGATGAAGATGAGCCTGGTCGCGGCCTTCGCCGCGCTGGCGGGCCACGCGGCCACGGCTGCGGTGCCGCTGCCGGCGCTCGGGGCCAATTCCGCGGAGGTCAGCGTGTCCGGCCTGTCGGCGGGCGGGTTCATGGCGGTGCAGCTGCACGTCGCCTATTCGGCGACCTTCAAGCGCGGGGCGGGCGTCGTCGCTGGCGGGCCGTACTACTGTGCCGAAGGGTCGATCGTCAACGCGACGGGGCGCTGCATGTCGCACAGCAGCAGCATCCCGGTGTCGTCGCTGGTCAGCACCACCAACAGCTGGGCCTCGAGCGGCACCATCGATCCGGTGTCGAACCTCGCGAACTCGAAGGTGTATCTCTACTCCGGCACCTCGGACAACACGGTGGTGCAGGCGGTGATGAACGACCTGCAAACCTACTACCAGAGCTTCGTTCCGACGGCCAACACTTTCTACAAGAACAACATCGGTTCCGGCCACGCCATGATCACGGATGACTACGGCAGCAGCTGCAGCACCACGGCCTCGCCCTACATCAACAACTGCGGCTTCGACCTGGCGGGCGACATCCTCCAGTACCTCTACGGCGCGCTGAACGCGCGCAACAACGGCACGCTCTCGGGCACCTTCACCGAGTTCAACCAGACCGATTTCGTGAGCGGCCACGGCATGGCCGCAACCGGCTGGATCTACGTGCCGCAAAGCTGCAACAGCAGCTCGTGCCGCGTGCACGTGGTGCTGCACGGCTGCAAGCAGAACTACTCCGACATCGGCGACAAGTACGTGCGCGACACGGGCTACAACCGCTGGGCCGATACCAACAACATCATCCTGATCTACCCGCAGACCAGCACGGCAGCGACCAACAGCTGCTTCGACTGGTGGGGCTACGACAACGCGAACTACGCGAAGAAGTCGGGCCCGCAGATGGCGGCGATCAAGGCCATGGTCGATCGCGTGACCAGCGGCTCGACCGGCGGCGGTGGCGGATCGACGCTGGCCGCACCGACCGGCGTCGGCACGTCCGGCGCGACCAGCAGCAGCATGGTGATCGGATGGAACGCCGTCTCGGGCGCCGCGAGCTACAACGTCTACCGCGGCGGCAGCAAGGTCAATGCGTCGGCGGTGTCGGCCACCAGCTACACCGACACCGGGCTCGCCGCATCGACCACCTACAGCTGGAGCGTGACCGCGGTCGATACGAGCAACGTCGAAGGCGCGATGTCCTCGGCCGCGACAGGCACCACGCTCGCGGCCAGCGGCGGCACCACGCCGGTCTGCTACACCGCGAGCAACTACGCGCACACCACTGCGGGGCGCGCCACGCAGAGCGGCGGCTACACCTACGCCAACGGTTCCAACCAGAACATGGGCCTGTGGAACACCTTCGTCACCACGACCCTGAAGCAGACCGGGACCAACTACTACGTGATTGGCAGCTGCTGATTCCAAACCGCGCCGCCGCAAGGCGGCTTCCTGACTCGATCGATGCTTGAGACCCGAAACCTGACCATCCGCTTCGGCGGCCATGTGGCGGTCAATGCCGTCAGCTGCGCCTTCGCGCCCGGCACATTGACCGCCATCGTCGGCCCCAATGGCGCCGGCAAGACCACCTACTTCAATCTCATCTCGGGCCAGCTCAAGGCGACCGAGGGCTCGGTGACGCTCGACGGGCAATCGCTCTCGGGCCTGCCGGCCTCGGCACGCACACGGGCGGGGCTGGGGCGCGCGTTCCAGCTCACGAACCTGTTTCCCAACCTCACGGTGCTGGAGAACGTGCGGCTCGCGGTGCAGGCCACGCGCGAGGGCGCGCACCGGCGCGGCCTCAATCTCTGGAGCATCTGGAGCGACCACCGCGCGCTGACCGAGCGCGCCGACCGGATCCTGGCCGACGTGGCGCTCAAGGCCAAGGAGCACGCGAGCGTCGCGAGCCTGCCGCACGGCGACCAGCGCAAGCTCGAAGTCGCGCTCTTGATGGCGCTCGAGCCGAAGGTGTTCATGTTCGACGAGCCGACCGCCGGCATGAATGCCGCCGAGGCGCCGGTGATCCTCGACCTGATCCGCGCGCTCAAGAAGGACAAGACCAAGACCATCCTCCTGGTCGAACACAAGATGGACGTGGTGCGCGAGCTCGCGGACCGCATCATCGTGCTGCACAACGGCCAGCTCGTGGCCGACGGCGAGCCGGCCGAGGTGATCGCCTCGCCGGTGGTGCAGGAGGCGTACCTCGGCTTGCCTTCGGCTGGCGCCGAGGACGCTTCGCGCCATGTGCCCGCCCCCATCCCGGCCTTCCCCCGCGCGGGGGAAGGAGAAACACCATGAACCAGGCCAATCTTCTGACGCTCAAGGGCGTTCATACGCATATCGGCGCCTATCACATCCTCCACGGCGTGGACCTCACGGTGCCCAAGGGCCAGCTCACGATGCTGCTGGGCCGCAACGGCGCCGGCAAGACGACCACGCTGCGGACCATCATGGGCCTGTGGCATGCATCGCACGGCAGCGTGCGCTTCGGCAGCACCGACATCACCGCGATGCGCACGCCGCAGATCGCCGAGCTCGGCATCGCCTACGTGCCCGAGAACATGGGCATCTTCTCGGATCTCACCGTGAAGGAGAACATGCTGCTGGCCGCGCGAAGCGCGAAGAACGCCGACCAGATGGACGACACGCGGCTGAAATGGATCTTCAAGCTCTTCCCGGCGGTCGAGAAGTTCTGGAACCACCCGGCCGGCAAGCTCTCGGGCGGGCAGAAGCAGATGCTCGCGGTGTCGCGCGCGATCGTCGAGCCGCGCGAGCTGCTGATCGTCGACGAGCCCAGCAAGGGCCTCGCGCCCGCGATCATCAACAACATGATCGACGCCTTCAGCGAGCTCAAGAAGAGCGGCGTGACGATCCTGCTCGTCGAACAGAACATCAACTTCGCGCAACGCCTGGGCGACACGGTGGCCGTGATGGACAACGGCGTCGTGGTGCACAGCGGCAGCATGGCCGCGTTCTCGGCGGATGAAGCCTTGCAGCAATCCCTGCTGGGGCTCGCACTATGAACAAAGATTTCGACTGGAAACCCCTGGCTCTGGTGCCGCTGCTCGCGCTGATCGCGCTGCCGCTGACCGGCTCCGTCTCGACCTGGCTCACGCTCACCGTTGCGGGCCTCGCGATGGGGATGATCATCTTCATCATCGCTTCCGGCCTCACGCTGGTCTTCGGGCTGATGGACGTGCTCAACTTCGGCCACGGCGTGTTCATCGCGCTCGGCGCCTTCGTCGCGAGCACCGTGCTCGGCGGCATGAGCGACTGGACCGGATCGCAGGATCTGTGGCGCAACCTCGTGGCCGTCTTCCCGGCCATGCTCGTCGCGATGCTGGTGGCGGGCGCGGTGGGCCTGGCCTTCGAGCGCTTCATCGTGCGGCCGGTCTACGGCCAGCACCTCAAGCAGATCCTCATCACGATGGGCGGCATGATCATCGGCGAGGAACTGATCAAGGTGATCTGGGGCCCCGGCCAGATCCCGCTGCCTCTGCCCGATGCGCTGCGCGGCTCGCTGTTCATCGGCGATGCGGCGATCAGCAGGTACCGCATCCTCGCGGTGATCGTCGGCATCTTCGTCTTCGGCCTGCTGGCCTGGACGCTGGGCCGGACCAAGATCGGCCTTTTGATCCGCGCCGGCGTGCAGGACCGCGAGATGGTCGAGTCGCTCGGCTACCGCATCGGCCGGCTGTTCGTCGGCGTGTTCGTGGTGGGCAGCGCGCTGGCCGGTCTCGGCGGCGTGATGTGGGGGCTGTTCCAGCAGAACCTCATTCCGCAGATGGGCGCGCAGGTCAACGTGCTGATCTTCATCGTGATCATCATCGGCGGCCTCGGCTCGACCACCGGCGCGCTCATCGGCGCGCTGCTGGTGGGCCTGATGAACAACTACACCGGCTTCCTGATGCCGACGCTCACGCAGTTCGCGAGCATCTTCCTGATGGTCGCCGTCTTGCTATGGCGTCCGCAGGGCGTCTATCCCGTCGTGAACAGATGACTCACCCCCAGCCTCGCCCACTTCGTGTGGCTCTGACACCCCCTCTCCGGGGGCAATCCCGGCGGCCCGGCAAAGCCGGTTCCGCGGGATTCCTGGTCTTGACCGTCCCTGTTTCATGCCTCGCCCCATTGCGAAGGGGAATCTGAGATGAAGTCCGTTTTCTCCCGTCTTCTTTCCAACGATGCGCCGCGCAGCCGCGTGCTCGCGGTGCTGCTGGTCGCGGTGCTGCTGGGGCTGGCGTTTGCGCCGTTCATCTTCCCGGGCGTCAAGGCGCTCAGCGTGGCGGCCAAGGTGCTGGTCTTCATCGTGCTGGTCGCGAGCTTCGACCTGCTGCTCGGCTACACCGGCATCGTGAGCTTCGCGCAGACGATGTTCTTCGGCATCGGCGCCTACGGCATCGCCATCTCGGCGACGCGCCTCGGGGCGGGGTGGGGCCCCTTGCTGCTCGGGCTGGGCGTGGCGCTCGCGATCTCGCTGGTGCTGTCGCTCGCCATCGGCCTGTTCTCGCTCAGGGTGCGCGCGATCTTCTTCGCGATGATCACGCTCGCGGTAGCCGCGGCTTTCCAGACGCTGGCTTCGCAGTTGTCGGACTTCACCGGTGGCGAGGATGGCCTGACCTTCAAGCTGCCCGAGCTGATCTCGCCGAGCTTCGAGTTCGCGGAAGAGCCGTTCCTCGGCGTCTCGCTCGACGGCCGGCTGCTGTGCTACTACATGCTCTTCGTGCTCGCGGTGGTGCTGGTGCTGGCCCTGCTGCGCATCGTGAATTCGCCCTTCGGCCGCGTGCTGCAGGCGATCCGCGAGAACGAGTTCCGCGCCGAGGCGATCGGCTACCGCGTGGTGGTGTATCGCACCACCGCGTCGGTGCTGTCGGCGCTGTTCGCGACGCTCGCGGGCGCGATGCTCGCGATCTGGCTTCGCTACAACGGCCCGGACACCTCGCTGAGCTTCGAAATCATGATCGACGTGCTGCTGATCGTGGTCATCGGCGGCATGGGCACGATCTACGGCGCGGTGATCGGCAGCGTGATCTTCGTGGTCGCGCAGAGCTACCTGCAGGACTTGCTGCGCATCGGCAGCGAGGCGGCGAGCGGCGCGACGTGGCTCTCGGCGCTCTTGTCACCCGACCGCTGGCTCTTGTGGCTCGGGGTGCTGTTCGTGCTCTCGGTCTATTACTTCCCCACGGGCATCGTCGGCCGCCTGAGGAAATGAATCACGCCGGAATCCTTGAAATGAACCTGCCTACTTCCAACTACGCACAACTCGCCGGGTACGAGATCCACTGGATGGATTGGGGCCGGGCCGGCGATCCCGTCGTCGTCGCCTGGCATGGCCTGGCGCGCACCTGCCGCGACATGGACGAGCTGGCGGCGCATTTCGCGGCGCGCGGCTTCCGCGTGATCTGCCCCGACACCATCGGCCGCGGCCTGAGCCAGTGGAGCAGGGCGCCGGACGATGAATACAAGCTCTCGTTCTACGCCCGGCTGGCATCGGCGCTGTGCGACGAGCTGAAGCTCACGCGCGTGCACTGGGTCGGCACCTCGATGGGCGGCGCGATCGGCATGGTCTGCGCGGGCGGCCTGGTCGAACCGGCGATGAAGCCGCGGATCGCGAGCCTGGTGCTCAACGACAACGCGCCGCAGCTCTCGTCGGCAGCACTCGACCGCATCCGTGCGTACGCGGGCCAGCCGCCGGCCTTCGACACGGTGCTGGAACTCGAAGCCTTCTTCCGCACCGTCTACAAGCCCTACGGCTGGCTCAGCGATGCGCAATGGCGGCGGTTGACCGAGACCTCGACCCGGCGCCTGCCCGACGGCCGCGTGACGCCGCATTACGACCCGATGATGGTGCGGCAGTTCATCGTGCATCCCGAGGACTACGTGCTGTGGTCGCATTACGACGCGATCGAGGCGCCCGTGCTGTGCCTTCGCGGCGTGGACTCCGACCTCGTGCTGCCGGAGACGCTGGAGCAAATGCGCCGCCGCGGACCCGGCGGCAGGAGCCGCCTGCAGATCATCGAAGTGCCCGGTTGCGGCCACGCGCCGGCCTTGAACGTGCCGGCGCATCTGGACCCGATCGAGGCCTTCGTGCGCAGGGCCGGCGCGTGATCCGTGGCGGCCGCACAATCGGGCGGCCGCTACAACTCGGAGTCAATTCATGGCGCTTTCGCTCTACGATATTTCCGTCCCGGTGTTCACCCGCGCGCTGGGCCAGCTTTCCCACATCCTCGACAAGGGCCTCGCGCATGCGCAGGCCTCGGGCATCGATCCTTCGCAGCTCGTCGACGCGCGTCTCGCGCCGGACATGTTCACGCTCGCCGGGCAGGTCCAGAGCGCGAGCGATGCCGCCAAGTTCGGCGTGGCGCGCATCGCCGGCATCACCGGGCCGAGCTTTCCCGACACCGAATCGACGTATGCCGAGCTTCAGGCGCGCGTCGCGAAGACCATCGACTACCTGGGCACCGTGGACCGCGGGCTGATCGATGGCCACGAGGACCGAGAGGTGGTCATGAAGGTCCGGGGCAACGAGCTGAAGTTCACCGCCCAGCGCTACCTGCTGCAGTTCGCGATCCCGAACTTCTTCTTCCACGTCACCACCGCCTATGACATCCTGCGGCACAACGGCGTGCCGATCGGCAAGCTCGACTATCTCGGGCGCTACTGAGCTTCGCGCCCCGGCTCACGCGCCGCGCTGCTGCGTCGGCCAGCCCGCGAGATGGCGCTCCGCGATGCCCGCGAGCGCGGTGATCCAGGCGTTGCTGTCGTTGAGGCAGGGGATGTAGGTGAATTCCTTGCCGCCCGCATGCAGGAAGGCGTCGCGGCCTTCCATCGCGATTTCCTCCAGCGTCTCCAGGCAGTCGGCGGGGAAGCCCGGGCACATCACGTCGACCCGCCTGACGCCCTTGGCGCCGAGCTCGCGAAGCAGGGGCTCGGTGTACGGATCGAGCCACTTGGCGCGGCCGAAGCGGGACTGGTAGGTCACGCGGTACTGGTCGGGCGTGAGCTGCAGGCGTTCGGCCAAGAGGCGCGCGGTGACCACGCATTGCGCGTGGTACGGATCGCCCAGCCGGATGTTGCGCGCCGGAATGCCGTGGAAGCTCAGCACCAGCTGGTCGGGCCGGCCATGCTGCTGCCAGTGGCGCACGACGCTGCGCGCGAGCGCGTCGATGTAGCCGGCGTCGTCGTGGTAGTCGTTGACGAAGCGGAACTCCGGCACGCGGCGCACGCGCGCGCTCCAGGCATTCACCTCGTCGATCACGCTGGCCGTGGTGGTGGCGGAGTACTGCGGATAGGCCTGCAACACCAGCACGCGGGTGACGCCCTCCGCGCGGAGTTCGTCGAGCCGGCTCGCAATCGATGGCTGGCCGTAGCGCATCGCATCGCGCACCGTCACCCGATGGCCGTGCTCGCCGAGCCAGCCGGAAAGCATGGTGGCCTGCTTCTTCGTCCACACCTTGAGCGGCGAGCCCTCGGGCATCCAGATGCTGGCGTACTTGGCGGCGGATTTCGCGGGCCGTGTGCGCAGGATCACGCCGTGCAGGATCGGCATCCACGCGGCCTTCGGAATCTCGACCACGCGCGGATCGCCGAGGAAGGCGGCGAGGAAGGGCCGCACGGCCTTGGCCGTCGGTTCATCGGGCGAGCCCAGGTTGCACCAGAGCACGGCAGTGCGCCCTGGGGCCATGTCGGCGGCGGGCGGTTCTTGTCGGAAAGGCATGCGATATTCTCGGCCATGGCTCTCGCGACCCCCGATTCCCTGACCCTCGACGTGAAGCGCATCGCCGCGATCTCGCTCGATCTGGACGACACCCTCTGGCCGATCTGGCCCACCATCGAGCGCGCTGAGCGCGTGCTGCACGCCTGGTTGATGCGCGAGGCGCCGAGGACCGCCAGCCTGCTGATCACGCCCGGCGTGCTGCGCGAGTTGCGCGAGGCGACGGCCAAGGAGCGTTCCGATCTGGCGCACGACCTGAGCGCGCTGCGCCGCGAATCGATTCGCGCCGCCTTGGTGCGCACCGGCGAGAACCCGGCGCTGGCCGAGCCGGCCTTCGACATCTTCTTCGCGGAGCGCCAGCGCGTGGAGCTCTACGACGATGTGCTGCCCGCGCTCAAGTGGCTCAGCGAGCGCTATCCGCTGGTCGCGGTTTCCAACGGCAATGCCGATGTCCACCGCACCGGCGTCGGACGCTGGTTCCGCACCGCGTTCAACGCGCGCGAATTCGGCAGCGGCAAGCCGCATGCGCCGATCTTCCGGGCTGCGGCGGCATCGGTCGGCCTGCTGCCCGAGGACGTGCTCCACGTAGGCGACGACGCGGCGCTCGACGTGGTCGGCGCGCTCGGCGCCGGCATGCAGGCGGCATGGCTGGTGCGCGACGAACGCCCGTGGGAGCACGACGCGCGCCCGCAACTCATCGTGCCCAATCTGCACGCGCTGTGCGTGGCGCTGGAGGCCGGCGGCGCCTGACGCTCACCGTGAGCCGATGGCTGCGGCGATGCTGTCGTTCAGCGTCGAGAGGATGTTGAGGCTCCTCACCATCCCGGCCGAATTGCTCGATGCGTTGATGATCGTCTGGTTGGCGATCTGCTGGTTGTTCAGCGAGTTCTGGATCACGGTGCCGAAGTTCGAGGTGCCGCCCTGCGCCTGGAAGCTATTGCCGGGCCCGTTCTGGACCAGGTTCAGGCTCGCGAGCTGCTTGTCGAGCTGCGCCGCCTGCACCGGCGTGAGGTCGGTGATATGGCCGAAGTCCAGCGTCGTCTGCGTCACCAGATCACCGTTGATGTAGACCGCGCGGGTGATGCCGAAGCTCACCATCAGGCCGGTCCCGGCGGGGTCGAAGCCGCCGCGCAGCTGGTCGAGGTCGTGGTTGCTCGCCGCGATCCAGATCTCTTCCGTTCTTTGCGGCTGCTCGGATTCCGGATCGTCTGCGCGCGCCGGCGACAGCACGCTTCCCACCATCAGCGCATAGAGCCCGATGACCAGATGGACGAAGGGGGAGCGGCGCGCAGCCATCAGAAGTCTCCCGGTCCCAGCTTGGGCAGCGCGAGCATCTCCATGCCCTCGCGCGAGATGCTCTGGCCGAGCGGCGCGTGCGGCGCGACGCGCCAGTCGGCGGCGACGTTGAAGCGCGCGACGTCCATCCGGTTGTGGATCACGAAGAGCAGGCCGTTCTGCCACATCTCGTCGAAGTCCTTGCGCGAGAGAGCGCGCGTGCCCTGTGCCGGATCGCCGATCAGCACGCGGCCCGGCTGCAGGCCCTTGACGACCACGAAGTGGTGATAGCCGTTGGTGTTGATCAGCACGATGGCCGGGACACGCGCCTGCTGGAGCTTCTCGAGCGGCTGCTCGAAGCCGTCGGCCTCGAAGCCCAGCGTCTTCAGGTAGCGCTTCATGTCCAGCAGCGAGAAGCCCTCCTTGTGGATCTTCTCCTGGTCGCCGTTCTCGTACATCCAGGTGAACACCTGCTGCTCGGTGACCGGATAGTTGAAGTGGTGCGTGAGCAGCGTGGCGACTGCGGCCGAGCCGCAGCTGAAGTCGTACTTCTGGATCAGCGTGCGCGCCTGGCGCTGCTTCTTCAGGCTTGTCACGGGTATGTTGAAGTCGCCCATACCCATGGATGGCATATAGGCCCGCTCCTTTTCCTCTTGGGCGGGCGCCGCGGTGGCCACGGCCAGCAGTGCGAGGGAGAGCAGCATGCCGCGCACGTCACTCTCCTCAGTTCATCTGCACGTGGACGATCACCGCGTTCTGGATCAGTACGTTCGCGCCAGAGTTCTGGATCACGACCGGCAGCCCGCTCATGTTGGCGAACGAGCCCGAACTGATGGTGTTGTCCCCCGTCTCGACATTGCGGGCCGAATTGCCGGCCGTCGTGCCGTTCAGGGTCATGTCGTTGCGGACCACCTCGGCTCCGCCCCGATAGCCTGCCAGCGTGGCCGAGTCGACCGGCGTGGCGACGAACGCCACGGCCTCCTCGGCCTTCGCCGTTGTCTCGCTGCCTGGCAGGGCGCCTTGCGCCACAGCCGCAACCGGCAGCAGCATCCCCAGGGCCATGCAAGCGGTCCCGAGGAAAGTGGTGGATTTCATGGCGTCTCCCTATGGCCTGCCGTGAAGACGAGCCGACGTGCGCCGCACAGCCTGAACGGGTCAGGCCGTGCGGCACGCATCGGGCTTCGCTATCGATCAGTGACCGACAGTCAGGTTGGCCTGGACGTTCACACTCTGTTGAACCAGCGACGCGAGTCCGCTGTTCTGGTTCGCGACCATGATGCCGGCGGCGGTCTGGCCGACGCTCGTCATGGTGTTGGACATGTTGAACGTGCCGGCGTTGACGGACACCGAGCCGCCTGCGCCACCCGTGCCACCGTTGCCGGTGCCGCCGGTGCCGCCAGCTGCCGTGTTGGTTCCGCCGCTGCCCGAGCCGCCCGCGCCGCCCGTGCCGCTGCCACCGTTTCCACCGGAGCCAGCCGTGTTGTTGCCGTTGCTGTCGCTGCCGGCCGTGGCGCTGCCGTTCGTGCTCGAGCCGCCTGCACCGCCTGTGCCTGCGCCGCCCGTGCGGGTTCCGCCGGACGTGGCCGTGGCTGCGCCACCGCCGCCGCCTGCGCCGCCCGCTCCGCCTGCGCCCGTGGCACCGCTCGCGCCGCCTGCGCCAGCCGTGCTGGTTCCGGTGCCCGCGCCGCCTGCGCCGCTCGCGCCGCCCGCGCCTGCCGACCCGGTGGTACCGGATGCGCCGCCAGCACCGCCCGCACCGCCGGCACCGCCCACTCCGTTGCCGCCATCGCCGCCGGCGCCGCCGGAGTTGCCGCCGGAACTGCCGCCGCCGCCGCCGCCGCCGCTCCTTCCGCCCAGACCGGCCGCGAGACTTCCGCTGCTGCCGCCGCGGCCGCTATCGCCGCTCGAGCCGCCGCGTGCGCCGTCTCCGCCGGCGGACAAGGCCCCGGCTCCGCTCGAGCCATTGGCGCCGCCGCCAGCGCCGAGTCCACCGTTGCCGGCATCGCCGGAGCTGCCATTGGTGGTGTTGCCGCGCGTGATCGCGCCATTGGAGGCGCTTCCGCCTGCCGCGCCCACGGCGCCGTTGCCCACGGCACCGTTGCCACCCACGCCGGCGCCGGAGGCTTCGCCGCCGTGGCCGGTGCCGCCGTGTCCGCCCTGACCCGTGCCGCCATTGGCCGAGCCCCAGTTGTAGGCGTTATTGCCGATGCCGTAGATCCTGTTGCCCGACACCGAGCCTTCGAGCTTGCTGATGGCCGAGACCTTCGTCGTGTCGAAGGCGTTCGTGAAGGTGCCGGTCGACCCGTTGTTCAGGGCCGCGGAGCGTGCGGCGCTGGCCGTCGCATCGCCGGAGTCCTTGTTCGTGCTGCTGTCGTTGTGGCTGTCCGTGCGAGTGCTCGTGCTGGTACGGGTGCTGGTACGCGTGCTGGTACTCGTGCTGGTACTCGTATCCGTACTGGTGTTGCTGCCCGTCGTCGTTCTCTGGCCCGTGATCTGATCGGTGTCATTCGCAAGAGCCAGACCGCAGAAGCCGTAGGCAAGCGCTATGGCCGAGGCCACTAGTGTCTTTTTCATGAACCCTCCAGTAAAAGTTGAACAAGCATGGATTGACGTGCGTCGCCGCAAATCCAGGCCCGCATCGCAACTTCGATGCCAGCAAATTACGGCTTGTTTCGCCGGGACCTTTTCTCATTCGGAGCGCATCGAAGATGACGGAATGGCGACAAAGCACGGGGCCTTGCGCAGCGCTCGCGCGGGTGCTTTTTCAACGCCGACTGTCACATCCGCTTGACGGTGAACAGTGGCCGCGCCGTGGCGCTTTCGCTCGCAACACCAGCGTCCGCATTGACTTCGGCCGCGATGCGCGCGGATTCGCATTCTGTCTCGGCCGCGGTACACCGGTGCGGGCCGCTTCATCGCCGCCCGAGGACCCTTGCGCCGAACCAGCGACACCGCGTTTGCCTCCTGAACTGCCGCGTTCGCCGGGCCGATTCGCAACTGAACTGACACATCCCTGAGACAGGTTCCAGGCGACATTCGGTCGCTTACCTTTGTTTGCAACTTCCGGCTTTGCGCAGCTCAAGCATTGCGTTTACGCTGCTGCCGCACGCCTGGCCCAAGAAACAGGAAGAGAGGGACACCGATGGAGACCTACCGCTCGTACGGGGCGCTGTTGTTGCTTGCCTGTTCCTCGATGGCATCGCCCGATGCCATGGCCCAGTCGCAGGGTTCCCAGAGTTCCACCGGTTCCACAAATACAACGGCCGCACGAAACGCGAACCGGCGCGTCGAGGCGCTGCAGAAGCAGGTGACCGAGCAGGGCCAGCAGATCGAGGCCCTGCGCCGCCAGGCGGCCGAGCAGGAAACCCGTTACAAGGAACTCCAGGACCGCCTGTCGTCGCAGGAGGCGAAGACCGCCGCCGCCCCGCAGAGACCCGTTCCGATGCCCGCGCCGGGCTCGAAGATCGCCGAGGAAAAGCCCGCACCCGAAGGCGCGGCGGCCGAAGCCTCCGACACGTCCACGCGTCCGGTGCGCGTGGGTGTCGCGCCGAGCGAGGAGGCGCAGGCGCCACCGGTGGCCCAGCTGTTCGACGAGCCGAGCATCCTGACGCCCAAGGGCTCCTTCGTGCTGGAGCCCTCGCTGCAATACGGCTATTCGTCGAACAACCGCGTCGCGCTGGTCGGCTACACCGTGATTCCGGCGCTCCTGATCGGTCTGGTCGACGTGCGCGAATTCAAGCGCAACACCTTCATCGGCGCGTTGACGGGCCGCTGGGGCGCGACGAACCGCATGGAACTGGAGCTGAAGCTGCCTTATGTGGCGCGTTCGGACTCGACCATCAGCCGCGAGATCTTCACCGGTTCCGCGACCGACAACGTCTTCAATACGCACGGCAACGGCATGGGCGACATCGAAGCCGCCATCCGCTACCAGATCGCCGACGGCCGCGACAACAACAAGCCTTATGTGGTTGGCGGGCTGCGCTTCAAGGCGCGCAACGGCAAGGATCCGTTCGAGGTACCGACCGATTGCGTGACGCGCTGCATCGGCAACACCACCGGGACCGGCCTGCCGCTGGAGCTGCCGACGGGCTCAGGCTTCTATTCGCTGCAGCCGAGCCTGACCTTCCTGCTGCCGTCCGATCCGGCCGTGTTCTTCGGCGGCCTGAGCTACACCTATAACTTCCAGCGCAACGACGTCAGCCGCACGGTGCAGGGCGGACAGAAAGAGTTCCTCGGCGACGTGAAGGCCGGCGACGTGTGGGGTCTGAATTTCGGCATGGGCCTCGCGATCAACGAGCGCTCGTCGTTCAGCCTGGGCATGGAGCTGTATACCGTCGCACCGACCCAGCAGAACGGCCAGACGGTCATCGGTTCGGTACGTACGCAGCTCGCGTCCTTGCTGCTGGGTTACTCGTACCGCTACAGCAACAAGTCCGTGTTCAATGTGAGCGTGGGCGCCGGCCTGACGCGCGACACGCCCGACTTCCAGCTGACAGTCAGGTTCCCGATGTCCTTCTGAGCGGGGGCGTATCGGCATGCAGCCGGGAAGCATTCTTTGCGTGACGCTGGGCGGTGATGCGACCCAGGTCCTCGAACCCCTGATCGCGAGGGGCTGGGACGTGACGCAAGCGAGCGACCTGGTCGCCGCCGGCCGCATGCAGGCGCATCGGCATTTCAAGGTGGGCGTGCTGATCGTCGGCACGTCGCTGAACGTGCCGGAGGCCGCTGTCGAAGCCTGTGTCAACGCCTCGCCGGGCTCCGAGTGGGTGAGCCTCTGCGAGACCGAGGCGCTGGAGCACGCGGGCTTTCGCGAACTGGTGCTCGGCTGCTTCTTCGACCATCAGGTGATGCCGGTCGACCTCGGCGAACTCGAGATGACGCTGCAGCACGCGGACCAGCGCGCGCTGCTGCGATTGCGCCATGACGCGGCGCATCGCCATGCGGTCGACGCGCTCGGCATGGTGGGGCAGGGCCCGGCCATCACGCGGCTGCGCCAGCAGATCCGCAAGGTCGCCGCCACCGATGCGCCGGTGCTGATCGGCGGCGAAAGCGGCAGCGGCAAGGAGCTGGCGGCGCGGGCGATCCATCAATGCTCGCAGCGCTCGGCGGGGCCGTTCGTCGCGGTGAACTGCGGCGCGATCTCGCCGAACCTGATCCAGTCCGAGCTCTTCGGGCATGAGCGCGGCGCGTTCACCGGCGCCTCGTCGGAACGCCGCGGCCTCATCGAGGCGGCCAACGGCGGCACCATCTTCCTCGACGAGATCGGCGACCTGCCGATCGAGCTGCAGACCAACCTGCTGCGCTTCCTGCAGGAAAAGACCATCAGCCGCGTGGGCGCGGTGCGCAACCTGCACGTCGATGTACGCGTGGTCGCGGCGTCGCATGTGGATCTGGCGGAAGCGGTGGCCGTGGGGCAGTTCCGCGACGATCTGTTCTACCGCCTCAACGTGCTCTCGATCGAAGTCGCGCCCTTGCGGCGGCGCATGGAGGACGTGCCGATCCTCGCCGAGTATTTCTTCCAGCGCTGCGCCGCCAAGAGCAGGGCGCGCGTCAAGGGCTTCAGCCGGCAGGCGGTCGCGGCGATGCTCGCGCATGCCTGGCCGGGCAATGTGCGCGAACTCTTCAACCGCGTGCAGCGCGCGGTGGTGATGACCGACCGGCGCCTGATCGGGCCCGCCGATCTCGGCCTCGCGCCCGCGGACAACCCGGTCGGCATGGGGCTCGACGCCGCGCGGACCGTCGCCGAGCGCGACGCCATCGTGCTGACCCTGACCCGCGTCGGGCGCAACATCACGCATGCCGCACGCGAGCTCGGCGTGTCGCGCATGACCCTTTACCGCCTGATGGACAAGCACAGCATCGCGCTGGATTCCGAAATCCGGCCGCATGTGACCCAGCCCTGGCCGACGCCGCAGCCGACGCTGCGGACCGCGCCCGCGGCTGCCGTGGTCAATCCGCTGGAGACCGTGCTCGGCGCGCCGGCGGCCGGCTTCCATGCCGACTGGGACGGCGTCGGCAAGCCTTCGGGGCGGGCCTAGAGCGACGCGGCGGCCACGATCGCGCTGCGCACCGCGCCTTCGATGGTTCCGGGGTACGCGCCTTCGATGTAGTCGCCGCAGGCCAGGAGCCGTGGCGCGACCTGCATCGGCGGGCGGACCAGACCCGGCGTGCAGGCGAAGGTGGCGCGCCGTTCCATCACGGTCAGCACGGGCGCGAGCCGATCCAGCCCGAGCTGCTCGCGTGCCTGCGCGATCACTTGCTGCTGAAGCAGCTCGCGATCGTCGCCGCTCGCGCTGATGACGAAGGCGAGCAGGCCGCGCGGACCGCCGAGCTGTCCCCGGTCGAACGCGAACTGGGCGGGCGTCCGGGGGGCGCTGCGCAGTGCGAGAAAGGGCGCCGGAAGCCGCACGTCGCCATGCAGGTAGATGGTGGTGATGGCTTCGTGCGCCAACGCATCTGCGGTGGCGGACCAGCTTGCCGCAATGCCGGCCGAAAGCCGTGCGGCCTCCCACGGCGAGCACGCCAGCACCACGCGATCGAAAGCCTCGCCGTCGACCTGCCAGCCGTGGCCGGCCGGCTCGATCGAGCGCACGCGGCGGCCGAGTTCCGTGCGGGCGCCGCGCCCCTGCAGCCAGCGGTCGGCCGCCTGCGGAAACAGCGCGCCGAGATCGACGCGCGGCAACAGAAGCTCTGATCCACCCGGCGTGCGGAACAGCGCCTCGTCGAGCACGCGAAGAAAGACCTTGCCGCTGGCCTGCGCGGCCGGCGTGTTGAGCGCCGAGACGCACAGCGGCTCGGTGAGCTCCGCCTGCACGCGCGGCGTGAGCGGGGCGGAGAGATCGGCCACCGTTTCATGGTCCGCGCAGACGAAGCCCTGTCGCTGCCAGCGGGTGGCGGTCTTCAGCAGCGACAGCTTGTCCTGCCACGACCAGCCGCGTGCGCCGAGCACACCGGCCAGCACGTCCAGCGGCGCGATGCGGCGCGTCGCATGGTCGATCCATGGCGCAAGCCGCGGCAGCGACAGGCCGGTGCCATCCGGAAAGCGCAGGTTCAGCGGAACGCGCTGCAAGGCCTCGCGTGGATCGACGCCGACGCGCGCCATCAGGTCCAGCGAGGCGGTGTAGGCGCCGATGAGGATGTGCTGGCCGTTGTCGAGCAGGACTTCGCGGCCGTCCGGCAAGGTGGCGGCGACGGCACGCGCGCGGCCGCCCCAGTTGCGCGCGGCCTCGAACACGCTGACCGCATGGCCGGCGCGCACGGCTTCTACCGCGCACGCCATGCCCGCCCAGCCGCCCCCCACCACCGCGAGGTTCATGGCTCGCCCCCAGGCGGCGCGAAGCGCTCGCCCGTTCGCGGGCTGCCGCGGAACCGGCTTTGCCGGGCCGCTGGCAGCGCCCCCGGTAGGGGGTGGGCGGCTACACGAAGTGAGCAAGCCTGGGGGGGAGTCACAGTTTCCCGAGGGCCTGGACACGCCACGCCAGCCACAGCTTGCGTACGGGTGTCAGGCTCACACGCTGGTTGAGCACCTGGAAGTCGTCGCGCTCGATTTCCGACAGCAGCGTGCGATAGATGCTCGCCATCATGAGCCCGGGCTTCTGCGCGCGCCGGTCGGCTGCGGGGAGCAGGCCGAGCGCCTCGTCGTAGGCCGCCTGGGCGCGCGCCGCCTGAAACTTCATGAGCGCCACGAAGCGCTCGGAATGCACGCGGTTCAGGATCTCGTGCGCCTTGACGTCGAACTGCTGCAGTTCGTTCACCGGCAGGTAGATGCGGCCGCGCAGTGCGTCCTCGCCGACGTCGCGAATGATGTTGGTCAGTTGCAGCGCCAGACCGAGCTTGTGCGCGTAGGCCGTGGTCTGCGGGTCAGTCTGCCCGAAGATGCGCGCCGCGCCTTCCCCGACCACGCCGGCCACGAGATGGCAGTAGCGGCGCAGCGCCTGGAAATCGAGATAGCGGGTCTGCTCCAGGTCCATCTGGCAGCCCTGGATCACTTCCTGGAGTTGCCGCTCCTCGATGCCGTACTCGGCGGTGTGCGGCATGAGCGCCTGCATCACCGGGTGGTGCGGCTGGCCGGCGAAGGCCTGCGAAACCTCGGTGCGCCACCAGGCGAGCTTGGTCGCTGCGACACCGGGGTCGCTGACTTCGTCGACCACGTCGTCGATCTCCCTGCAGAACGCATAGAAGGCGGTGATCGCGGCGCGGCGCAGCTTCGGCAGAAACAGGAACGCGTAATAAAAACTGCTGCCCGATGCAGCGGCCTTGTCCTGGACGTACTGCTCGGGTGTCATCGTGCTGGCCTCTTCATGCGGGTGATTGTCTCCGCATAAGTAGCGCCCGCCAGGCGACGAGCGGCGCATCGGCCTTGCCGATCGTCGGACGGGCCGCGAAGGTGTCGCAGCCGAGCGCCTCGATCTTGTCGAGGATGCGGCTGCCGCCCTGGATCACGAAGCGCAGTTCCCAACCCGCGCGGCCCGGCAGCGCGTGCACCAGCGGCGCGCCTTCGTTCATCAGGCGGCGGGCCCAGGCGACGAGGCTGGCGACCAGCGCGATCGCCGGTGCCGGCGCGGGCGCAGAACCGAGCGGGCGGAAGGTCTCGAAGCTCGACGCGTTCAACCCGTGCGCTTCGCACTCCTCGCGCGGCAGGTAGTAGCGGCCGCGTGGCAGGTCGACGCTCAGGTCCTGCCAGAAATTGATGAGTTGCAGCGCGCTGCAGATCGCGTCGCTCTGGCGCAGCGCGCGTTCGTCATTCACACCGTACAGATGCAGCAGCAGCCGGCCGACCGGGTTGGCGGAGCGGCGGCAGTAGTCGAGCAGTTCGGCGCGGTCCGCGTAGCCGGCGCGGTCGCGGGTCTTTTCGATGTCCTGCATGAAGGCAGAGAGCAGGTCTGCGAGCAACTGTTCAGGCAGCGCGAAGGCTTGCACGGCGTGCGCGAGCGGGCCGAAGACCCCGGGCCAGCTTGGCGAAGGCGGCATGCCGCGTGCCGCCGCGGCCAGATCGGCGCGAAAGGCCATGAGCGCGTCGAGGCGCTGCGCGGGACCGGCATCGCCTTCGTCGGCGATGTCGTCGGCCGTGCGTGCGAAGGCGTAGATGGCGGCGATCGGCGGCCGCAGCCGCGGCGGGCATAGCCAGGAGGCGACGGGGAAGTTTTCGTAGTGGGTCGGCGGGGCCGCGACGACCGGAGGGGAGCGGGTTGACACGCGGCGGATTGTGCTGCACGGCAGGTACGATCCGGGACCGAGGGTCCAAACATCATGAAGACAACGCTGCCACAACTGGGTTCCGGGGAATCCGCTTCCCATCCCCGTGCAGGTCCGGCCCTGATGCTTGCGGCACTGGGCGTGGTGTTCGGTGACATCGGGACGTCGCCGCTCTACGCTTTCAAGGAGACACTGAATCCGGAGCACGGCATTCCGTTCACGCCGGAAGCGGTGCTCGGCCTGCTGTCGCTGGTGTTCTGGGGGCTGATGGTCGTCGTGACGCTGAAGTACGTGGTGTTCGTGCTGCGCGCCGACCACGACGGCGAGGGCGGCATCCTGGCGCTCCAGGCGCTGGCGCGCAAGGCCGTGACCATCACGCCGACTTCACCGTGGCTCCTGCCGCTGATCGGAGGGCTCGGCCTCGTGGGCGCGGCGATGTTCTACGGCGACAGCCTGATCACGCCGGCGATCTCGGTCCTCTCGGCGGTCGAGGGCCTCGAGGTCGAGGCACCGGCGCTGCAGCCCTTCGTCATCCCGGGTTCGATCGCGATCCTGGTCGCGCTGTTCGCGGTTCAGCGGCGGGGAACGGGGCTGGTGGGCAGGGTGTTCGGGCCGGTGATGCTGCTGTGGTTCGTCGTGATCGCGGTCGGCGGCCTGCAGCAGGTGATCCTGCAGCCCCAGGTACTCGCCGCGCTCGATCCCCGGCATGCGGTGGGCTTCCTGTTCACGCATCGGGCGCATTCGCTGGCCGTGCTGGGCGCGGTGTTCCTGGCCTTCACGGGCGGGGAGGCGCTTTATGCGGACATGGGGCATTTCGGCGCCCACCCGATCCGCCTCGCATGGCTGTTCATCGCCTTGCCGGCCCTGGTGCTGAACTATTTCGGCCAGGGGGCGCTGGTGCTCGGCAATCCGGCGGCCGTCGACAATCCGTTCTTCCGGCTCTTTCCGCCCTGGGCAGTGCTGCCGATGGTGGTGCTCGCCGCGATGGCCACGGTGATCGCCTCGCAGGCGGTGATCTCGGGCGCCTTCTCGATCACGGCGCAGGCCATGCGCATGGGCTACCTGCCGCGCATGCGCATCGTGCAGACCTCGGGCGAGGCCATCGGCCAGATCTATGTGCCGGGCGTCAACTGGCTGCTGATGGTGGGCGTGGTGCTGCTGGTGCTCGGGTTCCGGAGTTCGAGCGCCTTGTCGGCGGCCTACGGCATCGCGGTGTCGATCACGATGGTCACCACCACCCTGCTGGCCGGGATCATCGCCTACAAGCTGTGGCGCTGGAACCGCGTGGCGGTGGTGCTGGGCGCGCTGGTCTTCGCCTTGGTCGACACGACCTTCGTCGTGGCCAACAGCCTCAAGGTGCTGGAGGGCGGGTGGCTCACGCTGGCTGCGGCGGCGATCGTGATGGCGATCTTCACGACCTGGGCGACGGGCCGGCGGCTCGGCCTCCAGGCGGCCGAGGCCGAGCGCTTGCCGCTGGTGCCCTTCATCCAGTCGCTGGCTGCCGACATGCCGCACCGGGTCAAGGGGACGGCGGTGTTCCTCAACCCCGATGCCGAAACCGTGCCGCACGCGCTGCTGCTGAACCTCAAGCACAACCAGGTGCTGCATTCGCAGATCATCGTGCTCAGGGTGCTGTCGTGCGACACGCCGCGCGTGGACGCGCGATTGCGCATCGAGGCCGAGCTGCTCGGCTACGGCATCTGGGTCGTGACCGCGCGGCACGGCTTCATGGAGCGGCCCAACGTGCCCGAATTCATCCGCATCCTGGCCTACCAGAAGGGGCTGGCCTGCGACTCGATGACCACGTCCTACTTCGTCTCGCGCGCATCGGTGGGGGACGACCGGCTGCCGCAGATGAACCCTTTGCGCCGGGCCCTGTTCGGCTGGCTGCAGCGCAACGCCGGCCGTGCCTCGGACTACTTCCTGCTGCCCGACAACCGGCTCGTGGAGATGGGACAGCGGACCTGAAAGTTCTCGTCGGGCGCAGCTGTTTTCGTTGACAGCGCTAGGCGTTTACCCTAGATTACTAACCGGCGGGTCATTAATTGCCCGCTGTTCTTTCATGGGTGAGACATGACCGCCTCGTCAAATTTCCGGATTCCGCTCTGCATCGGCGCATTGGCCGCGGCGCTCGTCCTCGCGGGCTGCTCGCGTTCTCCGGCGGCGCAGGAGCCGGTCCGCGCCGTCAAGGTCATCGCGGTCGGCGTGAGCGGCTATGACACCGAGCCGGAGTTCTCGGGCGAAGTGCGGGCACGGGTCGAATCGCGGCTCGGCTTCCGCGTCGCCGGCAAGATCACCAGGCGGCAGGCCGAGCTCGGCCAGCACGTGCAGGCCGGGCAGGTGCTGGCCCAGCTCGATGCGCAGGACTACCGGCTCGCGGCGGAGGGCGCCAGGGCGCAGCATGCCGCCGCGCTGACCAACCGGGACCTCGCAGCCGCGGACCTCAAGCGCTACCGCGAGCTGCGCGAACAGAACTTCATCAGCGGCGCCGACCTGGAGCGCCGCGAAACCACCTACAAGGCCGCCCAGGCCCAGCTCGAACAGGCGCAGGCCCAGCTGACGGCGCAGGGGAACCAGGCCAACTACACCACGCTGGTGGCCGACGTGCCGGGCATCATCACCGCGATCGAGGCCGAGCCGGGGCAGGTGGTCGCGGCCGGTGCGCCGGTGGTGCGCGTGGCACAGGACGGTGCGCGCGACGTGGTGTTCGCGGTGCCCGAAGACAAGGCGGGCCGGGTCAAGGCCGGTTCGCCGGTCACGGTGCGCGGTTGGGCCAACGGCAGCGAATTCGAAGGCCAGGTGCGCGAAGTGGCTGCGAGTGCCGACGCCGTCACGCGCACCTACACCGTCAAGGTGACCGTCGACCCGCAGGCCGCGCCGGCGCTCGGTGCCACCGTCTACGCCCGTCCGAAGGCGCTGTCGAGCAGCGGTGCGCCGGTGCTGAAGGTGCCGACGAGTGCGCTGCGGCAGGAGGGCCAGGGCAGCGCCGTCTGGGTGCTCGACAAGGCCACGATGACGGTGCGCTCGCAGCCGGTCGAGGTGATGACCGCAGACGGCAACGATGCGGTGATCGCCGGCGGGCTGGAGCCCGGCATGCTCGTGGTCGCCGCGGGCGTGCACGTGCTGCAGCCGGGCCAGAAGGTGACGATCTACCAGGACCGCTCGGCCGCGCCGGTGGCCACGGAAACGGCAGCTACGGCGGTGCGGTCGCCCAACGCCCCGGTCGCCACGCGCTGAGAACGGCTTCATGACCTCACCCAACGCCGACGCCGGCAAGACCGGCTTCAACCTCTCGAAATGGGCGCTCGATCACGTGGCGCTCACCCGCTACCTGATGCTCGTCTTGATGCTGCTGGGATTCGCGTCCTACTTCCAGCTCGGGCAGGACGAGGATCCGCCGTTCACCTTCCGCGCCATGGTGGTCCGCACCTACTGGCCGGGCGCCACCGCGCAACAGGTGGCGGAGCAGGTCACCGACAAGCTCGAACGCACGCTGCAGGAGGCGCCGTACGCCGACAAGATCCGCAGCTATTCCAAGCCCGGCGAGTCGCAGATCATCTTCCAGATCAAGGATTCGTCGCCGCCGGGCGACGTGGCGAACGTCTGGTACACGGTGCGCAAGAAGATCGGCGACATGCGCTACACGCTGCCCTCCGGCGTGCAGGGGCCGTTCTTCAACGACGACTTCGGCGATGTCTACGGCGTGATCTACGCGCTGGAAAGCGAAGGCTTCACGTATGCCGAACTCAAGACCTTCGCCGACGACGTGCGGCAGCGCCTCCTGCGCGTGAAGGACGTCGCCAAGGTCGAGCAGTTCGGCGTGCAGGACGAGAAGGTCTTCATCGAGGTCTCGCAGAAGCGGCTCGCCCAGCTCGGGCTCGATTTCAGCAACGTGCTCGCGCAGCTCGGCTCGCAGAATGCGATCGAGAGCGCCGGAACCATCCAGGCGCCGCAGGACATCGTGCAGGTGCGCGTGGCCGGCCAGTTCACGAACGTCGAGCAGTTGCGTGCCATGCCGATCCGCGGCAGCTCGGGCAACCAGATGCGGCTCGGCGACATCGCCGAAATCCATCGCGCCTACGTCGATCCGCCGGCCGTCAAGGTACGGCACGAGGGCCAGGAAGTGATCGCGCTCGGCGTTTCGATGGCCAAGGGCGGCGACATCATCGCGCTCGGCAAGGCGCTCAAGAGCGCGACCGAGCAGATCGAAAAGCAGCTGCCGCTCGGCGTCAAGCTGGTGCAGGTGCAGGACCAGCCGGTCGCGGTCTCGCGCTCGGTCAATGAATTCGTGCACGTGCTGATCGAGGCGGTGGCGATCGTGCTCGCGGTGAGCTTCATCTCGCTCGGTTTGCACAAGGGCGGGCGCTTCGGCTGGTATATCGACATCCGGCCGGGGCTGGTGGTGGCGATCACGATTCCGCTCGTGCTCGGGGTGACCTTCCTGGCCATGAACTATTTCGGCATCGGGCTGCACAAGATCTCGCTCGGCTCGCTGATCATCGCGCTCGGCCTCCTGGTGGACGACGCGATCATCGCGGTCGAGATGATGGTGCGGAAGATGGAGGAGGGCTACGACAAGGTGCGTGCCGCCACCTTCGCGTACGACGTCACGGCCAAGCCGATGCTGACCGGCACGCTGATCACGGCAGCGGGCTTCCTTCCGATCGGCATCGCGAAGTCGGTGACCGGCGAATACACCTTCGCCATCTTCGCGGTGACGGTGATCGCGCTGGTGCTGAGCTGGTTCGTGTCGGTGTACTTCGTGCCCTACCTCGGGACGATCCTCCTGAAGGTCAAGCCGCACGACCCCGATGCGCCGCCGCACGAGCTCTTCGACACGCCGTTCTACAACACCTTCCGCCGCACGGTGGACTGGTGCGTGGCGCACCGCTGGATCACCATCGGCGCCACGGTGCTGATGTTCGCGCTCGGCATCGTCGGCATGGGCAAGGTGCAGCAGCAGTTCTTCCCCGATTCGAGCCGGCCGGAGATCCTGGTCGACCTGTGGTTCCCCGAGGGCACCTCCTTTGCCGCGAACGAGGAAGTCGCCCGGCGCGTCGAGCAGCGCCTGCACCAGGAAGAGGGCGTCACCACGGTCACGACCTGGATCGGCTCGGGCGTGCCGCGCTTCTACCTGCCGCTGGACCAGGTGTTCCCGCAGACCAATGTCTCGCAGCTGATCGTGCTGGCCAAGGACCTGCACTATCGCGAGACCCTGCGCCTGAAGCTGCCCGCATTGCTGGCAGAGGAGTTCCCGGAGGTGCGCGGCCGCGTGAAGCTGCTGCCCAACGGGCCGCCGGTGCCATATCCGGTGCAGTTCCGCGTGATCGGGACCGATCCGGCCGAACTGCGTGCGCGGGCCGACGAGGTCAAGGCCGTGATGCGCGAGAACCCGAACATGCGCGGCGTCAACGACAACTGGAACGAGTCGGTCAAGGTGATCCGGCTGGAGGTCGACCAGGACAAGGCGCGCGCCCTGGGCGTGACGAGCCAGGCGATCGCGCAGGCGTCGCGGACCATGTTCAGCGGCACCACGGTCGGGCAGTACCGCGAGAACGACCGCCTCATCGACATCGTGCTGCGCCAGTCGCCGGACGAGCGCGAGGCGATTTCCGATGTCGGCAATGCCTATCTCCCGACCGCTTCGGGCCGATCGATTCCGCTGACGCAGATCGCCAGGCCGGTCTTCACCTGGGAGCCCGGTGTGATGTGGCGCGAGAACCGCGACTACGCGATCACGGTGCAGGGCGACATCGTCGAAGGACTGCAGGGCGCGACGGTGACGGATCAATTGCTGCCCAGGCTGCGCGAGCTCGAAGCGAAGTGGCATGCCGCCGGGCAGGGCGCCTACCGCATCGAGGTGGCCGGCGCGGTGGAGGAAAGCAGCAAGGGCTCGGCGTCGATCGTGGCCGGCGTGCCGGTCATGCTGTTCCTGGTGTTCACGCTGCTGATGCTGCAGCTGCACAGCTTCAGCCGCTCGCTGCTGGTCTTCATCACCGGGCCGCTGGGGATCGTCGGCGTGGCCGGCGCGTTGCTGGCGCTGAACCGGCCCTTCGGCTTCGTCGCGCTGCTGGGCGTGATCGCGCTGATGGGCATGATCCAGCGCAACGCGGTGATCCTGATCGACCAGATCGAGCACGACCGCGCGGCCGGCGTGCCGGCGTGGAACGCGATCGTCGAATCGGCGGTGCGCCGCCTGCGGCCGATCGTGCTGACGGCGGCAGCGGCCGTGCTGGCGATGATCCCGCTGTCGCGCAGCGTCTTCTGGGGGCCGATGGCGGTGGCGATCATGGGCGGGCTCATCGTCGCCACCGTGCTGACGCTGCTCGCGCTGCCGGCGATGTACGCGGCATGGTTCCGCGTCGGGCGCGAAGAGAGAAACCCTGCGGCCCTGGCGGAAGAGGCCCTCGTTCGCGCTTAAAATACGCGGTTGACCGATTTCAGGCGGAGGGCTTTTCCGAGTCGTCCGCTAGCGAATGACGAAGGCGGCCTGGCCCATGGGCTATCTATGGGCTATCGGCCGCCTTCGGGTATTCATCACCTGAAAACACTGGATCCGCGCGGGTGGCGAAATTGGTAGACGCACCAGGTTTAGGTCCTGACGCCAGCAATGGCGTGCCGGTTCGAGTCCGGCCCCGCGCACCAGCACAAGACCCCTCACAAGGAAGACTCAAATGACCGTGAACGTTGAAACCCTCGAGAAGCTCGAGCGCAAGATCACGCTGACCCTGCCCGTCGGCGCCATCCAGTCCGAGGTCGATTCGCGCCTCAAGAAGCTGGCTCGCACCGTCAAGATGGACGGCTTCCGTCCCGGCAAGGTGCCGATGAACGTCGTGGCCCAGCGCTATGGTTACTCGGTTCACTACGAAGTCATGAACGACAAGGTCGGCGAGGCCTTCTCGCAGGCCGCCAACGAAGCCAAGCTGCGCGTCGCCGGCCAGCCGCGCATCACCGAGAAGGAAGAGTCGCCCGAGGGCCAGCTCGCGTTCGACGCGATCTTCGAAGTCTTCCCGGACGTCAAGATCAATGACCTCGCCGGCGCCGAAGTCGAGAAGCTCAGCGCCGCCGTCGGCGACGAGGCGATCGACAAGACGCTCGACATCCTGCGCAAGCAGCGCCGCACCTTCTCGCAGCGCGCACAGGACGCCGCCGTGCAGGACGGCGACCGGGTCAGCGTCGACTTCGAGGGCAAGATCGACGGCGAGCCCTTCCAGGGCGGCAAGGCCGACGACTTCCAGTTCATCGTCGGCGAAGGCCAGATGCTGAAGGAATTCGAGGACGCCGTTCGCGGCCTGAAGGCGGGCGACAGCCGCACCTTCCCGCTGTCGTTCCCGGCCGACTACCACGGCAAGGACGTGGCCGGCAAGCAAGCCGACTTCATGGTCACCGTGAAGAAGGTCGAGGCCTCGAACCTGCCTGAAGTCAACGAGCAGTTCGCCAAGTCGCTCGGCATCGCCGACGCCACCGTCGAAGGCCTGCGCGCCGACATCAAGAAGAACCTCGAGCGCGAAGTCAAGTTCCGCCTCCTGGCGCGCAACAAGAACGCCGTGATGGACGCGCTCGTCGCCAACGCCGAACTGGACCTGCCCAAGTCGAGCGTCCAGGCTGAAGTCGACCGCATGATCGAAGGCGCCCGCGCCGAGCTCAAGCAGCGTGGCATCAAGGACGCCGACAAGGCGCCGATCCCCGATGACGTGTTCCGCCCGCAGGCCGAGCGCCGCGTGCGCCTGGGCCTGGTCGTCGCCGAGCTGGTCCGCGCCAACAACCTGCAGGCCAAGCCGGAGCAGATCAAGGCGCATGTCGATGAGCTCGCCGCCAGCTACGAGAAGCCGGCCGACGTCGTGCGCTGGTACTTCAGCGACAACCGCCGCCTGGCGGAAGTCGAAGCCGTGGTGATCGAGAACAACGTGACCGATTTCGTGCTCGGCAAGGCGAAGGTCAACGAGAAGTCGGTATCCTTCGACGAGCTGATGGCCCAACAGGGCTGATCGCGGCCGGTCGAATCCATGGGGCTTGTGCTTTGTGGCACGAGCCCCATTTCGTCTGGGTACAGTCCAAATCCCTCTGGAGAGCAAACATGAGCGCACAGGAAATTCAAGGCCTCGGCATGATCCCGATGGTCATCGAGCAGTCGGGTCGCGGCGAGCGGTCCTACGACATCTATTCGCGCCTGCTCAAGGAGCGGGTGATCTTCCTGGTCGGCGAAGTCAACGACCAGACGGCCAACCTGGTGGTGGCGCAACTCCTGTTCCTCGAGAGCGAGAACCCGGACAAGGACATCTCGTTCTACATCAACTCCCCCGGCGGCAGCGTGAGCGCGGGCATGGCGATCTACGACACCATGCAGTTCATCAAGCCTGACGTGTCGACCCTGTGCATCGGCTTTGCGGCCAGCATGGGCGCCTTCCTGCTGGCGGCCGGCGCGAAGGGCAAGCGCTTCTCGCTGCCGAACTCGAAGATCATGATCCACCAGGTGCTCGGCGGCGCCCGCGGACAGGCCACGGACATCGAGATCCATGCGCGCGACATCCTGAAGACCCGGGAACAGATGAACCGCATCCTGGCGGAACGCACCGGCCAGCCGGTCGACAAGATCGCCCGCGACACCGAGCGCGACTACTTCCTGACGGCCGACGAGTCGAAGGAATACGGGCTGATCGACCAGGTGATCACCAAGCGCAGCTGATTGCCCGCGCGAGGCGCCCGAGCAACGACGGCGTTTTCCCACACGGGGAACGCCGTTTTTGTTTCGCTATCATTGCTGAACCCCCCCTGTTACGAGGCATTTGTCCATGGCCGAAAAAAAAGGCTCCTCCAGCGAAAAAACGCTTTACTGCTCGTTCTGCGGGAAGAGTCAGCACGAGGTCAAGAAGCTGATCGCCGGGCCTTCGGTCTTCATTTGCGACGAGTGCATCGACCTGTGCAACGAGATCATCCGTGACGAGCTGCCCACGGGCGAGGAATCGCGCGAGTCGCGCGGCGATCTTCCGACGCCGTCGGAGATCAAGGCGAACCTCGACAACTACGTGATCGGCCAGGAGCCGGCCAAGCGCATGCTGTCGGTGGCCGTCTACAACCACTACAAGCGCCTGCGCCACAAGGACAAGGCCAAGGGCGACGACGTCGAGCTGAGCAAGAGCAACATCCTGCTGATCGGCCCGACCGGTTCGGGCAAGACGCTGCTGGCGCAAACGCTGGCGCGCATGCTCGACGTGCCCTTCGTGATGGCCGATGCGACCACGCTGACCGAAGCCGGCTATGTGGGCGAGGATGTCGAGAACATCATCCAGAAGCTGCTCCAGAGCTGCAACTACGAGGTCGAGCGCGCGCAGCGCGGCATCGTCTACATCGACGAGATCGACAAGATCTCGCGCAAGTCCGACAACCCGTCGATCACCCGCGACGTGTCCGGCGAAGGCGTGCAGCAGGCGCTGCTCAAGCTGATCGAAGGCACCATGGCCAGCGTGCCGCCGCAGGGCGGGCGCAAGCATCCGAACCAGGACTTCCTGCAGATCGACACGACCAACATCCTGTTCATCTGCGGTGGCGCGTTCGCCGGCCTCGAAAAGGTCATCGAGAACCGGACCGAGGCGTCCGGCATCGGCTTCGGCGCGTCGGTCAAGAGCAAGAAGCAGCGCAGCCTCACCGAGGTCTTTCGCGAGGTCGAGCCCGAGGACCTGATCAAGTTCGGCCTCATCCCCGAGCTCGTGGGCCGGATGCCGGTTGTGGCTTCGCTGGCGGAGCTCACCGAGGACGCCCTGGTCCAGATCCTGACCGAGCCGAAGAACGCGGTCGTCAAGCAGTTCACCAAGCTCCTGCAGATGGAAGGCGTGGACCTCGAGATCCGCCCGGCTGCGCTCAAGGCGATCGCCCGCAAGGCACTGGCGCGCAAGACGGGCGCACGGGGCCTGCGTTCGATCCTCGAACAGTCGCTGATCGACACGATGTTCGAACTGCCGAACACGACCAATGTCGACAAGGTGGTGGTCGACGAATCGACCATCGACGAGAACAAGCCTCCGCTGCTCGTCTACCGCGAAACCGCCAAGAAGGCGTGATGACCGCGCAGCCGGCCGCTTTGAAACATGCGTCCGGCGTCTTTCGCCGAAATCCGCCAACGCGGGCTTGAAAAGCGCGTGCGGCCGACCATCTTTTCATGATCAAGTAAAGGATCCCCATGTCCGGTCATACCCCTCTGCCTGCAACCGAACTCGACTTGCCGCTGCTTCCGCTGCGCGACGTGGTCGTGTTCCCCCACATGGTCATTCCGCTGTTCGTCGGCCGCCCCAAGAGCATCAAGGCCCTCGAACTGGCGATGGAAGCGGAGCGCCGAATCATGCTGGTGGCGCAGAAAGCCGCCGCCAAGGACGAGCCTTCGGTCGAAGACATGTTCGAGGTGGGCTGCATCTCGACCATCCTGCAGATGCTGAAGCTGCCCGACGGGACCGTGAAGGTGCTGGTCGAGGGCCAGCAACGTGCGCGCGTCAACCAGATCGACGACAGCGAAACGCACTTCTCGGCGAACGTGACGCCGGTCGAGCCTGCCGACACCTCCACCCAGAAGGCGACCGAGGTCGAGGCGCTGCGCCGCGCGGTGATGCAGCAGTTCGACCAGTACGTCAAGCTGAACAAGAAGATTCCGCCCGAGATCCTGACGTCGATTTCGAGCATCGACGATCCGGGCCGGCTGGCGGACACCATCGCCGCCCATTTGCCGCTGAAGCTCGACAACAAGCAGGCGGTGCTGGATCTGGCCGACATCAAGGAGCGTCTCGAGAACCTGTTCGGCCAGCTGGAGCGTGAGGTCGACATCCTCAACGTCGACAAGAAGATCCGTGGCCGCGTCAAGCGCCAGATGGAGAAGAACCAGCGCGACTTCTACCTGAACGAGCAGGTCAAGGCGATCCAGAAGGAGCTCGGCGAAGGCGAAGAGGGCGCGGACATCGAGGAGATCGAGAAGAAGATCAAGCTCGCCAAGATGCCCAAGGATGCGCTCAAGAAGGCCGAGAGCGAACTCAAGAAGCTCAAGCTGATGTCGCCGATGTCGGCCGAGGCGACCGTGGTGCGCAACTACATCGACGTGCTGGTCGGCCTGCCATGGAGCAAGAAGACCAAGATCAAGCACGACCTCGCCCATGCCGAGGAGGTGCTGAACGAGGACCACTACGGGCTCGAGAAGGTCAAGGACCGCATCCTCGAATACCTCGCAGTGCAGCAGCGCGTGGACAAGGTCAAGGCGCCGATCCTGTGCCTCGTGGGACCGCCGGGCGTGGGCAAGACCTCGCTGGGACAGTCGATCGCCAAGGCGACCGGCCGCAAGTACACGCGCATGGCGCTGGGCGGCATGCGTGACGAAGCCGAGATTCGCGGCCACCGCCGCACCTACATCGGCGCGCTGCCGGGCAAGGTGCTGCAGAGCCTGGGCAAGGTCGGCACGCGCAATCCGCTGTTCCTGCTCGACGAGATCGACAAGCTCGGCACCGACTTCCGCGGCGATCCGTCGAGCGCGCTGCTCGAAGTGCTCGACCCCGAGCAGAACCACACCTTCGGCGACCACTACGTCGAGGTCGACTTCGACCTCTCCGACGTGATGTTCGTCGCGACCTCGAACTCGATGAACATCCCGCCGGCGCTGCTCGACCGGATGGAAGTCATTCGCCTCGCGGGCTACACCGAAGACGAGAAGACGCACATCGCGCTGAAGTACCTGCTGCCCAAGCAGATGAAGAACAACGGCGTGAAGGAGGACGAACTCCTGATCACCGAAGAGGCGGTGCGCGACATCGTGCGCTACTACACCCGGGAAGCCGGCGTGCGCTCGCTCGAGCGCGACCTGTCGAAGATCTGCCGCAAGGTGGTCAAGGGCCTGCTGCTCAAGAAGATGGAGGCGAAGGTCGTGGTCAACGGCCAGAACCTCAACGACTTCCTCGGCGTGCGCAAGTACACCTTCGGTCTCGCCGAAAAGCAGAACCAGGTGGGGCAGGTCGTGGGCCTGGCGTGGACCGAAGTCGGGGGCGACCTGCTCACGATCGAAGCCGTGACGATGCCCGGCAAGGGCGTGATCAGCCGCACGGGCTCGCTCGGCGACGTGATGAAGGAGTCGGTCGAGGCGGCCCGCACCGTGGTGCGCAGCCGTGCGCGCAGGCTCGGCATCAAGGACGAGGTCTTCGAGAAGCGCGACATCCACATCCACGTGCCGGATGGCGCGACGCCCAAGGACGGCCCGAGCGCCGGTGCGGCGATGACCACCGCATTCGTCTCCGCGCTGACCGGCATTCCGGTTCGCGCCGACGTGGCGATGACGGGCGAGATCACGCTTCGTGGCGAAGTCACGGCGATCGGCGGCCTGAAGGAGAAGCTGCTCGCTGCATTGCGCGGCGGCATCAAGACCGTGCTGATCCCCGAAGAGAACGCGAAGGACCTGCAGGACATTCCCGAGAACGTGAAGAACGGCCTCGAGATCGTGCCGGTGAAGTGGATCGACAAGGTGCTCGAGATCGCGCTCGAGAAGACGCCGACGCCGCTGTCCGACGAAGAGGTCGCGGCATCCGCTGCGGCGATGGCGGAGCAGGCCAAGCAGCGCGCGTCGCAACCGGTCGAAGGTTCGGTGAAGCACTAAAAAGTGCAGCCCTCTTGAGGAGCCTCGAAAAATTGCTATATAATTCGAGGCTCTGCAGCAATCGGTGAAAGTCGAAGCAGAGTACGCGGGAATAGCTCAGTTGGTAGAGCGCAACCTTGCCAAGGTTGAGGTCGCGAGTTCGAGCCTCGTTTCCCGCTCCAGTTCTAAAAAAGGGAAGCCGGTGCTTCCTTTTTTTTCGCGGCGCGATAGCAAAGCGGTTATGCAACGGATTGCAAATCCGTCTAGTCCGGTTCGACTCCGGATCGCGCCTCCATCGATTCCTCATGCCCAAAATGCAGTCCCGCCAATACAGATTGACGGGACTGTTTTCGTTTGGGGTATCGTCAACATCCGACCGGAAGCCCGGATGGTGAAATTGGTAGACACATCGGACTTAAAATCCGCCGCTTCCTGCATAAGGGGCGTACCGGTTCGACCCCGGTTCCGGGCACCACCACATTACAAGGGAGCAAGACATGCCTCGCTATAACGCTCCGTTCGAAATCCATGTGCATGGCGACGTGCCGCTGCGCTCCGACGTTGATTTCGAGCAGATTCAGGAAGCCCTCAAGCCGCTGTGGAAATACGCCGGCGCGCGCTCGCTCGCCGACGGCGCGAGCAGCGTCTACGAGGAAGAACCCGGGATCCGTTTCGAGCAGAAGGACCACATGCTCCAGATCTGCTGGACGGTGGCCGGCGACGAGGACTTCCGCCAGGCGCTCGACGAGATGTGCATGGCGCTCAACGAGCTGTCCGAGCAGGGCGCCGCGCTGGAAGTCACCTTCTACGACACCGACTTCGACGAGGAGGAAGGCGACCCCGACCAGGAATCGCGCGACGACTTCCTGATGCTGTTCGTCGGCCCGAATCCCGCCGCGATCATGCAGGTGCAGCGCGACCTGCTGGTCGAGGACGTCGTGAACCTCATGGAGCGCCACTTCGACGGTGCCGAACTCGGCGGCGTGGTGGCGGAGATCGACAAGCTCTTCGGCGATCGCTTCGATGCGCTGGTGAACTCGCTCGAGATCGGCAAGCGCCCGCGCGGCGGCACCGGTGGCGCCGGCAGCGGTGGCCACGGCGGCGGACGCCGGCCGCGTCACCTGCACTGACTTGAGCCTTTTCCCCCAGTCAGCCCTGCAGCCGGGCGTTCGCAAGCGTGAAGTGTTCGGCTGGGCGATGTACGACTTCGCCAACTCGGGCTACACCACCGTGGTCATCACCGCGGTGTTCGCCGCCTATTTCGTCGGCGGCATCGCCCAGGGGGCGCCCTGGGGCGCCTTCGCATGGACCCTGGCGCTCAGCGTCTCGTATGCGCTCGTGATGGTGACGATGCCCGCGATCGGCGCCTGGGCCGATCTTCATGCCGCCAAGAAGCGCGTGCTCTTCCTGGCTACCGCGGGCTGCGTGGCCGGCACTGCGGCGCTGGCCTTCACGCCGCGCGTCGACGGCTTCAGCGGCGTGGTCGTCGCGATGGCGCTGGTGATCATCTCCAACACCTTCTACTCCTATGGCGAGTCGCTGACCGGGGCGTTCCTGCCCGAACTGGCGACCGCCGACGGCATGGGAAGGGTCAGTGGCTGGGGCTGGGGTTTCGGCTACATCGGCGGCATGCTCGCGCTCGGACTGTGCCTCGCCTACGTGCTGTGGGCACAGAGCCGCGGACTGCCGGCTGCCCACTTCGTGCCGGTGACGATGCTCATCACGGCGGCGCTCTATGGCGTCGCGGCGTGCGCAACCTTCATCCTCCTTCCGGAACGCGCGGTGCCGCAGGCGGGCGCCGAGGCGTCGAGCGCGTGGCAGCAGTTGCGCAGCACCTTCGTGGAAGCCCGCAAGTACCGCGACTTCACGTGGCTGCTGGCCTGCACGGTGTCCTACCAGGGCGGCGTCGCGGTCGCCATCACGCTGGCGGCGATCTATGCGGAGCAGGTGATCGGGTTCGTCCCGAACGAAACCATGATCCTGATCTTCGTCCTGAACATCGCTGCGGCGCTCGGAGCCTTCGTCTTCGGCTATTGGCAGGACCGGATCGGACACCGGCGTTCGCTGGCCGGAACGCTGGTCGCCTGGATCGCCGTCTGCGTGATCGCGGCATCGGTGACGACCAAGGGCGGCTTCTGGTGGGCCGCATCGATCGCCGGCCTGGCGATGGGCTCCAGCCAATCGGCAGGCCGTGCCATGACGGGTGTCCTGGCGCCTCCGGGCCAGCTGGCCGAATTCTTCGGCCTGTGGACCTTCGCGACGCGGCTGGCCAGCATCATCGGCCCGCTGAGCTACGGCGTGATCACCTGGATGACCGGCGGCAACCAGCGCATCGCGATCCTCGCGACCGCGCTGCTGTTCGCCGCGGGACTCCTGATGCTGCTGCCGATCGACATGCGGCGGGGCCGCGAGGCCGCGCTTCGGGCCTGAGCGTCCGCGAAGCTCAGTCGCGCGCCGCGCGCTTGGGTATCCGGTAGATCGTGCCGTCGTAATGCAGCACGGTGGCGTTGAAAGTCGCCGGACGCTCCTGGGTGATGCACTCGTCCCCCTGGAGCGTGGCGCGGCTCCCGGAGCGCGTGCGCCTGAGCGTCAGGTCGGCCAGGCCGTTGCTCGTCGCCCGCATGACCGACAGCGCGCCGCGCGTGGCCTCGAAAACGCCGGTGCAATTCGTGTCCCACTCGCCGTGCTCCAGGGTCATCTCGAGCTGGTCGAGCACCTTGGCGAGCTTCTGGCCTTGCGGCAGATAGAGCGTGAGCGTTTCCCGCGCGTAGGGGCTCGTGCGCGAAGAACCCTGGTACAGCACGCGCAGACCGAAGGCGCGTGCATCCGGCGCGAGCGTGTAGCGCGCGGTGTCGACACGGATTTCCGCGATGCGGATCGCGTCTTCGGTCAGCGCGCCTTCGTCGAGCAGCCGGCTGACGATCTTCGCGCGCTCGGTGTTGCCGTTGTCGGCCTGCTGGACGACCAGCACATCGAGGTCGAACCGGGTCGTGTCGGGAGTTCCTCCGGCCTCCGGCATCGGCAGCACGACGATGTAGCGGCCCGGGAAGCCCCTCCAGGGCTCGCACACGGCGCGTTCGTGGTCGAGGGCACGCCTGGGGTGCAGCTTGGTGTGCATCCGTTCTGCGAGGCCGGTATCGCACGCCGCATGCCCGGCCGCGCAGGCGAATCCGAGAAAGCAGGCGGCGACATGCTGGCGGCGCATGCGTGATGGATTCAGGCGGGGGTCGTGTGGAGGGCCCGGGCGTGGATCGCGCATTCGATCGGGCCCCCGAGCCAGCGCGCCGCCGCCGCATCGAGCGCTGCGGGCGCGGCGCTGCTGAGCAGCAGGACATCCCCGGCGCCTTCCGGCTTGAGATGCCGGGCGTTCAGCAGCAGGCGCCGCGTCTGCTGTGCGACCGGTGCGCCGGTGTCGATGAATCGCACCGCGTCCCCGGTCCAGCGACGCAGCTCGCCCGCGATGAAGGGGTAGTGCGTGCAGCCGAGCACCAGCGTATCGATCTGTCCGGGCTGATCGCCGAAGCGCCCGGCCGCGCCAAGGTACTTCTCGCACAACGCGGCGACCCGGGCGGCGTCCGCGCGCTCGATGGCGCCCGCGAGCCCATCGCAGGGGACGATGCGGAACCGGGCCCGTGCCGCGAGCGAGCCGTGCAGCGCTTCGAACTTGCGGCTTTCCAGCGTCACGCGCGTGGCGATGACTGCGATGTGGCCGGTCCTGCTCAGCGCGACCGCCGGCTTGAGGGCCGGCTCGACGCCGATCACGGGCAGGGTGGGATGCTCGGCGCGCAGCTCATGGATCGCCGCCGCGGTCGCGGTGTTGCAGGCGACGACGAGCGCCTTGATCCCGTGCTCGTCGACGAGGTGGCGCGCGATCGCCGTGGTTCGCTTGGCGACGAAGGCATCGCCGCGCTCGCCGTACGGCGCATGGGCCGTGTCGGCGAAGTAGACGAAGCGCTCATGCGGCAGTTCGGCACGCAGCGCGTTGAGGACGCTCAGGCCCCCGACGCCGCTGTCGAAGACGCCGATCGGTCGATCGGCGTCCGGCGAAGCCCCGGCCGCGGCAGCGCTCAAGCCGGCTCCAGCGTGATGGTCTTGAATTCGCCGCTGGCGATGCGCTTCTGCCACTCGGCCGGGCCGGTGATGTGGGCGCTGGTGCCGCCGGCATCGACCGCGACGGTCACGGGCATGTCGACCACGTCGAATTCGTAGATGGCTTCCATGCCGAGGTCCGCGAAGCCGACCACCTTCGCGGTCTTGATCGCCTTGCTCACGAGGTAGGCCGCGCCGCCGACCGCCATCAGGTAGGCGCTCCTGTGCTTCTTGATCGCCTCGATCGCGACCGGGCCGCGCTCGGCCTTGCCGATCATCGCGATCAGGCCGGTCTGGGCGAGCATCATCTCGGTGAAGCCGTCCATGCGGGTGGCGGTGGTCGGGCCCGCGGGGCCGACCGCCTCGTCCTTGACCGGATCGACCGGGCCGACGTAGTAGATCACTCGGTTGGTGAAGTCCACCGGCAGCTTCTCGCCCTTGGCGAGCATATCGGCGATGCGCTTGTGCGCGGCGTCGCGGCCGGTGAGCATCTTGCCGTTGAGCAGCAGCGTGTCGCCCGGCTTCCAGCTCGCGACTTCCTCGGGCGTGAGCTTGTCGAGGTCGACGCGCTTGCTCTTGTTGTAGTCCGGTGCCCAGTCGATCTTGGGCCAGAGGTCGAGCGACGGCGCTTCGAGGTACACCGGGCCCGAACCGTCGAGCACGAAGTGCGCGTGGCGGGTCGCCGCGCAGTTCGGGATCATCGCCACCGGCTTGCTCGCCGCGTGCGTCGGGTACATCTTGATCTTGACGTCGAGCACGGTGGAAAGACCGCCCAGGCCCTGTGCGCCGATGCCCAGCGCGTTGACCTTTTCATAGAGCTCGATGCGCAGCGCCTCGACCTTGGTCAGCTCGGCGCCCGAGGCCTTCTTGGCCTGCAGCTCGTGCATGTCGAGGTCGTCCATCAGGCTTTCCTTGGCGAGCAGGGTGGCCTTCTCGGCCGTGCCGCCGATGCCGATGCCCAGCATGCCCGGCGGGCACCAGCCGGCGCCCATCGTGGGCACGGTCTTGAGCACCCAGTCGACCACGCTGTCGCCGGGGTTCAGCATCGCGAGCTTGCTCTTGTTCTCGCTGCCGCCGCCCTTGGCCGCGACCGTGACTTCGACGGTGTTGCCCGGGACGATCTCGGTGAAGATCACGGCGGGCGTGTTGTCCTTGGTGTTCTTGCGGTCGAACTGCGGATCGGCCACGACCGAGGCGCGCAGCATGTTGTCCGGGTGGTTGTAGCCGCGGCGGACGCCTTCGTTGACGGCGTCTTCGAGGCTGCCGGTGAAGCCGCCCCAGCGCACGTCCATGCCGACCTTGAGGAACACGTTGACGATGCCGGTGTCCTGGCAGATCGGACGATGGCCGGTCGCGCTCATCTTGCTGTTGGTCAGGATCTGTGCCATCGCATCCTTGGCCGCCGGGCTCTGCTCGCGTTCATAGGCCTTGGCCAGGTGCGCGATGTAGTCGCTCGGGTGGTAGTAGCTGATGTACTGGAGGGCGGCGGACACCGATTCGATCAGGTCGGCCTGCTGGATGATGGTCATGGCGTTACGTGGGATGGATGGCAGACAAAACCCCGCGATTATCCGCGCCGCGGCCGTGGCCTGCCGCTCTGGCAGGCCGCGCCCGAGTACGATGGTCGGCGTTTCGACTCCGACCGGGGACCCTTTTCCATGGCGACATCCTCCTCCAAGACCCGCACCGAGCGCGACACTTTCGGTCCGATCGACGTGCCGGCCGACAGGCTCTGGGGCGCACAGACCCAGCGTTCCCTGCAGAACTTCGACATCTCCGGCGAGCGCCAGCCGGCCGAGATCATCCGTGCGCTGGCGCAGGTGAAACGCGCGTCGGCGGTGGTCAACCGCGCCCTCGGCCTGCAGGACGAGAAGAAGACCCAGGCCATCGTGCAGGCGGCCGACGAGGTCATCGCCGGCAAGCATCCCGGGGAGTTTCCGCTCGTGGTCTGGCAGACCGGATCGGGCACGCAGACCAACATGAACGTGAACGAGGTGCTGGCGAACCGCGCGAGCGAACTGCTCGGCGGCGAACGCGGCGAAGGGCGGCTCGTGCATCCCAACGATGATGTCAACCGCAGCCAGTCGTCGAACGACGTGTTTCCGACCGCGATGCACGTCGCTGCGGTCGATTCGATCACGCACCGGCTGCTGCCGGCCATCGCCAAGCTGCGCGCCACGCTCGAGAAGAAATCGAAGGACTTCGAGGGCATCGTGAAGATCGGCCGCACGCACCTGCAGGACGCGACGCCGCTCACGCTCGGCCAGGAGTTCTCCGGCTACGTCGCCCAGCTCGCGCACGGCGAGGCCCATGTGCGGGCCGCACTGCCGCACCTGTGCGAGCTGGCGCTCGGCGGCACCGCTGTCGGCACCGGCCTCAACGCGCCCAAGGGCTATGCCGAGCAGGTGGCGGCGGAGCTCGCGAAGCTCACCGGACTGCCTTTCGTCACGGCGCCGAACAAGTTCGAGGGCATGGCCTCGGCCGATGGGCTGGTCCATGCGCACGGCGCGCTCAAGACGCTCGCGGCGAGCATGAACAAGATCGCCAACGACATCCGCTGGCTGGCGAGCGGGCCGCGCAGCGGCATCGGCGAGCTGAGCATCCCGGAGAACGAGCCGGGTTCCTCGATCATGCCCGGCAAGGTCAATCCGACGCAGAGCGAAGCGGTCACGATGCTGGCCGCGCAGGTGTTCGGCAACGACGTCGCGATCAACGTCGGCGGCGCCTCAGGCAACTTCGAGCTCAACGTCTTCCGCCCGATGATCGCCCACAATTTCCTGCAAAGCGTGCGGCTCCTGGCCGACGGGATGGTGAGCTTCAACGACCACTGCGCGGTCGGCATCGAGCCCAACCGCGAGCGCATCACCGAACTGGTGCAGCGCTCACTGATGCTCGTGACCGCGCTCAACACGCATATCGGCTACGACAAGGCCGCGTTCATCGCGAAGAAGGCGCACAAGGAAGGCACCAGCCTGCGCGAGGCGGCGATCGCCTCGGGGCACCTGACGGCGGAGCAGTTCGACGCCTGGGTGGTGCCCGAAAAAATGACCGGCCGCTGAGCCGGTCTACGCGGGATCAGGGGTCCGCGCCCCGAACCCGCGCCATCCGCCGATCCGCACCCCGGCCGCTCGGGCCGGTGGCGGGCGACCGTTGGGCGCCGTGCCGCGAATCCCTCGTTAACATGGCCCGTCAGTCCTCCGTAAGTGCGCGCGCCGACATTCGACCGGCACCGCAACGGGTCGCAATCTGATGCTGTCGGTAAAGGAGACAAACGAATGAGCAGCGCATCCACCATCGAATCCGTCCTGGTCGAAAACCGCGTGTTTCCGCCGGACGCCCGTGCCAGCCAGGGCGCGCGCATCCCCAGCATGGCCGCGTACGAAGCCCTGTGCAAGGAAGCCGCCGATGATTTCGAGGGCTTCTGGGCGCGGCAGGCGAAAGCCAACGTGGTCTGGACCAAGCCTTTCACGCGCGTGCTCGACGAGTCCAACGTGCCGTTCTACAAGTGGTTCGACGACGGCGAACTGAATGCCTCGGCCAACTGCCTCGACAAGCACATCGGCACGCCGGTCGAGAACAAGACCGCGATCATCTTCGAGGCCGACGACGGCGCGGTCACGAAGGTCACCTACAAGGAGCTGCTGGCGCGTGTCTCGCAGTTCGCCAACGCGCTGAAGGCGCAGGGCATCCAGAAGGGCGATCGCGTCATCATCTACATGCCGATGACGATCGAGGGCGTGGTCGCGATGCAGGCCTGCGCACGCATCGGCGCCACGCACAGCGTGGTGTTCGGCGGCTTCTCGGCCAAGGCGCTGAACGAGCGCATCATCGATGCCGGCGCCGTGGCGGTCGTCACCGCCAACTTCCAGTTGCGTGGCGGCAAGGAGCTGCCGCTGAAGGCGATCGTCGACGAGGGCATCGCGCTCGGCGGCTGCGAGTCGATCAGGACGGTGCTGGTCTTCGAGCGCACCAGGACGCCGTGCAACATGGTCGCCGGCCGCGACAAGACCTTCGACGAAGCGCTCAAGGGCCAAGGCACCGAGTGCGCGCCGGTGCCCGTCGGCGCCGAGCATCCGCTCTTCGTCCTCTACACCTCCGGTTCCACGGGCAAGCCCAAGGGCGTGCAGCATTCGACCGGCGGCTACCTGCTGTGGGCCAGGCTCACGATGGACTGGACCTTCGACATCCGTCCGGAGGACGTCTTCTGGTGCACCGCCGACATCGGCTGGATCACCGGCCACACCTACGTGGCCTACGGTCCGCTCGCGGCGGGCGCGACGCAGGTGGTGTTCGAGGGCATCCCGACCTTCCCGCATGCGGGCCGCTTCTGGCAGATGGTCGAGAAGCACGAGGTCTCGGTCTTCTACACGGCGCCGACGGCGATCCGTTCGCTGATCAAGGCGGCGGACAGCGACGAGAAGGTGCATCCGAAGAACTGGAACCTCTCGTCGCTGCGCATCCTCGGCACGGTGGGCGAGCCGATCAATCCCGAAGCGTGGATGTGGTACTGGCGGAACGTCGGCGGCGAGAAGTGCCCGATCGTCGACACCTTCTGGCAGACCGAGACCGGCGGCCACGTCATCACGCCGCTGCCGGGCGCCACGCCGCTGGTGCCGGGTTCGTGCACGCTGCCGCTGCCGGGCATCATGGCCGCGATCGTCGACGAGACCGGCAAGGACATCCCGCACGGCGCCGGCGGCATGCTGGTCATCAAGCGCCCGTGGCCGTCGATGATCCGCACCATCTGGAACGACCCGGAGCGCTTCAAGAAGAGCTACTTCCCCGAAGAGATGGGCGGCGCGATCTACCTGGCCGGCGACGGCGCGGTGCGCAGCGCCGACCGGGCGTACTTCCGCATCACGGGGCGCATCGACGATGTGCTCAACGTCTCCGGACACCGCCTGGGCACGATGGAGATCGAATCCGCGCTGGTCGCCAAGACCGATCTGGTGGCCGAGGCCGCGGTCGTCGGCCGGCCCGACGACCTGACCGGCGAGGCGGTCTGCGCCTTCGTGGTGCTCAAGCGCGGCCGTCCCAGCGGCGACGAAGCCAAGCAGATCGCGGCGGAACTGCGCAACTGGGTCGCGAAGGAAATCGGCCCCATCGCCAAGCCCAAGGACATCCGCTTCGGCGAGAACCTGCCCAAGACCCGCAGCGGCAAGATCATGCGCCGCCTGCTGCGCAGCATCGCCAAGGGCGAGGCGATCACGCAGGACACCTCCACGCTGGAGAACCCCGCGATCCTGGAGCAGCTCGGGCAGGCCTACTGATGTTACAAATGACCCTCCAATCACAAACTGGAGCAGGTCATGGGAGTCAGAACAGGTGTATTGCTGGTGGTCGTGCTGCTGATCGCGGCACTGGCTGCGTTGAACTGGGGCCTCATCGCCGCGCCGACGGCCATGTCGATCGGCTTCATGCAGGTCACTGCGCCCTTCGGGCTGATCATGCTGGGGCTGACGGCGCTGCTGGGCATCTTCTTCGTCGCCTACGTGGTCTACCTGCAAAGCTCGATCCTGCTGGAGACCCGCCGTCACACCAAGGAGATGCAGGCCCAGCGCGACCTCGCCGACAAGGCGGAAGCCTCGCGCTTCACCGAGCTGCGCAACTTTCTTGAAAGCCAGGAAAACGCCCACATGACCCGCAACGCCGAGCGGCATGCGGCGATGCTCGCGCGGGTCGAGCAACTGGAGGTGGCGATGAAGATGCGTTCCGAGCAGCTCGACAACACGCTGGCCGCACACATCGGCCAGCTCGAGGACCGGCTGGATCGCCGTTCGACCGCCGCCGCGGCGGGCATGCCGCCGGCGGTCTGATCGACGGCGCTATTTCGTCGACAGCACCCAGGCGGCCAGCTTCTTCGCATCGGCCTCGCTGACCTGGTTGTTGGCGGGCATCGGCACCGGCCCCCAGACGCCGGAGCCGCCCTTCATGATCTTGTTGGCGAGCTGGTCGACCGCGCCCTTGTTGTCCTTGTACTTGGCGGCCACGTCCTTGAAGGCCGGGCCCAGCACCTTGCGATCGACCGCGTGGCAGCTCATGCAGTTCTTCGACGTGGCCAGCGCCAGATCGGCGAAGGCGGGGGCTGCGCAGCCGGCACACAGCGCGGCAGCAAGGAGCGCTTTTTTCATGGGGTTCAAAGGCGTGGGTGCGTTAAAGTCGATCCAACGCGATTGTAGGTAGGGCGGTGCACGTCCCGGGCCTCGCGCGTCACAGACAAAGGACGAGGAGTTCGCGATGTGGTTCCTGGGGTTGGGCTTGCTGGGCGTGGCGCTCAAGGTGCTCGAGGTGGGCGTTGTCGCCACCTGGAGCTGGTGGGTGGTGCTGTCGCCTTTCGCGTTGGCCGTCGCATGGTGGGCCTGGGCCGATGCCTCGGGCTATACCAAGCGCAAGGTCGTCGAAAGAGAGAACGCGCGCCGGCAGGAGCGCATCGATCGGCAGCGGAGCAAGCTGGGTACGCTCCGGAGGAAATAGCTCCCTACGGCGCCTGAAGCGCACGCAGTCCAAGGCCAGGGAACCCGCGGAACCGGCTTTGCCGGGCCGCCGGGTTCGCCCCCCTCCCGCCGAAGGCGAGAGAGGGGGCTGCCGCGAAGCGGCTTGGGGGGTGTCAGTACTTGTCGAGCACGGCGCCGGAGCTGGCGCTGGAGGCATTGAAGGCGAACTTGGCCTGCACGCCGCGGGTGTAGCGCGGGGCAGGGGCCTTCCAGGCGGCGCGGCGCTTGGCGATTTCGGCGTCGGGCACGTTGAGTTCGAGCTTCAACTGGTGTGCGTCGATGGTGATCGAATCGCCCTCGTTGACGAACGCGATGGTGCCGCCCGCCGCCGCTTCGGGTGCGACGTGGCCGACCACCATGCCCCAGGTGCCGCCCGAGAAGCGGCCGTCGGTGATGAGGCCCACGCTTTCGCCGAGGCCGGCGCCGATCAGCGCACCGGTCGGGGCCAGCATTTCCGGCATGCCCGGGCCGCCCTTGGGGCCGAGGTAGCGCAGCACCATCACGTCGCCGGCCTTGATCTTGCCGTCGAGGATCGCCTGCAGCGCCGATTGCTCGTCGTCGAACACGCGCGCCGGGCCGGTGATGACGGGGTTCTTGAGGCCGGTGATCTTGGCGACCGCGCCTTCGGGCGAGAGGTTGCCCTTGAGGATCGCCAGATGCCCTTCGGCGTACATCGGATTGTGGATGGGGCGGATCACGTCCTGGTCCGCGCGCGGCTGGTCCGGCACGTCCTTGAGCACTTCGGCGACGGTCTTGCCGGTGATGGTGATGCAGTCACCGTGCAGCAGGCCCGCGTTCAGCAGTACCTTCATGACCTGCGGAATGCCGCCGGCCTTGTGCAGGTCGACCGCGAGGTACTTGCCGCTGGGCTTGAGGTCGCAGATCACCGGCACCTTCTTGCGGATGCGCTCGAAGTCGTCGATGGTCCAGTCCACGCCGGCCGCATGCGCGATCGCGAGGAAGTGCAGCACCGCGTTGGTCGAGCCGCCGGTGGCCATGATGACCGCGACCGCGTTCTCGATCGCCTTCTTGGTCACGATGTCGCGCGGCTTCAGGTCCGTCTTGATGGCCTCGATCAGCACCTTGGCCGATTCCTTGGCCGAGTTCTGCTTCTCGTCGTGCGGGTTGGCCATGGTGGACGAGTAGGGCAGCGACATGCCCAGTGCCTCGAAGGCGCTCGACATGGTGTTGGCGGTGTACATGCCGCCGCACGAACCGGTGCCGGGGATGGCGCGGCGCTCGATTTCCAACAGGTCCTCGTCGCTCATGTTGCCGGCCGCGTTCTGGCCGACCGCCTCGAACACGCTCACGATGTTGAGGTCCTGGCCCTTGTAGTGGCCGGGCAGGATGGTGCCGCCGTAGACATAGATGGCCGGCACGTTGGCGCGCAGCATGCCCATCATGCCGCCGGGCATGTTCTTGTCGCAGCCGCCGACCACCAGCACGCCGTCCATCCACTGGCCGCCGACGCAGGTCTCGATGCAGTCGGAGATCACCTCGCGGCTCACCAGCGAGTACTTCATGCCCTCGGTGCCCATGGCCATGCCGTCGGAGATCGTCGGCGTGCCGAACACCTGAGCGTTGCCGCCGGCTTCCTCGATGCCGGCGATGGCCGCGTCGGCCAGCTTCTGCAGGCCCGAGTTGCAGGGCGTGATGGTGCTGTGGCCGTTGGCGACGCCGACCATCGGCTTCTTGAAGTCGGCTTCCTCGTAGCCCATGGCATAGAACATCGACCGGTTCGGCGCCCGGCTCTTGCCTTCGACGATGTTGGCGCTGCGGCGGTTGATCTGGATCGGTTTCGTTTCCATCGTGGGTCTCTCGTGATCGGGGAATTGGGAAATCGGGGACGCCAAGTATCGGACGATTGATTGATTGGTTCCAATCCAATTTTGGACGTTGATTGATATGCTCGGCATATGAAAGAGAGCCTGATCGACCTCCGCGTCTGGCGCCAGTTCCTCGCGGTGGCGGAGGAATTGCATTTCGGTCGCGCGGCGCTGCGCCTGCACATGACGCAGCCGCCCGTCACGCAGGCGATCGCGCAGCTCGAGAAATCGCTCGGCGCGGTGCTGTTCGATCGCACGCGGCGCCGGGTCGCTCTCACGCCGGCCGGCGAGGCGCTGTTGCCTGAAGTGCGCGAGCTCCTGGCCCGCGCACAGGCCTTGCCGGTGCGTGCGCGCGCGGCGGCGGCGGGCGAGGTCGGTCGCGTGCGGCTCGCCTTCGTATCGACCATCGGCTTCGAGCGGCTGCCGGTGTGGGTGCGCGAATTCCGCCAGCGCTCGCCCGATGTCGCGCTGGAACTGGTCGAGGCCACCGGCGACGTGCAGCTCGAGGCCTTCTCGCGCGGCGAGATCGATGCCGGCCTCATGCTGCACTCGCCGGGCTCCGCGCCGCCGGGCCTGGAGCGACTCGCGGTGTCGCAGGAACCACTGGTGCTCGCGCTTCCCGCCACCCATCCGCTGGCGAGAGCCAGGAAGGTCCGGCTCGCGGATGCCCTGGCCGAGCCGGTGGTCATCTTCCCGCGCCGCATCGTGCCCTCGCTGCACGACGCGATCTTCGGCCTCTACCACGCGGCCGGCCGCACGCCGCGCATCGCGCAGGAGGCGATCCAGATGCAGACCATCGTCAACCTCGTGTGGGGCGGCCTCGGCGTGGCCTGGGTGCCCGAGAGCGTGATGCAGTTCCGCCGGGCGGGCATCGTCTATCGCGGCGCGGCCGAATTCGAGCCCGAAGGCCGCCGCCGCGCAGCCGTCGCGCTGCCGAGCTGCGAGACCAGCCTCGTCTGGGCTGCCGGCGCCGCCAACCCGGCGCTCGCGCGCTTCATCGAATTCATCGGCCGCGGTGCAGCCGGGTAGGTCCGCGCGGGGTGCTTTAATCCCGGTCATGCTCATGTATCCGCAGATCAACCCCGTGGCGTTGCAGCTCGGGCCGATCGCCATCCACTGGTATGGCCTGACCTATCTGGCCGCTTTCGCACTGTTCTATTTCCTCGGCACGCGCCGCCTGCGCCACGAGCCGTTCCGCTCGATCACCGGCCCCGGCGCCTGGACGCGCAAGGACCTCGAGGACATCCTTTTTCTCGGCGTCCTCGGCGTGATCGTCGGCGGGCGGCTGGGTTATTGCCTGTTCTACAAGCCGGGCTTCTATCTCACCCATCCGATCGAGATCTTCTTCGTCTGGCAGGGCGGCATGAGCTTCCACGGCGGGCTGCTGGGCGTGATCGCATCGATGTTCTGGTTCGCGCATTCGCGCAAGCGGCCGTTCTGGCAGGTGATGGATTTCGTCGCGCCCTGCGTGCCCACCGGGCTGGCCGCGGGCCGGGTCGGCAACTTCATCAACGGCGAGCTCTGGGGCCGCTTCGCGCCCGCCGACCTGCCGTGGGGCATGGTCTTTCCGCAGAGCGGCTCGATGCTGCCGCGCCATCCGTCGCAGGTCTACCAGTTCCTGCTCGAAGGGCTGCTGCTGTTCGTGATCCTGTGGCTCTATGCGCGCAAGCAAAGGCGCGAGCGCCGCGTGTCGGCGGTGTTCCTGATCGGCTACGGCGCGATGCGCTTCACGGCCGAATTCTTCCGCGAGCCCGATGACTTCCTGGGCCTGCTCGCGCTCAACATGAGCATGGGCCAGTGGCTGTGCGTGCCGATGATCGTCTTCGGCGTCTGGCTCTACCTCAGCGCGCCGGCGCAGCGGCGGAGTACGACCGCGCCGGCGTAAGGGAAATTCCCGTGGGTTCGTAGCCGGGCGGAGCGTCCGTTCGGCTAGTGCTTCTGGTGAATGCATCATGCTGCGGTGCGCAGTAGAGTCCGCACGACAGGGCAACTGAAGTGATGGCGATGACCCCCGCGTCGGCAATCGGTCCGAATTCCGTGCTCGGCTCCCTCGAGGGCCAGGACGATGCGGACGCGTCCGTGTGGAGCGACTCCGAGCGCGCCACCGCGCACACCCTGCCCGAAGGCACGCGCCTGCTCGACTACGAGATCGTCGGCCCGATCGGCGAAGGCGGATTCGGCATCGTCTACCTCGCGTGGGATCACTCGCTCGAGCAGCATGTGGCGATCAAGGAATACCTCCCGGCCATCCTCGCGACGCGCGCGAGCGTCTCGTCGGCGGTGGTGGTCAAGTCGCAGCGGCATCGCGACAGCTTCCGCGTCGGCATGCGCAGCTTCCTCAACGAGGCGCGGCTCCTGGCGCGATTCGATCACCCGTCGCTGGTGCGCGTGCTGCACTTCTGGGAAGACAACGGCACGGCCTACATGGCGATGCCGTACTACGAAGGCCCGACGCTCCAGCATGCGCTGGCCGAGCTCGGCCGCCCGCCCACCGAGGAGGAGCTGTGCAACTGGCTGCGGCCCCTGCTGGATGCGCTCGGCACCATGCATGCCGCGAGCTGCTTCCATCGCGACATCGCGCCGGACAACATCCTCTTGACCGACGCCGGTCCGGTGCTGCTCGACTTCGGCGCCGCGCGGCGCGTGATCGACGGCATGGGCTCGTCGCCGACGGTGGTGTTCAAGCCCGGTTTCGCGCCCATCGAGCAGTACGGCGAAGTCGCCTCGATGCGGCAGGGCGCCTGGACCGACCTCTACGCGCTCGCGGGCGTGGTGTACGCGGCCGTGACCGGGCACCCGCCGATGCCGGCGATCGAGCGGCTGATGGACGACCGGCTGCAGCCGCTGTCGGACATCGCCCACGGGCAGTACAGCGAGCCTTTCCTGGCCGCGATCGATGCCGCGCTGTCGCTCCATCCGCGCAACCGGCCCCAGAGCGCGGCCGAGTTCTGGACGATGCTGAGCTGCGGCGAAAGGCTGCAGGACCTGGAACTGGTGCGCGCCGTGCACCGCAACGACGTGCTCTCGTCCACGACGCCCACGACGTCCACCGGCGCGAAGGTCGTGACCGATCGTCCCTCGTTCGCCGAGCCGGACCCGGTCGTCGAACGGGAACTGGCCGAAGCGGTGCGCGTGCCGCCGACCATGCCGCCCGCGTCGGTGGAGCACGTCCATACCGCGTCCGACGAGATCGAGGAGCGCGAGGAACCGGTCGTGATCCGCACCCGCGGCAGGGCGTCGGTCTCGAACTGGCCGCCGCTGGTCGGCGCCCCGGCCGCGGCGCGGCAGCGCGCGAAATGGGTCAAGCCCGCCGTCCTCGCGGCGCTCGCCGTGCTGGCGTGCGTGATGACCTTCGTCTATTACCGCAGCAGCGGCGTCTCGACGACGAGCGCGCCGTCGCCGGCAGGCACGGCCCCATCGGCGCCCGTCAAGCCGCGCGCGGTGACCATGCGCGTGACGCCCGCGCCGCAGGTATCGGAACCGGCGATGCCCCAGCCCGCGCCCGTGCCCGTGCCCGTGCCCGCCAAGGCGGTCGAAGCGCCCGCGCCGATGCCATCAGCCGAGCCGCTCAAGACGGTCGAACCCGTCAAGGAAACGGCGCCTGAGCGGGTGAGGCCGGCGGCCATGGGCGCGCCGGTCGACGAACCCGTGAAGGCTGACGAGGCGGCGCCGGCGGCTGCGGCGTCGGCCGCCATCGCACCGCCTCACAGAAGCGCCGCACGCGCCCGCCCCGAACCCAGGCGCATCGCCCGGCGCGAGCAGCCGGTCGCCGAAGCCGAGTCGCAAGTGCGCACCGTCGTGGTACCGATCGTTCGCCCGCCGCCTCCGGAGCGCGTGCAGGGCGGCATCAACTGCACCGACATCCTCCAGCGGGCCTCGCTCGGCTCGCTGACATCGGCCGAGGCGGCTCAACTCAGAAAGGGGTGTGAATGATGACCACGACACTGGCTCGCTGGCTTCAGGCCCTGTCCTCGTTCGGCCTGGCCCTGCTCGTGGCGGGCTGCGCCACGAAACCTCCGGCTTCGTCCAGGACCGAGCTTCCCTTCGACCAGGCCGTGGCGCAGGCCACCGACGGGCTGGTGGTGCAGACCCAGAAGATGCAGAGCCTGCTCGCCAGGATCGGCGGCAAGAGCGGCGTGGTGCTGGATCCGATGATCGACGCCGGAAGCGGCCAGCAGACGGCCGCCACGCAGTTGCTGCAGGAACGCGTGACCGAGCGGCTTGCCGCGCAGGAATCCATCCAGGTCGTGCCGTTCCAGCGCGCGAACCTCGACAAGGCGCGCTACCTGCTGACCGGCACGATGACGCGGCTTGCGGTCGACCAGCCGCGCGGGCCGATGGAAATCAACCTCGCGCTGACCGAGCTCGCGACCGGCAAGGTGATCGCCCAGTCCTCCGCGGTCACCCGTGACGAGGGGCTGGACCACACGCCGCTGCTCTACTACCGCGACACGCCGGTACCGACGAAGGACCGCGTGGTCGAAGGCTACGTGCGCACCAGCGCCACCCCGCCCGGCCAGAAGGCGGATGCGTACTACCTCGAACGGCTCGCGGTCGCGCCGCTGATCAAGGACGCCACCAGCGCCTACAACGCCGAGCGCTACCAGGACGCACTCACGGGCTACAGCGCCGCCGGCGACAGCGCGATCGGCGAGCAGTTGCGGGTGCTCAACGGCATCTACCTGAGCTCGGCCAGGCTCGGCAAGAGCGCGGAGGCCGAGCAGGCCTTCGGCAAGCTGGTCGCCTATGGCATCGCCAACCAGCAGCTCGGCGTGAAGTTCCTCTTCAATCCGAACACCACGGTGTTCTGGTCGGAGCAGAAGATCAGCGGCCCCTATCCGATGTGGCTGCGCGAGATCGCCAAGGCGAGCGCCGGCGCGAAGGTCTGCATGGACATCATCGGCCACACCAGCCACACGGGGTCGGTGGCCTACAACGACACGCTCTCGCTGCAGCGGGCCAAGTACATCCAGCAGCGGCTGGTGGGCGAGGCGGCCGTGCTCGGCACGCGCACCGCGCCGAGCGGCAAGGGCTTCCGCGAGAACATCATCGGCAGCGGCACCGACGATGCGGTCGATGCGCTGGACCGCCGCGTCGAATTCAAGATCGTCGATTGCGGGGTGATGCAGGCCGTCCGTTGAGGGTCTATCGGCGGCCGGCGGAAAAAATCCGGTCTCGGTTCCCCTAAGATGACTCCTTTCGTCAGAGTCATCGAGGAAGGGTCGAACCGATCTCATGAATGCCAGCGACTGGATCACACGCAACGTCTCGCGCCTGAAGCCGGGCAACATCGCCGAAGCGGCCAGGACTGCCGTCGGACCAAGGCCGCTTTCCGAACGCCTCGAAGCCACGCTGCGCCGCTCCGGCGAAGGGCTCGCGCCGCGCGCCCTGCGGCGCGCGCTGGGGGACCTCCAGGCGGTGGTCGACCCCAGCGTGAGCGAAGTCGAGGGCGGCCGCCGCGCCCATGATTTCGTGCAGTGGTATGCGGGGCGCGAACTCGACGAGCGGCGCGACATCTGGCTGCTCATGAGCGAGCGCTTCGCGCCCGATGCGCAGAAGCTCAGCAACGCCCGTGAGCACCACGAGGCAGCGGTCGGGACGGCCGACGAAGGCCAGGCCGAGATCCAGCTGCGGCGCGCGCTGGCCTCGCCGCGCGCGCGGCTCTTGCAGCGCTTCGCGGTCGAGCCCGACGGCATGGGTTTCCTGGTCGATCTGCGCGCCCAGCTGCTGCCGCACCTCAAGGGCGACCGGCGGCTGCTGCCGCTCGACGCCGAACTCGAGCACCTGTTTTCCACTTGGTTCGACGTGGCCTTCCTGGACCTGCGCCGCATCAGCTGGGATTCGCCGGCCTCGCTGATCGAAAAGCTGATCCAGTACGAAGCCGTGCACGACATCAAGAGCTGGGCCGACGTCAAGAACCGGCTCGACAGCGACCGCCGGTGCTACGGCTTCTTCCATCCACGGCTGCCCAACACGCCGCTGATCTTCGTGGAGGTGGCGCTGGTCGACCGTGTCAGCGAGGGCATCGCGCCGCTGCTCGACGAGGCCGCCGCGCTGACCCGGCCCGAAACGGCCACCACCGCGATCTTCTATTCGATCAGCAACACGCAGGCCGGCCTGCGCGGCGTGAGCTTCGGCGATTCACTGATCAAGCGCGTGGTCGAGACGCTGCAGGAAGAGCTGCCGCGCCTGAAGACTTTCGCGACCCTGTCGCCGATCCCGGGCTTTCGCGCCTGGCTCGGCAAGCATGCCGGCGACATGCTGGCGCGGCTCGACGAGAAGCGCTCGACCGAGCTCGGCCGCGTGGTCGGATCGCTGCCGCCCACGGCGGAACGCTTCCTCGCGGCGGCGGACGCGGTGAGCGCGCAGGACGCCAGGTCGCCGGTTGCGCAACTGCTGCTCAATTCGGCCGCCGAATACCTCGGCCGCGCCACGGCCGACGGCAAGCCGGTGGACCCGGTCGCGCGCTTCCATCTCGGCAACGGCGCGCGGGTCGAGCGGCTCAATTGGGCCGGCGATCCTTCGCCGAAGGGGCTGAAGCAGTCCTATGGCCTGATGGTCAACTACCTCTACGATCTCAAGCGGCTCGACAAGCACCGCGCCCTGCTCGGACAGGGCAAGGTGGCCGTGTCCGGCGCGATCGACGATCTCTTTTTCCCGGATTGATTTTTTCAAGGGCCCAGATTCCTGCGCCGCAGGCCCCGGCGTGTGGCAGACCATAACGAGGAGACGAAAGAATGACCCCAGGCTTTCAGCGGCGCGATGTGTTGCAGCTCGCGCTGGCGGCGGGCGCCGCGGCCCTGGCCGGCGGCGCGCGCGCGCAGTCGGGCTGGCCGACCCGGCCCGTGACGATGATCGTGCCGTTCCCGGCCGGCGGCGGCACCGATGCCTTCGCGCGGCCGCTCTCGGCGCAGTTCAGCAGCATCGTCGGCCAGACGCTGGTGATCGACAACCGGGGCGGCGCGGGCGGCACCGTGGGCGCGAGCATCGCGTCCAAGGCGCGCGCGGACGGCTACACGCTCTTCATGGGCGCGGTCCACCACGCGATCGCGCCCTCGGTCTATCCCAAGCTGGACTACGACCTCGAAAAGGACTTCGTGCCCATGATGCTGCTGGCCGACGTGCCGCAGGTGGTGGTCGTGAACCCGAAGCGCGTGAGCGCGACCACGCTCAAGGATTTCGTCGCCTATGCCAGGCAGAACCCGGGCAAGCTCAACTACGCCTCGGCGGGTTCGGGCACCTCGCACCATCTGGCGGGCGAGCTCTTCAAGCTGCAGACCGGCACCTTCATCACCCACATCCCGTATCGCGGCGCGGGTCCGGCGCTGCAGGACCTGATCGCCGGCAACGTGGACGTGATGTTCGACGGCCTGGGCTCCTCTGCGCAGCACATCAAGGCGGGCCGAATCAAGGCTCTCATGGTGGCCGGCAGGAAGCGCAACCCGGCCCTGCCCGACGTGCCCTGCGCCGCGGAGGTGGGCCTGCCCGACTACACCGTGACCACCTGGTACGGCCTCTGGGCGCCCAAGGGCACCCCGGCCGACGTGCAGGCGCGGGCCATCGACGACATGAAGAAGGCGCTGGCGACCGACGAGCTGAAATCGATCTGGGCCGCCAACGGGTCCGAGATCCCGAACCTCACGGGAGCGCAGTATGGCGCCTTCGTGAACGCCGAGATCAAGCGCTGGGCCGCGGTGGTGAGGGCCTCCGGAGCCAAGCTGGAATGACCGATTCGATCACGCTGCACGGGGAGGGCCCGATCGCTTTCGTCACGCTGGCGAACGCGGGCCGGCTCAACGCCATGACGCGCGCGATGTGGCGCGAATTGCGCGCGGTCTTCGAAGAGCTTGGGCGCGATGCGTCGAGCCGTTGCGTCGTCGTGCGCGGGGAGGGAGGGGCCTTCTGCGCCGGCGGCGACATTTCCGAGTACCCGTCGTTTCGCTTCGACGAGGCGAGCCTGCGCGAATTCCATGAGAACGAGGTCTGGGCGGCGCTCGCCGCGATGCTGGCCTGCGAGCTGCCGCTCGTCGCGCAGATCGAGGGCGCCTGCATGGGTGCGGGGCTGGAAATCGCGAGCTGCTGCGACATCCGCCTGGCGGGTGCCTCGGCGAAGTTCGGTGCGCCGATCGCCAAGCTGGGCTTTCCGATGGCGCCGCGCGAAGCCGCGCTGGTGACCAGCGCCATCGGCGACGCGCTCGCGCGCGACATGCTGCTGGCCGCCGGCGTGCATGATGCGCAGCGCCTGTACGACGCCGGCTTCCTGCTGCGCGTGATGCCCGATGCCGACGTCGCGGGCGCGGCGCTGGCGCGAGCGCAGCGCATCGCCGCGCTCGCGCCCGAAGCCGCCCGCCTCAACAAGCGCACCTTCTCCTCGCTGCGCAGCGCAGGCGGACAAGACCCGCTGGCACCGCTGGTGGCCGTGGCCTACGACTACGCCGATTCCGATGAACACCGCGAAGGCATCGCCGCCTTCCTCGGCAAGCGCACTCCCGTCTTTTGATATCACCATGACCGACACGACAACGAACGCCAATCTCTTCGCCGCATTGCGCGCTGCCTTCCCGTCCGATCTCGATGCGATCGCGGTCGAGACCGACGACGGCCTGTTCTATTCCTGGCGCGACCTCGACCGCGCGAGCGCGATGATCGCGAACCTGCTTCATGCGCTGAAGCTCAAGGAGGGCGCACGCATCGCAGTGCAGGTCGAGAAGTCCGTCGAGGCGATGCTGCTGTACCTCGCGACCTTGCGCGCGGGCTATGTCTTCCTGCCGCTCAACACCGCCTACCGGCAGGCCGAGATCGAATATTTCATCGGCAATGCAGAGCCGGAGGTGGTCGTCTGCAGCAGCGCCAATGCGGAATGGGTCGCGCCGATCGCGACCGCTGCCGGCACGCGCCACGTCTTCACGCTCGATGACGACCGCACCGGCACCCTGCTCGAAGTGGCGGCAGAGTGCAGCGACCAGCACGACATCGCGCGCAAGAAGGGCGACGATCTCGCCGCCATCATCTACACCAGCGGTACCACCGGCCGCAGCAAGGGCGCGATGCTTTCGCACCGCAACCTGCAGTCGAACGCCGAGGTGCTCAAGGACTACTGGGGCTGGCGCTCGTCCAGGCGCGGCGACGGCGACGTGCTGATCCACGCGCTGCCGATCTTCCATGTGCACGGGCTGTTCGTCGCGATCCACGGGGCGCTGATCAGCGGCAGCCGGATGATCTGGCTCAACCGCTTCGATCCGCGCCGCGTGGTCGCGCGCCTGCCGGATGCGACCGTCTTCATGGGCGTGCCGACGCTCTACGTGCGCATGCTGGCCGAGCCGGGTCTGACGCGCGAGGCTTGCAGCAACATGCGGCTTTTCATCTCGGGCTCCGCGCCGCTCCTGATCGAGACCTTCAACGAATGGCGCGAGCGCACCGACCACACCATCCTCGAGCGCTATGGCATGAGCGAGACGGTGATGCTCACCTCCAATCCGTACAGCGCGGTGCAGGGTGAGCGTCGCGGCGGCACGGTGGGTTTCCCGCTGCCCGGCGTGCGCCTGCGCGTGCGCGACGACCAGGGCAACCCGTGCCCGACCGAGGAGATCGGCCACATCGAGGTGGACGGGCCGAACGTGTTCTGCGGCTACTGGCGCATGCCGGAGAAGACCAAGGAGGAGTTCACGCCCGACGGCTACTTCAAGACCGGCGACGTGGGCAAGATCGACGGCCTCGGCTACGTGACCATCGTCGGGCGCAGCAAGGACCTGATCATCAGCGGCGGCTACAACGTCTATCCGGCGGAGATCGAGGGCTACATCAACGAGCTGCCCGGCGTGGCGGAAAGCGCCATCGTCGGCGTACCGCATCCGGACTTCGGCGAAGTGGGCGTGGCGATCGTGATTCCCAAGGCGGGGGCGACGCTCGATGCCGACGCGATCGTGGTCGAACTCAAGGCCAGGCTCGCGAACTTCAAGATTCCCAAGCGCTGCTTCGTGGTGACAGAACTCCCGCGCAACGCGATGGGCAAGGTGCAAAAAGCACTGCTGCGCGAACAGCACAAGCGGCTGTTCGCGAGCGCCTGAGCGGCGCTATTGCACCAGCAGGACCGAGATGTCGGTCTCGGCCACCACCTTGGTGGCCACCGAACCCATGATCGCGCGGGCGATGAGGCCATGGCCGTGCGTGCCCATGACGATCAGCTCGGCGCCGCATTCGCCGGCCGACTTGATGATCTCCTCGGCCGCATGGCCGTGGCGCTCGTCGATGCGGTAGTTCGCGATGTCGTGCCGTGCGAGCTGCGCCCTGACCGGTTCGATGACCTTCGCGGTTTCTTCCTGGTAGTACTCCGCGATCGTTCCCTTGCTCAGATGCCGGGCAATGTGCCCCGGCACGCCGATGCAGACGTGGACCACGACCAGCTCGTTGGCGTCCACGAACATGTGGCGGTGCTTCGCCAGGTAGTCGATGGCCTTCTGCGTGTGGGGACTGCCGTCCACGGCGATCAGGATCTTCATCAGCGCAGCACCAGGACAGGAAGCTCGGAATGCGTGAGGACATGCTGGGTTTCGCTGCCCAGCAGCAGCCGCTTGATGCCCTTGCGGCCGTGCGAGGCCATCACGATGAGATTGGCCTCGTGCTTCTTGGCCGCATTGATGATGGCATCGCCGACGAGGTCGGAGCTGATGACCGATGTCCTGATGTTCACGCCGGCCGCCTTGGCCTCGGCCGCGACCGCGTCGAGCGCGGCTTGCGCCGCATCGGACCACTGCTTCTCGATGCGGCCGATGTCCTCGGGCGTGAAGACGGCGGCGCCGTCGAAATAGTTGGTGGGGTAGCGGGGGACGACCGTGAGCGCAAGCAGTTCGGAGCCATTCTGCGCCGCCAGCGCGACGGCGCTCGTCACAGCCTTCCTGGAAAGGGGCGAGCCGTCGGTGGCGACCAGGATTCGCTGGAACATGCGGTTCTCCTTCAGTTGAAACGGTCACTTTAGGCTGGTCGCCGCAGAAGCGCTTGCGCCACATCAAACTTCAGCCGCCGACAGAAAAAAGCCACGGCCCCGATGCGGGCGCCGTGGCTTTGGCGAATAGGTGTCTGCGGATGGGCCTGGACTCGCAGCCTGAACCGGGGTTCAGGTGGGCGAGGGCAGCAAGGCTTCGGGTTCATCTGACGCGAGATGATCACACCCGCCAAGCGATATACCAAGCCCTGCTCCGTGGAGCATTGGTACAAGGACATATAAAGCCCAGCGCGCACCGCAGACAGGACGCATTTTACGCCTGTGCAGCTCGCGTGGCGCTCCTTTCAGAGCAAATGTCCGTCGCCGGCGAGGGCCTGATCGAGCCGCTGCACCAATTGCACGGCGCGTGCATCGTCGGCGGTGGGGTCGGACGGGGCCGCAGGCGGCGCGGGCGGGGGCGCAGCTTCGCGCTGCACCAGGTCGAACGCGAGGTTCAGCGAAGCGAGCACGGCGATGCGGTCGCGCGCCTTCACCTTGCCGGCATCGCGGATCTTGCACATCGCCGCGTCGACACGATCCACTGCTTCGCGCAACTGCGCTTCACCGCCTTCGGGACAGCCGAGCAGATAGCTCTGGCCCATGATCTGGACTTCGATTTGTTTCATGAGCGGGAGCTCGGGTCTTGCGTAGGATCGGTCGGGAGCTGGTCGAGGAGCGCATCGAGCCGCGTGCGCGCCGCGGCGAGCCGGGACTTGAGCGCATCGCGTTCCCGCGTGAGCGCCTCCACCTGGTCCTGCAGCAACGCATTGGTGCGCTGTACTTCTTCATGGCGCACGAGCAGGCGTTCGACACGCTCGGCGATCTGTTCAATACGGCTCGGTGCAGGCATGGGGGGCGATTGTAGATTCGGGCGCTTGCGGGTTTCCACGCGCTGCAAGGGCCGCGCGCCCTGACACTTTACAATCCCGCGCGTTGGTGCTCGCGAGGTGGTTCACACCTCGCAGTTCAACGGGAAGCAGAAGCCGACGCCCCCACAGGGCTCAGGCCAGCCTGCGCTGCCCCCGCAACGGTCAAGCAGACGGCGTCCTTTCTTCGGATGCCGCCCTCGTCAATCAGCCACTGGATGCCCTGAAACAGGCCTCTGGGAAGGCGACGAAGGTCGTGCTGCCAGCCCGGATACCGGCCAACGAGGCGGTCGCCGCATGGAAGGCATGCGAACGGCCATGACGTCCATGCGCTGGCGGGGAAGCCGGCGAAGGACTTTGATCTTTTGTTGTCCCCATGAAAACAAGCGTTTTCTTCCATCGCACCGACCGGTGCGCTTCGTCGTGGCCGCTCGCGCGCGCCAGCCGCGTTTCCCTGGCCGTTGCCGCACTGTCGGGCCTCGCTTCCGCCGCAATGGCGCAGAGCACCGGCGCGCTCACCGAGACCGTGGTGACCGCCACCCGCACGCCGACCCGCGTCGATGACCTGGTTTCCGACACCGTCGTGATCGACCGTGCCCAGATCGAGCAGCAGGCCAGCCGCACGCTGCCCGAAATCCTCGCGCGCGTCGCCGGCGTGCAGATCTCGGCCAACGGCGGCGCCGGCAAGTCGAGCAGCGTCTTCATCCGCGGCACCGAGGCGCGTCACACCATCCTGCTGATCGACGGCGTGCGCTACGGCTCCGCGACGCTCGGCACGCCGGTCTGGGACAACATTCCCGTCGAGATGATCGACCACATCGAAGTGGTGAAGGGCCCCGCCTCCGCGCTCTATGGCAGCGATGGCGTGGGCGGCGTGGTGCAGATCTTCACGCGCAAGGCGGCGCCCGGCGATTCGGTCTTCATGCCGCGCGCCTCGGCGACGCTCGGCAGCGAGAGCTACAAGCAGATCACCGGCGGCTTCAGCGGTGCGTCCGGCGCGGCGACCTACTCGCTCGATGTTCAGCGCACAATCGACCACAGCTTTTCGGCGACCAACAGCAAGGTGCAATTCGGCAACTTCAATCCCGACCGCGACCCCTTCAACCAGAGTGCGGTCAACGCATCGTTCGGCTGGCAGTTCAACCCGGACTGGAAGCTCGACACCGGCATCCTGTATTCGGACGGCCTGAACCACTTCGATGACGGCCCGGGCCGCGACTCGCGCAACACGGTGCGCACGGAAACGGCTTACGTCGGGGCGGCCGGCAAGCTGATGTCGAACTGGAACACGCAACTGCGCTATGCCCGCAGCGACGACTACAGCCGCAACATCGTCGCGGCGCCCTTCAATCTGCCGGGCCTGTTCCAGACCACGCAGAACCAGTACCTCTGGCAGAACGACATCGCCACGCCGGTCGGCACCGTGATCGCGGGCCTGGAGCGGCTCGAACAGAACGTGAACAGCGACACCCGCTACACGGTCACCGAGCGCGACATCAATTCCGCCTTCGTCGGCCTGAGCGGCGACCATGGCCCGCACAGCTGGCAGCTCAACGCGCGGCACGACGACAACTCGCAGTTCGGCGGCAACGACACCTGGTTCGCCGGCTACGGCTACCGGATCACGCCGAACTGGCGCGTGAACGTGTCGCATGGCACCAGCTTCGTGGCGCCATCGTTCAACCAGCTCTACTACCCCGGCTTCGGCAATCCGAACCTGAAGCCCGAGGAGGGCAGGAACACCGACGTCGGCATCACCTGGACCCAGGGCGGGCACACCGTGAAGCTGGTGGGCTATGACAACAAGATCACGGGCTTCATCACCAGCGAGACGCTGCCGCAGAACATCCCGCACGCACGCATCCAGGGCGGCACGCTCGGCTACGACGGCCAGTTCGGCAACCTCGGCCTGCATGCGAGCTACGACTCGCTCGATCCGCACAACGAGGTCACCGGCAAGCTGCTGCCGCGGCGCGCGAAGGAGCAGGCCACGCTCGGCGCCGACTACCAGATCGGCGCCTGGAAGCTCGGCGGCTCGGCGATCCATGTGGGCCAACGCTATGACGACGCGGCCAACACACGCGTGCTGAACAGCTACACCACGGTCGATCTCTATGCGGAATACCGCGTGGCGAAGGACTGGTCGGTGCAGGGGCGTGTCTCGAACGTGGGCGACGTGAGCTACGAGACTGCGTTCGGCTACAACCAGCCCGGCCGCGCGTTCTACCTGACGCTGAGGTGGCAGCCGAAATGAAGGGCGCTTGCCGCGAACTGATCCTCGGTGGCCAGAAGAGCGGCAAATCGCGCCGCGGCGAGCAGCTCGCCGCGGCGTGGCTCGGGCGTTCGCACGCGCACCGCGCGGTGCTCGTCGCGACCGGGCTGGCGCATGACGACGAGATGCGTGCGCGCATCGCGCGTCATCGCAGCGACCGTGCGCTGCGCGTGCCGGGGCTGGTGACGGTCGAGGAGCCGCGCGCGCTCGCGCAGGCGATCCGTGCGCATGCTTCGCCGCAGACGCTGGTGCTGGTCGATTGCCTCACGCTGTGGCTCACGAATCTGATGATGCCGGCCGACGGCATCGCGCATGCGCCCGGCGAGATCGATGCGGCGACCGACGCGCTGGTGCACGAACTCGAAGCGGCGATCGGCCCGGTGGTGCTGATCGGCAACGAGATCGGCCTCGGCGTGATCCCGCTCGGACGCGAGGTGCGCGCCTTCGTCGATGCGCTCGGTGTGCTCAACCAGCGCGTGGCCGCCGCCTGCGACCGCGTTACGCTGATGGCGGCCGGTCTGCCGCTCGCCCTGAAAGAACCCGAATGAAGCTGCTTGCGAGACTGGCGTTCGCCGCCTTGCTGGCCGTGTTCGCGATCGCGGCACAGGCGCTCGTCGTGACCGACGAGCGCGGCGTGGCGGTGGACCTGCCGAAGCCGCCGCAGCGCATCGTCACCTTGCTGCCTTCGCTGACCGAATCCGTCTGCACGCTCGGCGCCTGCGACCGGCTGGTCGGCGTGGACCGCTACTCCAACTGGCCCGAGTCTGTGCGCGCCTTGCCGCAGGTGGGGGGCGGGATCGACCCGAACGTCGAGGCCATCGTCGGGCTCAAGCCCGACGTGGTGCTGCCCGCCCGCTCGTCGCGCGTCACCGAACGGCTCGAAGCCCTGGGCCTCAAGGTGGTGGTGCTCGAACCCAAGAACCACGCCGATGTGCGGCGCGTGCTCGATGTGCTCGGCCGCGTGCTCGGCACCGACGATGCGCAGCGCGTATGGCGCGCGATCGATGCCGCCGTCACGGCGGCGGCGCAGGCGGTGCCGGAGAGCGTCGGCCACACCCGCGTGTATTTCGAGGTCAACGGCGGTCCCTATGCGGCGAGCGAGTCTTCGTTCATCGGCGAGACGCTCGCGCGCCTTGGCGCGAAGAACATCGTGCCGGGGTCGATGGGGCCGTTCCCCAAGCTGAATCCCGAATTCGTGGTGCGCGCCGATCCGGACCTGATCATGATCGGCGAGCGCAATGCGCAGGGCATGGAACAACGGCCGGGCTGGAGCCGCATCAAGGCGGTGCGCAATGGCCGCATCTGCCGCTTCAGCGCCGACGAGGCCGACGTGCTGGTGCGGCCCGGGCCGCGCATGGGCGAAGCCGCGCGCCTGATGGCACGGTGCTTGAGCTCAACCCTGGAGCGCAAATGAAGAGCGAGCAGCGTCGCGCGCTCGGGCTCGGTGTCGCGCTCCTGGTCCTTGGCGGCATCGTGCTGGTGGTCGGTGCCGGCGTGGGCAGCACCGGCTTCGAGAGTCTCTTCGCCGCCTGGCGCGACCCGGTCGCGATGCAGATCGTGGGGGATATCCGGCTGCCGCGCACGCTCGGCGCATGGCTGGCCGGCGCGCTGCTCGGCCTCGCGGGCGCGGTGGCGCAGGGGCTGTTCCGCAATCCGCTGGCCGATCCGTACCTGCTGGGGAGCGCGTCGGGCGCGTCGCTGGGCGTGGGGGTGGCGCTGTGGATGTTCGGCGCCTCGCCGGCGAGCACGCAATGGGTGGTGCGCCTGGGCATGACCGGCGCGGCGTTTGTAGGCGCAGTGGTGGCGGTGATGCTCACGCTGCTGCTCGCGCGCGGCGTGCAGCAGACCTTGCGGCTGCTGCTCGCGGGCGTGATCGTCGGCGTGGTGCTCGGCGCCGTGAAGGACCTGATCACCATCGCCTCGGCCGACATCCTCCAGGCGATGCAGGGCTTCATGCTCGGCAGCACCGGCCTCGTGGGCTGGAGCGCCTGCGCGGTGATGGGCGCGCTGGGCATCGTGTGCCTGTTGCTCGGATGGGCGCTGGCGCCGGTGCTCGATGGACTGGCGCTCGGCGAATCCACCGCGAGCAGCCTCGGCCTGCCGCTCGGCGCGATGCGCGCGGCGCTGGTGGCGGTGCTGGCGCTGGCGACCGGCGCGGCGGTCGCGCAGACCGGGCTGATCGCCTTCGTCGGCCTCGCGGCGCCGCATCTGGTGCGCTCCGCCGTCAAGACCACGCATGCGCGGCTGATCCCGCTGTCGAGCGCGATGGGCGGCCTGCTGCTGATGACTGCCGATCTGCTCGCCCGATGGCTCGTCGCGCCGCAGGAGTTGCCGGTCGGCGTGCTGACCGCGGTGCTCGGCGGCAGCTATCTGCTGTGGCTGATGCATCGGCGCGGCGCGCGGGGAGGCCTGCGATGACGGCCGCCCTGCGTCGCGAACCGGCGCTGGAAGCCCGCCGCATCGGCGCGCGGCTCGGCCAGGCCGAAGTCCTGCACGGCATCGACCTGGCCCTGGCGGAAAGGCGCTGGACCAGCATCGTCGGTCCCAATGGCGCGGGCAAGTCGACCTTGCTCAGGGTCCTCGCGGGCCTGCTGCGGCACAGCGGCGACGTGCGCTTGTTCGGTCAAGCGCTGTCGGCGACGACGGGACGCGCGCGGGCCCGGCGACTGTCGTGGCTCGGCCAGGGCGGCGCGGGCGAGGGCAGTGCGGACGACCTCATGGTGTGGGACGTCGCGATGCTCGGCCGACTGCCGCACCAGCGCTGGCTCGCGGCGCCGAGCGACGCGGATCGCGCCGCGGTCGAGCGCGCATTGCGCCGCACGCAGGCCTGGGAATGGCGCGACCGGCCGCTCGGCGAGCTCTCCGGCGGCGAGCGCCAGCGCGTGCTGCTGGCACGCGCGCTGGCCGTCGAGGCCGAGGTGCTGCTGATGGACGAGCCGCTCGCCAATCTCGACCCGCCGCATCAGGCCGACTGGATGCAGACCGTGCGCGAGCTGATCGCGCAGGGCCGCACCGTGATCAGCGTGCTGCACGAGCTCAACGCCGCCCTGGCCGCCGACGACATGGTCGTGATGGCCGGGGGGCGCGTGCTGCATCATGGACCGTGCGAGGACCCCGCCACGCACCGTGCCTTGGAGGCGGTGTTCGACCGGCGCGTGGCCGTGCATCGCGTGGAGGGCCACTGGCTGGCCGTGCCGCGCTAACCATTGGAATCAAGGACCCATGCAGATCGAAACCCCACCCAGCGAGAAGCCTTACGAGAAGCCCGAGGGCGAACGCCGCGGCCTCCTGATCGTCAACACCGGCGACGGCAAGGGCAAGAGCACGGCCGCCTTCGGACTGGCGCTGCGCGCGCACGGCCGCGGCAAGGCCGTCAAGATCTTCCAGTTCATGAAAGTGCCGAGCGCACGCTTCGGCGAGCACCGGATGTTCGAGCAGATCGGCATCCCGATCGAAGGGCTCGGCGACGGCTTCAGCTGGAAGAGCCAGGATCTCGAACGCTCGGCGCAGCTCGCGCGGGACGGCTGGGAGAAGGCCAAGGCGGCGATCCTCTCCGGCCAATACTTCCTCGTGGTGCTCGACGAGATCACCTATCCGCTGATCTACGGCTGGCTGCCGCTCGAGGGCGTGCTGGAAACGCTGCGCGCGCGGCCGAAGGAAGTGCATGTGGTGCTGACCGGGCGCCGCTGCCCCGAGGAAATCATCCAGCTTGCCGACACGGTGACCGAGATGAAGATGATCAAGCACGCGTTCCAGGCCGGCATCCCGGCCCAGCGCGGGATCGAGGACTAGGGCGTGTGAACGCGCCCTGGGCCTTGGTCTCGATCGCCGCACTCTGGCTGGCGCTGGCGATCGACCGCTGGATGGGCGAGCCGCCTTCGGCCTGGCATCCGGTGGTGTGGATGGGGCGCTATCTGGGCTGGATCGGGGAACGCATCGCGCCGCGCGATGGCGAGGGCCGGACGCACCCTCTCTCTCGCTTCGCCGCGGGTGCAGTCGCCTGGTGTGCGGGTGCCTTGCTGGTCGCGGCGGTGGCCTGCGCCGTCGTGCTGATCGCCGGGAGTCTGCCGGCATGGGCCGCCGCGCTGTTGTCCGGGTTCGTGCTCAAGCCGCTCTTCGCGTGGCGCATGCTGCGCGACGAAGTCCTGGCGGTCGAGGCGGCGCTCGGCCGTTCGCCGGGTGAAGGGCGTACCCAACTCGCCCGGCTGGTGAGCCGGGACGTGCGCGCGCTCAGCGCAGTCGAAGTGCGCGAGAGCGCCATCGAATCGCTGGCCGAGAACCTCAACGATTCGCTGGTTGCGCCGCTGTTCTGGTTCGCACTGCTCGGGCTGCCGGGTGCGGCGATCTATCGCTTTGCGAACACGGCCGACGCGATGTGGGGTTATCGCGGCGCGCGCTGGGAATGGGCCGGCAAGTGGGCGGCGCGCGTGGACGACGTGCTTTCGTGGCTGCCGGCGCGCATCACCGCGGCGCTGCTGCTGCCGGGTTCATCGGTCGGGTGGGCGTGGTGCCGGCGGGAGGCGCGCAAGACGCCGTCGCCCAACGGCGGCTGGCCGATGGGCGCGATGGCTTTGCTGCTGGGTGTGCGGCTTGCGAAGCCCGGTGTGTATGTGCTCAACGGCAAGGCAAGCGTGGCCACCGCTTCGGACACGGCGCGCGCCGCGGCGGCAGCGTCACGGGTGGTGTGGCTCTCGGCCCTTGGCGCGACGGTCGCGATGGCCGGCCGGGCGGTTTGGTCATGACGCACGGCGGGCCCGACGCGCTGGGTGGTGCGCGGCACGATTTCTCGACCAACGCCAACGCCTGCGGTCCGTGTCCCGATGCGCTGTCGGCGATCGATGCCGCTGATCCTGGCCGTTATCCGGACCCGCTCTACACGGCGCTGCGTGAACGGCTGGCCGAATTCCATCGGGTCGATGCGCGGCGGATCGTGCTGGCATCGAGTGCCAGCGAGTTCATTTCGCGCATCACCACGGCGGTGGCGCGACGCGGTGGCCGGCGGATCCAGGTGCCGCCCTATTGCTATGGCGACTACCTGCGCGCGGCCGCCGCCTGGGGCTTCGAGCCGGTGAGCCGCGGCGCCGATCTGGTCTGGTGCTGCGATCCGTCGAGTCCGCTCGGGCAGCCGCAGGAAGGGCTCGATGCGTGCATCGAAGGCCTGGGCGCCGAGGCGACCTGCGTGATCGACCTCGCCTACGAGCCGCTGCGGCTCGAGGGCGCGCTTTGCCTGACCCGCGAGCGCCTCGATCCGATCTGGCAGCTCTGGACGCCGAACAAGGCGCTGGGCCTGACCGGCGTTCGCGCCGCCTACGCGATCGCCCCGCCGGGTCGGGACGACATGACGGCGCACCTCGCGGCGCTCGCGCCGTCCTGGCCCGTGGGCGCGCATGGCGTCGCGCTACTCGAGAGCTGGACCCGTTCCACGACGCAACAGTGGCTGGACGAAAGCCGCGCCACGCTGCGTTCCTGGAAGTCCGCCCAACGCGGGCTGTGCGAATCGCTGGGCTGGGAATGCCTGCCCAGCGTCGCCAACTACTTCTGCGCCAAGCCGGACGTGCCTCATTCGGCGGAGCGCGCCGCCGCCCTGCGCGCGCACGGCATCAAGCTGCGCGACTCTGCGTCTTTCGGCCTGCCGGGCCACGTGCGGCTCGGCGTGCTGGCGCCGGCCAGCCAGCAGGCGCTGCGGCAGGGCTGGCGTTAGGGCCGCGGCGTGGCGGCGGTCCGCTGCAACTGCGGATGATTCGCGAACAGTTCCGCCGCCCAATCGACGAAGGCGCGGACCTTGGCGCTCAGGTGCCGGTTCGGCGGATACACCACGTGCACCGGCAGCGGCGGGCGCGTCCAATCCTTCAGGATCTGCACCAGTTCGCCGCTCTCGATGTAGGGCTCCGCCATGTAGGTGATGACCTGCGACAGTCCGTAGCCGCCGAGCACCGCCGTCATGTGGGCGTTGCTGTCGTTCACCGAGACGCGGTAGGGGCCGGTGATTTCGAACTGCTCCTCGCCGCGATGGAATTCGTGCGGGTACACGCGCCGCGTGCTGCCCGAGAAGAAGCTCACCACGAGGTGCCGTTTCTCGATGTCCGTCGGATGCTGCGGAATGCCGTAGCGCTTGATGTAGGCGGGCGAGGCCACCGTCATCCACGGCAGGTTGCCGATGCGCCGCGCGACCAGCGACTGGTCGGTGAGGTCGCCGCCGCGGATCACGCAGTCGACGTTGTCGGTGATCAGGTCCACGGTGCGGTCGCTCACGCCGACGTCGACCTGGATGTCCGGGTACTGGTCGCAGAAGGTGGACAAGGCCGGCAGGATGACCAGCCGCGCCATCGACGAGCCGACGTCGATCCGTAATCGCCCGGTCGGGTTGGCCTGCGCATTCGTCATGCTGGCCTCGATGTCGTCGAAATCGTTCAGCAGCCGGGCGGTGCGCTCGTAGTATGCCGCGCCGTCGGGCGTGACGGTGACGCGCCGGGTGGTGCGGTTGAGCAGCTTGACGCGCAGGCGCCCCTCCAGCGCCTGGATCTGCTTGGTGACCGTGCCCTTGGGCAGGCCGAGCGAGTCGGCGGCACGGGTGAAAGTACCTGCCTCGACGACGCGGACGAAGATCCGCATGGCCTGGATCTGATCCATCTATGCTGCTCCTGAAGAGTAGTGCGCTTTGGGGGGTGGCCCCGGGGGCCGGGGGAGCGGGATTCTCACACGGCCATTTGAGCTGATTGTTAGCCGCTTGGAAACAGAGTAGGGGCTTCCGTCCTGTTTGAAGCATGAGAGAGGCGTCTTATATTCCAACCATCGCCCATCCACCGAGACCGTCCAATGTCCACCCGCCTGTCCCCGCCATCTGCCGACGCCCCCGCGGCCGCCGCGCGGGGTGCCGAAACCGACATCAGCATCGATCTGCCGGGCCGCGACCCCGTCAAGGCCCGCGTCTACGGGGAGCGCGCCCGTGGCGTGACGGTGCCGCTGGTGCTGCATTTCCATGGCGGAACCTTCGTTTGCGGCGGCCTCGACAACGGCCGCAACGTGGCGCGGCTCTTGGCCGGCGCGGGTGCGGTGGTGGTGTCGCTCGACTACCCGAAGGCGCCCAAGGCGCCGTTCCCGGAGCCGATCGAAGTCGGCTATGCGGCGCTCGAATGGCTCCACAAGCAGCGCGTCAAGCTGGGTGGCAAGGGCGCGGCGCTCTTCCTCGCGGGCGAGGAGGCCGGTGGCAATCTGGCGGCGGCCGTGGCGCTGATCGCGCGCGACCGGGGCCATCCGCCGCTGGCCGGGCAGATCCTGCTGTCGCCCATGCTCGACCCCTGTGCCGGCACCGCCTCGCTGCGGCAGGCGACGGGCGATGCGGTCAAGTGCCGATGGGCGTCGGGCTGGCGCGAATTCCTCAGCCGCCCGGTCAACGCCACGCATCCCTACGCGGTGCCGGGCGGGTCGCTCAGGCTGGCCGAAGTGGCACGCACCCTGGTGCTGGTCGGCAAGGACGACCCGATGCGCGACGAGGGCCTGGCTTTCGCGCAGCGGCTCCAGGACGCGGGTATCCCGGTCACCAGCAGCGTGCTGCCCGGGGCCTCGAACTGGCCCGCCGCACTCTACGAGCCCGAGGGCTCCGGCTGCGCTGAATGCGAAGCGGTGGTGCAGAAGCACTTCCGCGAGTTCTTCAGCGCCGCACCGCCGCCTCACTGAGCGGCGAAGCACGGTTCGCCGTGCGGCCATGGATCCCGTGGCGCGGGATCGATCCGAAGGCTGAGGGCCTGATCCCTCTCTCTCCTGCGACGGCACGACCGTCGCAGCGGTGACGCCTTCGTCCGCGCAACGGCTTTCGGCCGCCGTCCACCGGGCTCCCACCCCTTTCCCGATTTCCCCGCCGTCCTGCGCCACCCGCGCGGGAGGGTCCCATGCATCCCAGAAGTCACCAAAAGGACGTATTCATCATGACGAACAACAAGTCTTCCTTCCCGGCCCGGCGCGGCCTCTGGCCCGCGGTGACGGGCGTCACGGCCCTGGTCGCCATCGCTTCGGCGGTGATCCTGGGATTCCACAGTTTCAATGCCGAGGCGAACAACGCGACAGCGGCCGGAGCGCCACCCGCGGTGCCTGTGTCGGTCGCCACCGTGGCCTCGACCGAAGTCAATACCTGGGACGAGTTCTCGGGCCGGCTCGAGGCAGTCGAGCGCGTGGACGTCCGATCGCGCGTCGCGGGGGCGGTGCAGGCGGTGCATTTCCGTGAAGGCGCGCTGGTCAAGCAGGGCGAACTGCTGATCACCATCGACCCGGCTCCGTATGCGGCCGAAGTGGATCGCGCCGAAGCACAGGTCGTCGCCGCGCAGGCGCGTGTGGCCTTCACCCGCAGCGAGACGGAGCGCTCTCGCCGCCTCTGGGCGGAACAGGCGATCGCGCAACGCGAGCTCGATGAGCGGACGAACGCCAGCCGCGAAGCCGAAGCCAGCCTGCGCGCCGCACAGGCGCAGCTGCAGAGCGCGCGCCTGAACCTTGGCTACACGCAGGTGCGCGCACCGGTGGCCGGGCGCATCGGCAAGCTCGAAGTCACGGTGGGCAACCTGGTCGCGGCGGGTCCGGGCGCGCCGGTGCTCACGACGCTGGTGTCGGTGAGCCCGATCTACGCGAGCTTCGACGCCGACGAGCAGATCGTGGTCCGCGCCCTCAAGGACCTGCCGGGCGACACCGGCGCACGCACCCGGATCGAAGGCATCCCGGTGCAGATGGGAACCGCCGGCACCGACGGCACGCCGTACGCAGGCCGCCTGCAGCTCATCGACAACCAGGTCGATGCCAAGAGCGGCACGGTGCGCGTGCGCGCCGCCTTCGACAACAAGGACGGCTCGCTGATCCCCGGCCAGTTCGCCCGCATCCGCATGGGCCAGGCCCACAGCGACAAGGCGCTGCTGGTCAACGAACGCGCCGTCGGCACCGACCAGAACAAGAAGTTCGTGATGGTCGTGGGCGCCGACAACAAGGCCGAGTACCGCGAGGTCGCGCTCGGCGCACCCTACAACGGCCTGCGCATCGTGACCAAGGGCCTCGAGCCCGGCGAGCGCGTGATCGTCAATGGGCTGCAGCACATCCGCCCCGGCGCGACCGTTGCGCCCCAGACCGTGACGATGGATGCGAAGGCCGAACTGGCGCCTCCGGTCCAGCGCGTCGCGCAAGCGAAGCCTGAGAAATCCTGATCCCGTTCGAGGAGGGGAATCATCATGAATCTTTCGAAGTTCTTCATCGACCGGCCGATCTTTGCCGGCGTGCTTTCAGTGCTGATACTGATCGGCGGGCTGATCGCCTTGCGCGGCCTGCCGATCTCCGAGTACCCCGAGGTCGTCCCGCCCTCGGTGGTGGTGCGGGCCAACTACCCGGGCGCGAACCCGAAGGTGATCGCCGAGACGGTGGCGACACCGCTCGAGGAGCAGATCAACGGCGTCGAAGGCATGCTCTACATGGGCAGCCAGGCGACCACCGACGGCCTGATGACGCTGACCGTGACCTTCAAACTCGGCACCGATCCGGACAAGGCGCAGCAGCTGGTGCAGAACCGCGTCGCGCAGGCCGAGCCGCGCCTGCCCGAAGAGGTGCGCCGGCTCGGCATCACGACCGTCAAGAGCTCGCCCGACCTCACGATGGTGGTGCACCTGCTGTCGCCCAACGGCCGCTACGACATGACCTACCTGCGCAACTACGCGGTGCTCAACGTCAAGGACCGGCTCGCGCGGGTGCAGGGCGTGGGCGACGTGCAGCTCTTCGGCTCGGGCGACTACTCGATGCGCGTCTGGCTCGACCCGCAGAAGGTCGCGCAGCGCGGCCTCTCGGCCGGCGACGTGGTGCGCGCGATCCGCGAGCAGAACGTGCAGGCGGCGGCCGGCGTGGTCGGCGCCTCGCCGGGGCTGCCGGGCGTGGACATGCAGATCTCGATCAACGCCCAGGGGCGCCTGCAGACCGAAGAGGAGTTCGGCGACATCATCGTCAAGACCGGCGGCGACGGCGCGGTGACGCGGCTGCGCGACGTGGCGCGGCTCGAACTCGGTGCGTCGAGCTATGCGCTGCGTTCGCTGCTCGACAACAAGGACGCGGTCGCGGTGCCGATCTTCGCGGCCCCCGGATCGAACGCGATCCAGATCTCGAACGACGTGCGCGCCACCATGGCGGAGCTGAAGAAGAACATGCCCGACGGCGTGGACTACGACATCGTCTACGACCCGACGCAGTTCGTGCGCGCCTCCATCGAATCGGTGGTGCATACGCTGCTCGAAGCCATCGCGCTGGTGGTGCTGGTGGTGATCCTGTTCCTGCAGACCTGGCGCGCATCGATCATCCCGCTGCTCGCGGTGCCGGTGTCGGTCATCGGCACCTTCGGGGTGATGCATCTGTTCGGCTTTTCGATCAACGCGCTGAGCCTGTTCGGGCTGGTACTGGCGATCGGCATCGTGGTCGACGACGCGATCGTGGTGGTCGAGAACGTGGAGCGCAACATCGAGGCCGGCCTGAGTCCGCGCGATGCGACCTACCGCGCGATGCGCGAGGTCTCGGGGCCGATCATCGCGATCGCGCTGGTGCTGGTGGCGGTGTTCGTGCCGCTGGCCTTCATCAGCGGGCTCACGGGGCAGTTCTACCGGCAGTTCGCACTGACGATCGCGATCTCGACCGTGATCTCGGCCGTCAACTCGCTCACGCTGTCGCCCGCGCTCGCCGCCTTGCTGCTGCGCAGCCACGATGCACCCAGGGACGCGCTGACGCGCGGCATGGACCGCGTGTTCGGCCGCTTCTTCCGCGCCTTCAACCGCGTCTTCCATCGCGGCGCCGAGGGCTACAGCGCCGGCGTGAAGGGCGCCATCTCGCGCAAGGCGCTGATGATGGTGATCTACCTCGCGCTCGTCGGCGTGACCTTCGGCCTCTTCAAGGCGGTGCCGGGCGGCTTCGTGCCGGCGCAGGACAAGCAATACCTGATCGGCTTCGCGCAGCTGCCCGACGGCGCGACGCTCGACCGCACGGAAGAAGTCACGCGCCGCATGAACGAGATCGTGATGAAGCAGCCGGGCGTGCAGCACGCGATCACCTTCCCGGGGCTGTCGATCAACGGCTTCACCAACAGCTCGAACTCGGGCATCGTGTTCGTCGGCCTCGACGATTTCGACAAGCGCAAGTCGAAGGACTTGAGCGCTGGCGCGATCGCGGGCCGTTTGAACGCTCAGTTCAGCCAGATCCAGGATGCCTACATCGCGATCTTCCCGCCGCCGCCGGTGCATGGCCTCGGCACGACGGGCGGCTTCAAGCTGCAGCTCGAGGACCGCGGCTCGGTCGGCTACGAGGGCATGGACAAGGCGGTGAAGGCCTTCATGGCGAAGGCCTACCAGACGCCGGAACTCGCGGGCATGTTCACGAGCTGGCAGGTCAACGTGCCGCAGCTCTACGCCGACATCGACCGCACCAAGGCGCGCCAGCTCGGCGTGCCGGTGACGGAAGTGTTCGACACCATGCAGATCTACCTCGGCAGCCTGTATGCGAACGACTTCAACCGTTTCGGACGCACCTACAGCGTGCGGGTGCAGGCCGACGCGCCGTACCGTGCGCGTGCGGAGGACGTGGGCCTGCTCAAGGTGCGTTCGAACAGCGGCGAGATGGTGCCTTTGTCGGCATTGATGAACATCCAGCCCAGCTACGGGCCGGAGCGTGCGATGCGCTACAACGGATTCCTCTCGGCCGACATCAACGGCGGACCGGCACCGGGCTTCTCGTCGGGGCAGGCGCGTGCGGCGGTCGAGCGCATCGCGGCCGAGACGCTGCCGCCGGGCGTGAGCTTCGAATGGACGGAACTCACGTATCAGGAGATCCTCGCCGGCAATTCGGCGGTGTGGGTGTTCCCGCTCGCGATCCTGCTGGTCTTCCTGGTGCTGGCGGCGCAGTACGAAAGCCTGACCTTGCCGGTGGCGATCATCCTGATCGTGCCGATGGGCCTCCTGGCCGCGATGACGGGCGTGTGGCTCTCCGGCAGCGACAACAACATCTTCACGCAGATCGGGTTGATGGTGCTGGTCGGGCTGTCGGCGAAGAACGCGATCCTGATCGTCGAGTTCGCGCGTGAGCTGGAGTTCGCCGGGCGAACGCCGGTGCAGGCGGCGATCGAGGCGAGCCGGCTGCGCCTGCGGCCGATCCTGATGACCTCGATGGCTTTCATCATGGGCGTGCTGCCGCTGGTGATCACCTCCGGTGCGGGCGCCGAGATGCGCCACGCGATGGGGATCGCGGTGTTCTCCGGAATGATCGGCGTGACCGCGTTCGGCCTCTTCCTGACGCCGGTGTTCTATGTGCTGCTGCGCCGCCTGACGGGCAATCGCGCGCTCAAGCTGCACGGCCAGGTGCCGCACGTCGATGCCTTCGTGTCGGGCGACCACCCGGTGGCGCCTTCGCAGGCCGGCGGCGGGCCGCTGCGTCCGTCGCCCGCCGCGCCGCGGAAGGCAGTCGAGTGAGGCGTCCAGGCCAACTTTGTGGATCGAGAAAGCGGATCATGAAAAACGAAACACAAGCCAAGGTGCGGCCGTGGCAGGCCGTGTTGCTGCCGCTGGTGGCGGCGATGGTGCTGGCCGGTTGCGCGACAGCGAAGGTGGAAGCACCGAGCTTCGAGGCGCCGGCCCAGTTCAAGGAGCAGGCTGCAGCGCCCCGCGAGGGGACCTGGACGCGCGCACAGCCGGCCGAGTCCCAGCCGCGCGGCGAATGGTGGCGGGCGTTCAACGATCCGGTGCTCGACAAGCTGATCGAGCGGGCTGACGCGCGCAACACGAACATTCAGGCTGCCGCGGCGCGGCTGGCCGAGGCGCGTGCGCTGGCCCATAGCGCCGACGCCGAGCGCTCGCCGCAGGTCGGCGTGGTCGCGGGCGGCGTGCGCAGCGCGGGGCTGGACCGCAACCTGAGTCCGAAGCCATCCACCTTGTTGACTGCGGGCGTCGCGGCTTCGTATGAACTCGACCTGTTCGGCAAGTTGTCGCGCGCGAGCGAGGCGGCGCAACTGGATGCCGATGCCCGCGAAGGGCTGTTGCAGAGCACGCGGCTCCTGGTCGAGTCGGAAACCGCGCAGACCTACCTGCAGCTTCGTGCGGTCGATGCCGAGCGGGCGCTGGTGCGCGACACCGTCGAGGCGTACCGCGACACGCTGAAGTTGACGCAGAGCCGGCAGCGGGCAGGCGATGTGGCCGAGCTCGATGTGGCGCGCGTGGAGACGGAGGTGGCCTCGACCGAATCCGACGCGCTGACCCTGGACCGCCGGCGCGCCGAGCTGGAGCACGCGCTGGCGGTGCTGGCGGGCGATGCGGCTTCGGATTTCGGCGTCAACACGGACGAGTGGGCCACCGCATTGCCGACGATTCCGGCAGGTGTTCCGTCCACGGTCTTGACGCGACGCCCGGACATTTCGGCGGCGCAGAAGTCGGTGATGGCGGCGCAGGCGCGCGTCGGCGTGGCGCAGTTGGCGTGGTTCCCGGATATCTCGTTGACCGCGGGTGGCGGCTATGCCTCGCAGAAGTTGAGCGATCTGTTCCAGTGGTCGGCCAAGTCGTGGGGCATCGGTGCGCTGTTGAACCTGCCGCTGTTCGACGGCGGGCGCCGGGAGGCAGGCGTGCAGAGCGCCTCGGCGCAGCTCGACGGGGCGCTTGCGAACTACAGGTCACAGGTGCTGGTCGCGTTCAAGGAAGTGGAGGACCAGCTCTCTGCGCTGCGCATCCTGGAGCAGCAGGCGGACGTGCAGGCCAAGGCCGTGACTTCGGCGAGCCGGGCGACGAGCTTGTCCGACTCGCGCTATCGCAACGGCATGGTGAGCCAGCTCGATCTGCTGGACGCGCGGCGGCAGGAGCTGGCGAATCGCCGGCAGGCACTGCAGGTCAGGTCGGCGCAGTACCAGGCGACCGTGGGGCTGATTCGGGCGATCGGGGGGAGTTGGGATGTGAAGGTCGCTGCTTCTTCCGGGGATGAGCGGGTGGCTGCTGCGCGTTGATGCAGGCTTGAATTGTTTGGCGACTGGGGTGGCGGTGGCGGGCGGTGTGCCCTTGGGCGGCCGACGTCACCGCGGAAACGGTAGGGAAGAACTGTCCACTCCATCAGCGTTGTTTGGGGATGACTGCAACGTCGCAGACGAGCAATCCCGTCGTGCACCACGGAGCCCGGGTTGTGGTGCGGGGCTGGGGGCGCCTCTACGCCGCCGAGGAGCGCAGCCTTTCGCGGATCAGGGCTCGCGCTGTCTGAGCGAAGCGAGTTTGCGCGAGACCCCGCGAAAGGCGAGCACCGCAGGGCAGCCGCGAAGCGGCCGGCGTAGTGAAGCCCCCAGCCCCGCACCGCAACCCGGGCGGCCCCCCAAAAAAAGACTTAAAGAATGGTCTCCGAAAAACCCCCAGAGTCGGCATACCTTCGCAGAGCATTCGCCCCCACAGCCAAAGCACTCGAAAAGCTAGGCTGCGGCAAACTCGCAGACCGGATCTTGCGGTAATGAATCGCCTCGCTGGCGTCGCTGCTGACGGCCTCCAGGAGAACCCAAAAGAACTGATTCGAGTTGCGCTCTTCAACCGTGAGCGCGATTTCGCGTAATGCGGTCATCCGCCGTACTCCCATCGTTTCCGGATGACGAGAAGCTAATGGCGAATCAGAAGAAAGATTTCACTTCACCGCAACGCGAGAAGTCGAAGCGTGATGGACTTCACGTAAAGGACAATCGCTCCCATGAGTCCGAATGTGGTGAATCCGCGCGCGCGCTGCGTGATGGTCCTCGGCACGACCAGCGGCGCCGGCAAGAGCTGGATCGCGACGGCGCTGTGCCGCTGGTATGCGCGCCAGGGGTTCAAGGTCGCGCCGTTCAAGGCGCAGAACATGAGCAACAACGCGCGCGTCGTCGCGGGCGGGGAGATCGGCAGCGCGCAGTACTTCCAGGCGCTGGCCGCGCGCGCCGAACCCGAGGTGCGCATGAACCCGCTGCTGCTCAAGCCCGAGCGCGACACCCATAGCCAGGTCGTCCTCATGGGCCACGTCAGCAACGAGCTGTCGTCGCTGCCCTGGCGCGGACGAAGCGAGCGCGTCTGGCCGCAGATCGCGCAGGCACTCGACGAACTCCGGGCCGAGAACGATGTCGTCGTCATCGAAGGCGCAGGATCGCCCGCCGAGATCAACCTGATGGCCAGCGACATCGTCAACCTGCGGGTCGCGCGCCACGCGAATGCGCGCTGCCTGCTCGTCACCGACATCGATCGCGGCGGCGCGTTCGCGCATCTGTACGGCACCTGGGCGCTGCTGCCACCGGAAGATCGCGCATTGATCGCCGGCTTCGTGCTCAACAAGTTCCGCGGCGACGCCGCGCTGCTCGCGCCCGCGCCCGAGCAATTGCGGGCACTGACCGGCGTGCCGACCGTCGCCACGCTGCCGATGTGGTGGCAGCACGGACTGCCGGAGGAGGACGGCGTCTTCGATGACCGCAGCGTGGCGAGCGGCGAAGTCACTCGCACCATCGCCGTCATCGCCTATCCGCGCATCAGCAATCTAGACGAATTCCAGCCGCTCAAGAACATCGCGGGGGTGCGCCTTCGCTGGGCGCGCAGCCCGTCCGATGTGGCCGGCGCGGACTGGATCGTCCTGCCCGGTTCCAAGAACACCAGCGGCGATCTCGCATGGCTGCGCGCGCAAGGGCTGGACCGCGCGGTGGCTGCGCACGCGGGGCGCGGCGGCGCGGTGCTCGGCGTGTGCGGCGGGCTCCAGATGCTGGGCGAAGCGCTCATCGATCCGCACGGCGTCGACGGCAATGGCCCCGGGCTCGGGCTGTTGCCTGTGGTCACCGTGTTCGCCGCCGACAAGATCGTGCGGCACCGCGAGGCGAGGTTCGCGGACCTGGCGGGACCGTGGTCGGCGCTGTCCGGCATCACCGTGCGCGGCTACGAAATCCATCATGGCCAGACGGCCGAACACAGCGCGATGGCGGCGGCCGGCGACCGCGCCGCCGCCGTCATGGCGGACGATCTCGCATGGCAGAACGGCGCCGGCAACGTGCTCGGCCTGTACCTGCATGGCCTGTTCGAAGACCCCGCGGCGCTCGAGGCGCTGTTCGGCGTCGAAGCGCGTACGCTCGACGCGGTGTTCGACGGCCTGGCCGATCACATCGATTCCAACTCTGAACCGGGCGTGCTGCGCTCCCTCATCCAATGACGCTTCTTGAACTTCCCTCCATCGACAGCATTGACGACAGCGCGCTCGCGGCGCGGCTCCAGCACGTGCTCGACAACAAGACCAAGCCGGTCGGTGCACTCGGCCGACTCGAGGCGCTGGCCTCGCGCATTGGAACGATCCTCGGCACCACCACGCCGTCATTCGATTCGCCGCAGATGCTCGTTTGCGCAGGCGACCACGGGTTGGCGGCGCGCGGCGTGTCGGCGTACCCGAGCGACGTGACCTGGCAGATGGTCGAGAACTTCCTGGCCGGCGGCGCGGCCGTGAGCGTGCTCGCGCGCCAGCATGGGCTCAAGCTCACGGTGGTCGATTGCGGCGTGCGGCATGCGTTCGCGCCCCGTGATGGCCTGCTGGTGCGCAAGATCGCGCCGGGGACGGCCGATGCTTCGGTCGGCCCGGCGATGAGCATGGCGCAATGCGAAGAAGCGGTCGCCAACGGCATGGCATTGGTGCGCGACCTGCCGGGCAACGTCGTGCTGCTCGGCGAGATGGGCATCGGCAATTCGTCCGCCGCCGCGATGCTGCTGGCGCGTATCTCGGGGCAGGACATCGATGCCTGCACCGGCGCCGGAACCGGCCTCGACGCCAGCGGGCGTGCCCACAAGCGCAAGGTGCTGCGCGGCGTGCTCGAACTGCATGCCGACGCCGAATCGCCGCTGGCCGCGCTCGCCGCTTTCGGCGGCCTCGAGATCGCGACGCTCGTCGGCGCGGTGCTGCAGGCCGCGCAGGAGCGGCGCGTGATCGTGCTCGATGGCTTCATCGCCAGCGCCGCGGTGCTGGTGGCGCAGGCATTGCGACCGAACGTGGTGCAGCGCTGCGTCGCGGCGCACGAGTCGGCCGAACCGGGGCACCGGCTGCTGCTGCACTTCCTGGGTCTCGAGCCGCTGCTGCAGCTCGATCTGCGCCTCGGCGAAGGCTCGGGCGCCGCGCTCGCATGGCCCCTGCTGGAGTCCGCCTGCCGCATCCTGCGCGAGATGGCGAGCTTCGAATCGGCGGGGGTTTCGAGGCAGGACGCAACCACATGAATGGGGTGCGCCACTTCCTTCTGGCGCTCCAGTTCTTCACCCGCGTGCCGGTCACGGGGCCGCTGGCGGGATGGGTGGGGTTCAGCCCCGCGATGCTGCGTGCGAGCGCGGCGCATTTTCCCGGTGTCGGATGGCTGGTGGGCGCGGTCGGCGCGGGCGTGTTCTACCTCGCGTCTACCGGCCTCCCGGGCTGGGCCGGCGCATTGGTCGCGGCCGCCTTGTCGACGATCGCGACGGTGCTGATGACCGGCGCATTCCACGAAGATGGCCTGGCCGACGTGGCCGATGGCCTCGGCGCTTCGGCGGATCGCGCGCGGGCGCTGGAGATCATGAAGGACTCGCGCATCGGCGCATTTGGCGCGATTGCGCTGGTGCTGGCGCTGGGCCTCAAGGTGGCGCTGCTTGCGGCGCTGGCGGGGCAGGGTATGGCCCATGTCGTCCTCGCGCTCGTCAGCGCCCATGTGCTCTCGCGCCTCGCGCCGCTGTTCCTGATCCGCTGGCTGCCTTACGTCGGCGACGAGAGCGCGGCGAGCAAGTCGAAGCCGCTGGCCGATGCGATCCACAACGGCGCCTTGCTGGTCGGCGTGGCATGGTCGCTGCCCGCGATCGCGTGGCTCGTGACGGCGCTCGGCATCGCGCGCGGGTTGGCCCCGGTGCTTCTTGGCGCGCTGGCTGCGCTCTTCATGGCACGGCTGCTGCAGCGCAGGCTTCGCGGCTTCACCGGCGATGGCCTCGGCGCGACGCAGCAGGTGTGCGAGCTGGCGATCTACCTCGCGCTGGCGTGGCGCGCATGAAGCTCCTGCTCGTGCGCCATGCGCGAACCACCGCGGTCGACGGCTTCTGCTATGGGCGCACCGATGTGTCCGTGCTGCCCGAGGTGACGCGCGCGGTGGCCGAAAGCGTCGCGCCGCTGCTGCCTGCGGGCGTGCCGCTCACCTGCTCGCCGCTCTCGCGTTGCGCCGACCTTGCCAGGACCCTCATCGAACTGCGGCCCGATCTCAGAGCGCTGCCAACCGATCCGCGCATTGCCGAGATGGACCTGGGCGAGTGGGAAGAGCAGCTCTGGTCCGCCATCGATCCCGCCGAACTCGAGGCCTGGACGCGCGACTTCGCCGATACGCGCGCGGGCCGCAGCGGCGAAAGCACGCGGCAGTTCCTGCTGCGGGTGGGCGAAGCCTTCGATGCATGGCGGGCCGGCGGGCGCGACGCGGTGTGGATCACCCATGCCGGCGTGATCCGCGCCGCATGGCTGCTGCGCGACGGCATCCGCGCGATCGAGCGCTCCGACCAATGGCCGGGCCAGCCGATCGCTTTCGGCGAGTGCGTGACGATCGAGCTCTGAGCTAGCGCGACCGGCGACCGATCAGGGTGCCGGCGTCTTCGGCTTGTAGTCGCAGTAGGGCGACACCGCGCACTGCCAGCACTGCGGCTTGCGCGCCAGGCAGGTGTAGCGCCCGTGCAGGATCAGCCAGTGGTGCGCATGCAGCCGGTATTTCTCGGGCACGCGCTTCTCGAGCTTCTGCTCGACCTCCAGCGGCGTCTTGCCCGGTGCGAGGCCGGTGCGGTTGCCGACGCGGAAGATGTGCGTGTCCACCGCCATCGTCGGCTCGCCGAAAGCGACGTTGAGCACCACGTTGGCGGTCTTGCGGCCCACGCCGGGCAGCGCTTCGAGCTCGGCGCGCGTCTTCGGCACTTCGCCGCCGTGGCGCTCGACCAGCATGCGGCTGGCTTCGACGAGATGCTTGGCCTTGCTGCGGTACAGGCCGATGGTCTTGATGTATTCCTCCAGCCCTTCGACCCCGAGCTGAACGATGGCCTGCGGCGTGTTCGCGACCGGGAAGAGCCTGCGCGTCGCCTTGTTCACGCCCACGTCGGTCGCCTGCGCCGAGAGCAGCACCGCGGCGAGCAGCTCGAAGGGCGTGCTGTATTCGAGTTCGGTCTCGGGCGTGGGATTCGCGGCCTCCAGCGTCGCGAAGAAGGGTTCGATATCGGCTTTTTTCATCGTGGCAGCGAGTTTAGGGCGGGGCACGACGGCTGCGACAATCGACCTTCTCCGCCAATCTCCGACAGAAGGGTTTCCATGCAATTCGCCTCCCGCCTCGACAACGTCGAAACCTCCGCCATCCGCGAGCTCTTCAAACTGCTCGGCAAGCCTGGCATCATCAGCTTCGCGGGCGGCTTTCCGGACAGCGCGATGTTCGACGTCGAGGGGCTGAAGGAAGCCAGTGCCAAGGCCCTCACGGAGGAAGCCGGCGGCGCGCTGCAGTACGGCGCCACCGAGGGCTACGAACCGCTGCGCACGCAACTGAGCGCCTTCATGAAGACCAAGGGCGTGGACGTCGATCCGAGCGGCCTGATCGTCACGACCGGCAGCCAGCAGGCGCTGGACCTGATCGGCAAGACGCTCGTCTCGCCCGGCGACAAGGTGATCGTCGAGGGCCCGACCTTCCTCGCGACCATCCAATGCTTCCGGCTCTATGGTGCGCACCTGATCAGCGCACCGGTCGATGCCGACGGCGTGAAGACCGACGAGCTCGAAGCGCTCATCGCCGAGCACAAGCCGAAGTTCGTCTACCTGATCCCGACCTTCGGCAACCCGAGCGGCGCGATGCTGAGCCTCGAGCGTCGCAGGAAGGTGCTCGAGATGGCGGTGAAGCACGGCACGGTGATCGTCGAGGACGATCCTTATGGCGATCTCTACTTCGACCAGGCGCCGCCGCCGTCGCTCATGTCGCTCACGAAGGACGTGCCCGGCAGCCGCGAACTGGTGGTGCATTGCGGCAGCCTCAGCAAGGTGCTGAGCCCGGGCCTGCGCATCGGCTGGATGATCGGCGATGCGGAACTGCTCGCCAAGGCGACGATGTGCAAGCAGTTCAGCGACGCGCACACCAGCACCTTCGCGCAGGCGACCGCGGCGCAATACCTCAAGAGCGGCCGCATGCCCGCCACGCTGGCCCATGTGCGCAAGGTCTACGCCGAGCGCGCCGAGGCCATGGGCGCGGCGCTGCGCAAGGAGCTCGGCGATGCGATCAGCTTCACGCAGCCGGGCGGCGGGCTGTTCTTCTGGGCGCGGCTCACGGGCGCGAACGGCAAGGTCGCGGACGCCAGCGAATTCGCCAGGCGCGCGATCGAGAAGCTCGTGGCTTTCGTGCCCGGTGCGCCGTTCTATGCCGAGAAGCCGGACGTCGCGACGCTGCGGCTGAGCTTTGCGACGGCCAACGTCGAGAAGATCCAGGAAGGCATCGCGCGCCTCGGCTCGGCGCTCTGAGCCTTCCTCCGAGGCCAGTCAGGCGCCGCGCAGCGCCTGGTCGAAATCGGCGATCAGCTCGTCCGCCGATTCGAGCCCGACCGACACCCGCACCAGCCCGTCGGCGATGCCCATCTGCGCACGCACCGCGGGGCCGGCTTCCCAGAAGATCGTCGGCGCGACCGGAATGATCAAGGTGCGGTTGTCGCCGAGCCCGGTGGCCTTGATCGGCAGTTGCAGGCGATTGAGCGTCGCCGGCATGTCCAGACCCGCGCGCAGTTCGAACGCCATGAGCCACGAACCGGCCTTGAAATGCCGCACCGCCAGCGCATGCTGCGGATGGCTTTCGAGCATCGGGTAGTGCACCGCCGCCACGGCAGGATGGGCTTCGAGGAAGCGCGCGAGCGAAAGCGCGGTGGCGCTGGTCTGCGCGACGCGCAGCGCGAGCGTCTCGGCGCCGAGGCTGATGCGGTGCGCCTGTTCCGGCGAGAGCGTCGCGCCCATGTCGCGCAGCGCCTTCTTGCGCAGCTGCTGCAGCCCCTGCTGGCGCGGATCGACGCTGCGATAGCTCGGCGAGATGTTGGGATAGGCCGCCCAGTCGAACAGGCCCGTGTCGGTGACCGCACCGCCGAGTGCCGCGCCGTGGCCGGCGATGGTCTTGGTCAGCGAGTTCACCACCAGGCCGGCGCCGACAGTTTTCGGCCGGAACAGGGCGGGCGAGGTGATGGTGTTGTCCACCACGTAGAGGATCCCGCGCTCGCGGCACAGCGCGCCGATCGCTTCGAGATCGGGGATCTGAGTGCCCGGGTTGGCGACTGTCTCGACGAACACCATGCGCGTGTCGGGCCGCAGCGCGGCGCGCACGTTGTCGACCGAACAGGCGTCGACCTTCGACACCTCGATGCCCAGATCGCCCATCGTGCCGAACAGGCTGTTGGTGTTGCCGAACACGAACTGGCTCGACACCAGGTGGTCGCCCGCACGCAGCAGCGTGAGGAAGATCGCGGTCAGCGCGGCCATGCCGGTCGAGAAGGAAATGGTGCCGATGCCGCCTTCCAGCAGGGTGATCTTGCTTTCGAGCGCGGCGCTGGTCGGCGTGCCCTGGCGCGCATAGTTGAAGCCGCCCTTGAGCGTGCCCTGGAACACGCCGATCAGATCCTCGACGCGATCGAAGCCGTATTGCACCGAAGTGTGGATCGGCTTGTGGATGGCACCGTGCTCGACGCCGAACCGGCGGTCGGCATGCACGGTGGCGGATGCGGGCAGCGGGCCCTTGTTGTCTTCAGCGTTGTTGCCCATGTCTCACCTCAGTACTTCGAGCAGGCGGTCCAGCCCGCCTTCATTGATCGCGACCATGGCCTCTGCGCGCACCTTCGGCTTGGCGTGGAAAGCCACTGAAAGGCCGGCCTCGCCCATCATCGGCAGGTCGTTCGCGCCGTCGCCGACGGCGATGGCTTCCTGCGGCGAGATGCCGAGCAGCGAGGCCACTTCGAGCAGCGTGCGGCGCTTTTCCGGGCCGTCGCAGATGTCGCCCCAGGATTGCTGCACCACCTCGCCCGTGAGCCTGCCGTCGGCCTCGTCGAGCAGGTTGGAGCGCGCGAAGTCGATGCCGAGCCGGTCCTTCACGCGGTTCGCGAAGAAGGTGAACCCGCCGGACACCAGCAGCACCCTGAGCCCGGCGGCCTTGCAGGCGGCAACCAGCTGTTCGGCGCCGGGATTGAGCCTGAGGCGCTCGTCGTAGACCTTCTGCAGCGCATCGACCGGCACGCCCTTCAGCAGTGCGACGCGACGGCGCAGGCTTTCCTTGAAGTCCTTGATCTCGCCGCGCATGGTGGCTTCGGTGATCGCGGCCACCTCGGCCTTCTTGCCGACCGCATCGGCGATCTCGTCGATGCATTCGATGTTGATCAGCGTCGAATCCATGTCGAAGGCGATCAGCTTGAAATCGGCGAGGGCGAGCGGCGGCGCGAAGCGCTGCACGACGAGGCCGGGAGAGATTTCCTTGGGGGTCATACCGATGCGGGTTCCTGTACTTTGGGCTGGCCCAGGCTGCGCAGCACGTCGCGCACCATCTGCGCGCGGTCCTTGGGCTCCTTGAGCTCGCGCTCGATGCGCAGCTTCTCGTTGCCGGCGAGCTTGATGTGCCTGTTCTTCTGGATGAGGTTGATGATGTTCATCGAATCGACCGGCGGGTCCTTCTTGAACGTGATGTTGATGACGCCCGGCGCCGCATCGACCTTGGTCACGCCGTAGGGCAGCGCAAGCACGCGCAGGCGGTGCATGTCGATCAGCGTCTGCGCCTGCGGCGGCAGCTTGCCGAAGCGGTCGACGATCTCTTCGAGCAGCGTGTCGATCTGGTCGGAGGTCTTCGCGGTCGCGAGCTTCTTGTAGAACGACAGGCGCAGGTGCACGTCGCCGCAGTAGTCGTCGGGCAGCAGGGCGGGCGCGTGCAGGTTGATCTCGGTCGTCACCGACAGCGGCGACAGCAGGTCGGGCTCCTTGCCCGCCTTGAGCGAGCGCACCGCCTCGGCCAGCATCTCGTTGTAGAGCTGGAAGCCGATCTCCATCATGTTGCCGCACTGGTTCTCGCCGAGCACCTCGCCCGCGCCGCGGATCTCGAGGTCGTGCATCGCGAGGTAGAAGCCCGAGCCGAGTTCTTCCATCTGCTGGATCGCATCCAGCCGCTGCGCGGCCTGCTTGGTGAGGCCGTCGATGTCCGGCACCATCAGGTAGGCATAGGCCTGGTGGTGGCTGCGCCCGACGCGGCCGCGCAGCTGGTGCAGCTGCGCGAGGCCGAACTTGTCGGCGCGGCTCATCACGATGGTGTTGGCGCTCGGCACGTCGATGCCGGTCTCGATGATGGTCGAGCACAAGAGCATGTTGTAGCGCTGGGCGACGAAGTCGCGCATCACGCGCTCCAGCTCGCGCTCGGGCATCTGGCCGTGGGCGACCGCGATGCGGGCCTCCGGCAGGATCTGCTCCAGCTTCTGTCGGCGGTTCTCGATGGTCTCGACCTCGTTGTGCAGGAAGTAGACCTGCCCGCCGCGCTTGAGCTCGCGCAGCACTGCTTCGCGGATCACGCCGGTGCCCTCGTTGCGAACGAAGGTCTTGATCGCCAGCCGCCGCTGCGGCGCGGTGGCGATCACGCTCAAGTCGCGCAGCCCTTCGAGCGCCATGCCCAGCGTGCGCGGGATCGGCGTCGCGGTCAGCGTGAGCACATCGACCTCGGCGCGCAGCGCCTTCATCGCTTCCTTGTGGCGCACGCCGAAGCGGTGTTCCTCGTCGATGATCAAAAGGCCGAGGTTCTTGAACTGCACCGACTGCGAAAGCAGCTTGTGCGTGCCGACCACGATGTCCACGCTGCCGTCGGCGATGCCCTTCGCGGCGCCGCTGATTTCCTTGGCGGAACGGAAGCGGCTCATCTCCGCCACCTTGACCGGCCATTTCGCGAAACGGTCGACCAGCGTCTGGTAGTGCTGTTCCGCGAGCAGCGTGGTCGGCGCGAGAAAGGCGACCTGCTTGCCGCCCGTCACCGCGACGAAGGCCGCGCGCAGCGCGACTTCGGTCTTGCCGAAACCGACGTCGCCGCAGACCAGGCGATCCATCGGGCGCGGCGAGATCATGTCCTGGATGACCGCGTGGATCGCGCCCTTCTGGTCGGCCGTCTCGTCGAAGCCGAAATCGTTGGCGAAGACCTCGTAGTCGGCGCCCGAGAAGCGGAAGGCATGGCCTTCGCGCGCCGCGCGCCGGGCGTAGATGTTGAGCAGCTCCGCGGCCGAATCGCGCACCTGCTCGGCGGCCTTGCGCTTGGCCTTTTCCCACTGGCCGGAACCGAGCTTGTGCAGCGGCGCCTCATCGGCGCTCACGCCGGTGTAGCGGCTGATCAGGTGCAGCTGCGAGACCGGCACGTAGAGCGTGGCCTTGTCGGCGTATTCCAGGTGCAGCATCTCCTGCAGCAGCGGCTTGCCGTCGGGGCCCGTGCCCTGGCCGAGGTCCATGTTGATGAGCCCCCGGTAGCGGCCGATGCCGTGGGCGGAGTGCACGATCGGGTCGCCGACCGCGAGTTCGCTCAGGTCCTTGATCAGCGCTTCGACATCGCTGACCTGTTCCTGCTTGCGGTTGCGCCGGCGCGCCGACGGTGCGGCGGCGAAGAGCTCGGTTTCGGTGACGAAGTCGATCGCCTGTTCGCGCCAGGCGAAGCCGGCGACCAGCGCAGCGGTCGCGATGCCGATCTTCTCGCCCTCCGAGGCCTCGAACTCGGCCAGCGAATCGAAGGCCGGCGGGCCGACGCCGCTCGCGCGCAGGAAATCGAGCAGGCTTTCGCGCCGGCCGTCGCTTTCGGCGATGAAGAGCACGCGGTGGGGCGTCGCCTTGATGTGGTCCTTGAGCTTGATCAGCGGATCGTCCGCGCCGCGCACCACGGCGAAAGGCGGCAGGACGTCGAACTCGGTGTAGGGCGCATCGGCGGGAACGTCGCCGCCGGCATTGCCACGTATTGCGAGCTGGGCATGCGGCTTGGCGCGCTGGTAGAACTGCTCGGCATTCAGGAACAGCGCCTCGGGCGGCAGCGCGGGCCGCTCCGGATCGCCGCGCACGAGGCGAAAGCGTTCGCTGGTGTCCTGCCAGAAGTTCTGGAACGCGGGTTCGAGGTCACCGTGCAGCACCACGGTGGCTTCCGGCCCAAGGTAGTCGAAGACCGAGGCCGTCTCTTCGAAGAACAGCGGCAGGTAGTACTCGATGCCGGCCGTGGCGACGCCGTTGCCCATGTCCTTGTAGATGCGGCTGCGCGTGGGGTCGCCCTCGAGCAGCTCGCGCCAGCGGCTGCGAAAGCGCGCGCGGGCGTCGTCGTCCATCGGGAACTCGCGGCCGGGCAGCAGCCGCACTTCGGGCACCGGGTAGAGGCTGCGCTGCGTGTCGGGGTCGAAGGTGCGGATCGAGTCGATCTCGTCGTCGAACAGGTCGACCCGCAGCGGCATCTGCGAGCCCATCGGATAGAGGTCGATCAGCCCGCCGCGCACCGCGTATTCACCAGGACTCACCACCTGCGTCACATGGCTGTAGCCGGCGAGCGTGAGCTGGGCCTTGAGCTTGGCTTCCTCCAGCTTCTGGCCGCTCTTGAAATGGAAGGTGTAGCCGGCGAGGAAGGCCGGCGGCGCGAGCCGGTAGAGCGCCGTGGTCGCCGGGATCAGCACCACGTCGGCTTCCTTCTGGCTGATGCGCCAGAGCGTCGCGAGCCGTTCGCTGATCAGGTCCTGGTGCGGCGAGAAGTTGTCATAGGGCAGCGTCTCCCAGTCGGGGAAGAGTGCGCAGCGCAGCTCGGGTGCGAAGAAGATGATCTCGTCGATGAGCCGCTGGGCGTCGTTCGCATCGGCGGTGAAGACGGCGGTCGCGCGGCCCGCTGCTTTCTCGCGTCCGGCCAGCTGCGCCAGCATGAGAGCGTCGGCCGACAGGGGCGGGCGTGGCAGCGTGAAGCGCTTGCCGGCCGTGAGTTGGGGGAGGTCCATGAAGTGCCTGGAAATGCAGAACACCCCGCGCCGACCGGCGAGGGGTGTGAAGCGCGATTCTAGAATGGCTGCCCCGTTCACGCAGGCCCTTCGCAACCATGTCCGCTTCCCGACTCTACGTGTTGATTCCCTGCGCCGGCACCGGCAGCCGCGCGGGCGGGCAGGGGCCCAAGCAGTACCAGCGCATCGCGGGCCGGCCGATGGTCGAGCACACGCTGGAGGCCTTCCGCTCGCTCAAGGGCGTTTTCGCCGGCGTGGCGCTGGTGGTTTCGCCGGACGATGCCGATGTCGGCATCCTGCTGCAGCGCTTTCCGGCCGACGGCGAACACCTGTTCCGTGTCGGCGGCGCCACGCGCGCCGCCACGGTGCGCAACGGCTTGCGCTCGCTGCGGCAGGCCGGCGCCGGCGCGCATGACTGGGTGCTGGTGCACGACGCGGCGCGCTGCCTCGTCACGCCGACGCAGATCGAGGCGCTGATCGCCGCCTGCGAGCACGATGCGGTCGGCGGACTGCTGGCGCATCGGCTGGCGGACACGCTCAAGGTCGCTTCGCCCGACGGCCGGGTGGCGAGCACTGCGACGCGGGCCGACAAATGGCTCGCCCAGACGCCGCAGATGTTCCGCATCGGCATGCTGCTCGACGCGCTCGAGCGTGCCGGCGACGCCGTGACCGACGAAGCGAGCGCGATCGAAGCCGTCGGCCTCGCGCCGCTCCTGGTGCCGGGCAGCGCGCAGAATTTCAAACTCACCTATCCGGAAGATTTCGCGCTCGCGAATGCGATCCTGCGCAGCCGGAAAGCCCAGCCATGACCCCATTCAATCTGCGTGTCGGCGAAGGCTGGGACGTCCACCAGCTCGTCGCCGGCCGCAAGCTCATGCTCGGCGGCGTCGAAGTACCGCACACCATGGGCCTGCTCGGCCATTCGGATGCCGACGTGCTGCTGCACGCGATCACCGACGCGCTGTTCGGCGCCGCCGGGCTCGGCGACATCGGGCGTCATTTTCCTGACACGGACGCGCAGTTCCGCGGCGCCGATTCGACTGTGCTGCTGGCCGAGGCGGCACGGCGCGTGCGCGCGGCCGGCTGGGAAATCGGCAATGTCGACTGCACCGTGATCGCACAGGCACCGAAGCTGGCACCGCACATTCCGGCGATGTGCGAGCGCATCGCTGCGGTGCTCGGCGTCGACGTCGGGCAGGTGAATGTCAAGGCCAAGACGGCCGAGAAGCTCGGCCCGGTCGGCGAAGGCCGCGCGATGGAATCGCGCGCCGTCGCGTTGATCTATCGCTGACCCCCAGGCCGGCTCGCGTCAGGGCGTGGCTGGGGGTGCCTGTCCCTGTCTTTCGCCTGCGAAGGGTCGCCCTTGGCCGAGGCGGCGCGCGGCATGCGGATGTGCGCGGCCAGCCCGCGTCCCGGCGTGCTGGTGAGCGCAAAGGTGCCGCCCATGCGCTCGATGTTCTTGGTGACGATCGACAAGCCAAGGCCCGCACCCGCGGCCGAGGTGCGCGCCACGTCCCCGCGGAAGAACGGCTTGCTCAACTGCGAGAGCAGGGCGGGGGCAACGCCCGGGCCATGGTCGCGCACCTTGATGAGCACCGCGTCGTTGTGGGCCTGCGCCTGGATCGCGACGTCGGCGACACCGGTCGAGGGCGTCTTGCCATAGCGCCGCGCGTTCTCGACGAGATTGGAAATCACGCGCTGCAGCTCGACCTCGTCGGCCATCACGCGAAGGTCCGAGGGCACGTCGACCGTGATCTTGATGTCCTCGTGGTCCTGCACCGCATAGGCGCAGGCGTCGACAACGTCGCGCAGCAGCACCGGCTTGAACTCGACGTGGTCCGGGCGCGCGTAGTCGAGGAACTTGTCGATGATCGCGTCGAGCTGCGCGATGTCGGCGGCCATGTGGTCGCGCGCATCGGGGTCGGACACGCTCATCTCGGTTTCGAGCCGCAGCCGGGCCAGCGGCGTACGCAGGTCGTGCGAGATCCCGGCGAGCATCACGGCGCGGTCCTGCTCGATCTTGGCGAGCTGGTCGGCCATGCGGTTGAAGCCGACGTTCACCGCGCGGATCTCGTTGGTGCGGGCGCGCTCGTCGAGCCGATGCGCCTCGTATTCGCCTTCGCGCACCTGCATCGTCGCCTGCGACAACTGCTTGAGCGGCCGGTTGATCAGCCGTGTGATCAGCGCCGCGCCGGCGAGCGACAGGGCCATGGTGGTCGCGAGCCAGATCAGCCAGGTGCGCCGGTCCAGGCGGCTGAAGCGGGTGGGGTCGACCAGCAGCCAGTAGGTGTCGCTTTCGATGGTGAAGCCGATCCACAGGCCCGGCTCGTCGTTGACGCGACTGGCGACGGTGGTGCCTTCGCCCAGCCGCGCGATCAGTTCTTCGGTGACCCGCTGGTCCAGCGCGCCGCTGGTGTAGGGCAGGAAGCGGTCACCCGGCTCGCGCGGCAGGATGCGAACGCCTTCCTGGTCGGCCAGGGTCTTGATCAGCGAGACGCGCGTGATGGCGTCCGAATACACCAGCGCCGCGCGCGTCAGGTTCACGAGCGAGGCGATCTGGTGCGCGGTCTGGATCGCGCGCGGCTCGTATTCGAGCGCGCGGAAGGTCTGCAGCCAGGCGACGGTGCAGCCCACGAGCAGCAGGACCAGGAGGAAGAAGGTCCGCCAGAACAGGCTCAGGCCGAGCTGCAGCCGCGTGCGCCTCTTGCGCGACCCGATGCCGTCAAGCGGGCTCGGCAGCGTGCCCTGGGTGCTGTCGTCGAGCGGGCTCGGCTGGGTGGTCTGGGGGCCGAGCGTGACGGCCATATTCAGTTCAATACTCCATCGTGCTTCGTGGGCGTCACGTGGTGCCGTCCGGCACGAACACGTAGCCGACGCCCCAGACCGTCTGGATGTAGCGCGGCGCCGCGGCGTCGGATTCGACCAGCTTGCGCAGGCGCGAGATCTGCACGTCCAGGCTGCGGTCGAAGGGTTCGAACTCGCGGCCGCGCGCGAGTTGGGCCAGCTTTTCGCGCGACAGCGGCTGGCGCGGGTGCCGCACCAGCGCCTTCAGCATCGCGAATTCGCCGGTGGTCAGCGACAGTTCCTCGCCGTCCTTCTTGAGCGTGCGCGAGCCGAGGTCGAAGCTGAACGGGCCGAAGTTCACGGTCTCGTTGTCGGTCGACGGCGCGCCCGGCGCCTCCAGCGGCGGACGGCGGCGCAGCACCGCGTGCACGCGGGCGAGCAGTTCGCGCGGGTTGAAGGGCTTGCCGAGGTAGTCGTCGGCGCCGACCTCGAGGCCGACGATGCGGTCCACGTCCTCGCCCTTGGCGGTCAGCATGATGATCGGCGTGCGGTCGTTGGCGGCGCGCAGGCGGCGGCAGACGGAGAGGCCGTCTTCGCCGGGCATCATGAGGTCGAGGACGATCAGGTCGACCGTGTCGCGAAGCAGGATCCGGTTCAGTGCCTTGCCGTCTTCCGCCACGATGACCTCGAATCCTTCCTGGGTGAGGTAGCGGCGCAGCAGGTCGCGGATGCGGGCGTCGTCATCGACGATCACGATCTTGTCAGTGCGAGCTGGAGTCTGATTCATTTTTACAACGGTGAATTTGTAACAACGCCGATTTTGAGGGTGTTGAGCGGCCGATGCGTCGCTTTGGGTATTGGTTTGACACTAAGTTACAAAACTTGCGGGCGTTAGCGGCTAGGACGTTCACGCATTGCCTTGGGATGGCAAAGTCGCTCCTGCTGTCCCACAGTCGTCATGAAAAGCAATAAATTCGTACTGCCCTTTGTCGTCGCCTGCGCTTTGCTCGGCCTTTCTGCCTGGGCGGCGGGCCCTGTCGGATTCATTTCCACCGGCGATCAGCAGCGCAGCCTGCGCGCTGCGGTCGAAGCCCATCGTGCGGCGACCCGTGCCGAGGCCCAGCAGGGCGAGGCAATCGCGGGTCGCAGGCTGACGCCGGCCGAACTGGCCGAGCTGCGCCAGCAGGTGCGGCAGCAATCCGCGCCGCGGCAGCAGGCTTCGGCGGAATCCGTGCCGCCGGAGCGCATGATTCCGGCGCCCGTCTTCAAGGGCGCGGTGCTCGTACCGGGCAAGCAGCGGCCATGAGCTGTGCCGGCGCCGCGTCTTTCACCTTCCGAGGAATCCAGTCTTGAACAAAGCCAGATGGTTGGCGGCCTGCGCCGTCCTGACGAGCGCTTCGGCGGCCTGGTCGCAGGCCGTCACGCTTCCCCCGCCGCAGAACGTGCTGCAGCTTTCGTCCGACGCGACGGTGGAGGTTCAGCAGGACCAGTTGAGCATGACCCTTTCCACGACGCGCGACGGCGCCGACGCGAGCGCCGTGCAGGCGCAGCTCAAGTCGGCGCTCGATGCTGCGCTGGCCGAGGCGCGCAAGAGCGCTCAGCCGGGGCAGCTCGACGTGCACACCGGGAACTTCACGATGTCGCCGCGCCGCAGCCGCGAAGGCAAGCTCACCGGCTGGCAGGGCACGGCGGAGCTGATTCTCGAAGGCCGGGACTTCCCGCGCATCGCCCAGACAGCGGGCAGGATTTCGACCCTGACCGTCGGCAATGTCGGCTTCAGCCTGAGCCGCGAGGAGCGGGCCAAGGCCGAGGCCGAAGCCCAGGGCCAGGCGATCGACAACTTCAAGCAGCGCGCCGACGAGCTGGCCAAACGGCTCGGCTTTGCCGGCTACACGCTGCGCGAGGTGGCGGTCAATTCGCACCTCGGCGGCCCGATCCGCCCGCGAGTGATGGCGATGGAGGCGGCCAAGATGGCAGCAGACGCGCCGCTGCCGATCGAAGCCGGCAAGACCAGCGTGGTGGTGAACGTCTCCGGATCGGTCCAGCTGAAGTAGCTGGAACGTAGCGCTCGCTTACTGGGCGGTCCAGCCGCCGTCGACCTGCCAGGCGACGCCGCGGACCTGGTCGGCAGCCGGCGAGCACAGGAACACTGCGAGGCCGCCGAGCTGCTCGACGGTGGTGAACTGCAGCGAGGGTTGCTTTTCGCCGAGCAGTTCCTTCTGGGCCTGGGCGACCGCGATGCCTTCGCGCGCAGAGCGGTCGTCGATCTGCTTTTGCACCAGCGGCGTCAGCACCCAGCCGGGGCAGATCGCGTTGCAGGTCACGCCGCTGGTCGCAGTCTCGAGCGCGACCGTCTTCGTGAAGCCGACGATGCCGTGCTTGGCCGCGACGTAGGCCGACTTCTGCGCCGAGGCGACCAGCCCGTGTGCCGAGGCGATGTTGATGACCCGGCCCCAGTTGGCCTGGCGCATCGCCGGAATCGCGAGACGGGTGGTGTGGAATGCGCTCGTGAGGTTGATGGCGATGATCGCGTCCCAGCGCTCCGGCGGGAAGTCCTCGACGTTCGCGACGTGCTGGATGCCCGCGTTGTTCACGAGCACGTCGACGCGGTCGAAGCGCGAGGCGGCGAACTTCATCATGTCCGCGATCTGGTCGGGCTTGCTCATGTCGGCTCCGTGGTACTCGACCTTGACACCCAGTGCGGCGATTTCCGCGCGCGGCTGTTCGGAGTCACCGAAACCATTGAGCACGATGTTTGCGCCTTGCTGTGCAAGCGCCTTGGCGATTCCAAGGCCGATGCCACTGGTGGACCCCGTAACGAGCGCGGTTTTGCCTTTGAGCATGATGGTGAACTCCGGTTGAAGTAGGATGCAACGACCCCGATTATCTTCATCGCGACTTCGCTTTCGACATGACCGCGCTTGCCTTTCATCACGCCCCCCGTGAGGCTTGCCGGCCGGCGTGGCGGTCGATTTCCCGGCGTCAGGCACTGTGAAGCGCGAGCCATCCAACCTGCAGGCGCCCTCCACGCCGGAATCGATCGTGGTCGACTATCCGTTGTCGGCCGCGACGGCGGAGCGCTCGCCGGTGATGGAGAACATGCTCGCGCGCGCCCGCGCCTTCGCCGAGCCGTTGATCGCCGACGAGACGCTGGACACCGGCGAGAACACGCTGTCGCATGCGGATGCGGTCGCGCACATCGTTGCGTCGATGGGCGGCTCCGAGGCGATGCAGGCGGCGAGCTATCTCGTCTATTCGTGCCAGCACCTGAATCGGCCGCAGGAGGTCATCGCCAAGGTCTTCGGCGACAACTTCGCGGCGCTCGCCGTCGAGACCACCAAGCTGGTGTATGTGCAGAAGCAGGCACGTTCGGCCACGGCCAATGTTCATCTGAACGACGGCGCGGGCACGCAGACGGAGAACGTGCGCAAGATGCTGCTGGCCTTCTCGCGCGACCTGCGCGTGGTCATGCTCCGGCTGGCATCGAGGCTGCAGACGCTGCGCTATGCGGCGGCGGCCAAGCAACCCCCGCCGGAGAACGTCGCGCGCGAATCGCTGCAGGTCTTCGCGCCGCTCGCGAACCGCCTGGGCATCTGGCAGGTGAAGTGGGAGATCGAGGACCTCTCGTTCCGCTTCCTCGAACCCGACACCTACAAGCTGATCGCGCGTCTTCTCGAAGAGAAGCGCATCGAGCGCGAAAGCTACGTCGAGCAGTTGCGATCGCGCCTGGAGCGCGAACTGGCCGCCGAGGGCATCAAGGCCAAGGTGCAGGGACGGCCCAAGAACATCTACAGCATCGTCAAGAAGATGCGCGGCAAGTCGCTCGACTTCGAGCAGGTCTTCGACATCATGGCGCTGCGCGTGATCGTGGGCGACGTCAAGGATTGCTACGCCGCGCTGGCATGGGTGCACTCGCACTTCCAGCCGATCGATGCCGAGTTCGACGACTACATCGCGCGGCCCAAGCCCAACGGCTATCAGTCGCTGCACACCGTGGTGCGTGATGTGATCGGCGGGCGTGCCGGCAAGCCGATCGAGATCCAGATCCGCACCGAGGAAATGCACGACCATGCCGAGCACGGCGTGGCCGCGCATTGGGCCTACAAGGAAGCGGGCCAGAAGGGCTACGCGGGCGTGTGGGCGACCGGCGAGTACGACGCGAAGATCGCGGTGCTGCGGCAACTGCTGGCGTGGGAGCGCGATCTGTCCGGCGGTCAGCAGGGGCAGGGCCTGTTCGACGACCGCATCTACGTGCTGACCCCCGACGCCGCGATCGTCGAGCTGCCGCAGGGCGCGACCGCGGTCGACTTTGCCTACACGGTTCACACCAGCCTCGGGCATCGCTGCCGCGGCGCGCGCGTCGACGGCGTGATGGTGCCGCTCAACACGCCGCTGCAGAACGGCCAGACGGTCGAGATCATCGCGGCGAAGGAGGGCGGTCCCTCGCGCGACTGGCTCAACGCCGAGCTGGGCTATCTGGCGAGCCATCGGGCGCGCGCGAAGGTCAGGGCGTGGTTCAACGCCCAGATCACACACGAGACGGTGGCGCGTGGCCGGGAGGCGGTCGAACGGCTTCTGCAGCGCGAAGGAAAGACGGCGCTCAAGCTGGAGGACCTCGCGTCGCAGCTCGGCTTCAAGTCGGCGGACAACCTGTTCGAGGTGGTCGGCAAGGACGAGTTTTCGCTGCGCAACATCGAGATGCTGCTGCGTCCGCCCGAGCCGGTGCCCGGCCCGGACGACGGCGTCGTCATCAAGAAGGCGCGCGGCAGCGAACAGGCCGGGCGCGGTGGTGTCCTGGTGGTCGGCGTGTCGTCGCTCATGACGCAGCTGGCCAAGTGCTGCAAGCCGGCGCCGCCCGATGCGATCCGCGGCTTCGTCACGAAGGGTCATGGCGTGAGCATCCATCGCGCCACCTGCAGCAACTTCCGATCGATGGCGGGCCAGAACGCGGAGCGCGTGATCGATGTCGAGTGGGGCGCGCAGAAGGGCGATGGCGCCGCGGTCTATGCGGTCGACGTCGCGATCGAGGCCGCCGACCGGCAGGGCCTCCTGCGCGACATCTCCGATGTGTTCGCGCGCGAGAAGATGAATGTGATCGGCGTGCAGACCCAGTCCGTCAAGGGAACCGCGTGGATGACCTTCACCATCGAGATCGCCGATGCCGCGCGGCTTGCGCAGGTGCTGATGGTGGTTGCTTCGGTGACCGGTGTGCGTTCCGCGCGACGTCGCTGAAAAAGGGCGCCGAAAAAGCCTGCTACAATCTCATCTCTCGAATACACACAGGCGCGTAGCTCAGCTGGTTAGAGCACCACCTTGACATGGTGGGGGTCGTTGGTTCGAGTCCAATCGCGCCTACCAATTCACTTGGTCACAGTCTGATTAACCACCAGACGCAAAGCTGATCAAGTTCTTCTTCCTCCCAATTCTCTGGAATTCGCCTGGATTTCCCTCTTGGAATTCCGGTCCCGATCGCTTATCGGTCTATGGCCTTCGGGCGACTGGCGGCTGCGGCGGCAGTTGTGGTAACTTGCCCGCTCGTCACCTCAATGCACTCGACTCCAGGGAACAGATGAACAGCCCCGCCGCCGAGATCGATCCAACGCAGGAAGAACTTCGCATCGCGGCGCTGGTGCGCCAGGCGCCGCTGGAGTTCGCGCGGGTGGTCTACGGGCTCAACGATCGGGCCCACGGGCGCGCCGGCACCATGGCGGCGGAGGAAGTGGCGCGCACCCTTCGCCAGGGCGCCCCGGTGACCCGGGAGCGCGCCGAGCAGCGCGCGCGTGCCTATCTCCCGGTCGCGGGGCAGGAGCACTGCCCGCGCTGCTGGGTATTCAACGGCATCAAGAGCCCGCTCCAGTACCGGGAGGCGACCCACGAGCGTCCCGAGACCGGCACCTGCAAGGTTTGCGGCGCCGAGTACGCCACGTCGCTGGACTGACACCTTCTTTTCGGTCAGGGTAAACCTTGGCGCGGCGCAATAGGGCCGCTCCCTAGAATCGTTTGCACGCGCGATGCGAAATTCGAAGGAGTCCCTAGTGCAGAGCAAGAAGTCCGGTACCAAGCCGGTCCAGCGGGTGATCAAGAAGTATCCGAACCGAAGGCTCTACGACACGGAAACCTCCAGCTACATCACGCTCGCCGAGGTGAAGCAGCTCGTCATGAACAAGGAGTCCTTCGTCGTGCGCGACGCCAAGACCGGCGACGACCTCACGCGCAGCATCCTGCTCCAGGTGATCCTCGAGGAGGAGGCCGGCGGCGCGCCGATGTTCACCGAGCAGGTCCTCGCCAGCATCATCCGGTTCTACGGGCACGCCATGCAGGGCTACATGGGCCCCTATCTGGAGAAGAACATCCAGGCCATGGCCGAGGTGCAGGCCCAGCTCGCGGAAAAGGCCGAGAGCCTGACGCCGGAAATGTGGGCCCGTTTCATGACGCTGCAGTCGCCGGTGCTGCAGGGGCTGATGGGCAACTACGTGGAGCAGTCCAAGAATGTCTTCCTGCAGATGCAGGAGCAGATGCAGAAGAACACCGAGCAGGTCCTGGGCGCTTTCGGCATCAAGCGCCCCTGAATCCCGCGTGCCGGCCGATAGCTGGGACAATACGGGGATATGAGCGAAGTAGCCTCCCCCGATAGAACGACCCCGCCGACTGTCCCCAAGATCGGCTTTGTGAGCCTTGGCTGTCCCAAGGCCCTGACTGATTCCGAACTGATCCTGACCCAACTGAGCGCCGAGGGCTACCAGACCTCGAAGACCTTCGAGGGCGCCGACCTCGTCATCGTGAACACCTGCGGCTTCATCGACGATGCCGTCAAGGAGAGCCTCGACACGATCGGCGAAGCCCTGGCAGAGAACGGCCGGGTGATCGTCACCGGCTGCCTGGGCGCCAAGACCGGCGAGCAGGGCGGCAACCTGGTGCGCGAGATGCATCCGAGCGTGCTCGCCGTGACCGGCCCGCACGCGACGCAGGAGGTGATGGATGCGGTGCATGCGAATCTCCCCAAGCCGCACGATCCCTTCATCGATCTGGTGCCGCAGGCCTTCGGCGTGGCCGGGCTCAAGCTCACGCCGCGCCACTACGCCTATCTCAAGATCAGCGAGGGCTGCAACCACCGCTGCACCTTCTGCATCATTCCGTCGATGCGCGGCGACCTCGTGTCGCGGCCCGTCGGCGATGTGCTGTCGGAGGCCAGGGCGCTGTTCGAGGGCGGGGTCAAGGAACTCCTCGTGATCAGCCAGGACACGTCGGCCTACGGCGTCGACCTGAAGTACCGCACGGGCTTCTGGGACGGGAAGCCGGTCAAGACGCGCATGCTCGAGCTCGTTCGCACGCTCGGCGAGATCGCCGCGCCCTACGGTGCGTGGGTCAGGCTGCACTATGTGTATCCGTATCCCAGCGTCGACGAGATCATCCCGCTGATGGCCGAGGGCAAGGTCCTGCCGTACCTCGACGTGCCGCTGCAGCACAGCCACCCCGAGGTCCTGCGGCGCATGAAGCGGCCGGCCAGCGGCGAGAAGAACCTCGAGCGCATCGCGCGCTGGCGCGAGGTCTGCCCCGAGCTCGTGATTCGCAGCACCTTCATCGCCGGCTTCCCGGGAGAGACCGAGGAAGAGTTCGAGCACCTGCTCGAATTCATCCGCGAGGCCGGGATCGATCGCGCCGGATGCTTCGCCTACAGCCCGGTGGCCGGCGCCGCTGCCAACGACATTCCGGGCATGCTGCCCGAAGCCGAACGGGAAGCGCGCCGCGCGCGCTTCATGGAGGTGGCGGAAGCGGTCTCGATCGCCAAGTTGCAGAGGCGCATCGGCGCCACGATGCAGGTCCTCGTGGATTCGGCGCCGGCCATGGGCCGCAAGGGCGGTGTCGGCCGCAGCTATGCCGATGCGCCGGAGATCGACGGCACCGTGCGGCTGCTGCCGCCCGAGAAGATCAGCAAGACGCTGAAGGTCGGCGAGTTCACGCGCGCGCGCATCGTCGGTGCCGAGGGGCACGACCTGATCGCGCTGGCGATTTGATGCCGCAAACGACAAAGAAAAAAGCCACCGGAGACCGGTGGCTTGAATCGAAGAACCCTCAAAGGGTGTTTTTGAATTTGGTGCCCAGAAGAGGACTCGAACCTCCACGATGTTACTCGCTAGTACCTGAAACTAGTGCGTCTACCAATTCCGCCATCTGGGCCCACATACCTGCCGAAGCAGTTATGTTTTGAATTTCAGGAAAGAAGGAGATCATATCAAAAATTTTGGCCATTCCGGCGGACTGCTGGATGAATTTGAAGGAACGGTGCTTGGACATCGCGACGGACACGGTTTCGTGCAACGCGATGACGGTGAAGCCGACATCTATCTGCCCCCGAACGAGATGCGTGCGGTGCTGCACAAGGACCGCGTCAAGGCGCGTGTCGTGCGGCTCGATCGTCGTGGTCGGCCCGAGGGGCGCGTGGTCGAGATCCTCGAGCGCCCCGAGCAGCCGATCATCGGCCGTCTTCTGCACGAAGGCGGCGTGTGGCTCGTGGCGCCGGAGGACAAGCGCTACGGCCAGGACGTCCTGATTCCCAAGGGCGCGACCGGCACCGCGAAGGTGGGCCAGGTCGTGGTGGTGCAGCTCACGGAGCCGCCCGCGCTCTTCGGGCAGCCGGTGGGCCGCGTGAAGGAAGTGCTCGGCGAGATCGACGACCCCGGCATGGAGATCGAGATCGCGGTGCGCAAGTACGGCGTGCCGCACGAGTTCTCCGAAGCGTGCCTCGCGGAATCGAAGGCGCTGCCCGACAAGGTCCGGCCCGCCGACAAGAAGGGGCGCATCGATCTGACCGACATTCCGTTGGTGACCATCGACGGCGAGGACGCGCGCGATTTCGACGACGCGGTCTACTGCGAGCCCGCCAAGGTCGGCCGCGGCAAGGGCTGGCGATTGCTCGTCGCGATCGCTGACGTCAGCGCCTATGTGCAGACGGGCTCGGCCATCGACATCGATGCCTACGACCGCGCGACCAGCGTGTACTTCCCGCGCCGCGTGATTCCGATGCTGCCGGAGAAGCTGTCGAACGGGCTGTGCTCGCTCAACCCCGAGGTCGAGCGCCTGTGCATGGTGTGCGACATGCTCGTGGCGGCGGACGGCGAGATCTACGCCTATCAGTTCTACCCGGCGGTGATGTGGAGCCATGCACGCTTCACCTACACCGAGGTCGCCGCGATCCTCGGCAACACGCGCGGGCCGGAGGCGCACAAGCGCAAGGAGCGCATCAAGGACCTCCTGAACCTGCACGACGTCTATCGCGCCCTGCTCGGCCAGCGCGTGAAGCGCGGCGCGGTGGATTTCGAGACGACCGAGACGCAGATCATCTGCGACGAGGCCGGCCGCATCGAGAAGATCGTGCCGCGCACGCGCAACGACGCGCACCGCCTGATCGAGGAAGCCATGCTCGCGGCGAACGTCTGCAGCGCGGACTTCATCGCCGAAGGCAAGCACCCGGGCCTGTTCCGAGTGCACGAAGGTCCGACGCCGGAGAAGAAGGAGATCCTGCGCGGCTATCTCAAGGCGATGGGCGTCGGGCTCTCGATCACCGACGATCCGAAGCCGGGCGAGTTCCAGGCGATCGCCGATGCGACCAAGGAGCGGCCCGATGCGCAGCAGATCCACACCATGCTGCTGCGCTCGATGCAGCAGGCGATCTACACGCCGATCAACAGCGGTCACTTCGGCCTCGCCTACGAGGCCTACACGCATTTCACGAGCCCGATCCGGCGCTATCCGGACCTGCTGGTGCATCGCGTGATCAAGGCGATCCTCGGCAAGACCAAGTACCAGTTGCCGATGCTGCCGACGCCGGGCGAGGCGCATGCCAAGCTCGCGAAGCGCCTCGCTTCGCGCGTGAAGTCGCCGAGCGCCAAGCCGCAGAAGGCCAGCGTCGCACCGAGCAAGGAAGTGCAGGCCTGGGAAGCCGCGGGCCTGCACTGCAGCGCCAACGAACGGCGAGCCGACGAAGCGAGCCGCGATGTCGAGGCCTGGCTGAAGTGCAAGTACATGCGCGAGCACCTCGGCGAGGAGTACGGCGGCGTGGTGACCGCGGCCACCACCTTCGGCATCTTCGTCACGCTCGACGCGATGTACGTCGAGGGCCTGGTGCACATCACCGAACTCGGCGGCGAGTACTTCAAGTTCGACGAGCAGCGCCAGGAACTGCGCGGCGAACGCACCGGGATCCGCTACGCCATCGGCACGCGCGTGCGCGTGCAGGTCAGCCGCGTCGACCTCGACGGCCGCAAGATCGACTTCCGGCTCGTGCGCGAAGGCGAGGAACTCGGGTCGCGCGCGATGAAGGACAAGGGAGTGGCGCCGGGTGGCGTACCCGTGAAGGCCTCGACCAAGCGCGGCGCGCGCAAGAAGCCCGAAGGCACCGTCGAACGCAGCGAGCGCGCGACGTCGCGGGCGCCAAAATCGGCGATCCAGGCCTTCAAGACCGCGGTCAAGAAGGCGGCCAGCAAGATGAAAGGGCGCAAGACGCGCCGTTGACCCAAGGAGACTCGAATGAGTGTTGAGAAGAAGAGCCGCATCGCGATCGTCACGGGCGCGGGGAGCGGCATCGGCAAGGCGGCGGCACTGGCCCTGCTGGGCGACGGATGGCATGTCGTGCTGGCTGGCCGGCGCCTGGAACCGCTGGAGCAGGTGGCCGAGGAATCCGGCGCAGGTGCGCGGGCCTTCGCGGTGCCGACCGACGTCGCCAATCCCGAATCCGTGCAGGCCTTGTTCGCGGCGGCGGTGGAGCGTTTCGGACGCGTCGACCTGCTCTTCAACAACGCCGGCGTGGGCAACCCGCCGGGCCCGTTCGAGGACTGGACGCCGGAGCAATGGCGAGGCGTGGTGGACATCAACCTGAACGGCATGTTCTATTGCATCCAGCAGGCGTTCCGCACCATGAGCGCGCAGACGCCGCGCGGCGGACGCATCATCAACAACGGCTCGATCTCGGCCACGACGCCGCGGCCGAATTCGATCGCCTACACGGCCACCAAGCACGCGGTCGAAGGCCTGACCAAGACGGCTTCGCTGGATGGCCGCAAGCACGACATCGCCGTCGGCCAGATCGACGTCGGCAACGCCCTGACCGAGCTGGCCGCGCGCATGACCAAGGGAGTCCCGCAGGCCAGCGGCGAGATCGCGATCGAGCCGACCATGGACGTGTCGATCGTGGGGCAGTCGGTGCTCTACATGGCCAACCTGCCGCTGGATGCCAACGTGCTTTTCCACACGGTGATGGCGACCAAGATGCCCTTCGTGGGCCGCGGCTGACGCTCTCTGTTCAGAGGGGCGGGCTGCCGCCGGCGAGCGCGCCAGCGGTGAGCGGAACACCGGACGGCCAACGGTCCGCGAGATCTCCGTGGCGCCAGACGGCCTCGCAGGTTGCCGTCATAGGCGGATGGCCGGCGGCGAGCGCCGCACCCACCATGCCGGCCAGAACGTCGCCGGTGCCCGGTGTCGCCAGGCGCGCGTTGCCCGTCGGGTTGATCACCGGAATCTCGTTCGGCCCGGCGATCACGCTGCCCGAACCCTTGAGCACGACGATCGCGCCGAAGCGGGCGGCGAGCTCGCGCGCCGCTGCGAGGCGGTTGCGCTGGACTTCGCCGGTGTTCGAGCCCAGCAGCCGAGCCGCCTCGAGCGGATGCGGCGTCAGCACCGTCGGCCGGCCGGACGCGGCGCGCGCCGTCAGCAGGCTCTGCAGCGCCGGATCTGAGGCCATGCAGTTGAGCGCGTCCGCATCGAGAACCAGCGCGCCAGCGGTCTGGAGGATGTGCGGCAGCAGTTCGGCGACCGCGGTGCCGCCGCCGCATCCGCTCACGACCGTCATGCCGGAGAGGTCGAGCGTGTCGGGCCGGCGGAACATGAGTTCGGGCCGTACCGGGTCCAGCGGCAGCGCATCGCGATCGAGCGGGGCGACGAAGACCCGCCCCGCACCCGCATGGAGGGCTGCGGAGCCGGCCAGCAGCGCGGCGCCGGCCATTCCGGGCGCCCCGCCGATCACCGCGACATCGCCGTAGCTCCCCTTGTGCGATGCGTGCCGCCGTTGCGAGGTGGCGGGGAGGCCGGGCAGCCGGGCGGCAGGGCGCTCGGCGATGTCCGCAATGCCCAGGTCGTCGAACCACAGCTCGCCGGCAGCATCGCGGCCCTGGGCGGTGAAGAGTCCGGGCTTCAGCGTCAGCAGGCTCAGGCACACGCGACGCTGCCGTGCGCCATCGGCGGGCAGGTAGTTGGCGGACAGGTTGCCGGTATCCGCATCCAGCCCCGACGGCGTATCGATTGCGAGCACCGGCGCGGCAGCGTCGCTCATCCGGCGAAGCCAGTCGAGCATCGGGCCGGACGGCGGCCGGGCGGAGCCGATGCCGAGCAGTGCATCCACCGCGAGGTCGCAGGTCGCGGGCGGCGCTTCGGCAAACGTCACACCCGCCTCGCGCGCACGCTGGAGCGAGGCCCGAGCGTCGGCAGGCAGCCGGCCTTCCTCGCCGATTCGCGTGACGACCGTCTCGAAGCCGCGCCGCTGGAGCTGCGATGCGGCCTCGAAGCCGTCGCCGCCGTTGTTGCCGGGACCACAGGCGACCCAGACCAGGCGCGCATGCGGCGCCAGCGCCATCGCGAGCCGGGCCGCCGCCAGGCCCGCGCGTTGCATCAGCGTGTGCGGCGGCAGGGCCTTCGCCGCGGCTTCCTCGATCCGGCGCGTGGCCGCGATGTCGAACAGATCGGCGGTGCTGGCGGATGTGATTCGAAGCATGCGGCGGTCCTCTGGGTTCAATGTTGCAGCAGGCGTTCCAGGCCGAAGCCCTCGAGGTCGATGCCGGGGTCTCGACCCTGCATGAGGTCCGCCAGGACGCGCGCGCTGCCGCAGGAGAGGGCCCACCCGCTCGATCCGTGGCCGAGGTTGAGCCAGACACCCGGCACGCCGCTGGGTCCGATGATCGGCGGACCGTCCGGCAGCATCGGCCGCGCGCCTTTCCATTGCTGGACCCCCGAGCGAAGCGTCACCGCGCCGGGAAACCAGTCCTGCAGCACCTTGTAGAGGGTCTGCAGCGAAGCCGGGTTGATCCTCCCGGGCGAGCCGCCGATCTCGGCACTCCCCGCGACCCGCACCCGCAGGCCGAGCCTGGAGATCGCGACCTTGTACCGCTCGTCCATGACCGCGCTGCGCGGCGCACTGAGCGGCTCGCGGATGTTGGCGCTGATCGAGTGGCCGTAGACCGGCGCCAGCGGCAGGCGCAACCCCAGCGGCCTGAGCAGGTCCGCGGAGGCCACGCCGGCGCAGACCACCACGGCGTCGAAGCGATGGCTCTCGGAGCCGGTCGCGAGCGACAGCTCGGTGGGGGCTGCGCGCTTCAGCGGCGCGAGGTCGCAGTTGAAATGGAACTGGGCGCCCAGCGCCTCGGCTTCCCACTTGAGCAACTGCGCGAACTGCCGGCAGTTGGCTACTTCGTCGTCCGGCAGGTAGATGGCGCCGGCGAGCGCGGTGTCGGCATTCAGCGCCGGCTCGATCTTGCGGGCCTCGTCGGCATCGACTTCCTGGAACTTGGCTCCGGCGGTGCGCAGCACCTCGAGGCCGGCCTGGACCAGCTTCTTCTCGCGCTTGGAGCGCAGGAGCACCAGATAGCCGTCGCTGCGCTCGTAGTCGAGCTCGCAAGCCTCGGTGATCGCGCGCAGGCGGGTGCGGCTGTAGAAGGCGAGCCGCTGCAGTCGTGCGCGGTTGGCCAGGTAGGTTTCGAGCTTGCACGCGCGCTGCCAGTGGCTCATCCAGTGCAGGTCGCGCATGGACAGCGGCCAACGCAGCTTGACCGCGCCATGCGTGGACAGGAGGGAGCGAAGCACCTTGCCGCGCATGCCGGGAGCCGCCCACGGGGTGACGTATCCCGGTGCCACGACGCCGGCGTTGGCAAAACTCGATTCCTCGGCCGCGGCGCCACGTCGGTCGAAGACCATGACTTCATGCCCGTCGGAGGCCAACTCCCATGCAGTGGTGACGCCGATGATGCCGGCTCCCACGATCGCTACTTTCATTCGGTACTTCGTTGATATTGATTCGACGCTAACGGGCCGGTGTCGGCGCCGGACTACCGGCTGCCGAGCGCGCGTTCGGCCTGCAGCGCGGCGGCCAGCACCGCGTCGTCGTGAAGCGCGGCGTGCCAGATCATCAGGCCGACCGGCAGCTCGCCGGTGGCGTGGCAGGGGATCGAGATCGCGCAACCGTCGAGCATGTTGACGACGGAAGGGTTGCGCAGAAGCAGCGCATTGATGCGGAAGAATTCGTCGTCGCGCTCCGGCCCCGGCGCCACGCTGGCGATGGTCGGGGCCGTGATCGGCACGGTCGGCGACAGCACGGCGTCGAAGGGGGCCAGCGCCTGTTCCATGCGGGCGATCCAGTGCCTCCGGGCGTGGCAGAGATCGATGTACTCATGCGCCTTCATGGTCGCGCCCTTGAGGATGCGCTGCGCGACCCGCGGGTCGTAACCCGCGCCGCTGCGTTCGAGCAGATGGCGGTGCCAGGCGTAGGACTCGGCGGCGGAGAAGCCGCCGGTCGCGTTGATCGCCGGCAGATCGGCCAGCGCCGGCAGGCTGATTTCGGTGATCTGCGCGCCGGCGTTGCGCAGCGTGCGCAGGGTCCGCTCGAAGGCACCGGCCACGACGGCGTCCATCCCGTTCTGGAAAAGATCCTTCGAAACCGCGAACCGGTAGGTTGCCAGGGATGCGTTTCCTGCGGTGACGCGGCGGCTCGAGAGGATCTCGTGCGCCGTGATCGCATCGCGGACGGACCGCGTCATCGCGCAGACCGTGTCGAGCGTCGTCGAGAGCGGGAGGGCGCCGTCGGTGGGAACGAGCCGCGCGGTGTTCTTGAAGCCGACGATCCCGTTGAGCGCGGCGGGAATCCGGATCGAACCGCCGGTGTCCGAGCCCAGCCCGATGAACGCCGCCCCGGCGGCGACGGACACGGCGGCGCCGGAGGACGAGCCGCCCGGAATCCGCGGCGTGCCGGGATCGGACGGGCTGGCCGGCGTTCCGTGATGCGGATTGATCCCGACGCCCGAGAAGGCGAACTCCGTCATGTTGGTCCGGGCTAGAAGAGCGCCCCCGGCAGCACGAAGGCGGGCGACCGCGACCGCGTCGGCCTTCGCTGCCGGCGCATGGGAGAGCACGGCGGAGCCGGCCGGCGTGGGCTGGCCGGCGACGTCGAAAAGGTCCTTGGCGGTGAAAGCAAGCCCGGCCAGGGGCTGCCCGGCCCAGGCGGCCGCAGCCTCGCGCCGGGCCTCTTCGAACAGCTTGCGCGTGAAGACATGCTCGCAGACGGCCGACTCGGCCGTGGCGATGGAGTGCTCCATTTCGGTGCGTGCGTCGGAAGCGCCCGTCATGAGGGCGAGGCGGGCGGCGTGCAGATCGGGGCGCATGTGGCGGAGGGCGCTGAGGGATGGGGTGCGTGCTATACTCTTTGGGTTTCGCTCCGGGTACTTTTACTCACGTTTTCTGGTGTTTCCTGGTGATTTTCCAGAGTCCCGAAGTGAAGCGCATCCGCAAACCAGCCCAATCAAGGTGTTGTGATGCCTCAAGTCCGTTGGATATCCATCGATGAGGGGCGCACAAAACGGGCTGGATTTTAGACCCAACCTTTGGAGTTATTCCTATGTCGACCACCATGCGCGAAATGCTGGAAGCCGGCGTCCATTTCGGACACCAGACCCGCTTCTGGAACCCCAAGATGGCCCCGTACATCTTCGGTCACCGCAACAAGATTCACATCATCAACCTGGAAAAGTCGCTCCCGATGTTCCAGGAAGCGATGAAGTACGCCAAGCAGCTCACCGCCAACCGCGGCACGATCCTGATGGTCGGCACCAAGCGCCAGGCCCGTGAAATCGTCGCTGCCGAGGCGCGCCGCGCCGGCGTTCCCTACGTCGACACCCGCTGGCTCGGCGGCATGCTGACGAACTTCAAGACCGTCAAGACCTCGATCAAGCGCCTGAAGGACATGAAGGCCCAGCTCGAAGCCGGTCTCGACAGCCTGAGCAAGAAGGAGCAGCTCACCTTCACGCGCGAAATCGAGAAGCTCGAGAAGGACATCGGCGGCATCCAGGACATGACCGCGCTGCCGGACGCGATCTTCGTGATCGACGTGGGCTACCACAAGATCGCCGTGGCCGAAGCCAAGAAGCTGGGCATTCCGCTGATCGGCGTGGTGGATTCCAACCACTCGCCCGAAGGCATCGACTACGTGATCCCGGGCAACGACGACTCGTCCAAGGCGGTCACCCTGTACGCCCGTGGCATCGCCGATGCGATCCTCGAAGGCCGTGCAAGCGCCGCGAGCGACGTGGTCAAGGCGGTGTCCGAAGGCAGCGGCGATGAGTTCGTCGAGGTCGAAGAGGGCGCTTCCGCCTGATTCGTGCTCGTTCGAGCCTGAAGAAGGGGCCTCGAAGCCCCTTTTTTTTAATCTGATTTTCGTGGCGCCCGCGAGGGGCGGCAACTGATAAACCGAACGGAGAATACACATGGCAACAATCACCGCAAGCATGGTCGCCGAGCTGCGCGCCAAGACCGACGCTCCGATGATGGAGTGCAAGAAGGCGCTGACCGAAGCCGACGGCAACATGGAAAAGGCCGAAGAGCTGCTGCGCATCAAGCTGGGCAACAAGGCTGGCAAGGCTTCGAGCCGCATCACGGCCGAAGGCGTGGTCGCCGCCTATGCCGAAGGCGATGCCGGCGCGATCGTCGAGATCAACTGCGAAACCGACTTCGTCTCCAAGAACGACAGCTTCCTGGCCCTGGCCAACGCCGCGGCCATGCTGGTCGCCAAGCACAACCCCGCGGACCTGGCAGCGCTCGGTGCGCTGCCGTACGAGCAGGACACCTTCGGTCCGACGCTCGAGGACGTCCGCAAGGGCCTGATCGGCAAGATCGGCGAGAACATGACCTTCCGCCGCTTCAAGCGCTTCGCCGGCAACGGCAAGCTGGCGTCGTACCTGCACGGCACCCGCATCGGCGTGATGGTCGAGTTCGAGGGTGACGCGACGGCCGCCAAGGACGTCGCGATGCACGTCGCCGCCATGAAGCCGGTGGCGATCTCGTCGGCCGACGTCCCGGCCGAACTGATCGAGAAGGAACGCGCGGTCGCGGCCGGCAAGGCGGAAGAAGACCGCAAGGCCGCCGAAGCCGCCGGCAAGCAGCCCCAGCCCGCGGACATCGTTGCCAAGCGCATCGAAGGCAGCGTGCAGAAGTACCTCAAGGAAGTGTCGCTGCACAACCAGTCCTTCGTGAAGAACGACAAGCAGACCGTCGAGCAGATGCTCAAGGGTGCCAACACCACGATCAAGTCGTTCACGCTGTACGTGGTCGGCGAAGGCATCGAGAAGAAGGTCGACGACTTCGCGGCCGAAGTGGCGGCCCAGGTCGCCGCTGCAAAGGCCGCTGCCGCCTGAGTCGCGGCCCCACGGCGGCGGTGCGAGTCTTCGCGCCGCCGCTGTTTCAATTCCACGTCATACACTCGCACACGCCCAACTTTGAAGGAACACTCCATGCCAGAAACCCGCCCGGCCCACAAGCGAATCTTGTTGAAGCTGTCGGGAGAGGCGTTGATGGGGGACGACGCATTCGGCATCAACCGCGCGACGATCGTTCGCATGGTGGGTGAGGTCGCCGAGGTCGTGAACATGGGCGTCGAGGTCGCCGTCGTCATCGGCGGCGGCAACATCTTCCGCGGCGTCGCGGGCGGCTCGGTCGGCATGGATCGCGCCACGGCCGACTACATGGGCATGCTCGCGACCGTCATGAACTCGCTGGCCCTTGCGGACGCGATGAACAAGCAGGGCTTGATCGCCCGGGTGATGTCGGCGATCGCGATCGAGCAGGTGGTGGAACCCTACGTCCGTCCCAAGGCCCTCCAGTACCTGGAGGAAGGCAAGGTCGTGATCTTCGCCGCCGGGACCGGCAACCCTTTCTTTACCACCGATACCGCCGCGGCCCTGCGCGGCGCCGAAATCGGCGCCGAACTGGTGCTGAAGGCGACCAAGGTCGATGGCGTCTATACGGCGGACCCCAAGAAGGACCTGAGCGCGACCCGCTATTCGCGCCTGAGTTTCGACGAAGCCATCGCGCAGAATCTCGGCATCATGGACGCCACGGCCTTCGCGCTGTGCCGCGACCAGAACCTGCCGATCAAGGTGTTCTCGATCTTCAAGAACGGTGCGCTCAAGCGTGTCGTGATGGGCGAGGACGAAGGCACGCTGGTGCATGCCTGAGTGGAGAAAGAATATGACCATCGCAGAAATCCGGAACACGACGGACGCCAAGATGAATCAATCGCTGGCGGCGTTCCAACACAACCTGACCAAGATCCGCACGGGGCGTGCCAATCCGCAGCTGCTCGACTCCATCCACGTCGACTACTACGGCTCCAGCGTGCCGCTGTCGCAGGTGGCCAATGTGTCGCTGATCGATTCCCGCACGATCAGCGTCCAGCCCTGGGAAAAGGGCATGGGCGCCAAGATCGAGAAGGCGATTCGCGAGAGCGACCTGGGCCTCAACCCGGCATCGATGGGCGATCTGATCCGCGTGCCGATGCCGCCCATGAGCGAGGAGCGCCGCAAGGAGATGACCAAGCTCGTCCGCAACGAGGGCGAAACGGCCAAGATCGCGACGCGCAACCTGCGCCGTGATGCCAACGACGCGATCAAGAAGCTGGTCAAGGACAAGCTGGCCTCCGAAGACGACCAGAAGCGCGCCGAAGCCGAGATCCAGAAGGTGACCGATCGCCACATCGCGGAAATCGACCGCCTCGTGGTGGCGAAGGAAGCCGAGATCATGGCGGTCTGACGATGAGCGCAGCGCCCGCCGTTCCCCATCACATTGCGATCGTCATGGACGGGAACGGCCGTTGGGCGACACGTCGCTTTCTGCCGCGCGTCGCCGGGCACAAGCAGGGCGTCGAGTCCTTGCGGCGCTGCGTCAAAGCGTGCGCCGCCCGCGGGGTCTCGGTGCTCACCGTCTTCGCGTTCTCGTCCGAAAACTGGAATCGTCCGGTCGAAGAGGTTTCGGGACTGATGGACCTGATGGTCGTGGCCCTCGGGCGCGAGGTGCCCAGGCTCATGCAGGACGGCGTCCGGCTGCACTTCATCGGCGAGCGCGGCGGCTTGTCCGAGAAGATCGCGGCGGGCCTGGCGCAGGCGGAGGCGGCCACGGCGCACAACTCGCGCCTGGTCCTCAATGTGTGCTTCAACTACGGCGGGCGCTGGGACATCGCGCGCGCCGCGGCACAGCTGGCGGCCCGGGGCGAAGCGCTGACCGAGGCCAACCTCGATGCGGCGATGGCCCTGTCGCACGTTCCCGATCCCGACCTGTTCATCCGCACGGGCGGCGAGCAACGCCTCTCGAACTTCCTTCTCTGGCAAAGCGCCTACGCCGAGCTGTTCTTCAGCGATCGCCTGTGGCCCGAGTTCGACGAGGCCGCGCTGGACGAGGCCATCGCGGCCTACCAGAACCGCGAGCGCCGCTACGGTCAGACCTCCGCACAGGTTCGGGCAGCGACGCGCCCCGACCAGCAAGCTGCTTGAGCGAATGCTCAAACAACGCATCATCACCGCCGTCGTCCTGCTGGCGATCCTGCTGCCTGCGCTTTTCTATCCGTCCCCCGTCCCTTTCGCCTGCGTGATGCTGGCGCTGATCGCCGCCGCCGGCTGGGAGTGGGGGCGACTCAACGGTTACGGTTCGCGCGTCTCGCTGTTTCTCGGCGCCGAGATCGCCGTGCTTTGCGCGCTCTCGTGGTGGCTGGGCCTGCTCGAGAGCTCCCTGCTTCCGGTGTGGATCGTGGCCAGTGCCGGGTGGGTGCTGGGGGGCGCGGCGCTGCTGCGCGTCGCGGTCCCGGGATGGCCGCGCATTCCGCGGGGGCTGCGCCTCGTGGTTGGACAACTCGCGCTGTGGGTCGCATGGCTGGCCGCGGTGCAGGCGCGGGTCGTCGGGATCAACTTTCTCCTTTCCATCCTCGTGCTGGTCTGGGTGGCGGATGTCTTCGCGTATTTCTCCGGCCGGGCCTTCGGGCTCAAGTTCACGCGAAACAAGCTCGCGCCGACCATCAGTCCCGGAAAGAGCTGGGAAGGCGTCTGGGGCGGCATGGCCGGCGTGGTCGTTCTGGCCCTGGCCTGGGCCTGGAGCGATTCGGCCCTGCGGGCCGGCGTCGCGAGCCTGTACACCCGTCTTGCCGAGCGAGGCTGGTGGCTGCTCGTGATCGGCGTAATATTCCTGGCGGCGATGAGCGTGGTCGGCGACCTGGTCGAATCGCTGATCAAGCGCAGTGCCGGTGCCAAGGACAGCAGCGCCTTGCTGCCAGGGCACGGCGGCGTACTTGATCGGGTCGACGCGCTGCTGCCGACGCTGCCCATTGCAATGATGTTGGCTTTCCTGTGAACACAACCAAACAGCGCGTCACGGTGCTCGGGTCGACGGGGTCCGTCGGTGCCAGCACCCTCGACGTGATCGCCCGCCATCCCGACCGCTTCGAGGTCTTTGCACTGTCCGCGGCCACGAAGGTCGACGAGATGCTCGCGCAATGCGCGCGCTTTTCGCCGAAGTTCGCCGTGATGGCGAGCACGCCGCATGGTGAGCTGCTCGCCGAAAAGCTGGCCCGGAACGGTCTGCCGACGCGCGTCCTGATGGGTGCGGGCGCCCTCGAATCCATCGCCTCGCACGAGGAAGCCGATGCGGTGATGGCCGCCATCGTCGGGGCGGCCGGCCTGGGTCCCTGTCTGGCCGCCGCCCGTGCCGGCAAGCGCCTGCTGCTCGCGAACAAGGAGGCGCTGGTGGTCGGCGGCGATCTGTTCATGAACACGGTGCGCACCGGCGGCGCGACCCTGCTGCCGATCGACAGCGAGCACTCGGCGATCTTCCAGTCGCTGCCGGAGGATCCGTCGACCTGGGCGCGGCGGATCGACAAGATCATCCTCACCGCTTCCGGCGGGCCGTTCCGCACGCGCTTGCCGGCGTCGCTGACGAGCGTGACGCCGGAGGAGGCGTGCGCCCATCCCAACTGGGTGATGGGCCGCAAGATTTCCGTGGACTCCGCGACCATGATGAACAAGGCGCTCGAGGTCATCGAGGCACGCCATCTGTTCGGTGTGCAGCCGGAGCAGATCGAGGTGGTGATCCATCCGCAGAGCGTGGTGCACTCGATGGTCCAGTTCACCGATTCGTCCGTGATCGCGCAACTGGGCACGCCCGACATGCGCGTGCCCATCGCGGTGGGGCTCTCGTGGCCCGAACGGATCGAGAGCGGCGCGAGCCGGCTCGATTTCCGCCAGATGGCCGCGCTCACCTTCGATCCGCCCAACGCGGAGCTCTTTCCCGGTCTCGAACTCGCCTGGCAGGCCCTGCGCGCCGCGCCCGGTACCACGGCGGTCCTGAACGCAGCCAACGAAGTCGCCGTCGAGGCCTTCCTCGATCGCAGGCTGCGCTTCGACCGGATCCATGCGGTCAACATGGAAACTTTGGAGGTGGTGCATCCCTCCAAGCCGCAGTCGCTCGGGGACCTGCTCGAACTCGATGCGACTGCCCGCGCCGCGGCCAACGCCGCTGCGCTGCGTTTCGCGGCCTGACGCCACCAACTTCCGGGACACCCGATGCTCACAGTCGTCGCCTTCATCGTTGCACTGGGCCTCTTGATCGCGGTGCACGAATACGGTCACTACCGCGTGGCCGTCGCGTGCGGTGTGAAAGTGCTGCGTTTCTCGATCGGCTTCGGACCGACCCTCTATCGCTGGAAGCCGAAGCGCCAGCATCCGGGGCAGGACACCGAGTTCGTCATCGGCGCCTTCCCGATCGGCGGCTACGTGAAGATGCTCGACGAGCGTGAAGGCCCGGTTGCGCCCGAGGAGCGGCATCGCGCGTTCAACACCCAGCCTCTGCGCTCTCGCTCCGCCATCGTCGCTGCGGGCCCATTGGCCAACCTGCTGCTGGCGGTGCTGCTCTATACGCTGGTCAACTGGATCGGCGTGCAGGAGCCGGCCGCGAAGCTCGCGCGCCCGGTCGTGGCTTCCCTCGCGGAGGCGGCCGGCCTGCGTGGTGGCGAGCATGTCACGCGGGCAGGCTTCGATGGCGACCTGGAAAGCGTCCGATCGTTCGAGGATCTGCGCTGGCGCATCACGCGAGGCGCGCTCGACCAGCGCGACCTGACGCTGGAGATATCAGGCGAGGGCGGACGTCCATCCCGCGAGCTCGTGCTGCCCCTGAGCCGCGTCGAGGCCAAGGATGCCGACGCGCAGATGTTCAAGAAGATCGGTGTCGTCGCGCCGCTGACCCGCCCCGAGATCGGCGAAGTGATGGCCAGGAGTGCGGCGGAGCGCGCCGGTCTGCACGCCGGTGATGTGGTGCGCGCCGTCGGGGGCGTTGCGATCCTCGATGGCCAGCAGTTGCGCGAGGTCATTCGCGCTTCGGTCAACGGCGACCAGCCGCGCAGCCAGACCTGGCAGGTCGAGCGCGCTGGGCAGATGGTCAAGATCGAGGTCGCGCCCGAGGTGCGCGATGAGGGCGCCACGAAGGTCGGCCGCATCGGCGCCTACGTGGGTGCGCCACCCGAGATGGTTCTGGTGCGGCAGGGCGCGGTCGAGGGATTCCGCAACGGCGTTGTCCGCACCTGGGAGGTCTCGGCGCTGACGGTGCGCATGATGGCCAAGATGGTCATCGGCGAAGCGTCGCTCAAGAACCTGAGCGGACCCCTGACGATCGCCGACTATGCAGGGAAATCCGCGAGCCTCGGATTGACCCAGTACCTGGTTTTTCTCGCTCTGATCAGCGTGAGTCTTGGCGTGTTGAACCTGATGCCGTTGCCGGTCCTCGATGGAGGACACCTGATGTATTATCTTTGGGAGGGCCTGACCGGCAGGGGTGTTTCCGACGCATGGATGGAGCGGCTTCAACGCGGTGGTGTCGCGTTGCTGCTGGCCATGATGTCGATCGCACTCTTCAACGACGTCACGCGGCTCTTTGGTTAACTATCTGCCAGCCCCTTCCGCGCTGGCTCAATTTCACAGATGAATAATTCATTCAGTCGCTTTCGCCTGCGCAGCGTTGCCGCAGTTGTGGCCAGCGCGATTGCCGCCACCGCGGCTTGGGCGGTCGAACCATTCACGGTTCGCGACATTCGGGTCGAAGGACTTCAGCGTGTGGAGCCTGGGACCATCTTCGCCTCGCTGCCCTTTCGCGTTGGCGATCAGTACAGCGACGAGCGTGGTTCCGCCGCCATCCGTGCGCTGTTCGATCTGGGTTTGTTCAAGGATGTGCGCATCGACGTCAACGGCGATGTGCTGGTCGTGATCGTGGAAGAGCGGCCGACCATCGCGGATGTCGATTTCGTCGGCACGAAGGAATTCGACAAGGCAGCGCTTCAGAAGGCGCTGCGCGAAGTGGGCCTGGCGGAAGGCCGGCCCTTCGACAAGGCGCTGGCCGATCGCGCCGAGCAGGAGCTCAAGCGCCAGTACGTGAGCCGCAGTCTCTACAACGCACAGGTCGTCACGACGGTCACGCCGATCGAGCGCAATCGGGTCAACCTGACCTTTACGGTGACCGAGGGTGAGCCCGCGCGCATCCGCGAAGTGCGCATCGTGGGCAACAAGGATTTCAGCGAGTCGACGCTGCTCAGCCTGTTCGATCAGGACAGCGGCGGCTGGCTGAGCTGGTACACCAAGTCCAACCAGTACTCGCGGGCCAAGCTCAACGCCGACCTCGAGACGCTGCGCTCCTATTACCTGACGCGCGGCTATCTCGAGTTCCACATCGATTCGACCCAGGTGGCCATTTCCCCGGACCGCCAGGATCTCTCCGTCACGGTGAACCTCACCGAAGGCCAGAAGTTCGTGGTCTCGGGTGTCAAGCTGTCCGGCAACTTCCTCGGCCGTGAAGACGAGTTCAAGTCGCTGGTGACGATCCAGCCGGGTGAGCCCTACAACGGCGAACAGGTCAACGAGACGATCAAGGCCTTCACCGACTATTTCGCTTCGTTCGGCTACGCCTTCGCCCACGTGCAGGCGGAGCCGGAGATCGACCGCGTCAACAACCGCGTCGCGCTGACCCTGAATGCCGACCCGGGCCGCCGCGTGTACGTCCGCCGCATCGCGATCGGTGGCAACAATCGCACCCGGGACGAAGTCATCCGCCGTGAATTCCGGCAGTTCGAAGCCTCCTGGTACGACGGCGACCGGATCAAGCTGTCCCGCGACCGCGTCGACCGCCTGGGCTTCTTCACCGAAGTCAATGTCGATACCCAGGAAGTGGCGGGCTCGCCGGATCAGGTCGACCTCATGATCAACGTGGCGGAGAAGCCGACGGGCTCGCTGCAACTGGGCGCCGGCTTCTCGACCGCAGACAAGGTCTCCCTGACCTTCGGCATCTCGCAGGAGAACGTCTTCGGCTCCGGCAACTACCTCGGCGTGCAGGTCAATACCAGCAAGTACAACCGCACGCTGTCGTTGACGACGGTCGATCCGTACTTCACGAAGGACGGGATTTCCCGCGCCATCAGCCTGTACAGCACCACGACCCGGCCGTACTACACGGTCGACGGCGACTACAAGCTGGTCAACGAGGGCGGCAACATTCGCTTCGGCGTGCCGTTCAGCGAGGTCGACACGGTCTACTTCGGCGCCGGCCTCGAGCGCTACCACTTCGACCCGGGCAGCAAGGTGGCTGCCTTGACGCCGCAGTCCTATCGCAACTACTTCGGTTGCACCACGGGTGCCGACGGCCTGGTGATCATCTGCCAGGACAACTCGGTCAATGGTATTCCGCTGACCGTCGGCTGGTCGCGGGACGACCGGGACAGTGCCCTGGTGCCGAGTCGCGGCCGCCTGCAACGCGCCAACCTCGAGGTCGGCGCGGGCGGGGACATGAAGTACTACAAGGCCAACTACCAGTACCAGCAGTTCTTCCCGCTCAGCAAGCAGTACACGTTCGCGATCAACGGCGAACTCGGCTATGCGGACGCCTATGGCAACAAGGCCTACCCGATCTTCAAGAACTTCTACGCCGGTGGCCTGGGTTCGGTGCGAGGCTTCGAGCAGAACTCGCTGGGTCCGCGCGACCAGCCGATCGCGGGCCAGACCGAGGGCGCCGCTTTGGGCGGCACCAAGAAGGCGATCTTCAACGCCGAGCTGAGCACACCGTTCCCCGGCGCCGGCAACGACCGCACGCTGCGCCTTTACGGTTTCTTCGACGCGGGTAACGTGTTTGCGGACCGGAATAGTTTCTCGACCGATGCGCAATGGGACGCCATCAGGAAGATTCGTGCCTCGGCCGGTTTGGGCATCAGCTGGGTTTCTCCGCTCGGACCATTGCGCCTGGCCTATGCGCTCCCGGTCAAGTATCAGAAAGCCGAGGGAAATCCGTTGGACCCGTCGACCTTCATCCCGGAGGATAGAATTCAGCGCTTGCAATTCCAGATCGGAACCTCCTTCTAATGACTGCTTTGCTCCGTGCCGCAGGTGCGCTGCTGCTTCCGGCCCTCATGGCCGTGGGAATGCCGGCGCACGCGCAGGAAACCTTCCGGATCGGGTTCGTCAATCCGGATCGCGTTTTGCGCGAGGCCCTTCCCGCAAAGGCGGCGCAGGCCAAACTGGAATCCGAGTTTCTCAAGCGTGAAAAGGACCTGACCGCGCAAGGCGAGGCACTCAAGGCCGCTTCGGAGAAGTTCGAGCGCGAGGCTCCCACGCTGTCCGAAACCCAGCGCATTGCCCGTCAGCGCGCGCTGGTCGAACAGGATCGGGACTTCCAGCGCCGCCGCCGCGAGTTCCAGGAAGACTTGAACGCGCGCAAGAACGAGGAGCTCCAGCAGGTCTACGAGCGCGCGAACCGCGTGGTCAAGCAGGTTGCCGAGGCCGAGAAGTACGACGCCATCCTGCAGGAGGCGATCTACATCAATCCCAAGCACGACATCACCGAGAAGGTGATCAAGGCGCTGAACGCAACAACTACCAACGGCGGCAAATAGCGCCGCATCTCGGTGTGGCAATCCGGCTAGGCGAAATCGTTGATGCGCTCGGGGGCGAGCTTGACGGCGATCGGGCGCTGTCCATCGAGCGGCTGGCGCCGCTGTCGACGGCGCAGCCCGACGCCATCAGCTTCCTGAGCCATCCCAAATACCGCAAGGAGCTTGCCGCCTCGAAGGCGGGGTGCGTCATCGTGGCGCCTTCCATGCGCGAAGCGGCGGCCGAGCGGGGTGCGTTCATCGTCGCGGCGGACCCCTACCTCTATTTCGCGCGGCTGACGCAGCTCTGGCGGAAGACCCATGCCAGGCCGGACGCCGTGCGAATCCACCCGACGGCCGTCATCGATCCCGACGCGACGATCGATCCGACCGCTCGCATCGGCGCGCTGTGCGTGATCGAGCGCGGCGCGCGCATCGGCGCGGAGACCGTCCTGAAGTCCCGGGTGACCGTGAGCGAGGATTGCATCATCGGCGAGCGCTGCCTTCTGCATCCGGGTGTCGTGATCGGCGCGGACGGATTCGGACTCGCGCCGCATGAAGGCGCCTGGGTCAAGATCGAGCAGCTCGGCGCAGTTCGCATCGGCAACGACGTGGAGATCGGCGCCAATACCTGCATCGACCGCGGTGCGCTCGAAGACACCGTGATCGAGGACGGCGTCAAGCTCGACAACCTGATCCAGATCGGCCACAACGTGCACATCGGCAAGCACACGGCCATGGCCGGCTGCGCCGCCGTAGCGGGAAGTGCCACGATCGGCGCCTACTGCACGATCGGAGGGCGCGCGGGCGTCCTCGGGCATCTGACCATCGCCGATCACGTGCACATCTCGTCGACCTCGCTGGTGACCCGATCCATCCACAAGCCGGGCCACTACACCGGCGTGTTTCCCATCGACGACAATGCCGCCTGGGAAAAGAATGCAGCCACGCTCAAGCAACTGCACAGTCTGCGCGAGCGCCTCAAGGCGCTGGAAAAACTGACGATGCAGGACAAGAAATCATGACGCTCGATATCCATCAAATCCTCAAGCTGCTTCCCCACCGCTACCCGTTCCTGCTTGTGGATCGCGTGATCGATATGGAGAAGGGCAAGCGCATCACGGCGATCAAGAACGTGACCATGAACGAGCCGTTCTTCAATGGCCATTTCCCGCACCGGCCGGTGATGCCGGGCGTGCTGATGCTCGAGGCGATGGCGCAGGCAGCGGCGCTGCTTTCGTTCCACTCGCTGGACATCGTTCCGGACGACAACACGATCTACTACTTCGCGGCGATCGACGGCGCGCGCTTCAAGCGTCCCGTCGAGCCCGGCGACCAGCTGAGGCTCGAAGTCGAGATCGAGCGCATGAAGGCCGGCATCTCGAAGTTCAAGGGCAAGGCGTCCGTCGGTGCCGAACTGGCGTGCGAGGCCACCCTGATGTGCGCCATGCGGCAGATCAATTGAGCCTGCGCCGCGCATGACTCTGATTCATCCCACGGCCATCGTCGACCCCGCCGCGCAACTGGACCCCACCGTCAGCGTCGGGCCCTACGCGGTGATCGGGCCGCACGTGCGCGTGGGTGCCGGCACCACGATCGGTGCGCACTGCGTGATCGAGGGCCGCACCACCATCGGCCGCGACAACCGGATATTCCAGTTCGCTTCCCTTGGCGCGATTCCGCAGGACAAGAAATACGCCGGCGAGCCGACCGAGCTCGTGATCGGCGATCGCAACACCATTCGCGAGTTCTGCACCTTCAATCTCGGCACCGCGCAGGACGCCGGCGTCACGCGCGTGGGCGACGACAACTGGATCATGGCGTACGTGCACATCGCGCACGATTGCCAGCTCGGCAGCCAGATCACCATGGCGAACAACGTGACCTTGGCCGGCCACGTCCACGTCGAGGACTGGGCGACCGTGGGCGGCCTCGCCGGCGTGCTCCAGCGCATGCGGATCGGCGCCCATACGATGGTCGGCTTCGCGAGCCACGTCAACAAGGATGTCCCGCCCTACATGGTGGTCGACGGCAGTCCGCTGGTCGTGCGTGGCGTCAATCTCGTCGGCCTCCGGCGCCGTGATTTCTCGGCCGAGCGCATCGCGGCCATCCGCGAGATGCACAAGTTGCTCTATCGCCAGGGCAAGACACTGGACGAAGCCCGCGAGGGCATCGCCGGGCTGGCCGCCGAGATGCCCCGCGCGGCGGAAGACATCGCCCGGATGGACGCTTTCCTGGGCAATGCCGTGAACGGCATCGCGCGCTGAACCCAATGTCGGTCGAAGCTGCAACGCGACAGTTCGCGCTGGTCGCAGGAGAAGCATCGGGCGATCTGCTGGCCGGGCTGCTGCTCGACGGCCTGCAGGCGCGCTGGCCCGAGCTGAAGGCGGTCGGGATCGGCGGCCCGCAGATGCTGTCGCGCGGCTTCGAAACCTGGTGGCCGCAGGAGAAGCTCGCGGTCCGCGGCTACATCGAAGTCCTGCGGCATTACGCCGAGATCGCCGGCATCCGCCGCCAGCTCAGGGCGCGCCTCCAGGGCGAGCGGCCGGACATCTTCATCGGCGTCGATGCGCCGGATTTCAACCTGGATCTCGAGGCCGGCCTGCGTGCCAGCGGCATCAAGACGGCGCACTTCGTCTGTCCCTCGATCTGGGCATGGCGTCCCGAACGCGTGGTGAAGCTGCGTGCCGCTGCCGATCACGTCCTTTGCATCTTTCCGTTCGAGCCCGAGCTGCTTGCCAAGCACGGCATCGCCGCCACCTACGTCGGTCACCCGCTGGCCAAGGTCATCCCGATGACGCCCGATCGCGCGTCGGCTCGCGCCTCGCTCGGGCTGGCGGCCGATGCCACCGTGGTGGCCTTGCTGCCAGGAAGCCGCCGCTCGGAGATCCGCCACATCGCGCCGCGGTTCTTTGCCTCCGCGGCGCTCATGCGCAAGGCCCGGCCGTCGTTGCAGTTCATCGTTCCGGTCCTGCCGACGCTGCGGGCGGAGATCGAGCAGTTGCTTGAGGCCAGCGGGATGGCGGGCCAGGTGACGCTGCTCCACGGTCAATCCCATGCGGTGCTGGCCGCCTGCGACGTGACCTTGATCGCGAGCGGCACCGCCACGCTCGAGGCGGCGCTCTTCAAGCGGCCGATGGTGATCTCCTATCACATGAATTCGCTGACCTGGAACCTGATCATGCGGCACAAGCAGCTTCAGCCCTGGGTCGGACTGCCCAACATCCTTGCAGGAGAGTTCGTCGTGCCCGAGGTGCTCCAGGAGCGTGCAACGCCGCAGGCCTTGGCCGAGGCGACGCTCGAATGGCTCGACGCACCCGACAGGGTTCACGCCTTGCAACAACGTTTTTGCGCCCTGCACAGCGAATTGCTGCGCGATACACCGACACTGTGCGCTGATGCGATCCAGAAAGTTCTTGAAGGCTGAGCAGGCCACGCTGGCCTGGGACGCGCCGGGCCTGGTGGCCGGCGTCGACGAAGCGGGGCGCGGCCCGCTGGCGGGCCCGGTCGTTGCCGCGGCGGTGATCCTCGACGATCAGCGCCCGATCCGCGGCCTGGCGGATTCGAAGACCCTGACCGCTCTGCAGCGCGAAAGGCTCAACGACCAGATCCTGGCCAGGGCCCTGTGCTGCTCGATCGCGCAGGCGAGCGTCGAGGAGATCGACACGCACAACATCCTGCAGGCGACGATGCTCGCGATGCGCAGGGCGGTCGAGGGCCTGCGGCTCAAGCCGGCCAAGGTGCTGGTGGACGGCAACCGGCTCCCGACGCTCGATGTGCTGGCGGAGGCCGTGGTCAAGGGCGATGCGCGCATCAAGGCGATCTCGGCCGCTTCGATCCTCGCGAAGGTCTACCGCGACCGGCTCTGCGAGCAGCTTCACGCGGAGTTTCCGCTCTACGGCTTTGCCGGCCACAAAGGTTACAGCACGCCGGAGCACCTCGAGGCGCTGGAACGGCACGGCGCGTGCGTGCATCACCGGCGATCGTTCAGTCCCGTGGCGGCGGTGCTGGCGCGCGATTCGGGCGGGGCGGCGGGCATCCAGGGGGTCGGCGCCATCGTGGTGGAGGCGACGGGTGCCCTGATCCGGATCGCGCCATGACGTCCGAGCCCAGCCACATCACGTCGCGCGACAACGCACTGCTCAAGGAACTGCGAAAGCTCTCGCACGAGCCCGGCGCCTACCGCAAGGCCGGCCGGGTCTGGCTCGAGGGCGATCATCTTTGCCGGGCGGCCCGCGAGCGGGGTGTTCGCGCCGCGGTCGCGGTGTTCACGGAATCGGTCTGGCCGGCGGCGCGGGCCGAGTGGTCCGGGGCGGCCGACAAGACCGTCGTCATCGCCGACGCGCTGATGGCTGGCGTCAGCGGACTCGAATCCCCGGCGCCGATGGGGTTCGTGCTCGATCTGCCGTCGCGTCCAGCGGTCGAATCGCATGCACCCAGCGTGGTTCTCGACCGCCTCCAGGACGCCGGAAACGTCGGCTCCATCCTCCGCAGTGCCGCGGCGTTCGGATTCAGGCAGGTGATCGCCCTGAAGGGCACCGCCGCGTTGTGGTCGCCGAAGGTGCTGCGCGCCGGCATGGGGGCGCATTTCGGCCTCCGGCTCATCGAGGGGGCGGAGATCGCCGCACTGGACGCCCTTTCGGTGCCTTTTGTGGCCACGAGCTCGCACCGCGGCGACTGGCTGCACCGGGCCGAATTGCCGTATCCGTGCGCCTGGCTCATGGGGCACGAGGGGCAGGGCGTTTCGGCCGAACTCGAGGCGCGGGCCGCGCGGCACATCCGGATTGCGCAGCCGGGCGGTGAAGAGTCGCTGAACGTGGCCGCCGCCGCCGCAATTTGCCTGCATGCCAGCGCCGCGCAGGCGAAGTCGTGACCCGGCGCCGGGTATAATCAAGGGCTTTCCCGAACATACCCCGCCCAGAGCGCACGCAAGCCAACTCCTCGACGAAAGTCGCGACCCGCGAGTCACATCTTGGGTTCGCTTTGGGCGTCATCCATCCGGAGATCCCAGTGCTTTTGTCTCTCAAGGGAAAATTCCCGCCCGCCATCCTGGCGCTTGCAGACGGCACGGTCTTTCTCGGCAACTCGATCGGCGCCACCGGCGTCACGACCGGCGAAGTGGTGTTCAACACCGCGATGACCGGTTACCAGGAAATCCTGACCGACCCGAGCTATTGCCAGCAGATCGTGACGCTCACGTATCCGCATATCGGCAACTACGGCGTCAACGAGGAAGACATCGAGGCCGACAAGATCCATGCCGCAGGCCTGATCATCAAGGACCTGCCGCGCGTCGCGTCGAACTTCCGCAAGACCGCCTCGCTGAACGAGTACCTCGTGCGCGGCAACACGGTCGCCATCGCCAACATCGATACCCGCAAGCTGACGCGCCATCTGCGCACCAAAGGTGCCCAGAATGGCTGCATCCTCGGCCTCGCCGATGGTGAGGCCGTCACCCAGGCACTGATCGACAAGGCCATCGCCGCCGCCAAGGCGGCGCCGAGCATGGCCGGGCTCGACCTGGCCAAGGTCGTGTCGGTCAAGGAAACCTACGAATGGACCCAGACCGAGTGGAAGCTCGGCTCGGGCTACGGCGTGCAGATCACGCCCCGCTTCCACGTCGTCGCGTTCGACTACGGCGTCAAGAAGAACATCCTGCGCATGATCGCCCAGCGTGGGGCGCGCATCACGGTCGTGCCGGCCCAGACGCCTGCGGCCGACGTGCTGAAGCTGCGTCCGGACGGCATCTTCCTGGCCAACGGCCCGGGCGATCCGGAGCCATGCGACTACGCCATCGAATCGACGCGCCAGCTCATCGAAACCGGCATTCCGGTGTTCGGCATCTGCCTCGGCCACCAGATCATGGCGTTGGCTTCGGGTGCGAAGACCTTCAAGATGAAGTTCGGCCACCACGGCGCGAACCATCCGGTGAAGGACCTCGACAACGGCCGCGTGAGCATCACCAGCCAGAACCACGGCTTCGCGGTCGACGAGAAGAGCCTGCCGGCGAACCTGCGACCGACGCACGTCAGCCTGTTCGACAACACGCTGCAGGGGCTCGCGCGCACCGACAAGCCGGCGTTCTGCTTCCAGGGCCATCCGGAGGCTTCGCCCGGCCCGCACGATATCGGTTACCTGTTCGACCGCTTCACGGCACTCATGCAAAGTCACAAAGAAGGACAGAAGAATGCCTAAGCGCACAGACCTCAAGAGCATCCTCATCATCGGCGCCGGCCCGATCATCATCGGTCAGGCTTGCGAGTTCGACTACTCCGGCGTGCAGGCCTGCAAGGCGCTGCGCGAGGAGGGCTACAAGGTCATCCTGATCAACAGCAACCCCGCGACGATCATGACCGACCCGGCCACGGCCGACGTCACCTACATCGAGCCGATCACCTGGCAGACGGTCGAGAAGATCATCGCCAAGGAGCGCCCCGACGCGATCCTGCCGACCATGGGCGGACAGACGGCGCTGAACTGCGCGCTCGACCTCTGGCGCAACGGCGTGCTCGACAAGTACAAGGTCGAGCTGATCGGCGCCACACCGGAAGCCATCGACAAGGCCGAAGACCGCCTGAAGTTCAAGGACGCGATGACCAAGATCGGTCTCGGCTCGGCGCGTTCGGGCATCGCGCACTCGATGGACGAGGCCTGGGCGGTGCAGAAGCACGTCGGCTTCCCGACCGTGATCCGCCCAAGCTTCACGCTCGGCGGCACGGGCGGCGGCATCGCCTACAACCCGGAAGAGTTCGAAGTCATCTGCAAGCGCGGCCTGGAAGCCTCGCCGACCAACGAACTGCTGATCGAGGAATCGCTGCTCGGCTGGAAAGAGTACGAGATGGAAGTCGTGCGCGACAAGGCCGACAACTGCATCATCGTCTGCTCGATCGAGAACCTCGACCCGATGGGCGTCCACACCGGCGACTCGATCACCGTCGCGCCGGCCCAGACGCTGACCGACAAGGAATACCAGATCATGCGCAACGCCTCGCTGGCGGTGCTGCGCGAGATCGGCGTCGACACCGGTGGCTCGAACGTCCAGTTCTCGGTCAATCCGAAGGACGGCCGCATGATCGTCATCGAGATGAATCCGCGTGTCTCGCGTTCGTCCGCACTGGCATCGAAGGCCACCGGCTTCCCGATCGCCAAGGTCGCGGCCAAGCTGGCGGTCGGCTACACGCTCGACGAACTGCGCAACGAGATCACCGGCGGCGCCACGCCGGCGAGCTTCGAGCCGAGCATCGACTACGTCGTCACCAAGATCCCGCGCTTCGCGTTCGAGAAATTCCCGCAGGCCGATTCGCGCCTGACGACGCAGATGAAGTCGGTCGGCGAAGTGATGGCCATGGGCCGTACCTTCCAGGAGTCGTTCCAGAAGGCGCTGCGCGGCCTCGAAGTCGGCGTCGACGGCCTCAACGAGAAGACGCAGGACCGCGAGGTCCTCGAAAAGGAACTCGGCGAGCCGGGTCCGGACCGCATCTGGTACGTCGGCGATGCCTTCGCGATGGGCCTGACCGTCGACGAGGTCCATGCGCTGACGAAGATCGATCCGTGGTTCCTCGTGCAGATCGAGGAGATCGTGAAGATCGAACTCGAACTCGAGACCAAGTCGCTCGACGACATCGACCGCGACACGCTGCTGGCGCTGAAGAAGAAGGGTTTCTCCGACCGCCGTCTCGCGAAGCAGCTCAAGACCACCGACACCGCGATCCGCGAGAAGCGCCGTGCCCTGGGCGTGCGTCCCGCCTTCAAGCGCGTCGACACCTGCGCCGCGGAGTTCGCCACCAACACGGCCTACATGTACTCGACCTACGAGGACGAGTGCGAAGCCGAGCCGACCAACAAGAAGAAGATCATGGTGCTCGGCGGCGGTCCCAACCGCATCGGCCAGGGCATCGAGTTCGACTATTGCTGCGTGCACGCGGCGCTTGCAATGCGCGAGGATGGCTACGAGACCATCATGGTCAACTGCAACCCCGAGACCGTCTCGACCGACTACGACACCAGCGACCGCCTCTACTTCGAGCCGCTGACGCTCGAAGACGTGCTCGAAATCGTCGACAAGGAAAAGCCGACCGGCGTGATCGTCCAGTACGGCGGCCAGACGCCGCTCAAGCTGGCGCTCGACCTCGAAGCCAACGGCGTGCCGATCATCGGCACCTCGCCCGACATGATCGATGCGGCCGAGGACCGCGAGCGCTTCCAGAAGCTGCTGCACGAGCTGAAGCTGCGCCAGCCGCCGAACGCCACCGCGCGCACCGAGTCGGAAGCGCTGGCAAAGGCTTCCGAGCTGGGCTACCCGCTGGTGGTGCGCCCGAGCTACGTGCTCGGCGGCCGCGCGATGGAAATCGTGCACGAGCAGCGCGACCTCGAGCGCTACATGCGAGAGGCCGTGAAGGTCAGCAACGATTCACCGGTGCTGCTCGACCGCTTCCTCAACGACGCGACCGAGTGCGACGTGGATTGCGTGCGCGATGCCGACGGCGCGACCCTGATCGGCGGCGTGATGGAGCACATCGAGCAGGCCGGCGTGCACTCGGGCGACTCCGCGTGCTCGCTGCCGCCCTACAGCCTGAAGGCCGAGACTGTCGCCGAACTCAAGCGCCAGAGTGCCGCCATGGCGAAGGCCTTGAACGTGGTCGGCCTGATGAACGTGCAGTTCGCGATCCAGGAAAAGGAAGGGCAGGACGTGATCTACGTCCTCGAAGTGAATCCGCGTGCTTCCCGCACCGTGCCCTACGTGAGCAAGGCGACCGGCATCCAGCTGGCGAAGGTCGCGGCGCGCTGCATGGCCGGCCAGACGCTGGCGTCGCAGGGCGTCACGAAGGAAGTCACGCCGCCTTACTTCAGCGTCAAGGAAGCGGTGTTCCCGTTCGTGAAGTTCCCGGGCGTGGACACCATCCTCGGCCCTGAAATGAAGTCGACCGGCGAAGTGATGGGCGTGGGCAAGACCTTCGGCGAAGCCTTCGTGAAGTCGCAGCTCGGCGCCGGTACGCACCTGCCGAAGTCCGGCCGGGTCTTCATCTCGGTGAAGAACAACGACAAGCCGCGCGCGGTGGAAGTGGCTCGCGGTCTCGCGGCACTGGGCTTCGAGCTCATCGCGACCAAGGGAACGGCGGCGGCAATCAGCGCGGCAGGCGTCGTCTGCGCGGTCGTCAACAAGGTGACCGAAGGGCGTCCGCACATCGTCGACATGATCAAGAACAACGAGATTGCGCTGGTCATCAACACGGTGGAAGAGCGCCGCAACGCGATCACCGACTCGCGCCAGATCCGTACCTCGGCGCTGCTGGCGCGCGTGACGACGTTCACGACCATCTTCGGCGCCGAAGCGGCTGTCGAAGGCATGCGTCACATGAACGAACTCGACGTGATCTCGGTGCAGGAAATGCATGCCCGGCTCGCGGCGGCGTAATTGCTGAAAGGCGCTCCATGGAATCGCAGCTCGTCGAACTCGATCTGGCCGACTGGAATGGCGCAGTGCCCAACGACGCATGGATCGCGGCGCTCGAGGCGGGCAAGGTCCTGTACTTTCCCCGGCTCGGGTTCGAAGTCCTGCCCGAGGAGCGGCCGCTGCTGTCCCCGCAGGTGCTGTCGCCGAAGGTCCGCAACATCAGCCTGGATGCGCAGGGGCGCCTGAAAGGCGTCGAAGGGGACGAGGCGCGCCAGCAGGCGGTGGCGGCCATGGTCGGCCGCTTTCGTGCGCAGGCGCAGCAGTTGATCCATGGTCTCCTGCCGCACTACACGCCGGCGCTGCGTCTGGCGCCGACCAGCTTCAGGCCGACGCAGGTGGAGACTCGCGTGCAGTCGTGGCGGGCGGATGACCGCCGTCTGCATGTCGATGCCTTTCCTTCGCGGCCCAACTACGGCGAGCGCATTCTTCGCGTCTTCACCAACGCCAATCCGGACGGTGCGCCGCGGGTCTGGCGCGTCGGCGAACCGTTCGAGGCGGTCGCGCGACGCTTCCTGCCGCGCGCCAAGCCGTACTCGCGCCTGCAGGCGCGGCTGTTGCGTGCCCTTCGGGTGACGAAGTCGCTGCGCAGCGAATACGACCATCTCATGCTGCAACTGCACGACGGCATGAAGTCGGACCTCGAGTACCAGAAGAACTCCGAACAGCAGACCGTGCCGTTTCCGGCCGGTTCCGTGTGGGTCTGCTTCTCGGACCAGACTTCGCACGCGGTCATGTCGGGCCAGTACATGCTCGAGCAGACGCTGCATCTGCCGGCTGCGAGGCAATACAATCCCGAATCGAGCCCGCTCGCCATCCTGAGCCGGCTGACCGGACGCAAGCTCGTCTGATCATTTCTCTCCCATCGACCGCCGAACGGCAGCGTTCGGCGGTTTCGCTTTCTGGAGCAAAACTAGTGGCCACCATTCCGATTACCAAGCGCGGTGCCGAGAAGCTGCGCCAAGAGCTGCAAAAGCTCAAGACGGTCGACCGACCGGGCGTCATCAACTCGATCGCGGAAGCGCGTGCGCAGGGCGATATCAGCGAAAACGCCGAGTACGAGGCGGCCAAGGACCGTCAGGGCTTCATCGAGGGCCGCATCCAGGACATCGAGGGCAAGCTGTCGGCGGCCCAGATCATCGACCCGGCGCAGCTCGATGCCGGCGGCAAGGTCGTCTTCGGCTCGACGGTCGAGCTCGAGGACGAGAACTCCGGTGAAGCCGTCCGCTACCAGATCGTCGGCGAAGACGAAGCGGACCTGAAGCTGGGCCTCATCAACGTATCGAGCCCGATCGCCCGCGCACTGATCGGCAAGGAAGAAGGCGATACCGCGGAGGTCCAGGCCCCCGGCGGCCTGAAGCGCTACGAGATCGTGGCGGTCAGCTACGTCTGAGATGCCAGCGAGCCGGATGAAAGACCGGATCGCGCTCATGCTCGCCGCCTTCTGGTGGGGCAGCCTGACGACGATCGGCTTTCTGGTGGTGCCGATGCTCTTCGCCCGGCTCGGCAATCCCGCCGTCGCGGGCAATGTCGCGGGCCAGTTGTTCGCGGCGCAGACCTGGGTGGCACTGGGGTGCGGACTGGTGCTGCTGCTTTATTTCCGGTCGCGGGCCGATGACCGGTCGACGGATTCCGAGCGGGTCGCCGTCATCCTGATCGTGACCGCCCTGTTGCTCGCACTGCTCCAGCAATACGCCGTCGCGCCGCACATCCTCGCGCGCGAGAACCTCAGGCTCTGGCACTCGCTCGGCAGCGGCATGTATCTCGGCCAGTGGGTGTGTGCCGGCGCCTTGCTGTGGCGCATGGGCCGCCTGCGCAACTGAACCCCGCCGGCGCCCGTCGCTCAGGTCTGCCAGAACCGCGTGATCCAGCGCGCCGGCCGGATGAACCTGAAGCGCCGGTTGCGCCGGCCCGCCAGCGCATCCGGCGGATTGCATTCCCCGTGGAACACCATGATCTTTGCGCCTTCCGGCACGAAGGGTTCCTTCCAGTAGTTCGTCGGCCAGGTCGGGATGCCGTGGTACTTGAAGCTCGGGCACCAGGCTTCGGGCCAGTAGGCGAGGGTGCCCTTGCGATGCATGAAATCGGACAGGTAGGTCTGCTCGTTGCGAAACTCCGCCTGCACCTTGTCCATGTTCTGGCGGAAGTACGCCAGAACGTCCGGATGGGCACCGATTTCGAAACGGTAGACCGAGGAGTTCCCGGTGATTCGCCGCCGCCGCCATGGGCGCTCGTAGTCGTGAATGATCAGGAACTCGCCCGGGTACTCGAAGAATTCGTCCAGGCTGCCGACGATCACGACGTCGAGATCGATGAAGAGCGCGGTGCCGCGCAAACCGTGAAGATCCTGCTCGAAGGTCGTCAGCTTCTTCCAGGCGCGGTCGACCTGCCCGGGGGCCAGTTCGAGATCGAGCGGCGGGATCGGAAAGCATTCGACTTCGTGGCGAATCCCCGCGCTGTTGTCGGTCAGGCAAACGAACTTGAAGTCGCCCTTGAGGTGCCTGCGCACCATCGCGTAGAGGCGATTGACGTACTCGGGGCCGTACTTGGTGCCCCACTTCATGCAGAGGATGTGGCGCTGCGCGCCCGCCGCGGTCTTGGTGGGCATCCTCAATCCGCCTGCCGCCGCTTCTTGACCGACAGGGGCTTGCGAGCCTTGGCGCGCTTGACGTTCCCGCCGGAGGTCAGGCGCTGGTTGCCGAGCACGCGCAGCGTCTTGATCTCGGGCCGCTGGCCGCCGCGCTTGCTGTACTTGATGACCTTGACGTCGCGCGGACCGGGCATGCGGTCTTCATCGAGGGTCCGTTCCTTTTCGGGAATGGGGCGCCACAGGACGAGCAGCTTGCCGATGTGCTGGATGGGCGCGGCGTTCAGGTCGTCCGCCAGCGTCTGGAGCATGGCTTCGCGTGCAGCCCGGTCATCGGAAAACACGCGCACCTTGATCAGGCCGTGGGCCTTCAGCGCGGCATCGGCCTCCTTCTTGACGGCCGGGGTCAGACCGTCGCCGCCGATCATGACGATCGGGTCGAGGTGGTGCGCTTCGGCGCGATGCACCTTGCGCTGCGCAGGGGTAAGTTGAATGGCGGGCATCCCCGTATTATCGATGTCAATGAATCCCAAACCGAAAGCGAAGAAGGTCAACCGGGCGTGGTTGCACGACCACGTGAACGACCCGTATGTGAAGCTGGCCACCAAGGAAGGCTACCGGGCGCGCGCCGCCTACAAGCTGAAGGAAATCGACGAAAGCTTGAGCCTGATCAAGCCCGGCCATCTGGTGGTCGACCTGGGCTCTTCGCCGGGCGCATGGAGCCAGTACGTCCGCCGGAGACTCTCGCCGGACGGGGCCGCCGTTGGCGAGCTCGCGGGCACCATCATCGCGCTGGACATCCTGCCGATGGAGCCGATCGAAGGCGTGACCTTCCTGCAGGGCGACTTTCGCGAAGCCGATGTGCTGGAGCGGCTGTCGGCGGCGATGGCCGGCCGGAAGGCCGACCTGGTGGTGTCGGACATGGCGCCCAATCTCTCCGGCATCGCTTCTGCCGACGCGGCGCGGGTGGCGCATCTCATCGAGCTCGCGATCGACTTTGCCCGCCACCACCTGAAACCCGAAGGGGCGCTGGTGGCCAAGCTGTTCCATGGCAGCGGCTACAACGAGTTGAGCCGGCTCTTCAAGGACAACTTCCGCGTCGTCAAACCATTCAAACCCAAGGCATCGCGCGACAAATCGGCAGAAACTTTCATGGTCGGCCTCGGGCTCAAGTCTTCCGATACGAATTGATACCGGTTTCCACATGCACGATTTCTCCTCAAGACCGCTCGCACCCTATGGCTGCTATAGGGAAATCAGGCGGTTTTTCGGGTTGAAAAGCCTAAAATGGGTGCCAATTACGTGCCCACGGTGCGTTTTTTGATTTCAGTGCTACGCGCTATCGACTGGAGCTTCGTTTGAACAATCAGTGGTTTTCCAAAGTTGCCGTATGGCTCGTCATCGCGATGGTGTTGTTCACTGTGTTCAAGCAGTTCGACACCCGCGGCGTTGCCGGCGCAGGCAACATCGGCTATTCGGACTTCCTCGAGGAAGTGCGAAACAACCGCATCAAGAGCGCCACGATCCAGGAAGGCCAGGGTGGCAGCGAGATCGTCGCGGTCACCACGGACGACCGCAAGATCCGAACGACCGCCACCTACCTCGACCGGGGCCTCGTCGGCGACCTGATCGCCAACAACGTCAAGTTCGACGTCAAGCCGCGCGAGGAAGGCTCGCTGCTGATGACCCTGCTGGTGAGCTGGGGGCCGATGCTGCTGCTGATCGGCGTCTGGGTCTACTTCATGCGACAGATGCAGGGCGGCGGCAAGGGCGGGGCTTTCAGCTTCGGCAAGAGCAAGGCCCGCATGCTCGACGAGAACAACAACCAGGTGACCTTCGCCGATGTCGCGGGCTGCGACGAGGCCAAGGAGGAAGTCAAGGAAGTCGTCGACTTCCTGAAGGACCCGGCCAAGTTCCAGAAGCTCGGCGGCCGCATTCCGCGCGGGCTGCTGCTGGTCGGCCCGCCGGGCACCGGCAAGACGCTGCTGGCCAAGAGCATCGCCGGCGAAGCCAAGGTGCCTTTCTTCTCCATCTCCGGTTCCGACTTCGTCGAGATGTTCGTCGGCGTGGGCGCAGCCCGTGTCCGCGACATGTTCGAGAACGCGAAGAAGAACGCCCCCTGCATCATCTTCATCGACGAAATCGACGCGGTCGGCCGCCAGCGCGGTGCCGGCCTCGGCGGCGGCAACGATGAGCGCGAGCAGACGCTCAACCAGATGCTGGTCGAGATGGACGGTTTCGAAACCAACCTCGGCGTGATCGTGGTCGCGGCGACTAACCGTCCCGACATCCTGGACGCCGCCTTGCTGCGCCCGGGCCGATTCGACCGCCAGGTCTACGTGACGCTGCCGGACATCCGTGGCCGCGAGCAGATCCTCAATGTCCACATGCGCAAGGTGCCGCTGGGCCAGGACGTCAACGCCAGCATCATCGCGCGCGGCACGCCCGGCATGTCGGGCGCCGATCTGGCCAACCTCTGCAACGAAGCCGCGCTCATGGCCGCACGCCGCAATGCCCGCGTGGTGGAAATGCAGGACTTCGAGAAGGCCAAGGACAAGATCTTCATGGGCCCCGAGCGCAAGAGCATGGTCATGCCCGAGGAAGAGCGCCGCAACACGGCCTACCACGAGGCCGGCCATGCGCTCATCGGCAAGCTGCTGCCCAAGTGCGACCCGGTCCACAAGGTCACGATCATCCCGCGCGGCCGCGCGCTGGGCGTGACCATGAGCCTGCCGGCGCAGGACCGCTACAGCTACGACCGCGAGTACATGCTGAACCAGATCAGCATGCTCTTCGGCGGCCGGATCGCCGAAGAAGTGTTCATGCACCAGATGACCACCGGCGCCAGCAACGACTTCGAGCGCGCGACCCAGATCGCCCGCGACATGGTGATGCGCTACGGCATGACCGAATCGCTCGGTCCGATGGTCTACGCGGAGAACGAAGGCGAGGTCTTCCTCGGCCGCTCGGTCACCAAGACCACGAACATGAGCGAGTCGACCATGCAGAAGGTCGACGCGGAAGTGCGCCGCATCATCGACGAGCAATATGCCCTGGCGCGCCGGCTGATCGAGGAGAACAGCGACAAGATGCACGCCATGGCAAAGGCGCTGCTCGAATGGGAAACCATCGACACCGAACAGCTCGACGACATCATGGCCGGGCGCGCGCCGCGACCGCCCAAGGACTGGACGCCGCGCGTCCCGCCGTCGGGCAGCGGTGGCAGTGGCGGCACGCCGGCGGTGAATCCCGATCCGACGCCGACCGCAGCCTGAGCGTGACAGAGCTTTGGCGATCAACGGGGCCCCTGGCCCCGTTTTTTCATGGGGACGCGGCATGACGGCGGTCTGGCAAACCACGCGCTTCGCGATCGATCTCGGGCGCCCGCAGGTGATGGGCATCGTCAATGTCACGCCGGATTCGTTCTCGGACGGCGGCGCCCATGCCTCGACCGAGGCGGCCCTCCGTCATTGCGAGCAACTCATGGGCGAGGGTGCAGACATCCTGGACATCGGCGGCGAGTCGACCCGGCCGGGCAGTCCCGCGGTGCCCCTGGAGGAGGAGCTGGCGCGCGTCGTGCCGGTCGTGCGCGAAGCGGTGAAGCTGCGCGTGCCGGTCTCGGTCGACACCTACAAGCCCGAAGTGATGCGCGCGGTGCTGGAGCTCGGTGCGGACATCGTCAACGACATCTGGGCCCTGCGGCGACCCGGCGCGCTGGAGGTGGTCTGCGCGCACCCGGCATGTGGGGTTTGCCTGATGCACATGCACCGCGATCCACAGACCATGCAGGTGGCGCCGATGAGCGGGGACGTGGTCCCCGCGGTGCGCGAATTCCTCGAGGCGCAGGCCAGGGCGATGAGGGCCCGGGGCGTGCAGGCGGAACGCATCGTCCTCGACCCCGGCATCGGGTTCGGCAAGACCGTCCAGCAGAATTTCGCGCTGCTCGCGCGACAGGGCGAATTGCTGGCATCGGGCCTGCCGCTTCTGGCCGGCTGGTCGCGCAAGTCCTCGCTGGGTGCGGTCAGCGGCATCGAATCGGCGGCTGAGCGCATGGTGCCGAGCGTGGCCGCCGCGGTGCTGGCCGTGGAGAAGGGGGCGGCGATCGTTCGCGTGCACGATGTGCGCGAGACCGTCGCAGCGCTCGCCGTCTGGCGAGCGATGAACAGAGAACGACAGCGATAGGATGCAGAGCGATGACTAGACAGTATTTCGGCACCGACGGTATTCGCGGCACCGTCGGGCAGGCGCCGATCACCCCCGATTTCGTGTTGCGGCTGGCGCACGCGGTGGGTCGCGTGCTCAAGCAGTCCGAGTCGCGGCCGACGGTCCTGATCGGCAAGGACACGCGCATCTCGGGCTACATGCTCGAATCGGCGCTGGAGTCGGGCTTCAACTCGGCCGGCGTGGACGTGGTGCTGCTCGGCCCGTTGCCGACGCCGGGCGTGGCCTATCTCACGCGCGCGCAGCGTGCGAGCCTCGGCGTGGTGATCAGCGCCAGCCACAACGCCTATCCGGACAACGGCATCAAGTTCTTCAGCGCGCACGGCACCAAGCTCAGCGACGAATGGGAACTGGCGGTGGAAGCCGCCTTGAAGGAAGAGCCCGTGTGGGTCGACTCCCGCAATCTGGGCAAGGCGCGGCGGCTCAACGACGCGCCGGGGCGCTACATCGAGTTCTGCAAGAGCACCTTTGCCAACGACCTGACGCTCAGGGGCCACAAACTGGTGGTCGACGCGGCGCATGGCGCGGCCTATCAGGTCGCACCCGCCGTCTTCCACGAACTGGGCGCCGAAGTGACCAGCATCGGCTGCGCGCCCGACGGCCTGAACATCAACAAGGGCTTCGGCGCGACGCACCCGCAGGCGCTCATCGAAGCGGTCAAGGTGCAGGGTGCCGACTACGGCATCGCGCTCGACGGCGATGCTGATCGCCTGCAGCTCGTGGATGCGAGCGGGCGCCTCTTCAACGGCGACGAACTGGTCTACCTGATGGCGATGGAGCGCGTTGCGCGCGGCGAGAAGCCCGCCGGCGTGGTCGGCACCTTGATGACCAACAAGGCGGTCGAGATGGCGCTGAAGGCGCAGGGCATCGAATTCGTGCGCGCCCGCGTGGGCGACCGTTACGTGCTCGAGGAACTCGACAAGCGCAACTGGCTGCTCGGCGGCGAAGGCTCGGGCCATCTGCTGGCGCTGGACCGCCATACGACGGGCGATGGCATCGTCAGCGCGCTGCAGGTGCTGCAGGCCTGCGTGCGCAGCGGCCGGACGGTGGCCGAGCTGCTCGGCGGCGTGAAGCTCTATCCGCAGACGCTGATCAACGTGCGCCTCACCGGGGATCAGGACTGGAAATCCAACCGGACGCTCGCGAACGAGATCGAACGGGTCGAGGCCGAGCTCGGCGACGCGGGTCGCGTGCTGATCCGGGCCAGCGGCACCGAGCCCTTGCTGCGCGTCATGGTCGAGGCCAAGGACGCTGCACAGTCCGAGGCCTGCGCCAGGCGGCTGGTTGCGGCCGTGGAGGCTGGGTGAACCGAGCCGTGATCGACGTCCGCCTCGCCGACTATCGCAATGCCGCGCACGCACGCGCTCTCGTGGCGCTGCTGGATGCCTATGCCCGCGATCCCGCCGGCGGCGGCACGCCGCTCGAACCCCATGTGCTGGCAGGCCTGCCGGAAGCGCTGGCGGCCAGGCCGCAGGCGTTCACGGTGCTCGCCTATGACGGCGAGCAGCCGGTCGGGCTGGTCAACTGCATCGAGGGCTTCTCGACCTTCGCCTGCAAGCCGCTGGTCAATGTGCACGACGTGGTGGTGCTCCAAAGCCATCGCGGCCAGCGAGTGACGCAGCGCATGCTGGCCCGTGTCGAGCAGGAGGCGCGTGCGCGTGGCGCCTGCAAGCTGACGCTGGAGGTGCTGTCGGGCAACCAGAGCGCGCTGCGCGCCTACGAGCGCGAGGGCTTCGCGAACTACCAGCTCGACCCCGCCTTCGGCTCGGCGATGTTCCTTCAGAAGAAGCTGTAAAAAAAAGCCGCCGGCACTTCGCAGTGCGGCGGCCCTGATTGTGAAGGCTGCGCTCAGAAGCGCGTGACCGGCATCGTGTCGTCTGTCTTGCCGGTGCCGTACTTGCCCAGTTCCCACTTGGCGATCGCGTTGCGGTGCACCTCGTCCGGACCGTCCGCAAAGCGCAGCGTGCGTGCGCCGGCATAGGCGTAGGCGAGCGGGAAGTCGTCGCACATGCCACCGCCGCCATGGGCCTGCATGGCCCAGTCGATCACCTGGCAGGCCATGCTCGGCGCCACCACCTTGATCATCGCGATCTCGGTCTTCGCCACCTTGTTGCCGGCGACGTCCATGAGCCACGCGGCCTTGAGCGTGAGCAGGCGTGCCATGTCGATCTTGCAGCGGGCCTCGGCGATGCGTTCCTGCGTCACCGTCTGCGATGCCACCGTCTTGCCGAAGGCGACGCGCGACGAGGCGCGCTTGCACATCAGCTCGAGCGCGCGCTCGGCCAGGCCGATCAGTCGCATGCAGTGATGGATGCGGCCCGGGCCGAGGCGCCCTTGGGCGATCTCGAAGCCGCGGCCTTCGCCGAGCAGGATGTTGCCGGCCGGCACGCGCACGTTCTCGAAGTACATCTCGACGTGGCCGTGCGGTGCGTCGTCGTAACCCATCACGTTGAGCGGACGCACGATGCGGATGCCCTTGGTGTCCGCCGGCACGATGATCATGCTCTGCTGCGAATGCTTGGGCGCCTCGGGATCCGTCTTGCCCATGGTGATGAACACCTTGCAGCGCGGATCGGCTGCACCGGAGATCCACCACTTGCGGCCATTGATGACGTATTCGTCGCCCTGGCGTTCGATGCGCGTCGAGATGTTGGTCGCATCGCTCGATGCGACTTCGGGCTCGGTCATCGCGAAGGCGGAGCGGATCTCGCCTTCGAGCAGCGGCTTGAGCCAGCGCGCCTTGATCTCCTCGGAGCCGTAGCGCGCGATGGTTTCCATGTTGCCGGTGTCGGGCGCCGAGCAGTTGAACGCTTCGCTGGCCCATGGCACGCGGCCCATGATCTCGGCGAGCGGTGCGTATTCCTGGTTGGTCAGGCCGGCGCCGTCATAGCCGGATGCGGCCGCGCTGTCGACCGGCAGGAACAGGTTCCAGAGGCCCTGGGCCTTCGCCTTGGCCTTGACCTTTTCCACCACGTTGAGTGCGCTCCAGCGCTTGCCCGCGGCGGTGTTGGCCGCCAGTTCGGCCGCGTACTCGGCTTCAGCCGGGTAGATGTTGTCTTCCATGAAGGCCGTGACGCGCTTCTGCAAGTCTTTGGTTTTCGCCGAGTATTCGAAGTCCATTTCGTCTCCTGTGGGGTAAAGGGTCAGGCCCGTTGGGCGAACTGCCACGCCATTTCAGCCATCGGCCGTGCGCCGCGACCGGAGGCCACCGCCTGCTCACTCGAAGCGGTACCGGCCTCGACCCGCTTGGCAATGCCCTGCAGGATCGCAGCCATGCGAAACAGGTTGTAGGCCTGGTAGAAGTTCCAGTCGGGCGCCAGCGCCTCGGGCGTCGTGATGCCGGTGCGCTCGCAGTACTTGCGGATGTATTCGCTCTCGGTGGGGATGCCGAGGCTCTTGAGGTCTAGGCCGCCGATGCCGCGGAACGCGCCCGGCGGAATGTGCCACGACATGCAGTGGTAGCTGAAGTCCGCGAGCGGATGGCCGAGCGTCGAAAGCTCCCAGTCGAGCACCGCGATCGCGCGCGGCTCGGTGGCATGGAACATCAGGTTGTCGAGCCGGAAGTCGCCGTGGACGATCGAAGTCATCTTCTCGTCGCGCGCGCTCGCCGGGATGTGCGCCGGCAGCCATTCCATCAGCCGGTCCATCTCGGGGATCGGTTGCGTGATCGAGGCGACGTACTGCTTGCTCCAGCGGCCGATCTGCCGCTCGAAATAGTTGCCGGGCTTGCCGTAGTCGGCGAGGCCGCGTTCGGCGAACTTCACCGTGTGCAGGGCGGCGATCACACGGTTCATCTCGTCGTAGATCGCGCTGCGTTCGGCGTTGCTCATGCCGGGCAGGGACTGGTCCCACAGCACGCGGCCCTGCATGAACTCCATGACGTAGAAGGCGCGGCCGATGACGGATTCGTCCTCGCAGAGGCAATACATCCGCGGCACCGGCACGTCGGTGCCGGCCAGGCCGCTCATCACCTTGAACTCGCGCTCCACCGCGTGCGCCGAAGGCAGCAGCTTGGCGACCGGGCCCGGCTTGGCGCGCATCACGTAGCTCTGCGTGGGCGTCACCAGCTTGT